>JBBSLG010000010.1:0-146693 GCA_038255435.1 Lysobacterales bacterium
GCCGTTCAGCGCAAGCTGCTGCACAGCATCCATGCCATGTTCAGGACCAACTCGCCTTGGGACAAAAACAGATCCGCAAGCACCCAAAAACCGCTTGCAGGGTGACGGAGGATCTACAAGATCAAGATCAAGATCAAGATCACGGGCAGCGCGGCAAGCCACGCTCTATGCAATCCCCGGCCGCGACCGAAGGGAGTGGCCAGGGGACAAGATCAAGATCAAGATCAAGATCAAGATCACGAGCAACGGGGTTGGCTCCGCTCTTGGTCATTCTCTCGGGGACAAAGGCCGTAGCTGCGGATCGAGGGCGATGCGCTCGTCGAATACGAAGCAACGATCGCGGTAGCCGAATCCGCCGACCTGTTCGAAGTAACCCAGAATTCCACCGTCGAGTTGCAGCACATCGCCGTAGCCTGCATCACGCATCCACAACGCCGATTTCTCGCAGCGTACGCCGCCCGTGCAGAAACTGACGATGGTCTTGTCCTGCAGCGATGCACGATGCGGTTCCAGGGCGTCGGGAAGCTCGGTGAAGCACTGGATCGGCAGCGTCAACGCTCCCTCAAAGGTGCCGTGCTCCACTTCCTGGGCATTGCGGGTATCGAGCAATTGCAGCGCACGACCGGTGTCGTCATGGCCCTGTGCCAACCAACGTGCCAAGGTCGGCGGGCTGACCGTCGGTGCACGCGCTGTCGAAGGGTCGATGCCATCGCGGCGGAAGGTGATGATCTCGCGCTTGAGCTTTACCCGCAGCCGGCGAAACGGCGCGGCCTCGCTATCGCTGAGCTTGACCGGCATCGAAGCGAAACGCGGATCGCTGCGTATCCACTGCACAAACGCGGTGATGGCGTCGGCCGATGCGGCCAGAAAGCAATTGATGCCCTCGGGTGCAATCAACACCGTGCCGAGCATGCCTGCATCGCTGCAATAGTCGCGCGCACGCTGGACGAGCTCAGCGGGCGCGTCGATCGGAACAAAATGGTAGGCGGCGAGATTGCGGATCATTGGCGGGCGCATGGCCCGGCACAGGCTGGGCAGGGAAATCAGTGGCGTCCTCGGCCGGATTCGAACCGGCGACCTTCCGCTTAGGAGGCGAACGCTCTATCCAGCTGAGCTACGAGGACGGGCCGCGCATTCTAACGTAGCCGACCGGATGGAGCGACCAGACCGGGCGGGTATTGCCCGGACCCTGCCCGCAGGCCGGCAGCGTGGCGGCACACTGGCAAAGGGCGCATCAGCTAGAATGGTCGGCCTCGCGACGGCGCATTGCGCCCGCTTCCCCCATTCCAACTGCATCTTCGAGGTCCCCATGTCCAAAACCATCCTGAACGCGCTCGGACTGAGCGCCATGAATTCCGGCACCTATCTTGGCCAGGGCGAATGGTCGAAGACCAGCGATGCCGGCGTGCTGGAGTCGGTCAATCCGACCACCGGCGAGGCCATCGCCCAGGTTCATGCATCGAGCCAGGCCGACTACGAAATCATCATCGAGCGCGCGCAAGCGGCCTTTGCGATCTGGCGTACCACCCCAGCGCCCAGGCGCGGCGAGGCGATCCGTCTCTGCGGCGAAGCACTGCGCAAGCACAAGGACGCACTGGGCTCCCTGGTTTCGCTCGAAATGGGCAAGATCAAGGCCGAAGGCGATGGCGAAGTGCAGGAGATGATCGATATCGCCGATTTCGCGGTCGGTCAGAGCCGGATGATGTATGGCTACACGATGCACTCGGAGCGCCCTGGTCATCGCATGTATGACCAGTACCATCCGCTTGGCTTGGTCGGCGTGATCAGCGCCTTCAATTTTCCGGTTGCGGTCTGGGCCTGGAACAGTTTCCTGGCGGCGATCTGCGGCGACATCACGATATGGAAGCCGTCGCCGAAAACATCGCTGTCTGCGGTGGCCTCGATGCGGGTCTGCAACGAAATCCTGAGCGCGAATGGCTTTCCGGATATCTTCTTTCTGTTCAATGACGCCGGCAGTGAGTTGGCACAGGGTTTCGTCGACGATCGTCGGGTGCCACTGATCTCGTTCACCGGATCGACCCATGTCGGTCGCATGGTCGGCGAGCGGGTCGCCCAGCGCATGGGCCGCTCCCTGCTTGAACTCGGCGGCAACAACGCGATCATCGTCGATCAGACCGCCGATCTGAAACTCGCCATCCCGGCCATCGTGTTCGGCGCGGTCGGCACCGCCGGTCAGCGCTGCACCACAACGCGACGGGTATTCGTGCACGAGTCGATCATCGATGAGGTATGCAATACGCTGGTCGGTGCCTATCAGCAGATCGAGTCGCATATCGGCGATCCGCTGAAAACCAGCACCCTGATGGGCCCGCTTATCGACAAGGGTTCGGTCAGCCGCTTCCTCGCTGCAATCGAATCGGCGAAGGCTGTCGGCGGCAAGGTACTGACTGGTGGCGTTGCGCTCGCCGGCGCCGGCAATTTCGTAAAACCTACCATCATCCGCGGCGTCAGCAACAGCGATGAATGCGTGCAGACCGAAACCTTTGCACCGATTCTGTACGTGATGCCGTTCAAGACCCTGGACGAGGCAATCGCACTGCAGAATGGCGTACCGCAGGGCCTGTCGTCGTCGATCTTCACGACCGATATGCGTTCGGCCGAGAAGTTCCTGAGCACAGCCGGCTCGGACTGCGGCATCGCCAATGTCAATATCGGCACCAGCGGCGCCGAGATCGGTGGCGCCTTCGGTGGCGAAAAGGAAACCGGTGGTGGACGCGAATCGGGCTCGGATGCATGGAAGGTCTACATGCGCCGGCAGACCAATACGATCAACTACTCCGATGCGCTGCCGCTGGCCCAGGGCATCCGCTTCGACTTCTAAGCTCGTCCAGCGCGACAACCGGGATAGTCGAGATCAAGCGGCGCTGGCACCGAACCGGCGCCAGTGCTTCAATGGACGCGCACGACACGAGGACTGATCGATGAATGCACAAATTCCGCCAGGGCCGCCTGAATACACACCGCCACCGATAACGCAGCCAAGTGCTCCGTATCCTCCGGCGGCTCCGATGCTGCCAGCACGCCCCACTTCGACCACGGCCGTGGTCAGTCTGGTCGCCGGACTGGTCAGCTGGGTATTGCTGCCGTTCCTGGCAGCGATCGTGGCCATCATTGCGGGACACATGGCCCGCAGCGAAATCCGGCGTTCCAACGGTGCCCTGGATGGCGATGGCATGGCAGTCGCCGGACTGATTCTGGGCTATCTGCAGATTGGCCTGGCCGTGCTCAGCATCGTCGCAATCATCCTTTTCTTCGGCGGATTGGCGACTATCGTGGCGCTGACCCAGTAGTCATCCATGCTCGGTCGCCAGCGCACAACCACACGCAGCTCCTACTCGCTATCCGATTCCGCCGCCGCCGCAACGCGGCGAGCGATGTCGTAGCTGAATCCGCGCTGGGTCAGGTAGGCCGCGCGCTTCATTCTTTCCTTGCCGTCGGCCGCCGGGCCCACACCGAACTTGCGCCGGTACACGCGATCGGCCTGCTGTTCCCAGTCGGGGTCTTCCTCCGCAATTGCGCGCTGAATCTGTTCACGCGCCAGTCCGTGCGCGGCAAGTTCAGCAGCTATCCGCTGTGGGCCATGGCCGTCGGCAATACGTCTGCGCACCATCATGCCGGCAAAGCGATCATCGGACTGCAGGCTATCGTCGCTCAGTGCACCAACGGCTTCGGCGGCTTCATCGCGACCGACGCCCTTCTGGACCAGTTTCCGTTTGAGCTCGCGGCCGGATTGCTCACGCCGCGCAAGCAAGCCAAGCGCGCGATCACGCGGCGTTGCAGTTTTTTTGGGCGGGCGCGGCATAGCGAGGGGCCGTTCGGCTGGAGCAACGGCGCGCCCGAATCAGTCGGAGCGCGCGCCGTTACGCTGGCAGCAGATATCAGGCGTCTTCGAGTTCGACGTCGGCTTCGGTGGCGGCAACCGGGAGCTTGGCGGCCAGCAGTTTCTCGCGCAGACGGGTGTCGATGTCCTTGGTGATCTCGGGATGTTCCTTGAGGAACAACCTGACATTGTCTTTGCCCTGGCCGATACGGTCACCGTTGTAGCTGTACCAGGCACCCGATTTCTCGACCAGTCCGGCCAGCACACCCATCTCGATGATCTCGCCCTCGCGCGAAGTGCCCTCGCCATACAGGATCTCGAATTCGGCCTGACGGAACGGCGGCGCCAGCTTGTTCTTGACCACCTTGACGCGGGTTTCGGAACCGATCACCTCTTCACCGCGTTTCACCGATCCGGTACGACGGATATCCAGGCGAATGGAGGCGTAGAACTTGAGCGCGTTGCCGCCTGTGGTGGTTTCCGGGCTACCGAACATCACGCCAATCTTCATGCGGATCTGGTTGATGAAGATCACCATGCAATTGGATTTCTTGATATTGGCGGTCAGCTTGCGCAGCGCCTGGCTCATCAGACGGGCATGCAGGCCGACATGGCTGTCGCCCATCTCGCCCTCGATTTCCGCCTTGGGTGTCAGCGCCGCCACCGAATCGACCACGACCACATCGACCGCGCCTGAGCGCACCAGCATGTCGGTGATTTCCAAGGCCTGCTCGCCGGTATCGGGCTGCGAGACCAGCAGATTGTCGACATCGACACCCAGTTTTTCGGCATAGGTGGGATCGAGCGCATGCTCAGCATCGACAAAGGCCGCGGTGCCGCCATTGCGCTGGCAGTTGGCGATCACCTGCAGGGTCAGGGTGGTTTTGCCTGAGGACTCAGGCCCGTAGATTTCGACCACGCGACCGCGCGGCAGGCCACCAATTCCGAGGGCGACATCGAGGCCGAGCGAACCGGTCGAAACGACTTCAATCGCCTCATTGACCTTGTCGCCCATGCGCATCACTGCGCCCTTGCCGAATTGCTTGTCGATCTGCGACAGGGCCGAAGCCAGTGCCTTTTTCCTGTTGTCTTCCGAAGCCATGTTCAATCCTCAATGTCAGGGGCAGCGAGCGTGCTGGGTCGAGGTCTCAGAAGCTGCGAACGCAGGATCGGACGGACCAGGCAAGCGCAAATTATCCCACAGCTGGCGTCAGCGCCATGCGAATAGTCAGCGCGATTCGCTGAGAAGTTTCTCAAGCCCTGCAATAGCCACTTCGACGGTGGCGCGGCGCACCGCGTCGCGGTCGCCAGGAAAATGGTGCATGACCGCGGTCGGCGGATGGTGGCCCTTGGCCCAGGCCATCCAGACGGTGCCAACGGGCTTGTCGCGGGTGCCGCCGCCGGGACCGGCGATGCCGGTGATCGCGACGGCAATATCAGCGCGTGAACGCGACAATGCGCCGCGCACCATCTCGATGACGGTTTCTGCACTGACCGCGCCGAATTTCTCCAGGGTGACCCTCTGCACACCGAGCATCGATTCCTTGGCGTCGTAGCTGTAGGCCACGAAAGAGCAATCGAACCAGTCCGAACTACCGGGAACCTCGGTCGCGACCTTGGCCAGCCAACCGCCGGTGCAGGATTCAGCCGAGGCGAGTTTCATCCGACTTTCGAGCAGACGGCGCCCGAAAGCAGCGGCGTGGTCATGTAATTGCTGGTCGGACGGCAGGGTCATTCGAAAAATTCCACGGACGGGGATCCCTTGTAGCGTGCCACAGCCTTGTCGTCGAGACCCGTTAGGCGTCAAAGTCCGATCCAGCTGCACGCACTCCGTATTGACAGGAATGGACCGCCCCTTGAGCCAGCCTTCCGCCGATCTGCCAACTGCAGAAATCATCGCCGGTTTGCGCCAGTTGCCAGCGCAGGAACGCGAGGCGGCTCTGCAGCGCGCCGCCGGCAACAATACCGCGCGGGCCCGCGAACTCGGTCGCCTGCTGCGCGAGGGCACGGCGGAGGAAAACAGCGACAACGACGATATTCCGCTGCGCGTCGAGGACTGGGCGCGTCAACGCGATGCCCGCCAAGCCGAAGACTGGCGCGGTCGTCGCATCGGCGCCTTTGTGGTGCTGGAATTCCTGGGCCAAGGTGGCATGGGCGTCGTGGTATCTGCGCGCCGCGATGGCTCCGATGCCGAAGTTGCGCTCAAGCTGGTCCGCCCCGATCTGATCTCGGCAACCCTGGTGCGCCGACTGCAGCGCGAGCACGATGCGCTCGCCCGACTGGATCATCCCGGCATTGCACGGCTGCATGGCCTGCACCTGAGCAGCGACGGCGCGCCCTTCATCGAGATGGAAAAGGTCGACGGCGTTGCCCTGGATGCATTCCTGGCCGACCGCGATCTGCATGCTCGGATGGGCCTGCTCGAATCGGTGGCACGCATCGTCGGCCATGCCCACCAGCGCGGCGTGGTGCATCGCGATCTCAAGCCCGGCAATGTGCTGATCACGGCGGAGGGCAATGCCAAGCTGCTCGACTTCGGGATTGCCAAGACCATCGAAGAGGAGTCACTGGCCACGCTGACGGCAACCGGTGAGCGCATGCTGACTCCGCGCTACGCCGCGCCCGAGCAATTGCTCGGCGGCGAGATCAGCTCGGCCACCGATGTGTTCTCGCTCGGCATAATTCTCTGCGAACTCTGCGGTGCGGAATCATTACCGGACAAGGTCTCGGCAAGCACCAGCCGTCGTAGCGGCAGTCTGCGAACTTCCCCACTGACTGGCCGCGTCGGCGCACCCGGCTCGCGATTACCGCTACCGCAAGACCAGCGGCTGCGGCACATTGCGATCCGTGCTCTGCAAGCAGAACCAGAGCTGCGCTATCCCGATGCCGAGGCGCTGGCCGACGAACTCGCACTCTGGCTGCGTGGCGACTCGCCGCGCGCTGCACGCTGGCGCAATCGCGCCGGCCAGTATTGGCGAGCGGCACGCGGCCGTCAGCGGATGGTGATCGGGATTCCCGTCCTCGTGACCTTGCTCGCCGCTGCGGCGGGACTGGATCAGTATCGCCAGACTCGGGTCATCGATGCCGGCTACGGTTTGATCGAACGCGATCTTGCCGGATTGAGCGCAGACGGCAAGACCCAGCTTCGACGCGCTCTGAAAGTGGACGCCGAAGGCGCCCGCGAGACTGCGCACGGTCTGATCCAGAACGCGCGCAAGACGGCTGCGGATCATCCCCTGCTGACCTTCCTGGATATCACCTGGAGCGGCACCGCTGAGGCCGATGCCACCGCGCAACTGGAAGCAGCCACGGCCGCGCTGGCGCGACGGCCCAACCCCTATCTGCAGGCCTTGCTGAGCGCCGAGGCCCGCAGTGATGCGGGCACGGTAAGCCGGCGCCGGATGCTGCAAAGCGCTCTGGATCTGCGGCCGAATGCCTGGCGACTGCGCTACGCGCTGGCTCATGGCGAAATCGGCAGTGGCAAACTGGACTTGGCCTTGCAGCAGTTGCAGCGGATCGATATCCGCAATCTCAAGGATCGAAGGGCAGCACAGATCCTGGTCGACCGCGCCCTGCTCGGCGACACCCAGGGCGCGCGCGCCGCCCTGTCCGGCCTGCCAGCCGATCATCCGTCCTGGCAGGAGTGGGTCCTGGCCGCCATCGAATTCGGTGAACAGGACTACACCTCCGCATTGAACCGCTTCGAGAAGATCAGCGCCATGGAGATCGAGCAAACCGAACCGACCATCGCGGCCTGGGGACGCATGGGCCGCGCGATCTGCCTGGGTCAGATGCGGCGCTGGCCCGAGCTTGCCGAACTCGCCGGCCGCGATATGCGCCGGGCGCGCGAGCGCGGTGACGCACCGACCGGACTGCGCAGTGCCCTGCTTGGTGCAATCGCCGCGCACCAGATTGGCGATGGCGAGCGGCTCGCGTATTTTCTCGAATCGGCTGGTGCTGTCAGCGAGGACCCGCTCTACCAGGCCGATGTCGCACTGGTGGCGGTCGCGCTCGGCAGACCACCCGGCGACGTGAACACATTGATCACCCGCCTCCCCGACGAGGTTGATTCGCTCGCTGGCCTTGCGGCGTTGCTGCGCGCGGCTGCGGCCTTGCACGTAGCCAATCATCCCGCAGCGGCAGAACAACTGCGGCGCGCCCAGCTCGATGGCATCGATGACACACGGATGGCCGAAGTCGTGCGCTGGTTCGGGGCCAGCCTCGATCCTTCGAGCGTCTTTGTTCCACCCGAACGCACACTGTGGTTTGCGCCCTGGAGCAACTGGGTTGCCGCCTGGGTGACACCGCTCAATCGGCCGCTACCGGCACCCACATCAGATCAAGACTGAGACTGTCGGTGCGCGCAAACCACAGCATGCGCTCATCGGGACTCACCAGCAGGCTCGGACCGACTGCATCGGCTTCGATGTCGTTGGCGAGGATCGTTGCGATTCCGTTGTCCAGATTCCAGCGCTTGAGCACAGCCTTGCCATCGGCACGGATTACCGCGTAGAGATTCCGGCCACGCACCGTCCATGCGAACGGCGAGATCGGCGTGACCTCGGGCAGGACATCCACCGGCGGCGTCTCTGCGTGCACAGACAGCAGCCGGAATCCCGGCTGTTGAACACGGCTCAGCACCAGAGTTTCTCCGGCCAATACAAATTGTTCGGCAGCCGCGCTGTATTCCAGTTCAACGGGCATATCGTCGCGACCGAGGCCCGTGCGCCAGAGACTGCGACCACCCCCAGCAACTCGCCGCAGATAGACAATATGATTGCCGTCGGCGCAGTAATGACCGCCGCCGGCGTCAGCACCCAGATGCCGCAACTGCTGGTTGCGGCCCGTCGCCAGATCGTGGCGATAGATCCAGTGCTGGTTGCTCTCGTCGTAGCCGGTGACCAGCAGCTGCTGGCCATCCGGGCCGAATGCCGGCCGCGACCAGCGCTGGCCATCGGGCATCGGTAGTCGCAAGGGATCGCTGCCATCGGGGTTAGCGATGAAGATCTGTTCGAAATCGTTGCGGTTGGAGACGAAGGCCAAGCGTCTTCCGTCGGCACTCAGGGTGGGCGAGGCATCGTATCGAGTAGAGCCCACGACCTGCGTCGGAGTTGCGCCCGGCGTGGCCAGATCGATTCGCCAGATATTGGCGTCGAATTGGGCGAGCTCGTAAACCAGGGCACCGCTGGCCGACCACGCTGGATAGCGAGCGCCGCGCGCACCGAGCACTTCGATCAGTTGACCGCTGGCATCGAGCAGGACCAGCGCTCGGTAACCCGGTTGATCACTGGCAACAATCAACTGGCGGCCATCGGCGCGCCAGGCATGGCCCTGAAGTCGACCTGCGTTCCATAACGTCTGTGGCTCGCTCGATGCCGCATCCAATGAAATTGTCATAAGGTGCTGCTCGCCGTCATGGCCACGAGCAAAACTGATCATGCTGCGCCCGGGGATGAATTCGGGATCGCGATCTGGACCCTGCAATGCAGTCGGTCGGGTCAGCACGCGAACGGTCCCGCTGGCCACTTCCACCACAGCAATGCCAGGTACTTCGCCGGCAGCCGCTGGCGCCGAGTACGCCACCCACTGCTGATCTGCCGACCAGGCCGGCGAACTGGCCAATGCGGCCGAGCAGGTTGCCAGTCTGCGCGCCGTCGACCCAGGCAGGGAACGCAGGGCCAGTTCGCAATCGGTGTCGCGCACGCGCAGGAATACCAGCTGCGTACCATCCGGCGAGAAGGCGGGCCGGATATTGGCCGCGTCGTCGGCTTCCAGCATTTCGCGATGATCGCCGCCGACATCCTGCAGCACCAAGGCACTACGATCGCTGCCGGGCACGTTTTCCGAATACGCCACCCAGCGTCCATCCGCACTGATGTCCGGGCGAAATTCCCAGCCAGGTCCACTGGTCAACGGCCGTGTGCGCGTCATATCGGCGGCCGAGAGTGTCGGCACGGAAGGATCGCGACCACGCCAGGCCAGCACGACGGCGACGACGATCAGGATCAGCAGCAGAGCAATCGGCATACGATGTCTACCGGACCCCAATGATGCTGCGGCAGCCGGCTGCGCTGGTGCCGCAGACAATGGCGGTGCCGCGGTCGCAAACGCCGCGTCGGCAGGAGTCGGATCGAGACTGACCGCCGCGCATAACCGATACCCGGCCTTGGGAATAGTCTCAATGAAGCGGGGAGATTTCGGATCATCCCCGAGCGCGCGACGAAGCTCGGCGATGGCACGCGACAGCACATCATCCTCGACCATGCGTCGCTGCCAGACCTCGTCGATCAGCTGTTGACGGCTGAGCACGTCGGGCGCCGCCTGGGCCAGACGCCAAAGCAGTTGCGACAAGCGGCGCGGCAGCCGCTGGCACTCGCCCTCGCGCCAGAGTTCGTGGCTGCGCGGGTCGAAGCGGCAGTCGCCAATCAGCACAGGTGAAAGCTCGGTACTCGCCGGCATCAGCGCTCACGCATAGTGGATCCCGCTCCATCGTACCGCCTCATGGCGGACGACTGCAGTTCAGCCGGCTGGATGCGGCAAGCGGAATTCCTTCACGGCTCTGCCCACCGCCGCCGAGTACCGACCGTTCCTGCCAATTGCCGCATCGCGCGTGCTGCTGCGCACGGCACCAGCTTCGGACACCAGTGGCACGGCGCACTTCCCTCCAGTGCGCGTCGTCTGCGAACCCGCTCGATGCTTCCGTTCAATCCGCCGAACGGAGAAAGAATGGATGTTTTGATCCGTGTACTGGAGCCGGCAGGAGCCGCAATCTGGAGCTCCCTGAGGAGACCCACAATGCGCATCCTGATTCTGATCGGCCTGTTGTTGCTTGCAAGTCTGGAGTCCACGGCACAGTCCGGTTGCAATGCCGGGCGCGCCCTGGTCAGTGGCTACTACAGCAATGTCCACGTCTACGATGCCTGCACCGGCGTGTTCGAACGTGTACTCGACAACGATGGGCGGATCAGTGGCGCACAGGCGGTGTGGCCACGACCGGACGGCCGCGTCTATGTGGTCAGCGAAAACAATGGCCGCATCCTGCGCTATCAGTCCAGCAGCCTGGCCTATATCGACACTTTCATCGACACCGGAGCCGGCTTCAAGCCGACCGGCATTGCGTTTGGTCCCGATGGAGATATTTACGTTGCTGGCTTCGATGTCGACGAGGTGCGCCGCTACGACGGCCAGACCGGCGCGCTGAAATCCACTCCGGTCGCTGCCCGCGCGGGCGGCTTGGACGGCCCCGACAATGGCATGACCTTCGGTCCGGACGGCAAGCTCTACATCCCGGGTTACTACAGCAACAACGTGCTGCGCTATGACCCGGCAACGAATAACCTCAGCACCTTCGTCGCAGCCGGCAGTGGTGGCCTGCGTCACACCCGCGCCATTCTGTTCGAGCCCGGCAACGCCAGCGTATTGGTGAGCAGCGAAGGCAGCAGCCAGATCCTGCGTTTCAATTCCGGCAGCGGCGCCCTCATGGGTACCTTCGCCTCCCTGCCCTCGCCCGCTGGCATGAACTACACCAACGACGGCCGGCTGCTGGTCGCCACCAATAGCACGGTCGTGCAAGTGATCAATGCCAGCACGGGCGCGGTCCAGGGATTTCTTTTCCCGATCAGTGCGGGCGGTGGCCTGCAGGGTTCAACCTATGTCGCGACCATGCAGCCCAAGGTCGAGCTCAGCCAGGTCGGCACCCAATATTGGCTGATTGGTGCTGGACAGGTCAATGGTCGAACCATCGAGTTCGATCTGCTTTCCGCAACCGGCACCCAGTTCGGCGATGCCTTTCGCCCGGCCGATGTCGTGCGCAAGCGCTGGGGCAGCATCCGCATCGCCTTCACTAGTTGCGAGAGCGCTGATTTCAGCTGGAATTCGAGCGGCGCCGATTCTGCGGGTTTCGGCGTCGGTGGCTACGTTCTGCAATCGCTGGTGGGCACGGCATTCACCGATGCCTGCAAACTGCTGCCGTTCGATCAGGTCAGCGGAAGCGATTTCATGAACGGCACCTGGTATGGCGGCAGCAGTCGCAGCGGAGAAGGCCTGCTGATCACGGTCAATGCCAGCGGACTGGCGACGGTGGCGATGTTCACCCACCAGCCCCTGCTCTACTGAGTTCAAGGCGAATCCGCTTCCGGCGGCAAAGCCCCAGAGCAAGGTCCGGAAGGCCGTTCATGAGACCAGCGATGGCGCCAGATTTTTGGCAATGACGGGACCGCGCGTGGCAGTCTATGCTCCCGGCCATGAATCGCGAAGATCCACCGCCGCAACTCACCGATGCCGAATTGCAACAGCACTGGAACCGCGCCTATCTGCAAAAGGGTGAGGACCAGGTCAGCTGGTTTGCTCAGCACCTGGAAGGCTCGCTCGCCCTGCTCAAGTTGGCTGGCCTGACCGCGCGCAGCGCGCTGATCGATGTCGGGGGCGGCGCCTCACACCTGGTTGATGACCTGCTTGCACTGGGGTTGGACGATATCCTGGTCCTCGATCTCTCCGAGCAGGCGCTGGCGTTGGCGCGAACGCGCCTCGGCGATGCGGGCGAACGCGTGCACTGGCAGATAGGCGACGTGCGAACGGCCAAACTCGATCGCGGACACTACGACTTCTGGCACGACCGCGCTGTGCTGCATTTTCTCAACACGCCGGATGATCTGCATCACTACGCTGCGCAGGCGCGGCTTGCCATCCGCTCCGGTGGCCACGCCGTAATCGGCGGCTTTGGCCCAGATGGGCCGGAGCGCTGCAGCGGGCTTGCGGTGGCGCGTCGCAGCGCAGCGGACATCGCGCTGATCCTCGGCTCGGAATTCGAACTTCTCGATGAGCGCAGTGAGCTTCATCTGACGCCGGGCGGCACCGGACAGTCGTTTGTCTACGCGCTGCTACGCCGGCGCTGAAATCGCGCACGAGGTACAACACAGGCAGCGCTATCAACGCAACTGTAAGAATGCGCAGGTGCAGATTGATCGGGCCCGACCAATACTGGCGAGGGCCGAATCGCACTGCGCGCGCGCTTCGACCGACGCTGACCATCGTCGCGCTTGGCAAGGAGTGACTCATGCACACGATCGATTGGCGCAACTGGATGTTTGCCGCATTGCTCGCGGGAATCCTCGGCGGGTGCTCAAAGGCGCCGGACCCGACGGCAGATCCAACAACGCCAGTGGCAACCAACAGCGCAGTAGCTGCGACCAATGATCCCGCTGACACGGCGCCGAAACGACTGTGTCCAGCAGTAGCGCCCTGTGGCGACGACTGTTCGAACCAACCCTATGTCGACAACGACTGCTGGACCACGGCACATGGCCCGGCAGCGGCCAACATCGTGGTCAGCGCCAGCGGCGATCCGCAAAAATCCAGCAACATGCTGATGTGTGACTCCGGCCCCTATGCCCTGTGCTTCTACTCGGGCCCGCCGATGGCAACCGGAATCAATTCCGACAACCAGGCACTGCCTTGCGTGGTCGATGAGTCGGGCGATACTGCCGACTGCTCCTGCCAGTACTACGGCTCGGGGATCTCGTACGTCGATATCAACGGGATCATCAACCAGAACGCATGGTACGAGACCGTGCAGCAGTGCGGCCACAGTGGTGCGGGCTGCGCGAACATGGCGGCCTGCGGTAGCGGACCAGGCGCATCGCCATCGGCCTGCGGTCTACCCGAAGCCAAGGTCTGCGCCTATGTACGCAACCAGAATGCCGATCAGGCCGCGCAGTCGCTCGTACCTGGCTACGACGTGATCTCGACCTTCAGTCTGGCCATGGCCAAGGATTACGACATGAGCACGCTGACGCCCTGCGTAGGCGATTATCTGGGATGCATGACGGCACCCTGCAAGTTCGCAGCGGGCACCGACGCGCCGGCCGATGGATCGATTGTGCAGTGCGACTGCCCGATTGCCCGTGGGCCATTCCAGATCGGCCAGACCGCGCCACCGGGACAATCGGGCCAGGACATCAGTTGTGAAATTCCACCGGGAAGTTATGGTGCGCAATACCTGTGGTCGGCGGCGAGGACCGTGAAGCATGGCAACCCCGAGTTGAGTCACTGAGCAACTCTGCGCGCAGGGTCAGTCCGTTCAGCCGAATCCGAAACGAAATTTTTCGCTGACGTGGGCGCTCACCTGTGCGCGTCAGCGTCGCACGTCAAAGCGACCACAAGCAACGAATGCGGCGACATCGTCCGCCGAAACCAGATTGAAATCACCGGGCACAGAGTGTTTCAGACAGGCGGCGCCGAGTCCGAAGTGGAGGCAATCCGGATCGCTCATTCCGGTGATCAAGCCGTGCAGTACTCCCGCGGCAAAAGCATCCCCAGCACCGATCCGATCGACGATCGGCGATATTTCATACGATGACGTCGCGTGCAGATTGCCTTCACGCGTCGCCATCAAGGCCGACAGCGCGTGATGATCAACATTGTGCTGCACGCGCGCGGTCGCACAGAAGCGGCGGAGATTCGGGAACGCGGCGAATGCCGCCGCCGCGGCGTGGGCGAATTGCTGCTGCGCGGTCCCTTCGTCGGTGCGGGTGCCGAGCACGACTTCCATGTCGCGGTGATCGGCAAAAATGATATCGGCCTGCTCGATCAGGCGACGCAACCAATGTCCGGCATCGCCATTCCATGTTTGCCATAGCCTGGCGCGAAAATTCCCGTCGAATGAAATGGACAGTCCGGCACTGCGCGCACGCCGCGCCAGTTCGATGGCAGCTTCGGCAGCGCCCGCCCCCAGCGCCGGCGTCACGCCGGATAGATGCAACCAGTTGGCGCCATCAAACGTCGATGGAAGTTGTGTGGACTCGATCCGCGAAAATGCGGAATCGGCTCGATCGTAGAGCACCTCACTGGGCCGATGAATGGCACCGGGCACAAGAAAATACAGACCCATGCGGCCCGGCGCCATGATGACCGCTGAGGTATCCACACCATGGCGGCGCAGCTCGCCCACTGCCGCCGCGCCGAGTGGATTGTCAGGCACGATGCTGAGCATGCGCACCAGATGACCAAAGCGGGCCAGCGAAACCGCGACATTGGCCTCAGCGCCACCGACATGCACTTCCAGCGTGGGTGATTGCAGCAGGAACTGGCGGCCCGGAGCACTCAGGCGTAGCAGCAACTCGCCAAAACAGATGATCGACTTGCTCATCACGACTCCTCAAACTGGATTGAGATTCTTCTGCGCGTACGGGCTGCGGAGGTAGTCATCATGCCGCCTGAGCAGCGAACTTCGAGAACTTTTCGGCGGCTCAATTCACGATGTTGCAGCACAGCATGAAACAACACGACCCCTCTGATTTGTCCCGAACCCCTGCGAGGCCGCACTGGCAAACGATTGAGTGTCTCCTCCGCCGGGACAACGACCGCTGGAATTGCCTCTTGCTGCTGCGCTGCGCTGTTTGTTAGCCTTTTGTCCACCGGTGTCATCGATCGAGTTTTACGCCAATTGCTACCGGTGTCAAAATTGGCCCCACACCGACACGAATCGCACGTCCCGATCATGGACTACAGGAGGGTTCCTCGTGAGTCACTCAGCAAGTACAACAAATGCGCCCACTCTTGCGGCCTTGTCCGCCGCCATCCTGATTGCGCTCTATGGCTTCAGCCCGGCGCTACGCGCGCAATCCCCGAATCAGGCGGACAGCCCGGATGCAGAAGCCACCGAGCCGTCATCGAAGGACGCCGAGGACGCCACCGAACTATCAACTGTCGTGGTGACCTACAAGGCGAGCCTGCAAGTCGCGCTCGACAACAAGCGCGAAGAGCGTGGCCAGATCGATTCAATCGTTGCCGAAGACATCGGCAAGTTTCCCGACCTCAATCTTGCGGAGTCGCTGCAACGAATTCCCGGCGTGTCGATCACCCGCGACGCCGGTGAAGGCCGCAACATCTCGGTGCGCGGTCTCGGTCCCGACTTCGCCCGCGTACGCATCAATGGCATGGAAGCGCTGACCACGACCGGCGGCACCGACAGTTCCGGCGGCGCCAACCGCGGTCGTGGATTTGACTTCAACGTGTTTGCCTCCGATCTGTTCAACAGTGTGACGGTGCGCAAAACCGCCTCCGCCGATGTCGACGAAGGCTCGCTTGGTGCCACGGTGGACTTGCAGACCGCGCGCCCGTTCGACTACGACGGATTCACCTTCGTGACATCCGGCCAGGTGGGCTACAACGATCTCTCCAACGATTCCGATCCGCGCGGCGCGATGCTGATCAGCAATACTTTTGCTGACGGCACGGTCGGCGCACTATTGTCGATGGCCTATACCGATCGTTCACTGATCGAACAGGGTCATAGCACCGTGCGTTGGGACCGCGGCAACAGTAGCGGCGGATTCGCTGCCGCATCACCATACACAGCGGCCTTGGGCGCCGATGTGTACCACCCGCGAATTCCGCGCTACGGCGTCCTCGAACACGATCAGCAACGCCTCGGTATCACCACTGCGCTGCAGTTCGAACCCAACCCGGGCACGCTGTTCACCTTTGATGGACTGTATGCCAAGTTCGATGCCGAGCGCACCGAGAATTTCCTCGAAGCCGTTTCGTTCAGCCGCACCGGCGCCGGCAAGCCGCAGACGATCGTGCTGGACGGATCGATTTCAGCCAACGGCAATCTGGAGTACGGACTGTTCGACAATGTCGATGTCCGCTCGGAGACGCGATTCGACGTGCTCGAAACAAGCTTCACCCAAGTCAGTCTGGACTTCGCCCAGGAAATTGGCGACAACGTAGAGCTAAACGCCCTCGTCGGCAGCGCACGTTCGTCCTTTGACAATCCCATCCAGACCACGGTCACCCTGGACCATGCCGACGCCGATGGCTACAGCTGGGATTATCGTGGCAATAATCGTCAGCCGATCATCAACTATGGCTTCGACGTCACCGATCCGAACAACTGGACCTTCGCGCCAGGCTTGTCGGAAATACGGCTGCGCCCGCAGACCACAGACAACGATTTCACGACAGTCGAGTTCGACCTGAGCTGGCAGGTCAATGACGCGTTCCGGGTGCGCGGCGGTGTCGACTGGAAACAGTATGAATTCGCTACGACGGAGCGCCGACGTGCCTCCGAAACCGCGGTACCGACACTGCCCGCCGGCACCACGCTGGCCATGCTGACCCGGGTGTTCAATACCAGCTCGCTGGGTGGCGGCATCAATCGCTGGTTGATACCCGACATCGATGCCTTCAACGAGGTGTTCGGCATCTACAGCAACACCGGTACTTTTGCGCTGTCAGATTCGGTAGCAAGCGTGCGCGGCAACAATCGGTCGGTGACCGAGAAAGACAACGGCCTGTGGATTCAAGGAGAATTCGACAGTGAAATGTTCGGTCGGCCCTTGCGCGGCGACTTTGGTGTCCGCTACGTGCGCACCGATCAGTCCTCGACCGGATTCGCCCTGGTTGGCGGCCAACAGGTTGGATTGACAGTTGATCGCGACTACACCGATACGCTGCCGTCATTGAATCTGGTCTGGGAAGCCGGCGAAGATTTTCTGATCCGATTCGGCGCCGCCAAGGTGGTAGCGCGACCGGGCCTGGGCAATCTGACACCCGGCGTTTCGGTTTCAGTCAGTGGTGGCTCGCGCACTGTGACCGGCGGCGACCCCCTGCTCGATCCCTTCCGTGCGACGACGGCCGATCTCAGCTTCGAGTGGTATTTCGCCGAGCAATCTCTGCTCGGTCTGGCCCTGTTCTACAAGGACATCGACAGCTTCGTTCAGACCTCACGCGAAACCCGTCCGTACAGCAGCTCGGGTCTGCCAGCCAGTTTGCTTGAAGGCACCGGCGCGTCGGTCAATGACGACTTCCAGTTCAACGTTCCGGTCAACACGCCTGGCGGAAAACTTGAAGGTCTGGAGCTCAGCTGGCAGCAGCCGTTTACCTTCCTGCCACAGCCCTTCGATGGATTCGGTGCGATCTTCAACTACACCTATGTCGATTCGAAGATCCAGTACGTCACCTCGGCCGGTGTCGCTTCGCTGCGCACCGATCTGGTTGGCCTCTCCAACAATGCGTACAGCGTGACTCTGTACTACGAACGTGAGCGCTTCAGCATCAGGGCATCCTCGACCTATCGCGACGACTATCTGACGAACGTGCCGGGACGCAACAACAATGACATGGAAGGCACCATCGGTACGCGCAATTTCGATGTCTCGGCCACCTGGAGGCTGACCGACAATATGGATCTGACCTTCGAAGGGATCAACCTCACCGACGAGGCCAACGATCAGTACGTGGATTCGGTCGGTGACCGCGCCTCGGTGTACCACTTCACCGGACGTCAGTACCTGGCAGGCTTCCGCTACAAGTTCTAGCCCAGCAGGCGCCGCGGTGGTCGGGATCGCCTCCCCGACACCGGCCACCACGGCGCTCTGCAGCTTCACCCCGACAAGCCTTTGGGCGCACCGAAAGCTGCGCCCTCTGAGCGCCTTGTTCTGGAGAAACTGGATGAGTCGCTGCGCAAGGCATGCCAGAACGAGCGCCATGCTTTTCAGCTCGCATGCAAGCAGGCACGCGCACGGCTGCGCCTCCTCAGCCGGGACGTCCACGGCGCGACACGCCGCCTATTCAACCCGACAAAGACTGAGGTGCTAAGTGCAACGGCGACAGGTGCTGCGCATCGCACACTCCCTCGGCGCGTTATGGCTCGCCGCAAAAACTGTTTCGCTGCAGGCGCGCGCAAGCGGTGATGCACTGGTCACCGCGCGACCCCAGGCCAGCAATCACTACAGCAGTATCGGGGCCGCAATCGATGCCGCTCCGGCACAATCGCGCGGTCCCTACCGAATCAGCATCGAGGCCGGTCGTTGGCACGAGAAACTCGTGATCAACAAACCCGATATCCATCTGATCGGTCATGACCGTCGCCGCAGCGTGCTGAGCTTTGATGCCGCGGCTGGGATGCCCGGGTCGGACGGCCTGCCTTGGGGTACCAGCGGCTGTGCCAGCGTCATCGTGCGCGCCGAGGGCTTTCGAGCAGAGAACCTGACCATCGAGAATCGCTTCGATTACGTCGGGCACCTCTACGATCCGGTGTTTCAACCGATAGGCAGCAACGGCCTGCAGGCAGTCGCCCTGATGCTCGATGAGGGCGCCGATCGTGCCGTGTTTACAGACGTCGACTTCGTCGGTCATCAGGACACGTTGTTTGTCGACCAAGGCCGTAGCCTGTTCCGCAATTGCAGGATCAGTGGCAGTGTCGACTTCATTTTCGGCGGGGGGCGCGCCGTGTTCTCTCGCTGTACCCTGCTGTCGCGGTTCCGCCCCGGCAAACCCAGGCAAGGCTATATCGCGGCGCCGAGCACCGATCAAAGCCACCGTGGCGGCCTGTTGTTCGATCGTTGCGACCTGCAGCGCGAACCCGAGGTCCCCGATGGCAGCGTGTTGCTCGGCCGCGCCTGGCGTCCAACGCACCGATTTGCCGACGGCAACTATGGTGATCCGGATGCGATCGGCAGTGTCCTGTTCAGCCGCTGCTGGATGGATGCCCACATCGACAAACAGGGATGGGACGCAATGGCCTACACCGTCCGCGATGGCAGCCGACAATTGCTCGAACCCGCCGATGCGCGACTGTACGAACATCACAGTCGCGGCCCCGGCGCCCTGCAGTCGGAGCAGCGGTGTTGGTTGCGCGAGCGCGACCCCGCCTTGCACGATGCCGACGACTTGTTCGCCGACTGGCAGCCAGAATCATGAGGGCGCGCAGTCAACCCTCAGCGCAGGGGCTCACGCCGCGGCAAGGGCTTGAGCGGTTCCATGTTGTCGAGATTCCAGTCGGTGGGAACAAACGCCTGACGGGTTTCGGCATGTTGTGGGTAGCCACCGACCTCCTGTTCACTGTCGATGATGCTGCCACGACCTTCGATCGTGTCTGCAACAATTCGACGATCGATATCGTCGCGATCCCAGGGGCGCGCACCCGCTTGGGCAACGACAGCGTCCTGCACCGACAGCGCCGCAATCAGGGTGACTCCGAACGGCAAGGCCGGTGCGACATTGAACGTGCTCAGGCCGAGCGGCGCAGTACTGTAACGACCGAACTGCGGGATCTTCTCACCGATGCGATCGACGGCGATATTGTCCTCCGCGTAGTAGCGCAAGGGTCCAGAGCCGCCAACCATCATCATCGCCAGCGGCTCGGTCGACGGGCCGGCACGCAAGACATTGCCGCGGACCACCATCTCGCCGAGGCTGTAGTTGCGACCCTGCCACTCTTCGCCGATCAGGTTGTAGTGCATGCCCCGCTGGCCCGGGTTGTAGATCAGATTGTTGATGACCTGGCCACGGGCACCGCCCTTGAACATGGGATTTCGCTCGTAGTTGTGCGCATACAGATTGCCGACGATCAGGATATCGCTGACGTGATCGTGGATCAGCGATCCCTTGGAGTGCTCCCCCTTGCCGTGGCTCGAATGCGCCAGACCCTCGGCAATCAGATTGTTGCTGAAGGTGATGCGCCGCGAGGCTTCGGCCATCCAGCTGGCCTCGTCTTCGCCGACAAAACGCGTGCTCGATGCAGAAAGATTCTCATCGGTTGCCCAGGTCAACGAGCAATGATCGATGATCACATCACGCGCGCCGCGGACCGTGGTGATCGCATCGAAATCCACCCCGCTGCGCTTGCCGGCCCCCGCCTCACCCGGACGCACCCGGATATGTCGAATCACCACATCATGGGTGGCGACGATCAATCCGCCGCGAATGAGCGTGATGCCGGGCATCGGCGCGGTCTGGCCGGCCACCGTCACGAAGGGCTCTTCGATGCGCACTTCACGGCGGTCCAGATCGATCACACCGGCCACTTCGAAGACCACGGTTCGTGGCCCCTTGGTCTGCAGTGCAGCCAGCAGCGATCCCGGTCCATTCGCCGCGAGCGTGGTGACACGAATGATTTTTCCACCGCGACCGCCGGGCGTATGCGCGGCCCAACCCTGTGCGCCAGGAAACGCGGTCGGGTCCGCCAAGGGCGATGGCTGGGCCAGCGCAACGACATTTGCAATCAGCAGCAATCCGGCCGGAAGCCATCGTGCAATGACGCGAAGACCGCGTTGAATCGATCCGTGACCGCGCGAATCTCGAGCGCCGAACCCCGCTGTCAATCCCCTGCCGTACTTGCTCATCACGCCCTCCTGTTTGCCATTCGTTGCAGAAACCAAGCTTGCAGCATGGTCATACCCGATGTAAATGACACCGGTTTCCTTGATACCATGTCACGGCCGGATCCGGTAGGCCGAACTGATTGCAGCGCGGCCTGCAAAGGGAGCAGCAAGTGAACGCCAGCGCGCCATCCATCCCCACATCTTCGGGACCGAACGCCGAGATTGCAGCGCGTCTGGTGCGTGCCCGTCGCGAGGCGCGTGCCCTGCCGGGCTTCCCTGGCGTGCTGCCCACGTCACTGCAAGCAGCTTACGCCTGCCAAGATGCAGCCATCGCGCTGTGGCCCGATCGGATTGCCGGCTGGAAAGTGGGCTACATCACCCCGGCGCGTCGCGATTCCGACGGCGATGACCGTGTCACCGGACCGATCTTTCGACGCGCCGTCTGGATCGACCAGCCAGGCCAGTGTCTCGATTTCCCTGCCTTTGTCGGTGGGTTCTGCGCGGTCGAAGCGGAATACGTGTTTCGCCTGGGCGCCGACGCACCGGCGGGCAGACTGCATTGGGAACCGGACGAAGCCGCCGATCTTGTTGCCGCTCTGCACATCGGCGTAGAAACCGCGGGGAGTCCGATGGCGATGATCAACGAACTTGGCCCCTGCGCCGTAGCAGCTGACTTCGGCAACAACGCCGGACTCATCCTCGGTCGCGAAATTCCTGACTGGGAAAATCTGTCCGACGCTGATCTCCGCTGCTCCTGCAGCATCGAAGGGCGCGAGGCTGCGCTCGGTGGTGCCGGCAGCATTCCAGGCGGCCTGCGCGGGGCATTGGCATTTGCACTCGGTCGTTGCGCGCGACGCGGCCTACCGATGCGGAGCGGCATGCTGATCACGACCGGGGCTGCGACCGGCATCCACGACATCGTTCCCGGTGAATCGGCGCGGATCAGTTTTGGGCCCTGGGGCGACATCGATTGTCGCGCGATCGCAGCCGTCGCTGACTTATCGCTGGAGCCGGCACGATGAGGCGTCGCGACCTGGTGCTGGGCGCGGCTGCATTGTGCACGCAACTGGGCTGCCAGCGTTCGCTCGAAGCGGATGCCGCGATCGCGTTGACGGCGAGTGATGTGCATCCCGCGCAGTATCCGACCGTGCTTGCGGTGCGCTGGATCGGCGAGCAGCTCCAATCGAAAACCCAGGGGCGTATCGTCCTGCGCCAATATCACTCGGGACAGTTGGGTCGCGAGTCCGACGCCATCGATATGGTGCGACTCGGTGTGCTCGATTTGACCCGGGTCTATTCCGGCGCGCTCAACAATGCCTTTCCATTGACCGCCGCGCTCTGCCTGCCGTTTGCTTTCGATTCCGTCGCGCATTTGCGTGGTGTACTCGATGGTCCGGTCGGTGCCGAGGTGCTGGCTGATTTTGAACGCCGCGATCTGATCGGCCTGGCGATCTACGACAGCGGAGCGCGCTGCTTCTACAATGCGCGCCGACCAGTGCGCCAACCGCAGGATCTGCATGGCATGAAGCTGCGGGTGCCAGCCTCCGACATGTTCCTGAATCTGCTGCGCGGGTTCGGCGCGAACCCAACACCACTTGCCTACGGCGCGGTCTATTCCGCGCTGGAAACCCGTTTGATCGACGGGGCAGAGAACAACCTTCGCAGCTTCCATGCCAGTCGGCACTTCGAAGCGGCGCGCTACTGGTCGCAGAGCGAGCACAGCTACGCACCGGACATGCTGGTGATCTCAAAGCGCCGCCTGCTTGCCCTCGAACCCGACGATCAACAGTTGCTGCGTCAGCTGGCCAAGGAATCTGTCGCCGTCATGCGCCGGCTATGGGACGAAGGTGAAGCCCAAGCGCGTGCCGCTATCAACGCTGCCGGAGTTGAACAGGTTGGTGTTGATGTCGCTGCCTTCAGAGCAGCGGCGCAGCCCGTGGTCACAAGCTATCGGCAAGACTCGGACATCGATCGCTTGTATCGATCAATCAGGGAGCAATCCCCGTCATGACAGTGATGACATCGGACCGAACGTCTGCCGCTTCCGGGCGATGGTCGCACCGGCTTGCACGATGGACACTGATGGCGGCCGGCGCCGCCCTGATCGGTCTGGTGCTGGTGCAGTCCTGGCAGGTCTATGCACGCTATGTGCGCAATGATTCTCCAGCCTGGTCCGAGCCGCTGTCCCTGCTCCTGCTGTGCACGACGATGAGCCTCGCCGCTGCAGCCGGCGTGCACAGCCAGAGCCACTTCAGCTTCCAACTGCTCGCTGAAGCACTGCCCGCGCGAATCCAGCATGCACTTCGCGGCCTGCGCCATCTGCTGGTCGCAGCGCTCGGCGCCTGCCTGGCGATCTGGTCATGGCAATTGCTGGTGGATGGCTGGGCGATCGATCAGGCCGGTATCGCGTTGCCGCAGAGCGCTACGTATGCGCCGCTAGCCCTGGGCGGACTGTTGATGCTGGTGTTCGCACTCGATCACATCTGGGCACGGTGGCGCACAGATGCGGGGAGTGCTTGAGCATGGCCATTGCACTGCTCTTCCTGGTCTTTGCTGTGCTGCTCGCGGTTGGATTGCCGGTCGCGTTCGCACTGGCCGCAGCCAGTTTGGCGACCTTGCTGTATCTGGATATTCCCGGCATCGTGCTTGCCCAGCAGACTGCGGCAGGTGTTGGCAGCGCAACCCTGATTGCCATTCCACTGTTCATTTTCGCTGGCGAAATCATGCTCCGCGGCGGACTTTCGGAGCGCCTGATCGCACTCGCGTCTGCCCTGGTCGGTCATCTTCGTGGCGGGCTTGGCCAGGTCAGTGTGCTGTCCTCGCTGTTCTTCGGCGGCGTATCGGGCTCGGCGATTGCCGATGTATCGGCGGTCGGTGGCGCGATGATTCCGCAGATGGTCAAACGCGGATTCGATCGGGACTTCGCCGTCAATGTCAGCGTGACTGCGGCCCTGGTCGCCCTGCTGGTACCGCCCTCGCACAATCTCATCCTGTACTCGGCTGCGGCCGGCGGCGGCTTGTCGATTGCCGATCTGTTTGCTGCGGGTATTGTTCCGGCGCTGTTGATGACCCTCGCCTTGATGATCGCAGGCTGGCTGGTCGCGCGTCGTCGCGGCTACGTGGTGGAAATCTTTCCCGGAATGCGCGTCGTCATGCTCCGCCTGGTCTCGGCCCTGCCGGGATTGCTGCTGGTGGCGATGATTTTTCTCGGCATCCGCGCCGGCATCTTCACTGCCATCGAGAGTGCTGCCGTGGCCGTCGGGTACGCACTCCTGCTGACCGGTCTGGTGTACCGAAGCCTCCCCCTGCGCTCATTTCTCGACGCCGTACTTTCGGCGACGCAGACCACCGGAATGATTCTTTTCGTGATCGCAGCGGCGAGTGTGTTCGGCTGGCTGCTGGCCTTTCTGCAGGTACCGGCTGCGGCGGTCGAAGCGCTGCAGGGCATCGCCGATTCTCCAGCGACCGTGCTGTTGCTGATTGTGGTCACCCTGCTGGCGCTCGGCACCTTCATGGATCTGGCACCGATGATCCTGATCTGTACGCCGATCTTCCTGCCGGTGGCGCGTGCCTATGGCATCGATCCGCTGCATTTCGGCGTGGTATTGATCCTCGCCGGTGGCATCGGACTGGTCACGCCGCCGGTCGGATCAGTGCTTTTCGTCGGCGCAGCGATTGGCCAGATCGACGTTGCCAGGACCCTGAAGACGATCTGGCCATTCTGGCTGGCCGCACTCGCCGTGCTGCTTCTGGTCTCGTTCATACCCGGCCTCTCAGTGTGGCTGCCTGCGCTGCTGCGATGAGTTCTGCATCGGCAGTGCACCCAGTCCAGTCCAGGCAGATTACACTCGTCAAATGAATAGTCCGCGCAAAGCAAGCAGCAAAGCCATCAAGCAAACGCCGGCGCCGGCAACGGCGACCGTAGTTCAGAAATCGGTTGGCTCAGCGATGCCTGCAGTCGGGAAAAGCACAATCAATGATGTGGCGCGCCTCGCCGGCGTTTCCAAGAAAACGGTATCGCGGGTGATCAATGACTCACCGTTGGTGCGCCCGGATACGCGCGAGCGTGTGCAGGCGCTGATGCAGCAGATTGGCTACGCGCCCGACCCACAGGCACGGGGATTGGCCTTTCGGCGCTCGTTCCTGATTGGCCTGGTCTACGATAATCCGACCGCGCAATACATCGTCAACATGCAATACGGCGCGCTCGATGCGCTGCGCAATACCGGATTCGAATTGGTTGTCCATCCCTGTGACAGCAAGAGCGAAGGCTATATCCAGGGCATCCGCGCCTTCGTGCAACGGCAGAAACTATTCGGCGTGATCCTCATCCCACGCGTATCGGAAGACCAGGATCTCGCCGATGCCCTGCGCGACATGGAGGTCCGCTACGTGCGCATCGCCTCGATCGCGCTGGACGAACCCTCGCGGATGCTTCAGACCCACGACCGCCTCGCCGGCGTCGAGGTCGCCAATTACCTCGAATCATTGGGTCACCGGCATCTCGCTCTGATCACCGGTCCGCATCGCTACCGTTCGTCCATCGAACGCGGCGGCGGATTCATCGACGGGCTGGCCAAGCGCGGAATTCAACTGTCGACCGATTGCGTCTATGAGGGCGGCTATACCTTCGAGTCCGGCGTCGCCGGTGCCGAACGCCTGCTGCAGAGAACGCCGCGCCCCACGGCGATATTTGCCTGTAACGATGAGATGGCAGCCGGCGTCTACAAGGCGGCATTGCGCATGGGCCTTTCTATTCCCGGCGACCTTTCCGTGGTCGGGTATGACGACAGTCCGCTCGCTTCGCAACTGTGGCCGGCGTTGTCTACGATCCACCTGCCGATTCGCGATCTGGGTCGCCAGGCCGCGCAAATACTGCTTGCCGGCGAGCCGGCACTGCGTGGACCGCGACCGGCACCCAGCATGGCGGTCACCCCGCATCTGAGCGTGCGCGATTCCTGCCAACCGCCGAAGGGCTGAATCAGCACCGGCTCCACGTATTGGCGCGAACCAATTGACACCGGTTACCATAACGTCAACAAATATCGACCAGAACTGTCCAGATCGACGCAAGGAGTAGACCGTGTTCCAGAAAACTTTCCATGCCACCCACCCCGACATGATGGCCGGTGCCAGCAATGATCAGTTGCGCGAGCGCTATCTGGTTACCGATCTGTTCGTCGCCGACAGCGTGCGTCTGAACTACAGCCACAATGAGCGTTTCGTCATTGGCGGCGCGGCGCCGGTCAGTACAAGCGTCAGCCTGCCCGTGCAGACCGAGCCGGCCAGCGCCGCCGGTCAGCCGTTCCTGGTTCGCCGCGAACTGGGTGTGGTCAATGTCGGCGACGGCCCCGGCACCGTCAGCGTTGACGGCACGGTGTACGCGTTGAAACAGCGCGATGGCCTGTACATACCGATGGGCAGCAACGAAGTGAAATTTTCCTCGGACGATCCGGCCGCGCCAGCGCGTTTCTATCTCGCCTCGACGCCAGCGCATGCGCGCTACGAGACCGTGCATATTTCGATCGACAAGGCGGTGCCCTTGGAGCGCGGCGCGCTGGAAACTTCGAACGAGCGCACGATCTATCAATACATCGTTCCGGCCACCTGCAAGTCCTGCCAGTTGCTGCTCGGCATGACACTACTCAAGACCGGCAGTGTCTGGAACACGATGCCGCCGCACCTGCATGATCGCCGTTCTGAAATCTATTTCTATTTTGGTCTGGGTGCTGACGAACGCATCTTTCATTTCATGGGTGAGCCGGATGCAGCGCGCCATCTGGTCGTCGCAAATGAGCAGGCGGTGGTCTCACCGCCCTGGTCCATCCATATGGGCTCAGGTACCCGCAACTACGGATTCATCTGGGCAATGGGCGGTGAGAATCTCGATTACACCGACATGAAAGTTCTGGATATCTGTCAGCTCAACTAGAGGTCTCGGATGATTCTCGATCAGTTCAAACTCGACGGTCGCGTCGCCCTTGTCACTGGCGTCAATACCGGGCTCGGCCAGGCAATTGCGCTGGCGCTGGCCGAGGCCGGAGCCGACATCGTGGCCTTGGGGCGCAGCGCACCCGATGCGACGGTGGCTGCGGTCAAAGCGGCCGGCCGAACCTGTCATTGGGTCGAAGCCAGTCTCGATTCGAACGCCATCATCCCGGGCGCGCTGGAAGCTGCTGTCGCCAAGTTCGGCAAACTGGACATTCTGGTCAACAACGCCGGCACGATACGACGCAATGCGGCCGTGGATTTCAGCGAGGAAGACTGGGACGCGGTGATGGGCGTCAATCTGAAGAGTGCGTTTTTTCTTTCCCAGGCATTCGCGCGCCATCTGCTGGCAACCGGTCGGCCCGGCAAGATCATCAATATCGCTTCGATGCTGAGCTTTCAGGGTGGCGTCAGGGTGGCGAGTTACACCGCCAGCAAATCCGGCCTGCTCGGCCTGACTCGCCTGCTCGCCAACGAATGGGCTGCGCATGGCATCAATGTCAATGCGATCGCGCCGGGTTATTTTGTTACCAACAACACGACCGCGCTGCGTGCCGATGAACAACGCAATCGCGACATCCTGGCGCGCATCCCTGCCGGCCATTGGGGACAGCCCGAAGAACTTGGCGGCGCCGCGGTGTTTCTCGCGTCAGCGGCGTCCAATTACATCCATGGCAGCGTGATCGCCGTCGACGGAGGTTGGCTGGCGCGCTAAGGGATGACGTGGCGTGCATAGGTGGCCCGAATGGAGCGCAGCGCAATCCGGGCGCTGCGAATTTCCCGGATTGCGCTGCGCTCCGTCCGGGCTACGCGCTACCTGCTATTCGGCCGGAGGCGGCGCAAGCGCTTGTCGCAGCCTATGCCGGGTCGTGCCCGAGTAGTTGGCCAGCACGCCTGGGGTCACCGCAGCGTTGGTGTAGCTTGCGGCCCAGAAACCCATTACTGGCAGGCCGAGCAGCCGTCGGCCGGATCGGTCGGGGCGCATGATGTGGCGGTCGGTGGTCTCGCCCTGCTGATACTCGGTTCTGCCGTCGGCGCTGTAGAGATTGACTCTCAGGCGGCCATCATGAATGCCAAGATGCACCTCGTCAGGGTAGGCCGGATTGCCCACACCAGCTGGCACCATGATGGAGAGTTCAGAGCCGAGAATTGCAGTGCCCGTGCTATCGGGCGTCGGCTGATTGAAGCGCAGCACGGTTGTAGCCCAGTGCAAGACTTGCGGCGTGACCGCGGGGAACCCTGGACATAGTCCTAGACAGAAGGGCATCGGTTCGTGGCGCGGGGTCAGCGGCGAACCCATGGTGAAGTCTTCTGGCTCCAGCGGCGCACCCTCGCGATCCCAGACATCAAAGGTGGTTTCGGCAGCTGCCCCACTTGCACTGAAGCGTCGGACAAACGGCGGGAATGCGGGGGCGCCGCTATAGTTCCCACGGTCTGCGTAGTAGCGCTTGGTCGGAAACGTCAGCACCCATTCGGAGGCTGCGCCAGCGGACTCTGCGGTGACGAAATCGTTATACAGCGCCTCTGCCGCGAACAACGCCGACACGGCATCAATACCCTGCGTGCTCGCCGGATAGTCGAGTTCAACCCAAGCGCCGTCCAGCCATACCTGGGCGCGCGCCGAGTCCGTGGCGACATCAGTAATGGCATTGGACAAGTCCGGCATCAACGCACCTGGATCAGCGTGCAGTTGCACGCTACTGAAAGCGTCGAGCGCCTCGGCGGAATAGCTCAGCATCGTGCCGTTCAGGGCATCGACGATGGCGGCGGACCCATAGAGGCCGCCGCCCGGAGCCTGGATGTCGATGTCGGATTGCTGGAACCAGTACCCGCCCGCACCCTGACGATCCCACGCATCGACTACGCGTTGGCAGTTCTGTGGGACGCCGGCGGAAGCCTCGGTCGGTGAGAAATCGGTGAGCGACGTCCGCTCGCGATCCACCACTTCGCCCATCTCGATCAGCTCGAAGTATCCCTCCGCCGTTCGACCGGTATCGCTGGGACCGTCATCGCGAAAGGGGCCGGTGTATTGGTAGTTCAGAAAAGGGGCGTAGCGCGCGCCATTGGCAAGCATCGGAAGCGCACCGTTGTTCTTGATCTGCGGGACCGTGCAGCTGTTGTCATGGGTAAGTAGGGCTGCGGGCCGTCTGCCATCCTGAGGCTCCGGCGACTCAAAAACCGCGGCGGTCCACGTGTCAAACGGCGCCAGATACAGGTTGATGCCCTTCGCCCAGCGGCCATTGCGTCCCTCGCGAAAAGTTACGCGGATCGCCTTGCCTCGTTCCGTAGTGTTGACCACGCTGATCAGCGTCTGGTTGCCGCCTCGGGTGGTGTAGTACGGAAAAATCAGCACCTGGCCGATTCCGTGCGGGTTGAGGTGCACCGCCTGTGCCTCGTGACTGAGCCCCAACAACGCGGAGATCAGCGACGCCAGAACCAGTGGTGTTGTTTTCATGTGAATCTACTCCGCAGCCAGAGTGCCGCAGCCGCTCCGGGAATTCGGAAGCTGGATCGTGGCTGCCTGTATCAGGCGAGTTTCGACGACCCGATGCGACATTGCCCACAGCGTAGCGCGAAGCACGAGGACGAAGCGCGTAGACCCGGATGGAGCGCAGCGCAATCCGGGCGCTGCGAATTTCCCGGATTGCGCTGCGCTGCATCCGGCCTACTTGCTGCCACGCCGGGCCGGTCTCTCTCTGCGCGCTCCGCAGAGCGCGCGATGGCGCAATTCAGCAACGTCACTGCGACGGCGCGAGCCGTTGCCGCAACCGATGCCGCGTAGCACCCGAGTAGTTGGCGAGGACACCGGGTGTCACCGCGCTGTTGGTATAGCTCGCCGCCCAGAAGCCCATGACGGGTAGACCCAACAGGCGTCGGCCGGAGCGATCCGGGCGCATGATGTGCTGGCCGATGCTCCTGCCCTGCCCATATCGGGTCGTACCCTCGGCGCTGTAGAGATTGACCCGCAGGCGGCCATCATGAATGCCAAGGTGCCCTTCTCCGGGATAGGCAGGATTGTCCACCCCTGCGGCCACCATGATTGAAAGTTCAGATCCGAGGATGGCTGTGCCCGTGCCATCGGGTGTCGGCTGATTGAAGCGCAGCACAGTCGTCGCCCACGGCAACGCTTGCGGCGTCACCTCAGGGAACGGCGGGCACAGAAACCCACAATTGATCAATGCGTCATAGCGCGGCGTTAGCGGCGAACCCCCGTAGTAGTCACCAGGCTCAGGCGGCGCTCCCTCGCGATCCCAGGCATCGAACGTGGAATCGGCAGATGCTGTGCCGGCGCTGTACCGCCGCACAAAAGGCGGCAGTGCTGGCGCGGGCGATCCATTGCTCGTCCGGTCGGCATAGTCGCGCTTGGTCGGAAACGTCAGCACCCATTCCGATTGCGCGCCCGCCGACGCTGATGTCACAAAATCGTTGTACAGCGCTTCTGCGGCGAACAGGGCCGAGACGGCGTCAACGCCCTGGGTGCTCGCCGGATAGTCGAGCTCAAGCCAGGCCCCGTCCACCCATAGTTGTGCCCGTGCCGAGTCGGTCTGCGCATCGCTGAGCGCATCGGCGAGATCCGGTCTTGTACTCTCAGGATGTCGATGCAAGTGCACCGTGCGGAAAGCATCCAGCGCTTCGGCTGAATAGCTCAGCATCGTGCCATTCAGGGCATCGACAATCGCCACGGCGCCATAGAGTCCGCCGCCGGGCGAGGTCATGTCAATGTCGGCCTGCTGCAACCAGTAACCTGCATTGCCGGTCCGAGACCAGGCGTCCACGATGCGCTGGCAGTTTTGCGGCAACACACCTGTCGATGAGGGAGAGGGGTGAATCGAAATATCGCTCAATGAACTCCGCTCACGATCGACCACCTCGCCCATCTCGATCAGCTCGAAATAGCCTTCGGCGGTTCTGCCCAGATCGCCCGGGCCGCCATCGTTTTGAGTTCCGGTGTACTGGTAGTTCAGGAACGGGGCATAGCGGGTGCCATTGCTCAGTACCGGCAGAAGAGGGTTGTCCTTGATCTGGGGAACGGTGCAACTGTTGTCATGGGTGAGCAAGGCCGCGGGCCGCTGGCCGGCCACCGACTCGGGAGACTCGAAGACCGCTGCGGTCCAAGTATCGAATGGGCCGAGGTAGAGGTTGAAACGCAAGCCAATGCGACCATTGCGACCCTCGCGAAAAGCGACGCGGACCGCCTTGCCTTGCTCGGTGGTATTGACCACGCTGAGGAGTGTCTGGTTGCCACCGCGGACGGTGTAGTAAGGATAGATCAACACCTGCCCGAGTCCATGGGGGTTGATATGCACGGCCTCTGCGGGTCGGCTGGCGACCAGGGCAGCCGAAATCAGTGAGGCCAAAAGCAGCGGCGTAGTTTTCATCGGCAGCGAATCCTCTCCAGTGCGCGTCGACGGCAGCCCGGGAACCCAAGCACAAGAACAGTCGCGCTCTATTGCAGGCGATTTTCGGCAGAACATTGCGACACCTGATCACAATAATCGCATGCCGATCGCTCAATTGGCGTTCAGGCGTCCAGGCGCTGCGCCAGCGCGGGCCAGCGCGGGCCAGCGCATCGCATCATCCGTACGCCTCTGCGACAATGCCCGGATGAGCACCGCGACCGTCGCTGAACACACGCCATTGATGAAGCAGTTCTTCCGCGCCAAAGCGGACTACCCGGACACCCTGGTGTTTTTCCGGATGGGCGACTTCTACGAATTGTTCTACGACGATGCGCGCAAGGCAGCACGGCTGCTTGATGTGACCCTGACTCAACGCGGCCAGTCCGCAGGCGCACCGATCCCGATGGCGGGCGTGCCCTACCATGCGGTCGAAGGCTATCTCGCCAAACTGGTGCGACTCGGCGAATCCGCGGCGATCTGCGAACAGATCGGCGATCCCGCCCAGGCCAAGGGTCTGGTCGAGCGCCGCGTGGTGCGGGTGATCACCCCGGGCACGCTGACCGATGAAGCCCTGCTCGAAGACCGGCGCGACAATCTGCTGCTGGCGCTCGCCGTGCAGGGCGCGCGCTTTGGCATTGCCTATGCCGATCTGGCAGCGGGCCGATTCGTCCTGCTCGAAGCCGAGGGCGAGGATGCGCTCGCCGCCGAGCTGGCGCGGCTGCAGCCTGCCGAAACCCTGTTCGACGAATCACAGGCACTACCGCGCAGCGCGCAGCAACTGGCCGGCCAGCGCCGCCGACCGCCCTGGCATTTTGATGCCGACAGCGCGACCCGCGAGCTCGCGGAGTTTTTTGGTACACGTGATCTCAGCGGCTTTGGCTGCGCGCATAAACGCCTGGCATTGTCAGCAGCGGGCGCCCTGCTCGCCTATCTCAAAGATACGCAGAAGACTGCGCTGCCGCATATAAGCCGGATCAGTGTCGAAGAAGCCGATGAAACGGTGGCTATGGACGCGGCGACGCGACGAAATCTGGAGCTTGATGCGCATGCCAGCGGGCGTATCGAACACACCTTGTTCGGCGTACTCGATGCCTGCGTCAGTCCGATGGGATCGCGCCAGCTGCGCCGTTGGCTGCATCGACCGTTGCGTGCACAACAGGCCTTGCGCCTGCGCCATCAGGCGCTCGCCGCATTGATTGAGGCCAACCGGCATCTCGATCTGCTCGAGCTGCTGCGCGGTGTGGGCGACTGTGAGCGGATCAATGCCCGCATTGCCTTGCGCTCGGCGCGGCCGCGTGATCTGGCGACGATCCGCAATGCCCTGCAATTGCTGCCGCAGTTGCGCGCGGTGCTTGCCCCCGTCGACAGTCCGCGGGTCACCGAGCTGTTGGCGGAATTGGGCGAGCAAGGCAGCTTGGCCGATCTGCTCGAGCGCAGCCTGGTCGATGCGCCGCCGGCACTGGCACGCGATGGCGGAGTCATCAGAGAGGGTTTTGATGCCGAGCTCGACGAGCTGCGCATGCTGGCTACCAATGCCGATCAGTTCCTGATCGATCTGGAGCTTCGCGAACGCGAACACAGCGGTATTGCCACACTCAAGGTCGGTTACAACCGGGTGCACGGCTACTACATCGAGATCAGCCATGCGCAGTCGGCGAAGGCACCGGCGCATTACACACGGCGGCAGACCATCAAGGGCGCAGAACGCTATATCACTGAGGAATTGAAGCAGTTCGAAGACAAGGTACTGTCCGCACGCGAGCGATCGCTGATGCGCGAAAAGTCGCTGTACGAATCCCTGCTCGAAGCCCTACTGGCCGAACTCGATGGACTTAAATTGCTGGCAGCCGCGCTTGCCGAGCTCGATGTACTGGGCGCACTCGCCGAGCGCGCGCTGACGCTCAATTGGGTACAACCGGTGCTGGATCAGCAGGCAGGAATCGAAATCGTGCGCGGACGCCATCCGGTCGTTGAGGCGGTGCGCAAGGATCCGTTCGAACCCAACGACACCCGCCTCGATCCCGATCGCCGCATGCTGATCATCACCGGCCCGAACATGGGCGGAAAATCCACCTACATGCGACAGACGGCATTGATTGTGCTGCTCGCACACATCGGCAGTTTTGTCCCCGCCGATGCGGTGCGGATCGGCCCGATCGACCGGATTTTTACCCGCATTGGCTCGGGCGACGATCTCGCGGCCGGCCAATCAACCTTCATGGTCGAGATGACTGAGACCGCCAACATTCTGCACAACGCGACCAGCCAAAGCCTGGTGCTGATGGATGAAATCGGCCGAGGCACTTCGACGTACGACGGCCTGGCGTTGGCCCAAGCGGCGGCCATCCAGCTGGCGCGGCACAATCGCGCCTACACCTTGTTCGCCACGCACTACTTCGAACTGACCGCGCTCGCCGGTGAGGTCGACGGTATCCACAATGTGCATCTGGATGCGGTCGAGCACGGTGAAGATCTGGTTTTCCTGCATGCGGTCAAGCCGGGTCCGGCCGATCGCAGCTTCGGCCTGCAAGTCGCTGCCATCGCTGGCGTGCCGCGCGCGGTGGTCCAGGCCGCGCGCGCGCATCTGGCCGCGCTCGAGGCGGGACGCGCGATCACGACCCCGCGCGAAGCCGATCCGGCGCGGAGCGAACCCGATGCCACGCCGCGCCAGCCCGGACTGTTCGATAGCCTGCCAGCGGCGCTGCAGGCTTTGCGCGACATCGATCCGGACGCACTGTCGCCGCGCGATGCACTGGCCGCCCTGTATCGACTGAGAGCACTGCTGTAGTGTGGTGTTGCACACTATGCGATACATAAAATCGCGTCTTCGACCCTGTGCCGTCGTTGCGCATCTTGCCAAGGCCACCAGCCTTGGCGGCGATACGCGCCTCGCCACAGGGCCGAATCCATCGATTTTATTTGTGCCGACAAGTGCGCAACACCACACTAGCGCAGCAGCGCTCTGACCGAGCCGCCGAGGTTTTACCAGCGGCCGTAAATGTCCACGCGCGCCTGATCGAAGGACCCTTCGGTATCGCCAATAACGCCGACGGCGACGACGCAACGCTTGCCGCCACGCAGATCGATCCAGCGCGTCTCACCGCCTTCGGCGATGCGGTCGCCCACCTGCAGTCGGTCGGTCTCACCATTGCGATAGCGCACCCAGAGATTCTCGACCTCGATTCTTCCGCGCTTGGCGCGCAATTTCACTGCATTGATGCGCGGCTTGCAGGCCGTCTTTACCACGTCCACATCGTTTTCGTGGTGGGCCAGCCGCGTACTGCCGAGCAATCGCGATTCGGCCTGGGCGCTGCCGCAAATCGACAGCCCTGCCACGACAAGACCGGCACCGATACGCTTGATCACTTGCATGCTTTTGCTCCTTGTATTTTCGGGATTCGAAAGTCGAGCCGTCAGGCTGCTTTCAGCGACTGGGAACGCATCGGCGCGCCAAGGGTTGACGGCAACGCCGCTCGCACTTCCAGACCGGTCTTGGGCGGATGGACTTCGTTCAGGGAGCACCCGGGCCGGTGCTCCAAGTTTATTCGAAGCCATCGGCGTACATGAAGTCGCTCGGCAGGGCCGGGCAGACGAGGTTCCAGCTGACCCCGCTGGTGTCGCTGCCATTGCGTGTCTCAGTGCAGGACAACGTTGCTGTGGTCAACTGTTTCTGGGCTATGCAGGACAACGCCAGCAACCCGCTCCCGCTCACGTCACTGGCAAAACCGAGCGGAACCGGTGCCAACTGCGGCGTGGAAAAATCTCCACCGGGCACCGCGGAGATCAGGCAGTCATGCAATTCGATAGCCGCACCAAAACCGCCGGGCAGAAAGTCCGCAATGATCTCGCCGGTACCGCCATTCAAGTTCAGCACGGACCCGGCATCAGGCTGGTAATCGAAGTTCGCCAACGGAGTGTTGTTGCCGACCCTGATCACACCGGTTCCATTCGGCGCAGTGCACGGGAACACTTGTCCCTTGAGACTGAAACACTCCGTAGTCGCGATATCGTCATTGATGTCGTAGCTCCCCGCCGTGGTGCCAGCTGCAATGGTAAATCGAAGCGCGCAATAGCGCACCGGCGCGGCCGAAAGTGGCACCGCGCTACCGGGTGAAATCACCCGCACGCCGGCAGATATCGGAATGCACAGGGCGCCATTGAGCGGCGTGACCAGGGCAGTGAAACGGCTGGTATCAAACAGCAGATCGATCTGGTTGTCGGTGGTCGCGCCATCGCCACGAAAGCTCAAAACCAGGGCCGGCGCGCTCACAGTTCCCGGCGCACCCGCCACCGCCGAACCAGAGAACTCGAACACACCGGCGCGGCCCTGTGGCAGCAGCAGGAGCTGGACAATCAGCAACAGGATGAACTTCTGCATGCGCACTCCTTCCCGCACGGGGGCAGACATGATGCGGCAGGAAACAGATCAGTACTGCGAAGCACGAGGCACTACAGTTTACGCCGACCAGGATACGACGTAGCGGAGTGGCCAAGTATATAATCGCCTCAAAGCGGCCAATGCTCGAGAGGATCCCCAGATGCGCATCATCATGCTTGCCAGCATCGCCTGTGCCTTGTTGACATCGGCAGTCGTCGCGCTCGAGCCCTTGCCGGCTCCCGCGCAGGCTGCACAGCCCGCGTCGATTCGCGCTGATTTTGATCGCCTCAAGTCCCTGGCTGGCGAATGGATCGACGTGACCGGTAGCTCGGCCGGCAAGGGCAGGATCGCCGCCATCTACCGGGTCACCAGCGGCGGCAGCGTGGTGCAGGAGACCCTGTTCCCCGGGACCGGCCACGAAATGGTTTCGATGTACACCGCGAAAGACGGCGAGATCGTCATGTCGCATTATTGTGCGATGGGCAATCAGCCGCGCATGCGAGCCCCGGCCAGCAGCGATAACACGCTCACCTTCGCCTTCGACGGCGGTGCTGTGGCCGATCCGGGCAAGGACATGCATATGCACAACGGTCTGATCCGCTTCGACCACAGCGACCGGATCTACGCCGAATGGCAGACATGGGAGAACGGCAGCGCAGGCGAACACAAGGCGCAATTCACCCTGCAGCGCAAATCCAAGGCCTGAAAAGCCGACGTGTCCGCAATCGCTGCAGCAATCGCGGCCGTGGTCGGCAATCACGACTGGTACGTCTACATTCTGGAGTGCGTCGACGGCAGCCTCTATACCGGCATCAGCACCGACGTGGCGCGCCGTTATCAGCAGCATCTTCGGGGTAAGGGAGCGCGGTACACCCGTGCGCGACCGCCGCGGCGCCTGCTCGCCAGTTTCCGCTATGCCTCGCAGTCGCTGGCATTGCGCGCCGAGATCCGCATCAAACGGCTGAGCGCTGCAGACAAGCGCCAGCTCTGCGCGGAACAGGACGCGAACGCCGCCGACTGAGTGCGATTATGCGTTCGGCTGCCGGATCGATGCGCGTACCCTCGTTGGATTCAACTCTGCCCGACCGACCGGGCAAGTAGCGCATCGATTTCCCGATGCAGGTGCAGCTGCGGATCGGGCATACGGTGCCGGTGGGCGGCAGCGACTCCGGCCGCGGCATGGCTGAATCTCGCGTCGCTGAGCAAGCTGCGGATCGGCGTCAGATAATCGGAACCGGTCAGTGGCGGCATCACCAGCAGACTGGTGCCACATCGCTCGGCCATGCGGGCGGTCAGATAATGTTCGGTGTGCAGCGGCATCAACAGACTCGGTTTGCCGGCCTGGGTGGCCAGTCCATGCAGGGCGCCACCGTGACAGATCACCAGATCGCAATCGGGCAGTACCTGGCCGAGATCATGCGTGTCCCGGCTGAACTGCACCTCGGGGCAACGGCCGAGCCGTGCCGGCTCCAGACCATCGTGTACGCAGATCACTGCGCAGTCGTGCAGACGCGCCAATGCACCTAGCAGGCGATCGGCCTGCGCATACTCGCGACGCAGATAGACGAATACCCGCTTGCCGCCCCGCGCGGGCCAGTTGGGCGCGGCGCCCGCGATGGTGGCATGGCCGAGATAGCCGCTCTCGTGGCGTGGACCAAACGGATCGTATTCGGGCAGGCAGCGCAGCAATTGCCGGGACGCCGCAAAACCCTCCGGAAGCGAGGCGGCCCTCGCCATTCCGCATGCGCTCCGCGCGCTGTTCAGATGCTCCAGTAAACGGCTGGCGCGATCCACTGATGCGGCACTGTCGCAGCGTTCCCAGTCACGAAATATTCGCCATGCCTGGGCATCGGTGGCGTGGAAGTAGCCATCGTAGTTGAGCGTGGGAACTCTGCCCTGGCAGGCGGCCAGCGCCATCGGCGCGGCATCCGCGATCAGCAGATCGGCCTGCAGCAGTTCAAGCTGCTCATGCCAGTTGGCGAACTGGGCCGCGATGGCGTCGGCCGAATGACCGCCGCCCTCGAACCAGATCACATCGGCGAGCGAATTCATCTGCTGCGCAGGCGAGGTAAGACCTGGGAAAAATGCAGCCGAGAGCAGGCGGTGCGGGCTGCCGGCGAAGGCTGCGCGCAGTTTGAGCAGGTCACGGGCAAGCACTGAGACGCGGTGACCACGGCTTTCGAGTTGGTCGGCCAATTGGCGCAGCGGCAAGGCGTGACCAAGTCCACTACCGAGTTCCCAAACCAGCACGATGCTCGCCATGCGCACGGCTCTCAATGGCAATCGACAAAAGCTGGATACGAAAACGGGGCGCCAGGCACCCCGTTCCCGATCATGCAACGGTGCAACTGATCAATGTCGGCGCGCGTAGATCAGGCCCATACCGCCGAGCCCGGCCAGCATGATCAGCAGGGCAAGATTGCCAAGCGCTGGCACCGCTACAAAGTTGGCACCATTGCCCATGCTCGGCACATTGGTGACGCCCTGCAGGCCGTTGCTGGTTGCGGTGATGGAGACATCACCGGCGACGGTACCGGGAGCAGATGGCTGGAAGGCGATATCGATCGTGCAGGGATTCGGTGCATTGCCGATCGGACAGCTGCCGCCAGTGCGGATAAAACCGGGCGGAATCGCCACCGAGTCCACCGTGAAGGTAAAGCCCTCGGTGGTGGCTCCGCCATAGGCCAGGCTGACGGTCAGTGTCTGCGCGGCACTGGTGGTTCCGGCGGTCACCGTTCCAAAGTCGAGCGAAGTGGGTGACACCACGGGTCCGGCATAGCCGGACTGCGCCTGGGCAACGGTTGCGGCACCAGCGGAAATGGCGGCGATACACATCGCGGCCTTCCAGCGACTCAGGCGGGTTGTCTTCTTCTTCATTGTTCTAGCTCCGGATCTTCGAGAGTGGTTCAGGGGGTCATCGGACCGCGGGCGAGTCTACCAGCTTGCCAAGACCAATCCAGAGACTGGCGGGACGGCGCAGCAGCCTGCACACTGGGCCGATGAAGAACATCATGATGGCCTGGGAACTGGGCGCCGGCCTCGGACATATTGCCGGCAGAGCGGAATACCGTAACCTGCTTGAGCAGCGCGGCCATCGGGTTGCACTGGCAGTACGCGATCTGCGTACCCTGTTTGGGCTGCGACCGGATACCGGCGCGCCTGTTTTCGCGGCGCCCTATCCGCCGGGAACCAGCCTCCCGCCGCAGCGGGCAATGCTCAGCTTCGCCGACGTGCTCTGGCACGACACCGGTCTGCACGACCCCGCCATCTGTACCGGCATCCTCGCCGCCTGGCGCGGCCTGCTCAGCGAGACGCGCTGCGATCTGCTGGTCGCCGATTCCGCTCCGATGGCCACCATCGCCGCCAAGAGCCTGGGCATTCCGGTGCTACGTCATGGCATCAGTTTCCTGCATCCGCCGGCCACAGCCGCGTTTCCGGTGTTCCGTACCTGGGAACGCCACGACGCCGCGTATCTGCCGGAGCTGGAGTCCAGGGGGCTGGAGCACATCAATCGGGCATTGGCGAAGTTTGGTGCCAGTCCGATGCCATCGCTCAGCGCCGCCTGCGCCGATGCGCCCCTGATCCTGGACTCCATTGCCGAACTGGATGTCTACGGACCGCGCGAGTCGTTGGCCTGTCTGCCCAGCCAATTACTCGGTTTGGATACGCCGGCGCGCTGGCCCGAAACCGGGCTGCCGCGGATTTTCTGCTATCTGAAGCAGGGCTATGCCTGGATCGATCGACTGATCGGTGCCCTCGCCCGAGCCCCAGCGCAGAGCAGTGTATTCATCGATGGCGGACGCCCTGCCCTGCCCACCGGCGCGCCGATCTTCCTGCAAGATGGCCCGGTCGATACCCGCGATGCCCTTGCCCGTTGCGATCTGGTGATCTGCGCGGCCGGCAGCGGCATGATCAACCAGAGCCTGCTGGCCGGCAAGCCGATGCTGTTGCTGCCGACTCAGGCCGAGCAGTATCTCAATGCGCAGAAAGCGGTCGGCCTGGGCGCGGCGCTATCGGTCACCCCCCCGCTCGACAAACCGGAATTCCTTGGATCGATACGGCGCCTGCTCGGCGAACCCGAATTCCGCCAAGCAGCCGAGCGGATCGCCGCACGCTACATCGATACGCGGGTAATCGACCAGCACGAACGCATCGCCGCGTTGATTGAATCGCAGTTCGAGTAGAGCGCGCGCCGATTGCGGTCTCAGGCTTCTTCTACGGATTCGAGGAGGTAGCGCGCCATTTCGCTGTCACCGCGGCCGATAAATTCTTCCGGGTCGATGCTGAATCCAGATCGCACCATCGCCTCGCCGACGCACCACTCGCGCTGGACCTCGGAGAATCGCCGCTTGTTTGCTGCAATAGCCTGAAGGGTATCGAGGCTCGGAATATGCGCGTCGACCGTGCCCAAGGTCGACGCCATCGCCGAAGGCGCGATCACTTCCTCGATAGGTTCGTCGGCAGCGGTTCCTGCAACCGGGCTCTCCGGCATCTGCGCTTCTGCGTTCACGCGCTCGGCGATTTCAGTCGGCTCCGACTCCTCCAAGGGCGGCAACGCGGAGAGTCGCAATGCGACCTTTTTTGACAAGAGCTCAAAGAAAGGCGGCGCGATGGTTTTCAGGTCTCCGGCAGCGGCCTGCCAAGCCTGCGCAATCCGATCGGCGCCTTCTACGCTGGTTGCCGCGTCGGCATCCGCAGCGGGCTGGCGCAGCAGCAGATCGCGCGCCTCATCGATTCGCTTGCACAGATCGGTCTTGTGAAAATCGCGCACGTGCTGGCGCAATTCGATACGGATATCCATCAGCAGATCGCGGAGGTCCTTCATTCGCGGCTTCCTTTTCGGCGCCGTGAGCGCACGGATCGAGCTGCGGCAATCCTTCGCAACCGCTCTGGACAAAGCATACACCGTGCCGAGTATCCAGGGTTCGCCAGGCCCATGCTGGCGCCCCGGATCAAACGGGCAGGCTGGCCAGCCAAAGCTACATCGTGTGTGTCATTCGCTCGGCGGAAAGCGATCCAGCCAGGGTGGCCTCGATCTTGGACTTGGCGGCTTCACCGTCGGCGGACTCATTGAACTGCACACCGATGCCGGCAGTCCGATTGCCTTGCGCACCCGGCGGCGTGATCCAGACGACCTTGCCGGCAACGGGCAAGCGGTCTTTCTCGTCCATCAGCGAGAGCAGGATGAATACCTCATCACCGAGGTTGTAGCGCTTGGTCGTCGGCACGAACAGGCCACCGCCTTTGACGAAGCTCATATAGGCGTTGTACAGCGCGCCCTTGTCCTTGATGGCCAGCGACAGAATGCCCTGCCTTGGTACTCCACCCATTGGACCTGCGGCCATCGCACTCTCCCCACGCTATCGGCAGAATCGCCCCACGGAATCCGAGCGGACTCCGTGCGCCCAGTATGCGGGCGCAGGGCGCGGGCGCGCAAGCCACCACTGGATTGCTAGCCCGCAGCGGACAGTGGCGCAGCCTACACCTGGCTGGAAAACCCGCTCGGAAACAGGTGATTCGCTCAGTCGAGCGCGTCGCGCAACCTGCCCAGCACATCGAGAATCAGCAGATCGCTGCGCAATGGGGTATCCAGCTGGCTGCGCGCCCAGTTCAGCTGATCCCAACTGCGGCTGAGCTTTTCAAAATCCAGCCGCCCCATCAAGGCACCCAGACGGGTCAACTCTGCCCCGGGTGCGGACTGGTTGGCGCGCAGGCCGGCGGTGATCAGGCGGGCCAGGGTGCGCAGGCGCAGCTCGGCATCTTCGTCATTCCAACGTGCCGCGATGGCGGCCAGCTCGCGACCTTCCAGCACCGCCGCCACGTCGTCGACCACCGACTTGATCAATCGCTGCGATTCGGCGCTGGCCAGTTGCAGGGCTTCACCCGGATTGCCGTCGGCAAGCTGCAGGGCGAAGACGGCATCGGCTTGCGCCACGCCCTGTCCCTGCATCCACTGCAAGGCCTGCGCCGAGGTCGGCGGCAGCAGCAGCACGCGCTGGCAGCGACTGCGGATGGTCGCGGGCAGTCGGCCCGGCTGATCCGCGACCAGGATCATCATCGCATCGGACTCGGGCTCTTCCAGCGTTTTCAGAAGCGCATTGGCGGCATTGTGGTTGAGCGCGTCGGCCGGATCGATGATGGCGACGCGCCAACCACCGCGCGCGCTGGTCTGGGCAAAGCGCGCGCACAAATCGCGGATCTGGTCGACCGTGATCTCGCTGCGCAATTTGCCGTCATCACGCAGGCCGAAGCTGATCCTGAGAGAGTCGGCATGGCTGCCAGCGCTACGCAACAGACAACCGCGACAGCGACCGCAAGCCAGGCCATCGACCTGATTGGACTCGCAGAGCAGGCTCGCCTGCAATGCCTCAGCAAATACACGCTTGCCCATACCAGCCGGCGCAGCGAGCAACAGGGCGTGCGGCAACTGCTTGCTCACCCGTCTGGCCTGCAGCTTTTGCCAGGGCTCCTGCAGCCAGGGCTGCAAACTCATGTCGGTGCCACCGTCGATAGCCAGGCTTCGAGCACCTGCAATACGCTGGCCGCCACTTCCTCGCGCGGTCTACTGGCATCGATGACGCGAAATCGGTCCGGCGATTGTGCTGCGCGCTGCAGATACGCGCTGCGAACGCGTTCAAAAAACGATTCCTGTTCGAGTTCCATGCGATCGCGCGCACCACGCGCATCGGCGCGGGCGAGCCCGGTCTGCACGGGAAGATCGAGCAGAAAGGTAAGGTCCGGTTGCAGATCGCAGGCTGCCCACTGTTCGAGCCCGCGGATACGTTCCTCGGGTTGCCCACGACCGCCACCCTGATAGGCAAAGCTGGCATCGGTGAATCGATCAGCGATCACCCAGACACCCGCATCAAGCAGAGGCAGCAGACGCTCGCGCACATGTTGCGCACGCGCTGCGAACACCAGCAGCAGTTCGGTCTCGGCACAGATCTGGCCCTGCCACTGTGCGCTCAGGGCAAGCGCGCGAATCGCCTCGGCGAGCGGTGTGCCGCCTGGCTCGCGGGTACTCTCGAAACGGATCGCGCGCTCGCGCAGGCGCGCTTGGACAGCCTGGATGACCGTGCTCTTGCCCGCCCCCTCACCGCCTTCGAAACTGATCAGGCGGCCGCGTGCGGCGCTCATCGGCCGCCTCGCATCTGGTATTTCCTGACCGCCGCATTGTGTTCGTCGAGGGTCGCGGAGAATTTGGTACTGCCATCGCCGCGCGAGACGAAGTACAGGGCATCTCCGTCGGCCGGCTTCGCTACTGCTTCCAGTGCAGCCACACCAGGAAGGGCGATCGGTGTCGGCGGCAGACCGAAGCGTGTATAGGTGTTGAACGGTGTGTCGGTCTGCAGATGGACTCTGGTGATATTGCCGTTGTACGAGGCACCGATTCCGTAGATGACAGTCGGATCAGTCTGCAGTTTCATGCCGATCTTGAGACGACGCAGGAACACACCGGCGATATCCGGTCGATCTCCTGACTGCCCGGTTTCCTTCTCGACGATCGAGGCCAGAATCAGCATCTCGTCTTCCGACTTCAACGGGCTATCGGGCTGCTGCATGGCCCAGGCGCCGGCCAGGGCCCGCTGCATCGAAACATGCGCTCGGCGCAATACATCCAGATCGCTCTGGCCACGAACAAAGGAGTAGGTCTCCGGCAGGAAACGACCCTCGGCGGGCTGATCCGGTCGACCCAGGCGCGCCATGATCTCGCTGTCGCTGAGCCCGGTAACGGTCTGTTCGAGCAAGGGTGCGCGGCTCAAGGCCAGGCGCAGATCGGCGAAGCGCCAGCCCTCGATGATGGTGAACTGGTGGTGGATCACCTTGCCCTTGGCCATGCGATCGAGCAGGGTCCGCGGCGTCATCCCGGGCGTCACCGCATATTCGCCAGCACGCAGCCCGTCCAGCACCTTCATCTGATGCGCAAGCAGGCGCCAGTACAGGGCCGGCGCGTCCGACACATGCTCACGCTCGAGCTTGCGCACGATCTGCGCGAACGAGGTGCCGAGTTTCACATCGAGCATGAGCTCGTGCCCGGTTGGCTGCATCGGTCCGTCGCTGAACTTGCGAAAATCCTGCCAGACCAGATAGCCGCCAACACCGCCGACGATCAGCACGAACACCAACAACTTGCGCAGGAATGAAGCCATGCTTGTCCTATCCAGGAACCGGCAGACCGAGCGACGGATGCAGCGCCTGCATCAGTCCGAGCGCGGTCAGCGTTTCGGTATAACGATGATCACCAAGCTGGCGCACGGGCACAACCCCACGCACGCAGTTGCTCAGAAACAGTTCATCGGCACGGTACAACGAATCCAGTGGAATGTCCGTGACCGTGACCGCGCCAGCCAGGGCTTCCAGCACCCGTGATCGCGCGACCCCGGCCACGCCCGACCGCGTCAATCCCGGAGTGCGCACGCTGTTGCCGAAACGCGCAAAAATATTTGCCGAAGTTGCCGAAATCGCGTGGCCACGTGAATCGCTGAGCACGGCATCGTAGGAAACCGGATCGGCGCACTCCAGGCGCGCCAGAATCTGCTCAAGACGATTGCCGTGTTTCAGTCCGGCGAGCGCAGGCTGATCGGAGAGCACCAGATCGGCGCAACGCAGATCGACGCCCCGCCGGTACACTTCTTCATCCAGCGCTGCCGCCGCGTAGGCGAATACCAGGCGACGCCCCGTACTGTTGCGGCTGTCATAGCCGCGCGCTCCATCACCGCGACTGAGGATCACCTTGACCACGGCCGCGGACGGATACGCCGACGCCTGCTCGGCTTCATTGCGGACCAGGGACCAGTCAAATTCGGGCATGTGCAGGCCAGCACAGGCCTGTCGCAGTCGGTCCATATGCGCATCCAGCCAGCAGGCGCGTCCGGCATGCACGCGCAGCGTAGTGAAAACCGCATCGCCATAGTGCAGGGCACGATCGGCAACGGGAACCAGCGCGCCAGTCAATCCGTCCAACCATGCGGCAAGCATCAGCTGGCCTCCGGATCGAGGGCGCGCAGCAGACCGCGGGCCTTGGCGCGTGACTCCTCGAGCTCGCGCTCCGGAGTCGAGTCGGCGACGATGCCGCCGCCTGCGCGAAACTCGATCGCCGATCCGGCGATGCTGATACTGCGAATCAGGATGTTCAGATCCATGCTGCCGTCGACGCCGAGATAACCGAGCGCGCCAGTGTAGAAACCGCGACCCTCGCCTTCGAGCTCGGCAATGATCTGCATGCAGCGCACCTTGGGACAACCGGTGATGGTTCCGCCCGGAAAAACCGCACGAATGACATCGATCGGGCTGACCGCATCGCGCAGATGACCACGAACATTGGACACGATGTGATGCACATGGGCATAGCTCTCCACCGTCATCAACTCGTCGACGACCACAGTTCCGGCCGTACAGACCCGACCCAGATCATTGCGTTCCAGATCGATCAGCATGATGTGTTCAGCGCGCTCCTTGGCATTGTCGATCAACTCGCGAACGCGGGCCAGGTCATCGTCACCGGCGAAACGCGGTCGCGTGCCGGCAATCGGACGCGTTTGCACACGCTTGCCGCGCACCTCGACCAGGCGCTCGGGCGAACTGCTGACAACGGCATAGTCACGCCACTGCAGGATGCCGGCAAAGGGTGCCGGATTGGCGCGACGCAGGGCCGCGTAGAGCGCCGCGTTGGACATTGACGGATCGCGCTGACCGCGCCAGACCCGCGACAGATTGACCTGGAATACATCGCCGGCAGCAATGTACTCGATGATTTTTTTTATGCCATTACGGTAACGCTCAGCCGGCTCCTCGCTGACCTGCAAGCGGATCGGCGTCGGCTGCAATGATTCGGTGGACTCGAGCACGTCGCCCAGCGCCGGCTCGGCCCAGGCCTCGAAGCCGGATTCGACGATCATGTGGATGTGGCCGGAACGATGATCGCGTACCAGCGCCATCGGCGTGCGCAGGGCCAGCGCCCTTGGCAGACCAAGCTTGTGCGGCGGCATGGCCACGCTGGGCTCGATCTCCATCGCAAGTTCGTAGCCGAGCAGCAGCACCCAGCCGCCGACGAAGGGAATATTTTCGGATGCGGCTGCCGCTGGCGATTCGGTTCTGGCTTCTGCATACCAGCGCTGTAGTGCATCGAGAAAGTTGCCGGGCAAGGCGGCAATGTCGCTCTCAAGTCCCGTTGCCGAGTCCGCAAGGTACTCGCCATTGGCTACGAACAGCAGGTCGAAACGCGCCTGCTCGCTGCCCTGGGCCACACTCTCCAGCAGGCAGGGGAAGCGCTCTGGATGCGCTGCATGCAGGGCGAGCAGGTCCAGATCATCGGAAAGGCGTCGAACGAGGGTCACGGGAATCCAGAGTGTGCGAATCGAATCACAGCCAATGCAGGCCTGCGCAGGCGCCTGCGGTCACTGCGGTCACCGCGCGCAGCGAGCGCGGGCCAGGCGAGGCGCCGTCGCCGGATCGTCCCGGCGCGCGGAGGCGAACTGTCCTAAACGGGCAGCGCCGCCTTGCGCAATGCATTCGCCTCGAAATATGGCGGATGGGTCGGTCGCGACAGGTAACGACCACGGCCGCGCTCGGCGCGCAGATCGCCGTCTACCCAGGCCAGTTGGCCGCGGCTGAAGGTATGCGTGGCGAGTCCCATCACCGTCATTCCCTCGAACACATTGAAGTCCACGTTCTGATGGTGGGTCTTTGCCGAAATCGTTCGCGAGGACTGCGGATCCCAGATCACGATATCGGCATCGGCGCCGACGCGCAGCGATCCCTTGCGCGGATAGAGATTGAATATCTGCGCCGCATTGGTCGAGGTGACCCGGACAAATTCGTTGGCGGTCAGCCGACCACGTCCGACGCCGTGATGCCAGAGCAGGGACATGCGGTCCTCGATGCCCGCGCAACCATTGGGAATGCGAGTGAAATCGTCCTTGCCGGCAGCCTTCTGCGGCGCGCAGAAGCAGCAGTGATCGGTTGCGGTCGTGTGCAGATGTCCGGCTTGCAGACCCGCCCAGAGTGCCGCTTGGTGCTCCTTGGGGCGGAACGGCGGACTCATCACATGACCGGCGGCAAAAGTGAAATCAGGATTGCGGTAAACCGAGTCATCGATCAGCAGATGACCAGCGAGCACCTCGCCAAAGACGCGCTGGCCCTCGCCGCGCGCACGCGCAATGGCTTCGAGCGACTGCTTCGCCGAGTTGTGCACGATGTACAACGGCGTGCCGAGCACCTCGGCAATCCGGATCGCGCGATTGGCCGCCTCACCCTCAACCGCCGGCGGCCGCGATTGCGGATGTCCCTCGGGACCGGTGACACCCATCTCGAGCAACTTCTTCTGCAGGCGAAACACCAGTTCGCCATTCTCCGCGTGAACGGTCGGCAAGGCGCCCAATTCAAGGCAGCGGGTGAAGCTGTTCACCAGCACTTCGTCATCGCACATGATGGCGTTCTTGTAGGCCATGAAGTGCTTGAAACTTGAAACGCCATGTTCACGTGAGAGCACGCCCATCTCGCGCGAAACGGATTCATCCCACCAGGTGATCGCGACATGGAACGCGTAATCCGCGGCCGCCTTCCCGGCCCAGCCACGCCAGGCGGAGAACGCCTCCATCAGCGACTGCTGTGGATTGGGAATCACGAAATCGATGATGCTGGTCGTGCCGCCAGCGAGACCAGCTGCCGTGCCAGTAAAGAAATCATCACTGGCGACCGTGCCCATGAAGGGCAATTCCATATGCGTATGCGGATCGATTCCACCCGGCATGACCAGTCGGTCTCCGGCATCGATCACCTGGGTGCCCGCCGGAATGTCGAGATCGGTGCCGACCGCAGCGATCAGGTCGCCCTCGATCAATACATCAGCCCGGACCGAATATTCCGCATCCACCACGGTACCGCCGCGAATCAGGGTTGCCATCTTTGCGCTCCACGTCCAGCCAATCCAGACCGGCACGTTAGAAGCAGAGCGCGATGGCGTCAAAACATTTGCGGCAATGGCCGTGGGAATCGACCGCCAGGCGCGCTGTCGCCCCGGACAGAAGCGCTCAGGCCATGCGTACCCAGCGAATCAGGGTGGCGAAATTCGGCGGCTTGCCGTGCATCAGCAAGCCGATCCGGAACACCTTGCCGGCAAACCAGACAGCCGCCAGCATGCCGCCGATGCCAAGCACAATGGAAAGCGCGATCTGCCAGAACGGCGGCGGGGTACTCGAAGCCAGGCGCAGCATCATCACAAAGGGACTGATCGGCGGCACCAGACTGAGCACGGTCGCAAACATCGAATCAGGATCCTTGCTGATCGGCAACCACAGCATGCTGGGCAGCACGGCGATCAGAATGACCGGTGTCAGCAATGCCTGGGCTTCGCGCAGCTCATTGACCGCGGCACCGATCGCCGCCATCAGAGCCGCGAGCGTGGTGAACGCAATCACGAAAAAGATGAACAGATACACCAGCAGCCAGGGATCGATCAGGCCCATGACCGAAAAGCTGAACATCGCCAGTATCAACAGCCCGCCATAGACCAGCAGCATCAGCAGGCCCACCGCCATCTGTCCGAGAATCTTGCCACCCATCAATTCGGTCGGAGACACCGCGGCGAGCAAGACCTCGACCACGCGACTGGATTTCTCTTCGATCGTCGACGTCATCAGCTGCTGGCCGGCGGTCATCACCGCGATCATGATCAGGATCATGAAGGCCATCGGCAGCAATTTCCCGGCGATATCGCCATTGGACAGATCGCCGTCACGAGTCACGATCTGCGGTCGCACAAAGGCCATGCGGGTAACTGCTCGAATCTCGGCGGCGTCGAGTTGCCGGACGGCCAGACGGGCGTCAACGACCGCCGTCTTCATCGCTTCGCGGACATCGCCAACCAGTCGATCATCGAGCTTCTCGCGCACATACAGCGCGTACCCGCCGAGTTCGCTGCTGGGCTCGCTGCCTTGGACCGCATTGTGTTCCAGCACGATGACCGCGAGCAGCGCCCCGGTCTCGCCTTTGCCCAGCAACAGACGCGCCTTCGCGGCCTCCAGTCCGGCCTCAGTCGCAATCTGGCTGAGGGTAAGCTGCGGAACCTCGCCCAGGATTCCTTTCAGGGATTCTCCGATCTGCGCCTCCGCGGCAGAACCCTTGGCGAACTGCTGGGTCGCCGCCGGCATGACGGCATTCAAGCGCTCGTCCATCGCCTGGCGCCGGCTGGCGAACGCTGTCGGCTCGAGTTGCTCGCGCAGGCGGCCGATCACCTCGCCGGTGGGATCAATCACCGCGATCTCGCCCTTGATCGGCGGCGACTTGAAATTCAGCAGCATCGGCATCAGGACGGCCATCACGCCGATCATCAGCGGCATCACCAACAGGCCGATCAGAAATCCCTTGGTCATCACCGTAGCGGCAAACTCGCGGCGGGCAATCTGCAAAATCTTGTTCATGCCACCAGCTCCGGCGTTGGTTGTTGCGAGACTATCTCGACAAAGACATCCTCGAGTGAGGGCCTGATCAGCTCCAGCCGGCTCGGCGCGACCCGCGCCGCAATGGCCTGCGCCGCTTCGTCGAGCCTGGCCCCTTCGGCGAGATCGATGCGATAGTGGCCATCTTCGCGGTTCACCTGCCCGATACAGGACAGACCGGCGAGCGCCAGCATCGCGTCGATCTTGGGATCGAGTGCCTGCAGGCGGAAAGCCCTGGGCGCATTGCGCTCGCGGATCGTGCTGAGCGGATCGTCGAGCACCTTGCGGCCGTCATGCAACATCACGATGTGGTCGCAGAGCTGCTCGGCCTGATGCATGACATGGGTGGAAAACAGCACCGTCGTACCGCGTTGGTGCTGATCCATGATCAGATCGCGGACCATGCGCATGTTGACCGGATCGAGTCCACTGAACGGCTCATCCAGAATCAACAGTTCGGGATCGTGGATCACCGATGCAATGAACTGGATTTTCTGTTGCATGCCCTTGGACAGTTCCTCGCATTTCTTCTTGGCGACTTCGGGCAAGCCCACGCGCTCCAGCCAGTTCTGCGCGCGCACCTTGACCTGGCCGCGCGCAATGCCCTTCAGAATTCCCATATGCTGCAGAAATTCGCCGACTGCCATCTTGCGATAGACGCCGCGCTCCTCGGGCAGATAGCCGATGCGGTCCTTGGCCTTCAGTGCGGAATCTTCGCCGAGCACTTCGATCCGTCCACGATCCGGAAACAGGATCGACAGAATCATGCGCAGGCTGGTTGATTTGCCGGCACCATTGGGGCCGATCACCCCGTAGAGTGCGCCGCGCGGCACGCGAAGTTCAAGGCCGCGAACGGCCTGCTTGCTACCGAAGGATTTGTGGAGGTCGGAAAGTACGATGGCGTCAGTCATCATCCAATAACAACACAACGGGCCCAGAACGAAAACCCCGGTCCTGTCATCGATCCCCAATGACGACTGTCAGTCGACGTGAGAATCAGGCGCGGCTGCGCTGCTCATGCGCAATCCATCGCCAGCAGCATCGGGTACCATGCCGAGGTCTCCACGCGGAAATAACAGGCATGAGCCCGATCATCTCCATCCGAGGCATCAGCAAGACCTACGCATCGGGATTTCAAGCCCTCAAGTCGATCGATCTGGATATCAGGCGTGGCGAGATCTTCGCCCTGCTCGGTCCCAATGGCGCCGGCAAAACCACCCTGATCAATATCATCTGCGGCATTGCCAATGCCAGCAGTGGCAGCGTGCTCGCCGACGGCCACGATACCGTCCGCGATTTTCGTGCCGCCCGCAGCATGATCGGACTGGTGCCGCAGGAGCTCGCCACCGATGCATTCGAATGTGTATTGGCCACGCTGAAGTTCAGTCGCGGACTATTCGGCAAGCCGCCCAATCCGGCCCATCTGGAAAAAGTGCTGCGCGCACTGTCGCTCTGGGACCGGCGCAACAGCAAGATCATGACCCTGTCGGGCGGCATGAAACGGCGCGTGCTGATTGCCAAGGCGCTGTCCCATGAGCCGCAGATCCTCTTTCTTGACGAGCCGACTGCCGGTGTCGATGTCGAGTTGCGTCGTGATATGTGGCAGATGGTGCGCGAACTGCGCGCCAGCGGCGTCACCATCATCCTGACCACGCACTACATCGAAGAAGCCGAAGAGATGGCCGACCGCATTGGCGTCATCAGCAAGGGCGAGTTGATCCTGGTCGAGGACAAGGACGTGCTGATGCGCAAACTCGGCAAGAAACAACTGACCCTGCAATTGCAGACGCCGCTCGCTGCGATCCCGGAATCACTCGCCGGACTGCCACTGGAACTGGCCGACGAAGGCAATACGCTTATCTATACCTTCGACACGCAGAGCGAACAGACCGGCATCGCCGCCCTGCTCCGCAAATTGTCCGACCAGGGGATCGACTTCAAGGATCTGCATTCGAGCGAGAGTTCGCTGGAGGATATCTTCGTCAATCTGGTGCACGGTGGAAAAAATGGAGCAGGCGCATGAACTGGCACGGCATTCGCGCTATCTACCGGTTCGAGATGGCGCGTACCTTCCGCACCATTACCCAGAGCATCGCCTCGCCGGTGCTGTCCACGTCTTTGTACTTCGTGGTGTTCGGCGCCGCGATCGGTTCGCGGATGGGCGCGATCGATGGAATCAGCTATGGCGCCTTCATCATTCCGGGTCTGATCATGCTGTCCCTGCTCAACGAAAGCATCTCGAATGCTTCGTTCGGCATCTACATGCCGAAGTGGTCCGGCACAATCTATGAACTGTTGTCGGCGCCGGTATCGGCGATGGAGACGGTAATCGGCTACGTCGGCGCCGCCGCGACCAAGTCGCTGATGCTGGGCGTGCTGATCCTGATCACCGCGCGCCTGTTCGTGCCCTACGAGGTCGTCCATCCGTTCTGGATGATCGGCTTCCTGCTGCTGACCGCTGTGACTTTCAGCCTGTTCGGCTTCATCATCGGACTTTGGGCCGATGACTGGCAGAAACTGCAGGTGATCCCGCTGATGATCGTGACCCCGATGACCTTTCTCGGCGGCGCGTTCTACTCGATCAACATGCTTCCGCCGCTGTGGCAGAAAATTACCTTGTTCAATCCGGTGGTCTACCTGATCAGTGGGTTCCGCTGGAGTTTTTATGGCACCGCTGATGTCAGCATCATCGTCAGCATCAGTGCCATTGTCGGATTCCTGATCGCCTGCCTCATCGCAGTCTGGTGGATTTTCCGTACCGGCTGGAAGCTCAAGACCTGATCAGCGGTCCTCATGCGGCGCAGCTATTGGCGTCAGGCAGTCCGTGTTCCCCTGCTACCAGTGCAGGTTTGAATGCGGACACCGGCGCTGCCAGCGTATCGAGCATCACCTCGGCCGCGCGACCGCGCAGACAGTGGTCGCTTGCCATGCTCGAGCCATAGGCGCCAGCGGGGAAAAACGCGACGAGCTCACCCTCCTGGATCGGCGGCAGAAGCATGTCGCGCCCCCAGATATCACCGGACTCGTTGATGTTGCCGGCAATCGTATAGGCCTGGGTCGCCTCGGCACGCGGCTGCTGAAGTGCGAGTGCGGTCAGCGAGATGCCATACATCGACGGATTCGGATTGATCGCGAAACCGGCGTTGACACCGAGCCAGGTCACACCGCGGCGCGCCTCGCTGGTATTGGCCTCGACCACCAGCATTCCCGAAGATGCCGATACAAAGGTACCCGGCTCGCACCAGATCGCGGCCCCGAGCGGACCGAGAATTTCCGCGATCAAGGTAGCCCAGGACCCGAGTTCAAGCGGCTGATCTGCCTCGACGTAGCGAGCGCCCAGGCCGCCGCCGACGTTGATGTACTTCAGCCCGGGGATCTGCCTGCCGATCTCGGCAAGGCGGGTGAAAGCCTTGGCGACCTGGGGCACACTGTTCTGGGTCAGGCCCCAGCCGATATGCATGTGCACAGCGTCGACTTGCAAGCCAAGTGCGGCCACGGTCTCCAGTATCTGTTCCAGCCCATCGGGTTCGAAGCCGAACTTGGAATCACCATAGGCCATCTTCGGATTGTCGCCGTAGCCGACCCGTACGCCCGGATTGAAGCGCAGTCCGACTGCGGTACCGATCGGCACCTGCGCGGCGTAGCGGCGCAACCCGGACAGGGTATCGAGGGTGCAATGAACACCGCTCGCGGCCAGGCAGGCGAGCTCGGACGTCGACAGCATGCCGGCATTGAACGAGATTTCGTCGGGCGCAAAACCGGCGGCCAAGGCGAGGTCAACCTCGCGCGGCGAACAGGTATCAATGCCGACATCGCCGAGATCGCGGATCGCCTGCAAGACGCCGGGATGGCGATTGGATTTCATCGCATAGTAGATGCGATGCGGCATGTGCACCGCCGCCAGTGCGGCCTGCATCTTGCGCAGTTGACGCTGCACAGTCGCACGACTGTAGACGTACAGAGGTGTTCCGTACTGTCGCGCGAGTTGAGTGAGTGAGTGTCCGTCAATCAGAATGTCGTGTTCGAGAATCGTGTGACTATCGTGTTGCCACCAGGGCTGGGTCATTGGGCGGGGAAGCCGGTAGGAGGAATGGGACGGACTGGCGCGGATCATCCTACCGAGCTGGCCGGGTCCGCAATATGCGTTTCGGGCTGGCGAATGACACGTTCAGCCATCGGAATACCGTGCACTTGTGCGCCAGTGCACGGTTTCACCAAATCGCGACAGAAAGGTGTCGAGTGGATCGAAGAACCCCGCTGGCGGCTGGCGCATGCTCGGCTTCCATTCCACGGGAATTCAAGCATGCGCGCAGCCCCGCTATCCGCTACTGGCCCAAGTCGCTCAGCCAACCGGCTAAGGCTCGTCGGCCTGCTTGGCCCTGCTCTGATGAGTCTGATCGGTGCCGCAGCACAGGCGCAGTCCCTGTTTTCCGATGGCTTTGAAGGGGCACCTTTGCAGCCAGCGCCGGTAGTACGCGTTCTGCGCGATGACCGCGTCGCCACCATCGAAATGGATTACAACGCCGAGAACCCCTGGGGTCAATTCTGGGTCATGACCGGTTCGCCGGAGGATGACGCCGGATTCCTGGTGACCTGGTGGCCGCAAGCCACAACTTCGCTGGAAAAGGCCAGAGCCATTGCCGGAAACGACGCCGGGGGTAGCTGCCTCAATCCCGATCACCTGAACGCCCCGCTGACGGCCGGAGACAACACAGCGGAGAAGCAGACCAACCTGCCACCCGGCGCACGCTGGCTGGTCACCGGCAACCGCCGCGTGCAGATTCAGCCGCTGGCCAATGACGCAGCGTACGTGGTGCGGGTAGAACGCATCAGTGCGCGCGGCGCAATCACCAGCCAGCCAATGGAACTTGCCTTCAATGGCGGCGACGGCGCCCGCGTCGCCGGCTTGCGCAGCAGCCTGACTTACTTCGACGACTTCAATCTGCCGATGGGCCCTGCCGACGAAAGAATGTGGAACAACGCCAGCGTCACCTCGACCGATCCGCGATTCAATCTGTTTTTCATCAACGATCAATATCACGCCCATACGCTCAACGGCACCCGCGTCGAAAACACCGGTGACAAATCACAGACTGCCCAGAGATTCCGCAAGAAGCTGCGCGTCGAAAACGGAGTGCGCCGCCGCATAGTGTTCGACATGGATGCGCCGCTCAGCCCGCGCTCGGTCTGGTACCTGGACCTGAACCCCATCCCGACCGAATTGACTGCGCACGCGAGCTTCTTTGATGAAGAAGGCGCGCTCGGCTTACCGGCCGGAGTCCTCCGGCTGCGCGCGGCCCACCAATCACTGAGCATCAGCCTCATCGACATGCAGGGTGCCGCGCATCAATTGGCCAGTGTCGATCTGGAGACTGTCGGCCGGCAGATGCTGTCGAACGTCAGGCGACAGTTCGACGTCCGCGTCGGCACCGACGGTGTGCAGGTTTTCGTCGATGGCCTGAGCGTGCTCAACACCACGTATACACCGTACAGCTTTGCCGCCGGTGACTACGAACTGCTCTGGGTCGGTTTTGGTTACAACACGGCAAAGGATGCCAATCCCTACTATCTGGTGCACTGGGACAATTTCGGCTTCGACGGCCCAGCGGTGGATGGCCGCATCGTGCACAACTATGTGACCCGGATCGAAGGAACGGATTACCAGAAGGCCTCGCGCGGCAACAATCAGTTCCCGACCTTCAACATCCAGATTCCCGACGACCTGCATCCGGTCAACTCAGCGGCCACGGCGGAAGTCTGGCTGGTGCTGACCTATCAGATGGGGGACTACTCCAATCTGAACATCCTGCCTGGCGATTTCGTCCGGATCAATGGCGGCAGCCAGTTCATCTTGCCGCAGCCACGCAACAACAGCGCTCCGCTGAACTCGAACCTGATGGCCTGGGGCATACCGCATACGGCGCGCATCAAGCTGGCCGATCTCACCCTGGCCAGCGCATCTCCGCTGATTGTTGGTAATAACACGCTGCAGTTCTTTGTCGAAAACAGTGGGCTGCTGAACGTGCATGTCGAAGTGCACTATCCGCCTGGCAGTGCGCCGACCTATACGCCACCGTCGGCCATCCATCACTTCCCCTTGCATGCCGAGCTGCCGAGACTGGGTCCCCCCGCTCGATTCCAACGCATCGCGGCGACCGATATTGGCGACGACCACCACCTCAGTGCGGATCCGGTGCAACGCATCACCTTGAGCGGAGTCACGCCCCTCAACATCGAGGTGGGAAACCGCAGCTGGGCCGGTTGGGCCCCCGAGTTGATGCATATGCCGGTGGTCAGCTCAGAGGTCTGGAGCGCGGGCGGCACCGCCGGCATCGCCACGATCGAGGTATTCCTGCGCCCCGCGGCAACGACCAGCGGACTCGGCCAGCGGGTCGCGCTGCTTGAAACTGCGCAGGACGCTCCGGCGCCGCAGGGACGCTATCGATTCGACTTCGACAGCAGCGGGTTTGCCAATGGCGACTACGCGCTGTTCGTCCAGGCAAGTACACCCTCGGGACTGAAGAGCGTGCCGAGCTATGGCGACGAGACCTATCACTTCGATGCAGCCGAGCTGTCCGGAGCCTACTACCCGATCCAGATCAGGATATCCAACCCCTGACGATCGCCCGTCTGCGTTTGCAGCTCACTGCTTGCTCATTCGATGTCTGCGGGGCCGGGCTGCAGCTCGGGCAGCGTAATGATGAAACTGGCACCCTCGCCCGGACGACCCTCGGCCCGCACTTGACCGCAGTGACGACCGATGATCCTCCGCACGATGGTCAGACCAATTCCCGTACCCTCGTATTCACCGGTACTGTGCAGCCGCTGGAACGGGGCGAAGATCCGCTCGACATGCTGCTTGCCAAAACCTATGCCATTGTCGTCGACCCGGATGATCCAATGAGGTTCCAGTCCTGCCTCGACAATCCGGCCCGCCGAAATCCTGACTTCCGGAGTCCGCCCGGGCGCGCAGAATTTCAAGGCGTTCGCGATCAGATTCTGGAACACCTGACGCAACTGGCTCGGATCACCCTCAAGGCTGGGCAAGGGACCGAGCACGACACTCCCCTGTGTGCTCTCGATCCGCGCCTCGAGATCTGCGATCACCTGGCCAACCAGCACGTTGAGGTCCACAGTCGCAAATTTTCCGCGGTGCGCGGTCAGATGTGAGTAGGAAAGCAGGTCATCGATCAGGGTTTGCATGCGTTCGGCCGCCCGCATGCTGCGTTCAAGATAATCCCGTGCGGTTTCATCGATCGAGTCGCCGCAGCGGATTAACAACCGATCGGAGAACATGCGAATCTTGCGCAGGGGCTCCTGCAGATCGTGTGAGGCGACAAACGCAAAGTCGCGCAACTCTACGTGTCGCTCGCTGAGATCCTCGAGAGTCTGTTTCAAGATCGACTCGGTGCGTCGACGTTCGCTGATGTCCTGCAGGGCAGCAATGCAATAGACAAGCAAACCATCGCGCCAGCGTACCCGGCCCTGAACCCGCAGCCAGATACTGCGACCCAGTGCGGTCAGCATCTGCAGCTCGACATCGAATTCATCGTTGCTGAGCGCGCACTCGGCGAATGCGCGCCAGAGCTCCGCCTTGCTGGCTGCGGTCAGGAAATCCGATCGATTGGAAAGGCTCGGTGTGTGTCGGTCGGGATGGGTATCGAGCAGCCGGTAAAGCTCGGCTGTCCAGTGAACCAAGCCCTGGTCGACGTCCCATTCCCAACCGCCGACATGACCAACCGACTGCGTCGCGGCCAGCAGGCCGTTGGCCTGACGGAGCTGGCTCTCGGCCTGCTCGCGGGCAAGAATCTCAGCGGACAGGCGTGCGGTGCGCTGCTGCACGACGAGCTCAAGCTCTTCATGCAGCATCGCACGATCCATAGCAGCCGCTATCTGGTGCCCTACGCCCTGCAGCACATTGAGCGTCTGCTGATCGAACTGTCCGGCACCATCCGCGACCAGATTCATCACACCAAGTTGGCGGTCACCATTGCGCAGTGGAACACTGGCATGGCAGACACTGTCCGCAGGGTTGCGAGCTACTCGAGCCAAGCGGACACAACGCTGGATATTGACGGCGGCTTCGAGGCTGCCGTTTGCCAATTGATCGAGACAAAGACATTCCCCCGCCATGGCTCCTTCGGCGCACAGCACCTCCGGCAGATTGCGCGTATCAACCAGGCGTACCTGACCATTGAGCCCGCGCAGGAAAATCCAGGCGGACTCGACACCGGGAAGCTCAAGGGCACGTTCGAGCGCCACCGCCGCCACTTCCTTCACGCCGACTGCGCGGTTCAGCCCCTCGGAAAAACGGTACAGCCCCAGCAGCATCTGGGTCGACGTGTCGAGCGCGCCCTGCTTGAATTTGAGTTCCGAGTTGATGTGTATGGCTTGCTCATAGGTCGAAATCAGCAGATCGAGAATTTGCTGTCGATCGGCGCTGATGAAGTGGCGTCTCCCGCCCAGATCAATCTCGACGCCATCGGTAGACGGTTGACAGCTACGGATTTCGCGCGTCATCAGCACCTGTTCGACCCGGGCCAGCAGATACTGCGCCTCGAAGGGCTTGCGGATGAAATTGTCGGCACCGCATTCGAGTCCGCGCACCACATCATCAGAGTCGGACAATGTAGTTACCAGAATCACCGGCACGTCGCGCAGGGCAGCATCAGACTTGATGGCATTGCATAGCGCATAGCCATCCATTTCCGGCATGACAATATCGCTGATTATCAGGGCCGGTTTGCGCGCACGCGCTGCCGTCAGCGCCAACTGCCCATTGCCAGCGGTCGTGACGATGTAGTGCTGTTCCTCCAGGATGTAGCGCAGAAACTCTGCCTGGGTCGCGCTGTCCTCGGCGATGAGTATTTCAACATCGCGCGGGCTATTGGGTGTGGCGGTCGTCATCTTGGGTTCCCGGTATTCAACTCAGCAAGGAGCGCAGCAGGTCCGAAATCTCGTCAGGAGTGAGCACATGCATTGCCGCGTTCAGCGACACGGCCTCCGCCGGCATGCTTTCGACCACACAACTTTCTGGCTGCTGCACAAGGGTGCGCGCGCCGCTCTGCTTCATTGCGAGCAGTCCATCAGCACCATCGCGGCCCATGCCAGACAACAGCACACCAACGCTCTCGCGACCCAATGCAGCAGCGACCGAGTAGAACAGGTTAGAGATGGATGGGCTGTGGCCATGGAGGGCGACACCCTCGTACAACTCGAGTTGCAGATTGGCAGTGATTCGGACGTGGCGGTGATCGGGTGCTACATAGGCGCGCCCCGGCAGGATCGTCATGCCGGGTTCGATCAGTTCCACCGGGAAGCCGGATGCCTGTGACAGCCATTCGGCAAACCCCGGCGCGAAGCCACTTGCGATGTGCTGGACGATCACGATCGGCAGCGGAAAATCTGCGCCCAGTCGCGTCAGCAGATTCTTCAGGACGATGGGACCGCCGGTAGATGCGCCGATCGCCACCACTCTGGGTGTGCGGAGAAGTCGCGGCGCGGCTTCCAGCGACGGGATTCGCGACGCCAGCGGCTGCGCTTTCGGCCAAATTCGCAGGACGCGCACTTCGGACATCAGCTTGACCGTCTGCACGAAATGGCGCGCTGATATCTCGTGTCCGGGATGGCCCGGCCCCGGCGGCTTCTCAACAATGGCGAGGGCGCCCGCCTCGAACAACTCGAAGGCAGCATTGCGCTCGCCGCGGACCGAGCTCCCGGCAACGATCACGATGGGAACTGGACAGGTTTGCATGATCTGGCGCGTCGCGTCCAAGCCGTTCATTTCCGGCATGTGAAAGTCCATGGTGATGACTTCCGGTCGACAGCGGGCGGCGATCTGCACGGCTTCCTTGCCATCACCCGCAATGCCGACCAGCTGTATCCGAGGATCGCGACCGAGCAGATCACTGAGCAACTCGCGCACAACCGGCGAGTCATCCACCACCATCACCCTGATGCGCTCATCTTCTTCAAGCCGGTTCATAGCAGTGCCGCCACAGCGTCGAGTAGATTGCGGTCGTCGAAGCTGCTCTTCACCAGATAGGCATTGGCACCGACTTCCAGGCCACGGGCACGCTGCTCGGCCGACTCCAGTGCGGTCACCAGTATGATCGGCAGGTGCTGCAATGCCGGCATGCTGCGCACCTGCCGAGTCAATTCGAATCCGTCCAGGCGCGGCATCTCGACGTCGGACACAAGCACGTCTATTTCCGCCGATCCGAGCCGATCGAGGGCATCGAGTCCATCGACCGCGGTCAGCACGCGATAGCCCGAGGTTTCCAGCACCGCCTGCAGCATCGCGCGCGCGGTGTAGGAATCCTCGACAACCAGAACGATGGGCGATGCCGGGGAATCCTGCGACCGGGTAGCCGGGACCGCAGGCGAGACGCGCGCGCTATGGGCGCTGCGGACCAGGTCGGCCGGCTGCAGCACTGGCACCCACTGCCCATCGCCAAGCAAAGTCGCACCCATGACATGGGGCACGCGTTGCAGGGGCCAGGAGAGCAATTGCAGCACCACCTCCTGCTCAGCAACGACTTCATCCACTTCAAGCGCCAGCGTCGACAACTCCGCCGCTTCAATCAGCACCAGCAGACGGCAGGGTCTTGCTGGTCCGATCGGGCGCACCGACACCGGCAGATCAAGCAGACCCGCAAGCGCATGCACCGACAGGACTTGTTGCATCCAGTGGATGGTCACCCGGCCTTCGAGACGGCTGACCGATGCCTCGTCTACGCGCACGCACTGGCGCACCTGCGCCAGTGGCAGTACGAATGGTCGCCCGGCAACGCGGACCAGAAGTCCACGGAAATTGGCAAGGGTAACCGGCACCCGTATCCGGAATCGAGTTCCCGTACCCGGTTCGGACTGCACGCTGATCGACCCACCGAGTTGCTCGATCTTTTCTCTGGCAATCGCCAGACCAAGCCCGCGGCCGGATATCTGGCCGACCGAATGACTGGTCGAGACGCCGGACTCGAAGATCATCGATAGCGCATGCGCACCATGATCCTGCGTCATCGGCTGGGCAGCCTGGGCTTTCTGCCCGGCCGCAAGCACCGCGGCGCGCGCGATGCCGGCGCCATCGTCTTCGACAAGCAGTTCCAGCGTTCCAGATTCCCCAGGGCTTGCCAGCACGCGCACCGTTCCCTGCTCATTTTTGCCGGCGGCGCGGCGTGCGCCGGTCGACTCGATACCGTGGTGCACGGCATTGCGGAGCAAATGCATCAGCGGCGTACGCAGCCCATCGACAACGCGTCGATCGACCTTGAGCTCACCGCCCTGACTGACCAACCTGACCAGCTTGGTCTCGGCACCAGCCAGTTCGCGAATCAGTCCGGGAAGCCCGTCGAGCAGCAGGGAAATCGGCTGCATCAGACTCTCTTTCATTCCAGTGCGCAGCTCATCGATCAGTGTGGAGAGATTGCGCAGATCGGCCTGCGCCGATTGGTACAGTGCGCCGAGCCGGGATTCGAAATCCTTCAATCTAATCTCCGCTTCAGCAGCGAATTGTTCCCGCTGCTCCGCGGGAGTGCTGGCGAGACGCGCCAAATTGGCTTCCGGACGCGCCGCAACCTGTGGCGCACTGCGGCGCGATGACGGCCCTCGCCCGCGCAGTTTGCGCCAGGAGGCGACCAGATCGCGCAGCTGGCCAAGCTCATGGACCCGATGGACAGCGGCCAGCCTGGCTGAAACAAATCCCTCGGCTCCGGCCCAGAGCGCATCCAGCGTCTCGCCTGCCACGCGGACGTAGGCAACGGCAGTGGGCGGCGGGGAAACGCAATCGGATTCCGCGGCGCAGTCGCCCGCCGCAGACGATGACGCTTCGCTGATCACCGCATCCGCTGGCGGAGAGCTCGCCTCTGCATCGAGTTGTGCAGACTGCATGGCGCTATCGATGCGACGCTGCAAGGCCGCAACCGGCAGAGTCGGTGCCCGGCCGCCGCCGCCGCCGCCGCCGCCGCCGCCAAGGGCAGGCAGTTGCCGGAGCATCGCGTCAACCACCGCGTTGAGCGCGGCGAGTGCAGCGGGGCCTGCTGGCACTCGCCTGCGCCGCATCGCGGAGAGTAGTTCCTCTGCGCCATGTGCAATCCGCTCCAAGTCCTGCATCGACACCGCGCGCGCGGCACCCTTCAGGCTGTGCATTTCGCGGAACACCAGCTCCAGCGTTTCGTCACGGACGGTTCCGGATTCCAGTTCGAGCAGGCCCGCAGCGAGCGTCCGCAAATGCTCCTCTGCCTCGATCCGAAATATCGACAGCAGGCGCCTGTGGATCTCGGCCTCGCGCGTCCCCATTCAGTCGACTGCCGCTGAGTCAGCCACGTTGATCCGCCGCCGTACCCCGGCGACCGACTCGGTGATGACATCCACTGGCTGCGCCTTAGACACGGAAACTCTCCAGTCGTCGCTTCAACTTGGCACCGAGTCCCTGAAGATTCTGCGCCGCCGACTCGGACTGCCGGGTACTGGCTACATTCTGCATGCTCGCCTGACTGATGTTCTGCATGGCCAGCGAGACCTGATCCATTCCGATCATCTGCTGCTGGGCGGATGCCGATATCTGGACGGCGGCCTGGGCCGCCTCGGCGATGCTGTCGGTGAGTGCGGAGATCGCCTCTCCGACCGCCGACGAGCAGCGCGCGCCGGTATCGACCGCGCGATTCCCCTGCTCGGTCGCTTGCGCCGCGCTGGCCGTGGCCTTCTGAAGTTCGCCAAGAATGCGGCGCACCTGGGCGGTCGCCTGTTTCGACTGTTCGGCGAGGCTCTTGACCTCCTGCGCGACTACCGAGAATCCCTTGCCATGCTCACCTGCGCGGGCCGCTTCGATCGCTGCATTGACGGCGAGCAGATTGGATTGCTCGGCCAACTCATTGACGGTGCTAATGATTTCGCCGATCGCCTGCCCCTGCTCGGCGAGCCGCAGCATGTGCTCGGCCATGCTGCCCATTTCCTCCTGGATGCGATGCATGGCGTCGATTGATTCATTGGTGGCGGTGCGGCCATCCTGCGATATCTGCAGGGTGCGTTGTGCCGTGTCGGAGACCAGCCGCGCCTTCTGCGCAGAAAGCTGGGCGGTCTGCTTGAGTTGCTCTACGGTAGTCGCTGTCTGCGCCACAGCAGCAGCAGTCTCCGACGAGCCCGCCGCGACCTGACTGGTTGAAGCGCTGATCTCAATGGCAGCGGTAGCCAGCACCTGGATGCCCTCGCCCAGCTCCTGCAACAGCGCGCGCAGGCTGGCGAGCATATGGCCGATAGCCTGTTCTAGCCGGCCGGCCTCGTCGCGCCGCGGCCGGGTCGCCAGGGAGCCGGTCAAATCACCTTCGGCGGTGCGTTCGGCCAGCACGGTGAGCGTGCTCAATGGTGTCGCAAGCAGGCGCGTCAACATGAAGGCCAAGCCGAGACCCAGCACGATCGCCAGAATTCCAAACAACAACAGATAGCGCTGGGTTTCCTCCGCCAGTTCCCGCGAGGCTGCAACTCCCGCTGCGGCGGCCGCTTCGCTGTCGGCGACCAACGCCTGCGCGATTACTCCCATGCGTTCGTTACGCTCGGCCTGGACGCCAGTAATCAGGGCGCGCGCCTGGTCGATATCGCCAGCCAGGATCAATGGCAAGACAACCTGATTCCGGCTATCAGCAAAGGCCAGGCGGAGCTCCTCGAATGCCTGCAACTGGGCGATTCTCTGAGGATTGCCTCGATTGCGCGTCAGCAGACGCTGCAGGTGCTCCGCGCTGGTCTGGGAGCGTCGTTCGGTATCTTTCAGCAGGCTCTCGCGTTGAGTCGGATCCGATGTCAGCATCAACATGGCGATGTTGGCGCGGATGGCATACTGATGCATTCGCGCATCCTTGAGCTCGAGGACGGTGGCAAACTCCTGCTCATGCAGGGCATCTTGCGCCGCGCGCAGTCCAGCGACGCCCCGGTAACCGGCGAGACTCACCGCAATCAGCAGGGCGATCATCGCCACAAAGCTGAGCACCAGCTTGCTGCGCGTGGAGATATCCAGAAACCATTGCATACTGCCTCCTTGTAAAATCTCTGACCATTCACCGCGTCGTGTTCGTTACCCGGCGTCCTGCCGGCCACACCACGAAATCCACAGTGCTTCGCCCCACTCACGCACGACGCTGTCGCCGCTGCTGGCTTGTTCGCAGGTTGCTCAGTTTTGCCAACTCGCGCTCTGCCGACGATTCAACAAACTGGGATTCAGCAACAGCCGCTCGACATCGAGCAAGCCCAGACGACCGCCGCCAAGTGCGCCCGCTTCGAGAATTCTGAGTACCGTGCCGTCGCCGGCACCGGTCTGCAGCGCGGCAAGTTGGACCTGTCGCACACCGACAATGCTATCCGCCAGCACGGCAAGTTTCAGCGCGTTGGCCTGCAGGACGATCAATTGGTCAAGCTGGGTGAGCCCATGGCGGGGCAACTGCAGCCACGCGCCAAGATCGAGCACGGCGATCAGCTCACCCTGGACCGGGACGATGCCGCGGATATGCGCAGGCGCGCAGGGAATCGGGGTCAATTGGTCGAACGCCTGCACGTTCGCGACGCAGTGCACCTCCACCGCAAACCGCTCCGGCCCCAGCTCGAACTCCAGAAAATCGACCCGATCCGCCGCGACCGCCGGCGCAACGGGCAGCTGCGCAAAACGGTGCGCCCGCTCGGCCAGCTTGGCGTCCTCCAGCTCGCCGCTCAAGTCGCCGGTGGATGCCGACTGCTCCGCGGCTGCGCGCAGACGCGCATGCAGTTCGGGCCAGTTCACCTGTGACAACACGGGCGAGCTGCGTCGTCGGTTCATGGCGCGCCCTGCGTGGAAAGTGTGGCGCGAATCGATGCTTGGACCAGGCTCGGACTGAGTCCGCCGACTTCCGGCAAAACGCCATCTGCAGTCTGCCGTTCGAGCAGAGCCAGGGCACTGCGCAGATGCCGAGTCGCGGATCGCGAACGCCCGGACTGACCCAACCACTGACCAAGCCAGTAGTGAGCGCTCCATTGCTGAGGATCGAGCAACAAGGCCTGACGCAGGCTGGCAATCGCGCGCGTCGGCTCGTCAAGATGATGCAGGCACACCGCCAAGATCTCATGCAGCGCCCCGACCTCGGGTGTCAGCCGAAGCGCACTTAGACACTGCTCACGCGCGCCAGCCCACTCCCCGGCATCTGCCGATATCCTGGCCTGCGTTGCCAGCAGCGCAGCACTCCCCGCATCGGTTGCCTCGCCATCGGATGGTGATTCCAATTTTTCAGCCAGGGCATCGTGCGACATTCGCGTCGATTGATCAGGTCGACGTGGTCCTGGTCGATTGCTGGGCCGCGATCGATTGCCAGGCGCCGGTGGTGAGGACTTGATGCTGCGCGCCACTGGCAGCACTTCAACCGGCGCTGCTTCTGCGTTCAACGGCAGCATCGACACGCTGGGCGCTGCGAGCGGCATTGCGTCGGATCGCCGATGCAACACACAGTCCTCGAACGCGACCGCAGTGAGCGCAGCATCGCCCACCAAGGCCAGTTCGACCGACCCGACCACCAGCCAACCATCATCGGCAAGCGCGTCAGCGAGGCCACCCAGTGCGGTCTGCGCCTTGCTGGATGCGAAGTACAACAGCACATTGCGACACAGGATCAGGTCATAACCCGCCGCCGAGCCCAGGAAGGCAAGGGGATCGGCGAGATTGTGGAACTCGAACTGGACCAGGCTGCGCAGTCGCGGCGCTATCCGATAGCGCCTGCCGGACACCGGGGTGAAGTACTTTGCTCTGAGCTGCGCCGGAAAATCCCGGAACGACCACTCGGCATATTCCCCCTTCGACGCTCGGCTCAGGGCGTGCACATCCAGATCAGTGGCGCGGATCTCGATATCCCACTGCCCGATATCCTTCAGCAGTTCGTGCAGCAGGATGGCGATCGAGTAGGGTTCTTCACCCGTGCAACAGCCGGCAGTCCATACGCGCAGCCGCCTGCCCTCAACGCGACGTCGCGACAGCAATGCAGGCAGTACATGTTCGCGCAGCGCACGCATGATCGGCAGCTCGCGGTAGAAATAGGTTTCAGGCACACTGAGGTGGTGCGCCAGTTGCTTGATCTGATGCGAAGACCACGGTGTCGCCAACAACGAACGCACGCAGTCATCCACGTTGGCGAATCCAAGGCTTGGCGCCGCCGCGACCATGCGCACGGCCAGTTCGTCGAGGCGACCCTTGGCGTGGTCGATACCGAGTTCCTCGGCGATGCGAGCGCTCAGCGCCGACCATGCGATGCAGCTGCTGCTTTGAGGGGCGGACTCAGACACTACGCAGCGCCTCCTCGAGCTGTCGTTGCTCGTCCAGACCCAGGAAACGATCCAGGTCATGGATCAACACGCATCCTGCCGGACCCGGTAGGACGCCCGGGATATGCGAGAGCCCAGGTATCAGCGCGTCGGTAGCCACGATGTCCTCGCTGGTGCAGTCGAGCAGGTCGACGCTGGCATCCGCCGCCAGGGCCAGGTCACGACTGCGTGATCGACAGAGGATCAGCACGTCGCTCGCGCGCAGCCGCCGACGGGGTAGTGCGAAGCGTGCACGCGTGTCACCGACCGGGATCGCCCGACCACGAAAATTCAGCAGGCCCAGAATCGACGCAGGCGCTCCGGGCAAGGTGCTGAGCGCGGCCGCCTGCAGTACCCGCTCCACCGAGGACAGCGGCAGGGCGATACGCAGTTCGGACAGGGCAAACACCAGGAAGCCAAGTGAGCTCATGGCAGCCTCGAGCCACGGATTCGGTTGGCGTTACCTCGGGTTATCCGGGTGCGCGCAAGCGACAATCCAGACGACAGCTGCGCACAACTTCGTCTCGATCCGCCACGACCGCCCGTGATCGCTGCGAGGCGTTGCTGGCATCGGCGGGAGCTGACGGTGTAAACAATGATGCGCACTAGCACGTTCACGGGGAAGGTCCCATCCAGGGCGATGCCATGCCGGTTGGCAGACGCCGCAAGCAAGCCTGCGGCCATGATCACGCCCATGTCCGAACATGGTTCATGCGCGCGTCGATCCCCCGGGATCAACGACTTGAGCCTACGCCGGTATCCGCGTCATCGTCAACCGCCAAGGCACGCACGCTCGGCCCTGCACAAGGCGCGCCTACGTATCCCGTCCATACAGGGATGCGCGCATGCAGACAGCAGACGATGGCTTCTGCGAACGTCCAATTTCTGCATGAGCAGCGGGAGCCAGCTCAGCAGCGCCCCACGCCGCCCGCGACATCACCTGGAACGCCCGCAATGCCCAGACGCGAGGGAGCCGGCGTGGGTTGTTGCATGAGCGTTATCAGGGCTACACGGTAGGCCACGCGGCCGGCGTCGATCTCGCCACGCTCCTGATCGGGCTGACGAAAGGCAATCACGGTTTGTGCCTCGAAACCTGCCTCTACCAAGCGAGCCGCCACTGCCTCGGCGCGTTCCTTGGCAAGAAGCGCATTGCCGACCCTTCACTGCTGGCGAATCCGAACACGCGAACCGAGCGCACGTTCCGGCTGGCCAGTGTCCAGTTGATCAGATCAATCGTTTCGGTTGCCGAAATGCCGAGCACGGCACTTCCCGCAGCGAAGGGAATCTCCGGCAGACCCTGCGACGGCGCGCAACGCGGATCGACCAGTCCTTGAATCGTGCACGCAACTCGGACTCGATTTCGCGGCAGGCAGCAAGACCGATGGTCTGCGCAACAACGGAAAGAATCATGCGCCGGTTCTTGATGTCGAGTTCGTGCGCCGCAAACGGAATCGGAAAATTCGCCAGCAGGGTCTCGGCCGGATGCGGTGGCGTCGGCGGCGGAACCACGGGTAGCGCGACAATCGGGTTGGATAGCACCGAGTCGGCAAGATCGGCTTCCTCGATCGGAGAAAGCCGCAAATCCAACAGGCCTTGCACCACTTCGGCAATGGCCGCGCGCAAGCGCTGGTCTTCTCGCGGTCGTAATGCCGCGCGGCCAAGATCAAATCCACGCGCGTCGGCTTGCCCTTGCTGCCGCCACCGACCTGCAAGCTGATGACTCGGCTGTGGTCCGCTCCCAAGGTCGTCGCGACGGTCTGACGCACCGCACCCACCAGTTGCGCAGCCTGCGATATGGCGAGCAGGGAATACCAGAGCGGAATCGTCAGCGGCAGAATCAGCAGGAAGGCCAGCCCGGTCTGCCAGACCACCGCGTGACGCACACGACGCCGATTGAAACCGGACCAGGTGGTGAACGCGGTGACGCCAAGCGCGATGGCAACAAAGTTGGTGGTGAACAGCAACAGTGCTCCACGAGCGACGGCCCATTGCGAGGACGCCTGACCATAGCCCACTACCGCCATCGGAGGCATCAGGGCGGTCGCGATGGCGACTCCGACAATGGCGCCACCACGGCCGTGGACCATGCCGTAGCCACCGGCCAGACCTGAGAGCAACGCAATCAGCAGATCAAACAGATTGGGATGGGTGCGCGTTGCAATCTGGTGGTCAGATCGCGGATCGGCGATATCCACACGATTGCTACTGCGGTGATCAGGGCAAATCCCATGCCCGCCAGCAATACGCCGAATGCACCCCGAGCCCGAAGGTGATCGAGTGTGGCCACCCCGAGACCGAGGCGCACGATCGGCGCCATCAATGGAGAAATCAACATCGCACCGATGATCACGGCAGGAGAATTGATCAACAGACCAGTCACCGCAATGCCCGCCGACATCACGCACATGAACAGATAGCCGGCGCTCAGATGACCTTCGCTGTCGACCGAATCTATTATCGACTCATGCTCGACCGAACGGGATAGCGCACTCCACCAGCCGCGCAGCGCAAACAGTCGCTCCTGAAACAGGTTTCGCATGTCAGATCATCTCCACACGGCGACAGCACGGATTGGCCGGACATTCTGCCTGATTGGCGGCGAGCATGTGCACGATTCGGAGGGGCTGACCGCAGGACCGCCAGCTCATTCGATCGATCGAATCGCCAGGAAACAGCATTCATTTCGGTAAAGCTGACACAGACACCTGCAATCCGCGCAAACGAAACCATGTGCATCGGCTGCTCCGGCCTGGGCACTCCGGCAGACGGCCATCACGAAAGGGTGCGGGAGCGCCACCTGTCACTCCCGCACTGCAACAAATCGTATCTCTAGGTAGTTCCACGTATGTGGGGGACACGCACAGCTATCTATCGTGGAGCCATCAGTTGGGCTGCCGTCCGGGCGGTCCTCGGCGCATCCGGAGATTTGGCATGGTGACGAAAACTCAACGAAGGCCATCCAGGCAAATCCTGAAGCGCGGGCGCTCCAACGCCGCGCGCTGGCAGGGTGCCCTGCGCCGCAACGTCCTCTTTACGGGAATCTTCCTGGCATCAATCATCGATGCAGCAGCGGCCCATGCGGTGGACGATTTGGACGCCCTGACCGAACTGAGCATGGAACAGTTGCTGGATCTGCGCATCGACGATGTGTACAGCGCGTCGAAGTATCACCAGAAGGTCACGCGCGCCCCGTCATCGGTAACGATTGTCACCGCTGAGCAAATAGCGAAGTCCGGCTATCGCAGTCTGGCGGACATTCTGCGCAGCGTCGGCGGCTACTACGTCTCCGATGACCGCAACTACTCCTATGTAGGTACGCGCGGCTTGTTGCGCCCTGGCGACTACAACTCGCGCACACTGGTGCTGATCGACGGCCACCGCATGAACGATGCAGTCTACGACGGCGGCTACATCGCGCGTGAGGCCATGGTCGATGTCGATCTCATCGAGCGTGTGGAAATCATCCGCGGTCCCAGTTCGTCGATTTACGGAAGCAGCGCGTTCTTCGGCGTGGTCAATGTAATCACCCGGCACACCAGCACACTGAACGGAACCGAGGCCTCGGTGGAGGCCGGTAGCTTCCACACCCAGCAACAAGCTCTGCGTTACGGCAAGGTGTTTGACAATGGCGTCGGACTGACCCTGTCGGCGTCGAACTACGCCAGCGCCGGTCAAAGCCGGCTGTACTACCCGGAATTCGATCAACGCATCAGCGACGAGCCGAGGGCCGGCAACAATGGCTATGCCGAGGATTCCGACGACGAGGATGTGCAGAATCTCTACGCCAAGGTGCGCGCCGGAAATTGGACAATCTCCGGCTTCTCCTCGTCGCGCGACAAACTCGTGCCGACGGCATCGTACGGAGCACCGTTCAATCAGCGCGGCGAAAATACCGAGGATCGGCGCGTTGCGCTGAACATCCAGTACGATCGCACACTCGGCGCGAACCTGGATCTTTCAGCGCGTGTGTTCTATGACGAATTCTCCTATCGTGGCGATTATCCATTCGACTTCGCGGCGCCCGGGGAACCGGCCGACGTAGCGATCGGCAAAGACGTCGCGCACAGCGAATCGGTGGGTACAGAGATCCAGTTGAAACGCCGCTTCCTGGACCGGCATACGGTGCTGGTCGGCGCGGAATACCGCAATAACATCACCCAGGATCAGCTGTTTTCATACGTAGACAGACCCAGCGAGACGGACACCGATGAGCGGCACACCAGTGAAACGCTGGGGCTATATGCGCAGGCAGAGGTCACATTGACCGAACAACTGCTGCTGAACGCCGGTGTGCGCTATGACGACTACATGGACAGCTTCGGCAGCACGGTGAACCCGCGCTTCGGCCTGATCTTCAATCCGTCGTCGCAGACCACGATAAAATTGCTGTACGGCGAGGCATTCCGTGCGCCGAGTGCCTACGAGCGCTTCTATTCGTCGACGCAGAGCCAACGCGAACCGTTGCAGCCGGAAACAATCGAAACCTACGAACTGGTCGCCGCGCACTATTTCGACCAGCGGTATCGTTTGCAGTTGTCGGCCTATCGCTATCGAGCGAAGGGTCTGATCACGCAAGCCGGCGATGAGGACGGCAACATTTTCTTCGTCAATCGCGATCGCGCCAATGCACAGGGCATCGAACTGGAGGCCGACGGCAAATATGACAACGGTATCGAGCTGCGCATCAGCTTTGCGCAGCAGAAGACCCGAGACGCGCAGAGCGGACAGGAACTGAGCAGCTCTCCACGGCAACTGGCCAAGCTCAATCTGCTGCTGCCTGTTTACCGGGACAAGCTCACCGCCGCGCTGGAGCTCCAGTACCAGGGATCGGTGAGGACGATCACCGGCGCAGGCGTGGATGGCTTCGCAATCAGCAATCTGAATATTGTCAGGCAGAACGTGATTCCGGGCCTGGATTTGTCCCTCGGCATCCAAAACATCTTCGATCAAACCTATGCCTACCCCGGCGCCGAGGAGCACCTGCAAGACGCCATATCCCAGGACGGCCGCAGTTTCCGCATCAAAGCCATCTACCGGTTCTGAGCCATGAGCACCGGCGCCCATGGGCGTTCAGCACAAGGCAAGCTGGCAATTCTGCGCCATGCATGCCAACGCCATCTGCTTTGCATTCTGCTGTTGATGATCAGCGGCGCCAGTTTCGGCGAGAGCGCGACCGACAGCCGCGAGTACCAGATCAAGGCGGCATTTCTTTACAACTTCCTGCGCTTCACCGAGTGGCCCGCCGGAAGTTTTACCGAGGCAACCAGTCCGATCCGCGTCGGTACGTACTGCACCGGTCCGTTCCGCGAAATGCTGGAGCGGCTCGTCGCGAACCGTGCGGTGAACGGCCGCAAGATCGTCGTCACCCAGCTCGCGGGGGCGGAATCGGCAAAGTCCATGCACGCGGTGTTCATATGCGCCAATGGCAATGCAATTCTGTCCGGTATCGAGAGTGCAGTGAAGGCCAGCCCGGTGCTGACCGTTTCCGACTCCGATCGCTCCGTACCCGGCAATGCCTGCATCCACTTCCTGGTCGAAGCAGGAAGAGTACGTTTCGAAATCAACATGACCGCGTGCGAACGTGCTGGACTGAGGGTCAGCGCGCAGCTGCAGAAGCTCGCCAAAGCCGTGCACAGAACGCGATGACCGGCGACGGGTCATGAGCCGATACGTTCGCAGCCTCTCGATAGGACAGAAGCTGACTCTGATCGTGATGCTGACCAGCGGCGTGGCGATGCTCCTGACCTCGGTCTGCGTCATCGCCTACGAGCGTTTCTCGTTCCGCACGTCGCTGGTCAACGATCTGATGACGACGGCGGAAATCATGGGCGACAACACGTCTGCGGCACTGACCTTCGGCGATCCGACCTCGGCCGAGGAGACGCTCAGATCGCTGGCCGCCAAGCCGCGGATCATCGCCGCGGCGGTCTACGACAAGGACAACAAACTCTTCGGCATTTATCGCCAGGACGGCAACGCCGACGCGGGGCAGCTCTCGCTACCGGCCGTAGAACCGGACACGCAACGCTTCGGAGCGAACACACTGGAGGTGTTCCACAGCATCGACCTCGCCGGCGAGAAAGCCGGCACCATCTACATCCATTCGACGCTGGACGAAATGCGCGAGCGGCTGTGGCGTTATGCGCTGATCATGTTCTGGGTGATACTGATCGCCACCGTCATTGCGTTCCTGCTGGCGACGCGGCTGAAGCACGTCATCGCCGATCCTATTGTGCATCTGGCCGCGGTCGTCGGTCTGGTGTCCAGAAGCGAAAACTACTCCGTCCGCGCGGTCGGAGCCGGCGACGACGAAGTGGGCCGGCTGATCACTGGCTTCAACGAGATGCTGAACCAGATCCAGACACGCGACGTGGCGCTCGCGGATGCGCGCGAGAGCCTGGAAGGGCGCGTCATCGAACGCACCTCCGAGCTGCGCTTGGAGATCGCGGAGCGCGAGCAAGCGGAATCGGCACTGCGCAGCAGCGAGCAGCGTTTTTCCAGCGCTTTCGAATACGCGTCGATCGGGATGGCACTGGTATCGCCGGAAGGACGCTTCATGAAGGTCAATCGAGCATTCGGACTGTTGCTCGGCTTCAGCCAGTCGGAACTGTTGAGCAAAACCTTTCAAGACATCACACATCCCGACGACCTGCAGGCGGATTTGGAAAATGCCAGCAAGTTGCTTTCGGGGGATATCACGTCCTATGAGATGGAGAAGCGCTATCTGCACGAGCAGGGCCATGACATCTGGGTCACGCTGGGCGTGTCACTGGTACGCAATTCAGCCGGACAGCCCGTGCATTTCATCGCCCAAGTGCAGGACATCAGCAAGCGCAAGACCGCTGAAGAAGAACTTGCGCGGACCCACAAGCAACTGCTGGAGGCCTCGCGTCTGAGCGGCATGGCCGAAGTGGCGACCAACGTGCTGCACAACGTCGGCAACGTGCTCAATAGCGTCAACGTCTCGGCCACCGTGGCCGCCGAGTGCGTTCTGAATTCACGCATGCCCAATCTGGTCAGAGTGGCCACGTTACTGCGCGAACACCAAGACAGTCTGGGCACCTACCTGTCCACGGAGCAGGGACGGCATATACCCACGTACCTCGAGCAACTGGCTCGGGAAGGCAAGGAGCAACAGCAGGCGGCCATCCAGGAGCTCGAACTGCTGCGCACCAATATCGACCACATCAAGAAAATCGTGGTGATGCAGCAGAGCTATGCGAAGGTCTCCGGATTGACGGAGCTGGTCAATGTCCACGATCTGGTCGAAGACAGCATACGCATCAATGAGGACGATCTGAGCAAGCATCGCATTCAGTTGATCCGTCAATTCGATACCGTAGCTGCCGCACTCAGTGTCGAGAAACACAAGGCGCTGCAGATCCTGGTCAACCTGATCCGCAACGCCATGCAGGCCTGCGACGATCTGCCCGCGGACCGGAGATGCATCACCCTCAGTGTCGCGCAGATCGAGGATCGCATCCACATATCCGTCAGCGATAATGGAAGCGGCATCGCGACGGAAAACATCACGCGAATATTTGCCCACGGCTTTACCACGCGCAAGGAAGGCCATGGCTTCGGACTGCACAGCAGCGCGCTCGCCGCGACAGATCTGGGCGGAAGTCTGCGCGCCCACAGCGACGGCCCGCACCAGGGCGCGACGTTCACGCTCGAACTACCGTTGCGATCATTGTGAGCCAATTATGAAAAATCTCCCCGTTCTTGCCGCATCGCGCATTCTGGTGATTGACGACAACGAGGCAATTCACCAGGATTTCCAGAAGATCCTCGGCGGTGGACACGGGCGTTCCGTCGCTTCCGCGGCCGAAATCGCATTGTTCGGCGATGTCGCGTCCGACGAAGTGTCGAACTTCCAGATCGATTTCGCTGCGCAGGGACAGCAAGGGCTGGCACGCGTGCAGGCGGCAAGGGAAGAGCACAACCCCTATGCACTTGCCTTCATCGACATCCGCATGCCGCCGGGTTGGGACGGTGTCGAGACCACGCAGCGGATCTGGAAAGTCGATCCGGATATTCAAATCGTGATCTGTACAGCCTTTTCCGACTACTCGTGGGGCGAAATGATCGCCAGGCTGGGTTGCTCCGATCGCCTGGTGATCCTGAAGAAGCCGTTCGACAATATCGAAGTCGTGCAGCTGGCAACTGCGCTATCGGAGAAATGGCGCCTGGCGCGACAAGCGACCGCAATGCTGGAACACCTGGAATGCAAGGTATCGGAACGGACGCAAGAACTGGTGCGCGCTGGCGAGCGGCTTCGGGCGTCCGAGGCCCAGTACCGCCTGTTGTTCGACAGCAATCCGCATCCGATGTGGGTTTACGATCTGGAGACGCTGCGCTTCCTGGCCGTGAATGGTGCTGCGGTCCGGCAATACGGCTATTCAGAGCAACAGTTTCTGGCGATGTCGACGAGCGATATCGAACAGGAGGCCGACGCGCAAGCACTCGAAGCGCGCATAGGCCTACTGCCAGAAATGAGCCAAACGCTCGGCGTTAAGCAGCACCGCAAGCAGGATGGGTCGCTCGTCCATGCAGAAGTTTCCGCCGAAGACATTTCCTTCGACGCGCGGGCGGCGCGCCTGGTGCTGGCCCATGATGTGACCGATCGCATGGAGCAGGAGCGCAAGATCGGGCGCCTATCACGGATTCGCGCGGTCATCGGGGGTATCAGCTCGGCGATGCTGAGGCGTAGCGGCAGCGCTGAACTGCTGCATGAAGCCTGCCATGTGGCGGTCACCGACGGCGTTTTTCCCCTGGTATGGGCCGCCGCTCTGAACGAACGCACGCGGACCTGGGAAATCGTCGCAGCGCAGGGCGCGGATGTACCGTCGCTCGAGAATGCCAAACTTGGACTGAGTCGGTTTCTGGAAAAACAGGACGGTCCGGCGTTCCGCGAACTCATTGCGCAGGGTCCACTGGTCTTCAATGATCTGTCCAAATCTCCGGGCTGGCCCGCGATCAGCGCCGATGCATCGCTGGCCGCATACGCGTCGGCTGGTGCGTTTCCGTTGATCGTGGAAGGCCGGATCGTGTCGATGCTGGTGCTGATGACCTGCGAGTGCGATTTTTTCGACGCCGAGGAAGTCGCATTACTGCAGTGGCTGGCTGCCGACCTTTCGTTCGCGCTGGAACACATTGCGAAATCCCAGCAACTCGATTACCTCGCCTATTACGATGCATTGACCGGTCTGCCGAACGCGCGGCTGTTTCGCGATCGTCTCGATCAGATGATCAACGCGGCACAGCTGGAAAAAAGTGAGGTCTGCCTGGTTGCCATCGATTTGGAGCGGTTTACCCAGATCAACGACAGCCTGGGAAGAAATGCCGGTGACGATCTGTTACGCGAAGTCGGCGCAAGATTGAGGGTATGCCTTGTCGAGCCGTACGTGCTCTGCCGCATCGGCGCCGACACCTTTGTCGCGGCCAGCGCGAGCGATCCGGAGATGATCGCCACCAAGTTGCGCGAACGCATGGACAACGCGTTCAAAGCACCTTTCATCGTCGATGGCCGTGAAGTTCGCCTGTTGGCGCAGGCCGGCATCGCACTGTTTCCCGCCGACGGCCATGACGGCAACACAGTATTCAAGAATGCCGAAGCCGCGCTGAAATTCGCCAAGGCCGGAGGTGAACGATTCACCTACCACTCCAGCGAAATGGCGCTGCGCATCGCACGGCGCCACCGCATCGAGGAAGAGCTGCGCATCGCCATCGAGGCTCGGCAGTTCGTTCTGCACTATCAGCCCCGTGTCGACATGATCAGCGGCGAACTGATCGGCGCCGAAGCCCTGATCCGCTGGCAACATCCGGACCACGGTTTGCTGGCACCGGCCGAATTCATTTCGCTTGCCGAAGAAACCGGCCTGATCGTGCCAATCGGTGCATGGGTATTGGATGCCGTGTGCGCTCAGCAAGCTGCGTGGATCGCCGCAGGTCTGCACATCGTACCGATGGCAGTGAATCTGTCGTCGGTGCAACTGGGTACCGACGATTTTCTGCAGACCGTTCGGGACGCACTGGCCAGACATCGACTCGATGCCAGGCATCTTGGCATCGACTTGACCGAAAGCTCGGTAATGAACGATCCGGGTTCCGCCGCAAAGGCATTGCAGGAGCTACGCAAACTTGGCGTCGGGCTGTCGATGGATGACTTCGGCACGGGCTATTCATCGTTGGCGAATCTGAAACGCTTCCCGTTTGACTCGGTCAAGCTCGACCTCAGCTTCGTCACCGACATCACCCGCAACCCCGAGGACGCCGCGATCGCTTCCGCCATCATCGCGATGGCGCACCGCCTCGGCCTGAAGGTTGTCGCCGAGTGCGTGGAAACCCAGGGCCAGTTCAACTATCTGCGCACCCAAGGATGCGATGAGTTGCAGGGGCATTTATTCAGTCCTGCGGTTGGCGCAGAGGCATTCGAGTTGTTTCTTCGCGACGGCAAGCGCATGGAGCTGCCGATACGGGGCCCGACCGACGAGCGAACGCTGCTGTTGGTCGATGACGAGGCGGGTATCCGGTCGGCGCTGACGCGCCTGGTGCGACCCGATGGCTATCGCATACTTTCCGCGGCAAGCGGTCCGGAAGCCTTGGAGCTGCTCGCGCTGCATTCGGTACAAGTGATCATCTCCGATCAACGCATGCCGGAGATGTCAGGCTCCGAGTTCCTGAGCATAGTCAAGCACCTCTACCCGGACACGGTGCGCATCATGCTATCGGGCTATACCGATTTGAAGGTGGTAACCGAGTCGGTCAACCAGGGGTCGGTGTTCAAGTTTGTGACCAAGCCTTGGGACGACGACCTCCTACGTGAACAAGTACGCGACGCCTTCCGTCGCTGTCGTCCCACCTAGCCAAGTACTGTAGAAGTGGACTGAGCAGCAATACTTGCGCCCCGATCCCAACGAAGGTTTGCTGGCCTGAGGATCTGAGTCAACGAGATTCAGCTTTGGCCATCCGCATTTTCGCAGCGCTTGCCGTGCGCCTCGGGCAGATTTGTCCCCGGTTGCGGCGCATCCTCCCTGGCCAGGCGCACAGCTTCCTCCAGTGCATCATTGGCCGTTGGCGCCGTTGATCCCGTCGCAGACGACGGTGCTTGCTCGGGCTGGCCTTGTTCGCCACGCACGAAGCGCTGCGCGGCACCTGCTTCGAGTCCAAACAGCGAACGCACATGCAGGTCGCGCTGCGGAAACGGAATCTCGATGCCCGCCGCACGCAGGGCATCGTCGATCGCCCAGCAATAGGCGGCGTGAACCGTCGCCGGGCGCTTGACCGCCTCCGGCAACAACCATACGACAAGTTCGAAGTCCAGGCTGGACTCGCCAAATCCGGTCAGCCAGACTTGCGGCCGATGGCGCTCGCCATCGCGGGTAAACGGGACGGTGTGTGCCGCTTGCAACACCGCTTCGCGGACACGGCCCTTGTCGGCCGCATAGCTGACCCCAAACTTCACCCGAACCCGACGCGAGAGATCGTCCAGGGTCCAGTTGACGACACGGCCATTGACGAACTCACTGTTCGGCACCAGCACATCGATGTTGTCATTGGTGGTGATCCGGGTGGCGCGGATATTGATTTCACGTACTTCGCCGGTAACGCCGGACTCCAGTTCGACGAAATCACCCACCTTGAGATGACGCTCGAACAGGATGATCAGGCCGGACACGAAATTGCTGATGATGGCCTGCATGCCGAAGCCGAGACCGATGCCGAGCGCCGAAACAAAGAGCGTCAGTTTCGACAGATCAATGCCCATGCTGCCCAGCGCGATCACCAGACCGGTGCCGAGCAAGACGTAGTGCAAGACCCGGCCGACGGTATAGAACGCCGGTCGCATCGCCGGATCGCGGCTGCGCTCGATCCGGCTGAGACCCCGGCGGGCCAACCAGGACAACACAAATGCGGCGACCAGAATCGTCAGCAGCTTGAGTATGCCGAGCGGAGTGACTACCGCCTCGCCGATGCTCAACAGCTCGGCGTCACCAATGTCGGAGACGAATTTCAGGCTGTCAGCCAGATCAGTTCTCATCAAAATCGCCCGCAATCTTGCCGCCACTGCGCAGTGTTATGCGCCAAATCGCATCCGCGTGCAACGGCTTGCAGACGACTCATGGCGAAGTACTGGCGAAGGGGAAAAACATCGGGATGGTGAAACTCGCGACGATCCAGAACACGATATTCAACGGCAGGCCGATTTTCACGAAATCCATGAAACGGTAGTTGCCGGCACCGTAGACCATCGTATTGGTCTGGTAGCCGACCGGCGTGGTGAAGCTGCTCGACGCAGCGAAGGTTATCGCGATCAGGAATGGTTTGGGATCGACACCAAAGTGGGCACCGAGCGCCAAGGCCACCGGCACCAGCAGCACCGCGGCCGCATTGTTGCTGAGAAACTCGGTGAGGATCGACGTGGTCAGATACAGCAGGCTGAGCACCAGGACCGGTGAGGAAGCGCCGCTGATATCCAGAAACGACTTGACCGCCGCCGCCGCCAGACCGGTCTCCTCGATGGCGATGCCGAGTGGCAGCATGCCAGCGATCAGGAACAGCACGCGCCACTGCACCGACTCCAGCGCTGCCGTGCTGCTCAGCGTGCGGGTAAGCACCAGGGCGATGCAGCCGATCAGCGCAGCGAGATAAATCGGCAGCCAGCCGAATGCGGCACAGGCAACCACCGCCGCGGCGACCGTGAGCGGCCAGGTGACACCTTTGATCTTCACATCCTCGTGATGATCCTCACGCAGCACAACGAATTCATGGAATTCCTGCAGGGCCTTCGCGCCCGAGCCGGTACTCATCAACAGGGCGACATCGCCGAGCTGGAAGCGCACTTGGCTGAGCTTGCGCACGATCGGACTGCCGTGTCGTCGCACCGCCAGCAAAACCGAGTTGTAGCGCTCGGCCAGACCCAGTTCGATCGGCGAATGCCCGATCACGGTCGAATTCGCCGGAACCATGACCTGCAGGATCCGGCGCTGCTTGTCGTCGGCGAGGACCTTGCCAAGCTTCTGTTCCGGGGCCAGGCGCAGACCACTGTTGGGATCGAGTGCGGTCATGTCGCGCACCGCACCGGATACCCGGATCACGTCGCCCATCTGCAAGGTCACCTGGTCGGGACGCCAGACCCGGCGATCAGAGCGGATCAGGTCGATCGGGGTCAGCCCAAGACGACTGGTCAGGTTCAGAGAATCCACCGACTTGCCGACAATGGATTCGCCGACCACAGTAAGTTCGGTCACGAAGTCATCCAACTCGAACAATTCATCGTCTTCGGCATCCGCACGCTCGGGCAACAACCAACCACTGAACACCATCAGATAAACACTGCCAGTGACCACCATGATCCCGCCGAGCGCGGCGAACTCGAACATGGTGAATCCAGGCAGGCCAGCCTTCAGCGCCAGCGAGTGCACGAGCAGATTCGTCGAACTTCCGATCAACGTGCAGACACCGCCAAATTGCGAGCTGAATGACAGCGGGATCAGGAATCGCTGCGGACTCCAGCCGCGCTCGCGAGTGATCCGGATCACCGTTGGCACCAGCACCGCCACCACGGCTGTGTTGTTGACAAAGGCGGACAGGGTCGCGGTGATCGGCATCAGCAGGGCACGAAAGACATTGCGTGACTGCGCGTACTGGGCAAAGCGCTCGGCGAAATAGCGAAGCGCCCCGCTTGATTCGAGGGCCGCGCTGAGTACGAACATGGCACCGACCGCGATCACGGCCTCACTGGCAAACCCGGACAGGGCCATGCCGGTATCGACCACGCCCGTGGCCGCCAGTATGCAGAGCACGCTCAGCGCAACGACCTCACTTGGCACGCGCTCACTGATGAAAGCAATCAGCGCGGCGACGGCGGTGAGCAGAACAATCCATTGATCTAGGGTCATGGCATCGGGCGCGATCGGTTCATGATGTGACGTTCAAGATGCGCCGGGCTTCAGCGAATGGCGGAGCACGCGCTGCGCGGCGGCTGCGGGCAGATTTGCCTGCGCCATGGTGGCTGGGGCAACGCGGACACTACGTCAAGGCCGCGGTGAAGTCCATTGATCCGGGGGCGACCAGCGCGACCGGATCGCTGAGGCAGCCCCGAGGCTTCCTCGTCGATCCGGTCGGCCCCTTGGCTTCCATCACGCGACCAGGTGACCATCGCCACCGACCTCTGATAGTTTGGCGCTTCCGGGCCTCGCCACTCGACGCGCCCAACCCTCGCATACGGAGCAAAAACATGGCCGGCGCCAGCCTACTCACCTTGCTGGATGACATCGCGACGATCCTCGACGATGTGGCCGTCATGAGCAAAGTGGCGGTAAAGAAGACAGCCGGCGTGCTTGGCGACGATCTCGCGCTCAATGCCGAGCAGGTCACCGGCGTCAAGCCAGATCGCGAGTTGCCCGTGGTCTGGGCCGTGGCCTTGGGCTCACTGAAGAACAAGGCCATCCTGGTGCCGTCGGCATTGGCGATCAGCGCGCTGGCACCCTGGGCGGTAATTCCCCTGCTGATGGTCGGTGGTGCCTATCTGTGCTACGAAGGCTTCGAGAAGCTGGTGCACAAATTCATGCACGCCGGCGATGAGGCAGCTGCCGCACAAGCACACCATTCCCAGCAGTTGGAGGCACTTGCCAACCCGGCGATCGATCTGGTCGCACTGGAGAAGGACAAGATTCGCGGCGCGATTCGCACCGACTTCATCCTGTCCGCCGAAATCCTGGTGATCACGCTCGGCACGGTCGCTACGGCGCCGTTTGCCAAACAGGTTGCGGTAATGATCGCGATAGCGATCATCATGACCGTCGGCGTCTACGGCCTGGTTGCCGCTATCGTCAAGCTCGATGACCTGGGGCTTTTCATGAGCCGGCTCGACGGCGAGAGCGGCTTGCGTCGCAGCCAACGCGCGTTTGGGCGCTGGATTCTGCGTGCGGCACCCTATCTGATGAAGGGACTCTCGATTGCCGGCACCGCGGCCATGTTCCTGGTTGGCGGCGGGATCCTGGTCCATGGCATTCCGGTGCTGCATCATGCCATCGAGCATACGATGGCGGGTGCTGCAAATGTGCCGGGCTTCGGCGGCCTGTTGCACGCGCTGGCAGTAGCACTCGCCAATGGTCTGGTCGGCGTGCTCGCCGGCGCAGCGGTTTTGGGCGCGACCTTGCTGGGCGGCAAACTGTGGCGTGCGCGCAAGCCGAAGGCTTGAGGCCAATCTCAGACGGCTGCGGTCAGCACAATCTCGATCTTCCATTGCGGACGCGCCAGCGCGGCCTGAACGGTCGCGCGTGGGGGCGTCTGCCCGGCGACGACCCAGGATTCCCAGACCGCATTCATCGCGCCAAAATCAGCCAGGTCGGCGAGAAATATCTCGGCGCGCAGGATCTTTGACTTGTCGCTGCCTGCACGCTCAAGCAGTGCGTCGATGGCGGCAAGCACCTGCCCGGTCTGACCGGAAATATCGGCGGTGGCGTCATCGGCAACCTGACCGGCGAGATAGATCGTCCCATTGTGGACTGCCATCTCGGACATGCGGGGGCCGACATCGAATCGCTGGATCACTCTCGTCTCTCCTGGGTTGTTGGGCGTGTACTGTGTGCAGCAAGCCATTCAACCGGCACTGGCGCCGCGCACCTGATAGACAATAAGAGTCAGGTACGCCAACAGCAGCAGCGCCCCTTCGCCGCGCGTCACCTTCATGTTTCGTCGCATCAGCGGAACCAGGGCAACGGTGAACAGGATCATCACCGGCAATTCAACCTGGATCAGTGACTCGTTGACTGGCAGGGGCATCAGGCTGGCACTGGTGCCTACGATGAAGAGAATATTGAACAGGTTGGAGCCCACCACATTGCCAACCGCGATATCGCCCTTGCCACGCAGGCCGGCGACCACCGACGACGCCAACTCGGGCAGCGAGGTGCCGATCGCCACCACGGTCAGGCCGATCACCAGTTCGCTGATGCCGAAGCTGCGCGCGATATCGACGGCGGCATCGACGGCGATCACGCCACCCAACACCAGCCCGACGAGACCGAACAGCAGAAAGACACAGGTCTTCGTCCAGTTGTGTACTGGCCTGGCGACCTCGGCAAACTCGTTCTGGACCACGGCCGACTCTGCCTTGCTGGCGCGCAGTACCACGAACATCACGCCGATCTGGCCGAGCAGTAGCAGGACGCCCTCGGGTCGACCGAGCTGTCCATCGAGTGCCATCAGCCAGAGCAGTACACTGGCCGCAATCAGGATCGGCACTTCGACGCGCAGCATGCGCACGTGCACCAGCAAGGGCGCAACCAGGGCAGAGCCGCCAAGGATCAGGCCAACATTGGCGATATTACTGCCGACTACATTGCCCATGGCGATGTCGGGGTGGCCGCCGTAGACGGCGGACAGGTTGACCGCAAGTTCAGGTGCCGATGTTCCGAAGCCGACAATCACCAGTCCGATCACAAAGGACGACAGACCCAGTCGTTCGCCCAGACCGGACGCACCGCGGATGAACACATCCGCGCCCACGGTAAGAATCACCAGTCCCACAACAAACAGGAAGGATTGCAGCAGCATTGCGATCTCAGGGCAGGCGGGAAGAATTATCTGGACGCTCGCCGCCCGGGTTCGCCGCTGTCATGCCGGGCGAGGCCGGAAACGACCAGCGCAACACGTAGTACAGCACGGCGGTGGACAGACCCATCCAGACCAGCACCCAGATGCTGGCAGGTACCAGGGTCAATTGCGCCATGGTATGCGCATCGGTATGGGTTGCCGAGTCGGTCGACAGCGACAGCACGGTGAACAGGCTATTGTAACCATCCAGAATCAGTTGCAGGCCAAGCGTCATCAACAGCAGATCGCGCCACGAGGATGGCAGCTTGATACCGGCAAGCAGCAGCAGTGCCGAAAGTCCCAGTCCACTGGCCACGCCAAAGAGATTGCGCACAAACAATACGCACATGATTGCAAGTAACGCGCCGAGCCCGATCAGCAGAAGGCGCGACGACAACAGCCGCTGATAGAGCAGGATCAGCACACCGCCGGCGATCGCACTGCCGATATAGCCAGCACTGGAGACGATGGCGCGGATGCCACCCGCAGACCATGCAACGCCCGACAGATCGGTCTCCACGGCGAATCGATGGAACCGGCCACCGGTGAATATTGCTGCCATGCCATGGCTGAGCTCATGTACGAAGGTGCCGAACAATCGAAATGGGTAGACCAGGACATTCAACCAGGGCACCTGCCAGATCACGATGATCAGTACACCAAGCAGCAGCGTTCCGCTCCAGTGGCGAAGCCAGCGCGGTGGTGCATGGTCGATAGCCGGGCTGGCAGTCATGGCGCATGTTCTCGCAGAGTCGGCCGACTGTAGCCAGAGCAGCGGAACTGTCGCAAGTCGATCGCAGAGATTGGCGTTGGCCCGGCATGAGCAATTGTGCGGCTCAGAGCGCGTCGATATCGCCCAGGGCACGGATCAGTCGGCGCGCGCGTTTGTCCGGCTTTCCCGGCGGAGCCTGCATGCCTTGATGTTCAAGACTCCGACGCTCGCGTTCGACCGCGCGTGCCGTGATGCTGGCCGCGGACTCGCGATACAACTGCTGCGCCGCGCTGGCCGGACCACGCCTTGCCGAAACTGCCAGCACTTCGATCTCGAAGCGCTCCTGTTCGCGCCGGATGATCAGCCGATCACCCGACGAGACCTGCCTCGAAGCTTTTGCGGCACCGTGATCAAGTTCCACCTTGCCGCCTTCGATTGCGGCCTTGGCGAGCTGGCGCGTCTTGAAGAAACGCGCCGCCCACAACCAGACATCGAGCCGGAGCGCGGCCCCGCTCCTGCCATCGGAGTCAGCCTCCAACATTGGGCTCAGCGCACCAGAGCGTTCATGCGACGCAGGAATGCTGCCGGATCATCGAGCTGACCACCCTCAGCAAGACGCGCCTGATCGAGAATGACCAGGGCGAGGTCGGCGGCCTGCGTCGAGTCTGCCGGTTCATCGCCAAGTCGTTTGACCAGGGCATGCTGTGGGTTGATCTCGAGCACCGGTGCCTGGCTCGGAACCTCCTGGCCAGCCGCGCGCAGCAGGCGCTGCATGTGCAGGGCCATTTCGTATTCATCAAGCACAAGGCAGGCAGCCGACTCGGTCAAGCGTGCGCTGACTTTGACGTCACGCACCTTGTCGCCGAGCAGTTCCTTCAACCGGGCGGTAATCGGTGCGGCATCCTTCTCGGCCTCGTCGCGCTGCTTCTGTTCGTCATCGCTGAGCTTGATATCGCCCTTTGCGACATTGCGCAGCTTCTTGCCGGCGTATTCACCGAGGTGCCCGGAGACCCACTCGTCGATGCGCTCGAACATCAGCAGCACTTCGATGCCGCGCGACTTCAGGGCTTCGAGTTGCGGGCTGTTGGCCGCCGCGGCATAGGAATCGGCGGTGACATACCAGATGGTCTCCTGACCTTCTGCCATCCGCGCGATGTAGTCGTCGAGCGACACCGTGGCTGCCGCACCTTCGCTCTTGGTTGAGGCGAAGCGCAGCAGCTTGGCAATGCGTTCCTTGTTGGCGAAATCCTCGGCGATGCCTTCCTTCAGCACACTGCCAAATGCGGAGAAGAAGGTTGCGTACTTCTCGCCTTGCTCGCTGGCAAGACTGTCGAGCAGATCAAGCGTGCGCTTGGTCAGCCCCGAACGGATCTGCTGAACCAGTCGATTCTCCTGCAGGATCTCGCGCGACACATTCAGCGGCAGATCGTCGGAGTCGACCACACCGCGCACAAAGCGCAGATACGAGGGCAACAACTGTTCGCTGGCATCCATGATGAAGACACGACGTATATAGAGCTTCAGTCCCTTGCGCTCATCGCGGCCACTGTAGGCCATATCGAACGGCGCCTGGGTCGGCAGAAAAAGCAGACTGGTGTAGCTCTGATTGCCCTCGACCCGGTTATGGGTCCAGGCCAGCGGCTCGTCATAGGCATGTGCGGCATGCTTGTAGAAGCCCTGGTAGTCCTCGTCCTTGAGCTCGGCCTTCGGTCGCGTCCACAGGGCGGAGGCGTGATTGATGGTCTCCATCTCCGGCTCGGAGGCAGCTTCTTCTTCGCCGTGGCGCTCTTTGAGCATGCGGATCGGGAACGCGATGTGATCCGAGTATTTGCCGACCAGGGTGCGCACACGCCAGGGCTCGAGGAACTCATCCTCTTCCGGTTTCAGGTGCAGCGTCACGCTACTGCCGCGCGCGGCGTCGGCGATGCTTTCGATGGTGTACTCGCCGGTGCCGGTAGATTCCCAGCGCACGCCTTCAGTACTCTCGCTACCAGCGCGGCGGCTGACCAGGGTGACCTTGTCGGCGACAACGAAGGCCGAGTAGAAGCCCACACCGAACTGGCCGATCAGGGCGGTGTCCTTGCGTGCATCGCCAGACAGCGATTCAAGAAAGCGCCGCGTACCGGAACGCGCGACGGTACCGATGTTCTCGATCACTTCATCACGGGTCATGCCGATTCCGTTGTCGCGCAGGGTCAGCGTACGCGCCGCCTTGTCGATCTCGATCTCGATGCGAAGTTCATTGTCACCCTCGCTCAGCGCCGGATTGCCGATCGCCTCGAAGCGCAATTTGTCGCAGGCATCGGAAGCATTTGAAATCAGCTCGCGCAGGAAAATTTCCTTGTGCGAATAGAGCGAATGGGTAACGAGCTTGAGAACCTGCTCAACCTCGGCTTCGAACCGGCGGGTTTCTGGAACGACAGCAGACATCGACTTGCCTCCGAATGGGTTTCAACTGATGTGCAGATGGTGGCTGTGCGGCAGCGATTCAAGCGCCCCGGCAACGCGCCACACAATTGCCCAGCACCGCCGCGATGAGCGGCGGCGGTTGGCACCGGCCGGAAAACGCAAACGCCAACGGCCGCACGCGGCGGCCGTTGGGCAAAAACTGAAAGTTGCGCCGCAGCGCAACCGGAGACTCAGCGCTTGGCGGCGCCGAGATCTTCCTTGATGCGGGCGGCCTTACCCTGCAGCTCGCGCAGGTAATAGAGCTTGGCACGACGCACATCGCCGCGACGCTTGACTTCAACCGAGTCGATCACGTGCGAATGGGTCTGGAACACACGCTCCACGCCGAAGCCATGCGAAATCTTGCGCACGGTGAACGAGGAGTTGAGGCCGCCATTGGCCTTGGCGATGACGACACCTTCGTAAGCCTGTAGGCGCTCACGGTTGCCTTCCTTCACCTTGACGTTGACCACGACGGTATCGCCCGGGCCAAAATCGGGGAGCGTGCGGGTAATCTGGGCCTGTTCAAACTGTTGCAAGAGATTCATAGCTACTCATCCAGGTTCTTGATCGACCACCCGGCATCCATTGCCGTGTTCAGTCGGGATCGGCGAGGTATTCCTGCCGAAACTCTTCCAGCAGCTTCCTGGCTGCCTTGTCCAAATCCATTCTGGCTAGCAGATCGGGTCTGCGCAACCAGGTTCTGCCCAGTGCCTGCTTCAGTCGCCAGCGCCTGATCAGCGCATGATTTCCCGATAGCAGAACCTCCGGTACTTCACGCTCGCCCTCGCGCAGCGGACGCGCGAAGTGCGGGCAATCGAGCAAGCCATCGGAAAAAGAATCCTGCTTCGCCGAATCGGCATCGCCAAGCGCCCCATCCTGCAAGCGTCCAACGGCATCGATCACCACACTGGCAGCCAACTCGCCACCCGACAACACGTAATCACCGATCGACAACTCCTCATCGACACACTCTTCGATCAGGCGTTCATCGATCCCTTCGTAACGGCCGCACAGCAAAATGAAGCGCGGCAGTCTTGCCAGCGATTCCACTTTGCGCTGGGTCAATCTTTCGCCTTGTGGGCTCAAGAAAATCACCGGCGCGGGTCCTTCCGCATCTCGCGCCGCGCGGATCGTGCTGCGCAGCGGTTCGATCAACATCACCATCCCGGGTCCACCGCCAAACGGCCGGTCATCGACCGTCTTGTGGCGGTCAGTGGCGAAATCCCGTGGATTCCACGTCACCACCGACAGCAGACCCCGACTCTGAGCCCGTCCGACCACCCCAACCTGGGCGGCCTGCTGCACGAACTCAGGAAACAGGGTTACGACATCGATGCGCATGCGCTGCTCAGAATGTCGCGTCCCAATCGAGCACCATCCTTTTTGCCACCAGATCGACTTCCTTGACGAATCGATCCATCACGTACGGCACCATGTGCTGGCGCTCGCCTTCGATCACCACGACGTCATTGGCGCCAGTGGAGAACAGATGCGAGACCACACCGAGCCGGGTTCCATCCGTGCTGAAAGCTTCCAATCCTTCGAGATCGACCCAGTAGTACTCACCGGGTGGGGCATCAGGCAGGTCACTGCGTTGGACTTCGATTTCACTGCCAACCAGGCCTGCGGCCTGATCGCGATCTTCTATTCCGACCAGTTTGGCTACCATGCCCTGGCCCTGAAGCTTGCCCTGTTCGAGCCTGAGCTCGGCCGCCACGGGTTTACCCAGGCGCCAGTTGCCGTACTTGAACAGATTGTCTCTGGGCTCGGTGAACGACTTGACCTTCACCCAGCCCTTGACGCCAAACACACCGACGATTTGCCCCAGTGTCAGCCACCGGTCGCTCATCGAGTGATGTTCAGGCAGCAGCCTTGGCTGCTTCCTTGATAAGAGCACGCACCTTGTCGGTGGGCTGTGCACCCTTGTCCATCCAGGACTTGATGCGCTCGGCGTCGAGCTTCAGACGGACTTCCTTGCCGGTTGCAACCGGGTTGAAAAAGCCCACGCGCTCGATGCTGCGGCCATCACGCGGGCTGCGGCTGTCGGTAACCAGAAGATGATAGAACGGGCGCTTCGGCGCACCGCCGCGGGAAAGGCGAATCTTGACCATGGAGGTTCTCGTATCGTGTGTTGCCGAACAATCGGCGATCAGGGAGCCGCGCATTATAGCTACCGTTGCGAAAAAATAAAGCGGCTCAGCGGATTAGCCCGTATCGGCGTTTCCGAGCGGTTTCGATACCGCGATTCTCAGGATTATCTGAGATAGCCCTCGAACCAGCGCTGCCTGAGACGCAGAAACGACCGGCCGCGCGCGCCGGCGACCGTCCAGACAGTCTACGCGGCAGAGCTGTTGCGCGCACGCCCGGCGTGCCAGTCCTTCGCGGCCGATTCACGCCCGGTCAACAAATGCTCGCTACAATGCTTGTCCGCCCGCCGAGGGGCGCTGCGACTTCCCGCTCCGGTGCCGATACCCGGTGCAGGCGAAGCCAGGCTCGGCAGGTGTCTGTCCAACGGCGCCCGCTCAATCCTGTGGAGTACCAACCAATGAGCGCAGTACCGAAGAACGTCGCCACGCCGAAGACGGAACACAAGGTCGCCGATATTTCCCTGGCCGACTGGGGCCGCAAGGAAATCGAGATCGCCGAGCACGAGATGCCCGGACTGATGTCGATCCGCCGCAAACATGCCGCTGAGCTCCCGCTGAAAGGCGTGCGCGTCACCGGGTCCTTGCACATGACCATCCAGACCGCGGTGCTGATCGAAACCCTGAAGGACCTTGGCGCCGATGTGCGCTGGGCATCCTGCAACATCTTTTCGACCCAGGACCATGCCGCTGCGGCAATCGCCGTGACCGGCACGCCGGTGTTCGCCTGGAAGGGCGAGACGCTGGAAGAGTACTGGGACTGCACGCTTGATGCGGTGACCTTTCCCGGCAACAAGGGACCGGAGCTTGTCGTCGACGATGGCGGCGATGTCACCTTGCTGATCCATAAGGGCTATGAACTCGAGATCGGCAGCGACTGGGTCAATGGCCCTGCCGATTCGCACGAAGAGCAGATCATCAAGAACCTGCTCAAGCGCGTCGCCAAGGAACGTCCGGGCTTCTGGACCGAAGTGGTCAAATCCTGGCGCGGTGTGTCGGAAGAAACCACCACGGGCGTGCATCGTCTGTATCAGATGATGGAAGCCGGAAAGCTGCTGGTGCCGGCCATCAATGTCAACGACTCGGTCACCAAGAGCAAGTTCGACAATCTCTACGGCTGCCGCGAATCGCTGGCCGATGGACTGAAGCGCGCGATGGACGTGATGCTGGCCGGCAAGGTTGCCGTGGTCTGCGGCTATGGCGATGTCGGCAAGGGCTCGGCCCACTCGCTGCGCGCCTATGGCTGCCGCGTCGTGGTTACCGAGATCGATCCGATCAATGCGCTGCAGGCTGCGATGGAAGGGTTTCAGGTCGACACGATCGAATCCACCCTGGGCACGGCAGACATTTATGTCACTACGACCGGGAACAAGGACGTCATCACCGTTGAGCACATGATGGGCATGAAGGATCAGGCGATCGTCTGCAATATCGGGCATTTCGACAACGAGATCCAGGTCGACAAGCTCAACTCGCTGGCTGGCGTGCAGCGCATCAACATCAAGCCGCAGGTCGACAAATACCGCTTGGCCGGCACCAATGGCAAGCCGGGTCATGACATGTTCTTGCTCGCCGAGGGCCGTCTGGTCAACCTCGGTTGCGCGACCGGTCATCCGAGCTTCGTGATGTCGAACTCGTTCTCCAATCAGACGCTGGCACAGCTCGATCTTTGGCAGAACAAGGATGTCTACGACAAGACCGTGTACCGGCTGCCGAAAAAGCTCGACGAGGAAGTTGCGCGTCTGCACCTCGAGAAAATCGGCGTCAAGCTGACCCGGCTCACCCCCGATCAGGCCGCCTATCTCGGCGTCGATGCCGACGGTCCCTACAAGCCCGAGCATTACCGCTACTAGGGTCGGCTGCACCCTGCTGGCACGGCGACAGCAATCGCCCCCAACACCAGGGGGCGAAGCTGAGCAGCAAGTCCCGGCCTGCATGTCCCATCTCGGCGATATGCCGCGGCCTTGTTCCGCGGTCTACTGAGCCGACTTGGTGACCCTTCGATCCGCAGATGCAACAGGGCGCTCACTGCGCCCTGCTTGCTCTGGGCCGCACCGAAGTCAGCGCGACGCCAGGTGACTACGCTGGCGGATGAAGACCGACAGCGGCAACGCCGCAAACACGATCTCGGCCGTGCCCCTTGGCGCGATACAGCGCGCGATCCACGTCGCCAAAGAACGGCTCGGCGCCGAGGTATCGCTGCGAGTCAAATCCGCCCACGCCAATGCTGACCCGCAGCCGCAATTCGGGCAGTTCCGGCACCATGGTCGCTGCAGCAAGTCCGATCCGGAATGCGTCGGCGCGTGCCTTGGCGGCAAGCTCGTCGAAGCCGGGCATGAGTACGGCAAACTCTTCACCACCCAGGCGGGCACAAAGCTCTTCCCGTCCCGCGAAGACATGTCGCATCTGCTCGGCGAATCCGGCCAGACAACGATCGCCCACAGTGTGCCCGTGCACGTCGTTGATCAATTTGAAGTGATCGACGTCGAGCACCAGCAGGGCCAGTGGCTTGGCTGTCGATACTGACTCGGCGATGGCCTGCTCCAGCGCCTGAACGAAATGACGCCGGTTGGCGAGTCCCGTCAACCAGTCGGTCCGGCTCATGTGTTCGAAGCGATCGCGCTGTTGGCGCAGGTCTTCGTCACCATCCAAACGATTCTGATACTCGCGATGACTGCGCACCAGGGACGACAGCACATAGGCAAAGAACACGGACAGTGTGAAAGCCACAGCCCGATCCTGTCCGGGCATCCACATCAGCATCGTGCCCGGCACGTACATCACCACAATCGCCACCAGTGAAGCCCAGAAGCGCATGCAGTAGGTGTGCGCGATGGCCGTCGCGAAACCTGCCGTGCCGACCAGCAGCGCCATGCGGGCCGGCTGCAGCACCGGATCGAGCAGGGTCCACAACAGGACCGCGCCCCAGGCCGCGGCAGAGGCCTGGATAATCGCCCACTGCACGTTCAGCCAGGTCATGCGCCTGTCCGTCTCGGATTCCGCTGGCGGGCGCAACAGTAGGCGCGTGACGGCCAGACCGACGAAATAGACACCGACCATCCAGGTTGCGCCAGGATAGTGGGCGTGGACTGGCGTAAACACCGCCACCAGCAACCAGCCGAGCACGTAAAAGACGCCGCCGATCACGACACGGCTTCGGGTGTCACTGATCTCCTGAGCGAAGCGTCGCAGGCCGGGCGCGCCAGGGGGAATGCTGTTCCAGCCGCTGCCCTGCTCCATTGGCGCCAGATCCTCGATCCATGCCACTGCCGAATTGACGTCAACCTTCTGCGATCCGGACACCCTCGTCAAGGGCGGCAGCGACGGCCGAAACCTTCCATCCTTTCATGCGGAATGAAAGATATACTCCACGCCGCCTTCCCCATGAACAAGCAAGCATGAAGATTTCACTGGAGTTCTTTCCACCCAAGACCGACGAGCAAAGACAGACGCTGGAGTCTGCCCTGCCCCGACTGAAGGCGCTCAATCCGGAATATGTCAGCGTAACCTTTGGCGCCGGTGGATCGACGTTGTCCTACACGCCGGAGACCGTGCGTTCGCTGCGCCAGAACCATGGCCTTGAGGCGGCTCCACATGTGTCGTGCATGGGTGGAACCCGCGACGAAATCCGTCAGCTGCTGGCGCTGTACGCGGAAATGGGCTGCCGGCGGATCGTCGCGCTGCGCGGCGACATGCCCTCGGGCATGGCCGGCTTCGGCGACTTCCGCTACGCCAACGAACTGGTCGAGTTCATACGCGCTGAAACCGGCAATACCTTTCACATCGAGGTGGGCTGCTATCCGGAGGTGCATCCGCAGTCGCAGGATGCCTTCGTGGATCTTGAGCACTTCAAGCGCAAGATCGATGCCGGTGCGGATGGCGCGATCACCCAGTATTTCTTCAACAGCAATGCCTACTTTCGCTTCGTCGACGACGCCCGACGAATCGGCATCGACAAGCCGATCGTGCCCGGCATCATGCCGATCGGGAACTTCGCGCAACTCAAGCGATTCTCGGAAATCTGCGGTGCCGAGATTCCACGCTGGATCGATCGGCGCATGCGCGGATACGGCGACGATGCCGCCGCGATTCGTGCGTTCGGTGCTGACCTGGTGGCCGGACTCTGCCAGAAACTGATCGCCGGCGGCGCCACCGGCTTGCATTTCTACACGCTCAATCGCGCCAAGGCGACGCTCAACGTCATTGAACGCATCGTCTGAGATTGACCGCCAGTTCGGACTCAACGCGCAACCAGCGGCGGATTTCGGGCAATGTGTGCGGCGCACTTCCGCGCTCCCTGGTGCTCAGGCACCATAGTCCTCTTTCACCGCGCCCCCGGAGCACCGCATGGCCATGCAATACCCCGAGTTCATCTGGCAGAACGGCAGTATCAAGAAGTGGGCGGAGGCAACCACCCATGTGATGTCGCACGCCATCCATTATGGCTCTTCGGTATTTGAAGGCGTGCGCTCGTACGACACCAACAATGGTCCGATCATTTTCCGCTTGCAGGAACATCTGCGCCGCATGTTCTGCTCGGCCAAGATCTACGAACTGCCGATCCCCTATGACATCGGACAGCTGACTGCGGCCTGTCACGAGGTGCTGAAGGCCAATGGTTTTGGCGAAGCGTATCTGCGTCCATTTGCATTCCGTGGTCTCGGTGGATTTGGACTCAACGCGGACTGCCCCACCGAAACATCGGTCTCGACCTGGAAAATGGGCCAATACCTCGGCCACGACGTCGTCGCAACCGGTATCGACGCGATGGTATCGAGCTGGAATCGCGTCGCCCCCAATACCATTCCGGCCGGTGCCAAGGCTGGCGGCAACTACCTCTCCGGACAGCTGATCGCGCGCGAAGCACGCCGTCTCGGTTTCGGAGAAGGCATTGCGCTGGCCAGCACAGGCCTGCTTTCCGAGGGCGCCGGCGAGAATCTGTTCCTGGTGTTCAATGGCAAATTGCATACGACGCCGGTGTCGAGCGCGATTCTCAATGGCATCACCCGCGACACGATCATGACCCTCGCCCGCGACAACGGCATCGAGGTGATCGAGCGCGATATGCCGCGCGAATACCTGTACATGTGTGACGAGTTGTTCATGTGCGGCACCGCTGCCGAAATCACACCGATCAAGTCGGTCGACGGCAAACCCGTCGGTGAGGGCAAGCCAGGCCCACTCACGGCACGCATGCAATCACTGTTCTTCGGCCTGTTCAAGGGCACCACCCCTGACAAATACGGCTGGCTCGAACCACTGCGCTGAGGGATGCGCCAGAACGATCGGCAGTCGTCGAAGAGCCCGCTTGGCGGGGCCCCCTGACCCAGGGGGCTATGCGACTCGGAGCGTGCGCAGAATTCCTCGGCGACGTGCGGCGACTTCGCGCAGGCCAACCGGCACTACGCGAAGCCCGAGTGTCGCCGACACCTGCCCGTCAATGCATGCCCGTGGCGGAATCGGTTTCTGCTCGCGCGATACCTGCGCCTCGCGGTGAGAAGAAGAACTCACCCGCCTCATGTCCAGCGAACTGGATCGGCGCGTAAACCGGAATCTGGATCAGATCGGATTCGGCCGCGGCGATGGCGAGCGCGGTTGAAACCTCACGGAACAGCCGCTGACCTTCGAGCAATTGCGAGTTGTCTTCCAAAGCCGCAATCAGCGCGCTGGCAAAATGCGAATTGTTGCCGCGGCCGGTGTCAGGAACCGGTGCCAGTCCGCCTGAAGTCAGCGCGGTGCGCGAGCGACTCGAAGTCGCCGCCTGCACCCATTTCTGCCAACCGGCATTGCCGGTCTCAGCTGCAAACACCGGAAGTGCGGCCGTGGTCATTGAACCCGAGTAACAGGAATCGGCGATCACCATAACGTGCTTGGGCGCCATCGTGTTGAGCATGTCGCTGATGGCGCGGTTCGACAACCAGGTATTGGGCGCGTTGGCCTGACCGTCCACCGGAATCCAGTAGCCCTGCCGACTGGCATTGTCGAGCTCGCCATGACCGGCGAAGTAGACAATCAGATTGTCTTCGGCGGTGAGCTTCTCGCGCATGTCGTTCAGGGCCGAGAGAATCTCGAACCGATTGGCATTGCTGAGGACGGTGGTCTGGAAACCATAGCGCTTCCTGAGCACCGACTCGACCATCTGCACATCGTTTACGGCACTGCTGAGCTTGGGATAGCGGGAATAATCGTTGTTGCCGATGACCAGGGCGTGATACTTGCCCAGTTTCACGCCAGCTGGAGTTTTCTGCGCAATCGCGCTGCTGTTACCAGCGCCGGCACCGGATGAACCCGGCAGCGGCACGATGGTGAACGCCTCCATACTTTGCGCACCATCCCGGTCGACTGCAGTCACCGTGATATTGGTGCCCTGGCCGCTGACTGGGACGCGGACGCGGAAGCTGCCGTTTGCAGCGACCGACACCGGCTGACCATTGACCAGCAGCTTCTGCACACCAGCCGCAGCCTGAACCGAGCCCACCACATCCGATGTGCTGGCCTGGGCCCGCAAGGTCGCGGTGGACTTGCCATCACGCGATGCAGTGACCAGAGGATCGATAATACGGATCAGCGGACCGGACGCCGCGGCCACGGTGCCGCCACCGAGCGCTCCGGAACGGCGTTCCAGTGCGACGATCTGGCCACGCTGACGGGCAACCTCCCGCTGTCTCTCAGACAATTGCTGTTCGAGCAGAAGCAGCAGTTCGCGGTCTTCCTTGGAGGCCGATATCGCCGCCTCCATTTTCTTGCGATCCATCTCGTAGCGACCAAGCTCAGCCGCCTGCTGCTTCGAATTGTTGGCCAGCTGGACTTCCATCTGCTCCATCCGGACCAGGGCATCATCCAGCGTCAGCGCAAGTTCGGCAGCAGCACTGCGGACCTGGCCGAGCTCAGCCTGTTCACTCGCCGAGACGCTGGTGGAACGACTCAGCTGCGCCTCGCGTGCCTTCAGTTCGGCGAGCTTGGTCCGCTCACGTTGCATCTGCTCGGCATGCGCCTTGCGATCACGCTCGAGCCGTTCGCGCTCGGTAGCGAGCTCCTGTTCCTTCGCGGCCAATACTTCGCCGAGCACGGCGAGGTCTTCACCGGCCGGGGCAATGCGTGCTTGCGCATCCTTCAGCTGCGAGCGCGCCCCGTCAAGTTGTGACTGCGCGTTCTGCAGCGCACGGCGGCGCTGATCAAGCTCGCCACGCAATTGCTCGTTTTCCGCCTTGAGCCGCGCCGCTGCCTGGCGCTCCGCGGCGACGTCTTTTTGCAGACCTTCGATCTCGACCTGCTTGGCGGCAACGGCCGAGGTCATGGTCGAGGCATAGACCAGATCATCACCGCTGATGCCCGAGCCCTGACGATAGAGATTGAGCGCTTTGTTGGTGTCCTGCGCGACGCCGAGCCCAGTTTCATACAGTGAGCCCAGATTGATCTGGGCGCGCTTGGACCCTTGCGCAGCTGCCTTCTGATACCACTCGGCCGCCTTGGCATAATCAGGCTCGGTACCGAGTCCCTTGTGATAAATCTCGCCGACATAGTTTTGCGCCTCGGCATCACCAGCGGCTGCCTGATCCATCCATACCTTCAAGGCTGTCTGGTAATTCGCGCGGTCGAACGACACATACTCGCCGCCGCGGATTTCACAGTCGGCCTGATTGGTGCGCACCGGTCGGCGCGCGCTCATGAAAGTACTGACTCGGCCAAGTTTGCGCATCTGTCCAGGCAACAGGCAATCGACAATCAGAAAATCTTCTGCATTGCGGATCGTCGGAGCTTTCGCCTCGATGTTGACGGGAACTGTGATGGCGAACATCGCCACCGCAATTGACAGGGCGAGCGCGGTGGGGCGAAGAATCAAAGTTGCGGGAGAATCCAGACGCATGACCAAAACCTCCGGGGAGTATGGGGCGCCGCGACTACCACCAGCGCGCGGCGCTGTAGTACGCTGCAAGTATAGCTCGGCAAACCAACGAGGGTGTTATGGCCGCATCAACTGCCCGCCGCGATTTTCACATTCGCATCACGCGCCCTCCCACGTTGGTCAGAATGCTCCTGATTCTGTTGGCACTGGGGCTACCCGCCACATCGGCCATCGCCCAGATCAGTTGTCCGATGGGAATACTTGGCGGCAATGGCCAATCCGCGCTGGCTGGCACCCGGTTCTCGATGCCACTCACCGTCGGCCAAACAGGTGCCACAGGGGCCATTCCAGCTTCGTTCGACGTTTCCTGGGACGTGACCACGGGTGTTCCGCCGCTCGGCAATGTCTATATCGAGGAATCGGGGACCACGAGCTTCACCGAAACCGGCGTCACCTGGGCCGGCCCACCCTTCCAGTTCAGCGCCAGCGTCAACATCATTGCCGAGCCCAATGCCAACGGCGTCTACACGATTCAGGGGTCCACGCCACCGTGTACCTCCGCATTCTCGACCTTCAACGTCAATGTCTTTGCGCCTGTGGTGCCGTCGCTGAATCCGTTTCAAGGTGGCAACCAGACCGGCGTAACCGGCACGCAGTTCCCGACGGATCTTGGCGTGGTGGTCTCCCAGGGTGCTGGTACGCCTGCGCCAGTGCCCAATGCCAAGGTGGTCTACACAGTAATCAGTGGACCGGCCCAATTCTCGAATGGCACCAACACCATCAGCGCGTTCACCGACGGTACCGGCCACGCCTTTGTCCCACTTTTCGCCAATTCCGGTGTCAATGTTCTGACACCGGTGAATATCCAGGTCAGCAGCCTTGGCACGATGTCCGGCTATAGCGGTGTCGCAGTCGCACCGGTGGGCGGCGTTGAAAATCTTGCCGCGACACCTTCGACGACAGGCCTGTATTCGACTGGGCAGAACAGCATGTTTGTCGATCTCTTCAACATCTCGCTAACAGACGGGCTTGGACTCCCGCTGCCCTCGGTGCCGGTGACCTTCACCATCTCGGGTGCCACGGGGGCCACGATTGTCGATCTGGGCGTTGATCGCGGCACCAGCTTCTCGACTATGACCGACGGCGGCGGCGCGGTCGGAGTCAATGTCCGAGCCGGAAATTCTGGCAGTTTCACCTTGACGGCGACCACGCCCAGCAACTCGGCAAGCTGGAGCCTGCAGACCCTGCCGGCGGGCGCTCAAACCCTGAGCGTGGTGTCGGGTGACGGCCAGATCACGGACATCAATACGCAGTTCCCGGCGCCTCTGGTGATCGAGGCCATCAGCAGTGGCACGCCGCTCAGTGGCGTGCCCGTCCAACTCACGATCATCAGCGGCAGCGCCTATTTCCTGACCTCTAGCTTCCGAGGGGTACCAGCCCAGACCCAGACGATATCCCTCTTCATCGACAACACCTTCAGAGCCAGCACGGCGATCTATGCCGGCCCAGATGCCGGCGATGTGCTGGTCGAGGCTACGTCGAGTGGATTCTCCAACACCTATTACAACCTGCAGGTGCGTGGACTGGATCCCGATCAGGTCATCAAGCTATCGGGCGACAATCAGCAGGGAGCGCTGAATGCTGCGCTAGCACGACCGCTCGTCGCGGGCGTCACGCCACGCGGATTCGTCAATGGAAATGGCGCGCCCCTGGTATTCGAAATCCTCTCGGGCTCGGCAAGTTTCGGACCCCAGGGCACGGCAACTTATTCCGCGGTGCCCAGCGGATCGGAGTTGAGCGCACCGGCAACGCTGATCCTTGGCAATACACCAGGCGATGTGCAGGTCCGGGTCAGTTATCCGGGAATGTTGCCCGCGGTCTTCAATGCGAGTGCGATCACCGGCGGTGCTGGCGGTCGGCAACTGCTGCGTACATCGGGTGATGGCCAGATCGCCACAACCGAACTGATCTCCGATCCATTGCGCGTGCGCCTGAGCAACGGCGCCACCGGTGTCGCCGATGCTGATATTGAATGGGCGGTGCTCAGCGGCAATGCGTCCTTGATCAATCCCCACACCAGGACGGATTCGAACGGTGATTCGGAAACCACACTGCAGATTGGCGCCACCAGCGGTGCCATCGTTGTGCGTGCGATGACGCCAGGCGCTGATGGAACCAGCGTGCTATCGACGGACTTCAACCTTTCAGCCGCCGACGCGCAATTGCGCTCGGTTGCCGGGAGTGGACAATCCGGCTCGATCGGCTCGGATGCCGACGAAGTATTCGTGTTCGAATTGCGCCGCGCCAACGGCGCGCTACTGCCTGGCCAGACCATCGGCTTCACCGCCAATCTCGGTGCCACGCTGACGCCCACCAGTGCAATCACCGGCGCCGACGGAAGGGTTAGTGTTGGCGCCCGCTACGGCAACGAATCGGGTGGCGTCGAGGTCACGGCAAAAGCATTCGGCGGCCGCGTGTCCGCTATCGGCCAAGCCAGCACCTTTGTACCGACGCTCAGTATCGCCAGCGGCAACAATCAGAGCGCCGGCGCTGGCGCAAATCTCGCCAATCCGCTGGTCGTAGTGATCGCACGTCCCGCCGCCCTGCGCGAAAAAGGGCTGCAGGGTACCCGGGTCAATTGGACTGTGGTCTCCGGTGGTGGCAGCCTCAGTTCGGCGGTGACAATGACGGACGCCAGTGGTCGCTCAAGCAATAACCTGCGGCTCGGACAGGCGCTCGGTACCCAACAGGTGCGCGCTGCAATCGAAGGCGTTGGCGAGGTGGTCTTCAGCGCCAACTCCACGATCCCTGCCAACAGCGTGCTGGAAATCATTTCCGGCAATGGCCAGCGAATCGTTCCGCGGCGACCGAGCGCGCCGCTTGTGGTGCGGCTGCGCACGGCTGACGGCACCAGTCTCGCTGGATTCACGGTGCGCTTCACGCCATCGACCAATGCCACGGTCGATCCAACTGACGTAGTCACCGGCGCCGATGGCCGCGCGAGCACGATCGCCAATGTCACCCTGCCCGGCGACTATACGGTCACCGCCAGCCTGCCTGCACTGAGTAGCGTGACGCCGGTGGTGTTCAGCCTCGGCAACGGGCTGGCCAATATTCCGCAACTGCGACCCGAGCAAAACAAGGTCGCGCAGGCGATCGATCGTGCCTGTCCTCGGCTGGCGAGCATGGCCGGTCTGAGCGCGGCGCAACAGGATCTGTTGTCGCGCTGCTCCGAATTGGTGGTGAACGCCAACAGCAATACCAGCGCCGTGGTCAACGCACTCGACAAGATGCTGGCCGAGGAGAGCAGTGCACAGAACAACGCGGCCCTGGCCAGCGCGACCGCCCAGTTTGAAAATCTCAAGGGCCGTCTTGCCGCGCTTCGTTCGGGCAGTCAGGGCGTCAACATCGGTGGACTGGCCATCGTCACTCCGAGCGGCCGATTGCCGTTCAGTTTCCTGCCGGCCAATCTGGTCTTGAAGGCGGCCGATGACGAGCAGTCGCAGCAGCAGGACAGCGGACTGAGCCGCTGGGGATTCTTTGCGACCGGCACCATCGGCAATGGCAGCCGCGACCCGGGTGACGTGGATCCAGGTGGTGATTTCGACAATTATGGCCTGACCGCCGGTGTCGACTATCGCGTCTCGGATTCGCTGGTCCTCGGCGCTGCGCTCGGTTTCAACAGCAATGACAGTCAGCTCAACCAGAATCAGGGTGACCTCGAGAGCCGCGGCTATAGCCTGTCGGCCTATGGCACGCTGTTCCGCGGCAACAACTATTACGCCGATGCCGTGTTGACTCTGGGCCGCAACAGCACCGACGTCAGCCGCCGGATCAACTACACACTGCCCTCTCTCAGCGGCGGTGGCACGACGGTGATCGACCAAGTGGCCTCGGGCTCGCCCGACAGCGATCAGCAATCGTTCGCTCTATCGGTCGGCAAAGACTTCAATCGTGGCGCCTGGAGCTTCGGGCCCTATCTGCGCGGAACCTACACGCGTCTGGACTTTGATGGCTACGTGGAGCGCATGTCCAATCCGACCGGCCCCGGCGCGGGACTTGCACTCGAAGTCGACGGCCGCAGCTTGAGCTCGATTCAGGGCGTACTCGGCGGCAAGCTCAGCTATGTCATGAGTACATCCTGGGGCGTGCTGATGCCGAATGTGCAGATCGAGTATGTGAAGGAGTTCGAGGACGATACCGATGGTCTGGTGACACGATTCGCCTTCGATCCCACCAACACCAGCATCGTCATCGATGGAGATGAAGTCGACACTGATTTCCTCAATATCGGTATCGGGCTGTCTGCTGTGTTTGCAAACGGCCGCTCGGGCTACCTGTACTATGAGCATGTCGCAGGCAAAGAGCGCATCTCCCAGGGCAGCCTGGCGCTCGGCGTCCGGATTGAATTCTAGGCGCACAAACGGTGGTACTTTGAGTCGACAATAGTCCGTACAGGCGAGTCCGGAAGGAACCATGATCGAATTTGGACATTCCACCCACGTTGGTTTGCGGCGCGAGCACAACGAAGACACGTACTACGCTGACAGCGAACTGGGCCTCTGGCTGGTCGCCGATGGCATGGGCGGTCACGAAAATGGCGAAGTCGCCAGCGCCCTGGCCCGTGACACGCTGGTCCGCGAAATCCAGGGCGGCGGAACACTGGTCAGTGCCATCCAGATCGCTGATGAGGAAATCATCAAGCATTCGACGCGGCGCCCACAGGCGCTGCCGATGGGCACAACGATCGCTGCGGTAAGAGTGACCGGGGACGAGTTCGAAGTGGCCTGGGTCGGCGACAGCCGCGCTTATGCCGTACAGGCTGGAGAGTTCAAGCAGATTTCAGAGGATCACTCCTACGTGCGCGAGCTGATCAATCAGCGCGCGATCACGCCGGAGCAGGCCAAGACCCACCCGCACCGCAACGTGGTCACCCAGGCGCTTGGAGTGACCGATCCGCAGAGCCTGCGCGTGGAAACTGTTGGCGGCAAGCTTTCCAACGGTACCCAGGTCCTGCTCTGCAGCGATGGACTGACCGAAGAGGTCGACGACGAACTCATCGCCTCGATCCTGAGCCGTGACGATCTCTCCGCCCAGGAATGCGTCGATCATCTGATCCTGGCGGCGCTTGATGGTGGCGGCTCGGATAACGTCACCGTCATCCTGCTTCGCAAGAAATAATCAGGCCCACTGCCCTCGACCAGGTAGGGCATGGCCAAGCGTGCCCTTCAATCAGGGCTTGGCTTGGCAGCGACTGGTGACCAGTTCGCGCAGCGAGGCCCGGTCCGGCGACGCCTTGAGGCCGACCGTCGCCAGCGCCTGACAGCCGGTTGGCAGACCGCGATCGAGCAGACCTAGTGCCTTTCGCTCGTAGAAATCGGCAATCCGTTCGAGTCCATTGCTCGCCTCGACATTGCCGGGGTCCTGCTGGATCACGCCACGGTAGATGTCGATCGCGTTATCTCCCGGCGGAGAACTCAGCCGGCGGCCGCTGACATCGGTCAGGCCAATCTCGACGTATTCACGGGCCTTGGTCAGCAACGTACCGACGTCACCCTGGATCAGCAGCGGAACGACATCATTCCCGCCATCCCCGGTACCCAGATCCACGATTGCGGTCGTCGGGTCTTCGCTGCCCGGTTCCACCACCGGCTCTTGTGTTGAGGTTGTGTTCGCTACCGGCGGCGCTTCCGAAGCGGTTTGCGCGCCGTCACGCGTACCCCACCAGACCGCCCCCAGAATGGCGACGGGGACAATCGCCACCAACGCCAGCAGCATCGGTCGCGAGAATGTTCCCGTCTTGCCACCGCTCGACGGCGCCTACGCAGGCTGTGCCGAGGGAACCCGGCGCGGCGCTTTCTTCGCGTCACCCGCCATCATCTCGGTGGGCTGCATGGCCAGCGATCGCGGCGATGCGCGCTTGCGGGTCATATGGGCATCACGCAAAGTCTGGGCTTCCGGCGCGGTGGCAAACAACCGATCGCAGCCGGCTACGAACTCATCACCGGTGGCGTAGCGCGAATCCGGCAATTTCGCCATCAACTGATCGATCAGCGGCTGAAGCCATTGCACCTTGGCTGGAAGTTGCGGAACCGGGTGGGTCACATGCATCAGCGCGATGCTGAAGGGGTCCGTAGCATCATAGGGCGGCTTCCCGGCCAGCATCTCGAACATCATCGCGCCGAGACTGTACAGATCCGAGCGGCCATCGACCTTTTCGGCACGGGCCTGCTCGGGACTCATGTAATGCGGCGTACCGATTGAATTGCCGGCCTGAGTGGACATCGTTTTCGAGTCCATCGCCTTGGCGATACCGAAATCTGCCAGCACCGCGGTTCCGTTGGCGCGAAACAGAACATTGCCCGGTTTGACGTCACGGTGCACGACGCTTTTTTCATGCGCATAGGCCAGACCCTGGGCGACGTCACGAGCGACGTCAAGGATCTCCGGAACGGTCATACCCGCATTCATTTTCTCGCGCAGGGTTCCACCGGGAATGTACTCCTGGGCCAGGTAGTAGACCTGACCAAACGAGCCGATGTCGTACACCGTCACCAGGTTCGGATGGCTGAGCTTCGCGGTCAGCCGTCCTTCTTTCAGAAATCGTTCGGCAAACTCGGTGTTCTCGGCCAATGTCGGTGACATCACCTTGAGCGCCACCTCACGATCCAGCGACTCCTGGACGGCAAGATAGACCGATGCCATGCCGCCGACGCCGACCGCCTTCTCTATGCGATAGCCGGGAATCACCACGGCTTCGGTGACTGCAGTCTGCATATTCAAATCATGATTCCCGCGAAGGCATCATGACGCGCCCGATCGGCCGCGGGTTCGCGCCGCATGTGAGCGCCGACCATGAGCATTCGCTTGGTCATGGCGCAGCTGCACGCACGGCCTTGAGTGCTTCGACGAATCTGCCCATCGCGTAACTCTCGTCCTTTTCGACCGTCGTATACAAGGCATCAACGCGGGTGCGCAGACGCTCTGCCGCCGCCTCATCGAGCAACTGGCTGCCCTCGAAAGCGACCACCACGCTTTGCACAGCCATCGCGCACTGTTCAGCCGCGGCGAAGTCACGGAATTCGCCGCGATCCGCATCGCGAATCATGCTGGACAAGATCGCGGCCAGCGAATCAGGAGTGAAACTGGCGTCAGCAACCTTGCTGCTCAGTTGTTCCAGCGTGGTGCGCAGCGCGCGCGCTGCGGCAAAGGTGCGCTCGCGACTCTCGGTGGTTGCCTTGTGCAGTGCACGCGTCTGCTCAAGCACACGAGCGGCAGCACCGGCATCGACCGCGGCGAGGACATGACGGAACATCACCAGGTTGGAATCATTCAGGCGCACCACGCCTGGGCCAAGACCGGTGCCCTGGCGCGGGCCCCACTGGCGACCTGCCATCGAGCGATGACAGGCGTGGCAATCGAACAGCACCAATTCCGGGAAGATCCCGTGCCAGCCGGTCCGCTCATCGAGCAGGATGTCGAGTGCATTGACCGCGGCCGTTGCCTGTCCGATACCCCAGTCGCGCAGTCCATCGAACCGACCCTTGCGCTTCTCGTAGTCCTCGTCGACCTGGTAGTGCGGGTGCAACCAGGTGAAGGTGTCGAGTTCAAAGCTCAATCGTGGATGGCCTGCACCCATGATGCGGTGGGTGATCATCCGATCTGGCGTGCCGGCATGGCAGCTCAGACACAGCGCGGAGCGCGCCACCGGATCCTCGGTCGGATACATGCCAGCGGCCAGATTGTCGGCATGCGTAGCCGTGGCATGACTTGCCAGCCAACCTGCAGAGCCGCCGTGACAGGCCTCGCAGCCAACACCATCGTCGATCTGGAATTTCGCGCCGCGCTGTCCGGCCGCAACATTGTCGGCGTGGCAGTCAAGGCAGACTTTGGCCTCTTCGGCTTTGCCCAGCCCGAGCTTGCGCGCGATCGACTGTGATTCGGCGGTCAACAGGATGTCGTAGGCCTTGGAGTGTGGATCGAACTCCTGCCACAGCGCGAACTCGTTCATCTGAATGGCTTGCTTGGCCGAGACCTTGGTGGCCCCATGGCATTGGCTGGCCGCACAACTGGCGACCCCCTCATGTGCCTGCGACGAAATGCGCTCTGCAGCACCCTTGGCCTGCACGCCACCGACAAGCAACAGCCCCAACGCGATCCACTTGCGCATACTGCGATCTCCCAGAAGCTGTCAGCCCGATCGGGTGTCGGGTCGATTATGCCATCCAATCGGCCCGCTGACAGCGCCCACTGCCATGGCAGCCTGCCACGTCTCTCTGCATCGATCCAACCGGTGTGACCTAGTTGGCGGGCGCGAGCCAGAGGCAGTTGCCCTTGCTGGCCTTGTTGACTGCCGCCAAGCGCGCAGCATGAGCCGCCTCATCCTCGACGCTGGCAATGACTATACGAACCACGGCGCTGTTCTGGCTCTGGGTCAGCTGGCTGTGCCGAACGGTGGTCGTCTCCGCCATCGCCAGGCCGAGATCGCCCTGCCCCGCCGTCATCGCCAGATAGACGTCGCTCAGCAGGTTGGCGTCGAGTAGCGCACCATGCACACGTCGATGGCTGCTGTCGACCTGCAGGCGCCGACACAGCGCATCGAGCGAATTCTTTTGCCCGGGGTAGCGCTCACGCGCCAATGCCAGCGTATCGAGCACGCTGCAGCGGTCCTCGATCCGGCCCCGGCCAGCGCCGAGCAGGCCCAGCTCGGCATTGAGAAATCCAAGATCGAATGCCGCGTTGTGAATGATCAGCTCGGCGCCGTCGATGAAATCGAGGAACTCGTCCACGATCGCGCGGAAAAGCGGCTTGTCGCGAAGAAAATCGTCGCTCAGCCCGGTCACTTCGAGCGCACCCAGATCCATATTGCGCTCGGGATTCAGGTAGCGCTGAAACTCACGACCACTGCGCCTGCGCTCGACCAGTTCGACGCAGCCGATTTCCACCACACGGTGACCGCGCGCAGGATCGAGACCGGTGGTTTCGGTATCCAGAACAATTTGCCGCATGCATTCACTCCGAGCGAATATTCAAACAAGCGGCGATGCCGCAGTACAGCCTGATTGGGGCCGTCAGCGTCCGCAGCCGACGACGCCTCGGTGCAGGCGGTAGATCGGAAAACGCCCAGGCCTAGGCCAGAGTTCGCCTGCCAGCCTGCGCCAACATTTCGGAAATCGCGGCGCGAGCGCGCGCATCGCATGCCTCATTTTCGGCGTGTCCGGTGTGCCCGCGCACCCATTTCATCTGCACTTCGTGTTGCGCCAGCGCAGCATCCATCTCCTGCCAGAGATCCTGATTCGCGACCGGCTCGCGCGCCGCATTGCGCCAACCCCGCGCCTTCCAGCCAGGCAACCAGTCGGTCGCACCCTGCTGAACGTAGCGCGAGTCGGTGGTGATGCTCACCTGCGATCGCGTTTTCAGCGCCTGCAGCGCGCGCAGCGCGGCGATCAACTCCATCCGATTGTTCGTTGTCAGCGGCTCCGCGCCGCTCAGCCACTTCTCGTGGCCACCCGAGCGCAGCAACGCAGCCCAACCACCAGGGCCGGGATTGCCGGAGCAGGCGCCGTCGGTGAACACCTCGACCACGGGGATACTGCGCGTCATGCGGCGAGGCTCACGCGGGTCGCCGGATAGGCGGAGACGCCGGCCAATTGAGCTGCCACCGGCAGCTCGGCACCGCGCAGGCGAAACGTAGTCGCACTGCGCCGTTTGCGCGCACGCAGCACGGTCAGCGGCGGCAACGGCAGCCAGCGCGCCCAGGATCGCAGTACGCCGGCGTCGGCGCGTGCCGAAAACAGCATGCGTTCAATCTCGGCACAGCCCAGATCGCGCAAGGCTGATTCCGCCTGCAGGTGACTGAATCGCAGGGGCCGGGCTTGGCCAGGCGCCAACGCGGAGGCGAGACGGAATCGGCTGCGGCTGAACGCCCCGCTGGCGAACAACCACAGGGTGCACTCGGGCTTCAGTACGCGAACGGCCTCGGCCAGCAGTGGTTCCAGGGCGAGCCCGCTCTCCAGAGGATGCTGCAGGACCACCTGGTCCAGCGCATCGTCAAGCAGGGGCAGCCGATCGAGCGAAGCCTGGATATCTCCGCCCAATTGCCCCGACGGCGTCACGCAAAGCCGCAGCCAGGGCGGCGCCTGCGTTGAATCGTTGAATTGCGGGGCTGGCCCCAGCCAGAGCACTCGCTCGGAGTGCGCCAACTGGGGAAGTATCCATTGCGATTCGGCGCGGAGCAGATCGAGCTGCGGAAAGGGAATCATGACGCCGGAATCATTCGGGGGCGATTTTGTGTTCGATGATTTCATCTGTCCATGCTACTGGGATAGCCGGTCGATTGTGATACAAATCGATGGCGTGCGGATAGAGACAGCCGATGAGCAGCGACACCGCGTTGGATGAGCGACTCACCGTGACCGGCCTGCCGGCGTTTACGGACAATTATCTCTGGCTGCTGCATGACCAGAGCGGCCACGCATTGGCGATAGATCCGGGTGACGCCTCGGTGGTCGAGCAGGCCCTGAGCACACGCGGGCTCAAACTGGCTGCCATCCTGCTCACCCATCACCATCCCGACCACATTGGTGGCGCGGCTGAACTCGCAGCGCGTCACCACTGCCCGATTGCTGGCCCGGCCGACGCGCGCATGCCGATGGTGCAGCGTATCGTCAGCGAGGGTGCACTGCTCGAGTTCGACCAACCGGGTGTCCAACTGAAAGCAATCCACGTGCCGGGACACACGCTGACTCATATCGCCTACCTGGGGCACGGCGCCGCCTTTGTCGGAGATACCTTGTTCAGCGCCGGCTGTGGCCGACTCTTCGAGGGCACCCCGGCCCAGATGCTGCACTCACTGGATCGCATCAGCGCGCTAGATCCGTCGACCCTGTTGTTCTGTGCCCATGAATACACCCGCGACAATGCCCGCTTTGCGCTCGACTGGGAGCCCGGCAATCCTGCGCTTCGCGCCCGCTACGCGGAGAGTTGTCAGGCAGATCAAACCGGCCACAGCACCGTGCCGAGCCGCGTTGCCGACGAGCAGTCCTACAATCCGTTTCTGCGCTGCGACCAGGCTGAAATCCGTATGCGACTGGAAGCAAGTTTTGAGCGCCCGCTATCCGACCGGCTCGAAGTATTCACCGCGCTGAGACTGCGCAGGAACGGCTATGCCGCGGTGCATGGCAATGCTTGACCCGCGCCGGGTGCAGAACCTGGCACGCAGCGGGTGCGGCCTGGCAGTGTTCCTACTGGTGGCCGGCTGCAGTTCGTCTGCGCTGCGCCGCCCGGATCCGCCGACACCGGCCCCGCTCGCCGCGGCTCCACGGCCAGCTGAGGTCACCACGGTCGTCGCCGACAAGGACAGATCGGAACCAGAGGCAGCAGCGCCAAAACAAGTGCCCGATTCCGAACCGGAGCGCAGACTGGTTCCGCGTGAACCCTTGCAGACGCAATTCAGTCGTGGCCTCGACTTTCCTGACTGCACTCAATTGAACGCGCGGGCAACACGCTGGCTGGTAACGCTGGGCAAGCAGCGCAAAGCTGTCAAAGAGGATCTGAGCAAGGCGCGCCCTCTGCTCGACCTTGCCGCGCGATCGCTGGAAGAGGCCGATCTACCCATCGCGTTCGCCTTGTTGCCGATGATCGAGAGCCGTTATTTTCCGCATCCGGGCAGGGCCTCGGGGCCGGCAGGCATGTGGCAACTGATGCCGGTCACCGCGCGCGGATTGGAGGTGCCCATTATCCCGGGCTACGATGGCCGTCTGGATTTTCTTCGGTCCACCCGGGCGGCGACCGAGCTGCTGATTCATCTGGCCGGACAGCTTGATCGCGACTGGCGTCTGGTCAACATGGCCTTCAATGCGGGCGAGTTCCGCGTCAAGAATGCACTGCGCAAGGCAAAGCTGACGCAGCCCGTGTCCACGCTCGATTCTCTGGGCCTCAGCAAGATCACACTGCACCATCTGGCACGACTTGAAGCCTGGGCCTGCATGCTCGAGCAGGAACCGGAGCTGTTGATCGAAGATCGCGCGGAGCCGCTGATCGCGGTCAGCATCGCCAATCCGATCCGGCTCGACTTCCTGGCATTTCTCGCGGGCATCGACATGGCTGCGCTACGACGCTGGAATCCCGCGCTACGTTCGGATCGCACACCCGCCCTGGAATCGTTTCAAATTCTGCTCCCCTCGCGTTCTGCGGATCGCGCCGAGGCGATGCTCAACAAATTGCCGGGCACATCGTGGTCACGCTGGCAGCGCGTGTCGACCAATATTTCATCCGCCGCTGTCCGACGCCAATACGGCGCGCTTGCCGACGCGATCATCGAACTCAACAAGATCGACGACGGCCAGGCCGCAACAAGGGCCCGGCCATTGTGGCTACCGCTGTCGGGCACAGACCGGCGGCCGCCACCAAGCCCGCTTGCCCAGGCAGGCGCCGTGGTGCATACCGTGCGCGCAGGCGATTCATTGTGGAAACTGGCCAGCCAGTACGGCATTGCCTTGAAGGGATTGATGCAGTGGAATGGCCTGACCGCCAAGAGCATCCTGCGGCCGGGCCAAGTACTGCGGCTGCAACCACCTTGAGAGGATTCAAACAGCGCCGGCTATGGACCGCGGGCGCGCTCATCTACCCTAACGCGGTTGTCTGAATTTCCTCAATGGCGAAGCATTTGTTCAACGTGACCGAGTGCTGGCACGATCGGGGCAGCAAGCGTACCGCCGACATGCACCAGATGAATCCCACAAGGGCTGGTGCGTACTTACCGAAAAGGAGTCTGCAATGGGTTTTCTGCAAGGCAAACGCGCCCTCATCATCGGCGTCGCTAGTGAACGTTCTATCGCCACCGGCATCTCCGAGGCAATGCATCGCGAAGGTGCCGAACTCGCATTCAGCTATCAGAATGAGCGGCTGCGCGATCGCGTGGAAAAAGCGGCGCGCGAGTGTGGCAGCGAAATCGTCCTGCCCTGCGATGTCGCCGAGGATGCGCAGATCGAAGCCCTGATGGGCGAGATCGGCAAGCGCTGGGGACGGCTCGACATCCTGGTGCATTCGGTCGGCTTCGCGCCGCGTGAGGCCATCCAGGGCGATTATCTCGACGCGGTAACGCGGGAGAACTTCGCCATTGCGCACGATATTTCGAGCTACAGCCTGGCTGGCCTGGCCAAGGCGGCGCGTCCACTGATGCGCGGACACAACAGCGCCATCCTCACCCTGAGCTATCTTGGCGCCGTGCGCGCATTGGCCAACTACAACGTGATGGGACTGGCCAAGGCCAGCCTGGAGGCCAATGTCCGCTACCTCGCACGCAGCCTCGGTCCGGAAGGCGTACGCGTGAACGCCATTTCCGCAGGTCCAATCAAGACGCTCGCTGCAGCCGGCATCGCCAATTTCCGCAAGATGCTCGATCACGTCGAAGAAACCGCACCGCTGCGGCGCAGCGTGACCATTGAAGATGTCGGAAACGCAGCCGCGTTTCTATGTTCGGATCTTGCTGCCGGCATTACTGGCGAGATCACCTACGTTGACGCCGGTTACAGCACCCTGGGCATGACCGGCATCTGACCCCGGCTGCGCAGCGAGCAATCGCGTGACGCAAACAAAAACGGCGAGCCGAGGCTCGCCGTTTTTTCTTTGATCAGCTGATCAGCGGTTCAGATCTTGCTCTCATCGATCTTGATCGACACGCTGGCCCGCAGCGCCTTGCGGAAAGCTTCCGCTTCGGTGGCAGCGAGTTCCTGCTTCAACTGGTCGCGGGCTGCGCTGCGCGCCGCCTCGTCGAGCTTGGCCGGATCGCCTTCGACCACGGCATAGACCTGCAGCAACGCATATCCAGTGTCGTTGAGCTTGGCGAGCGCATTGCTCACCGAGTTCTCGGCCGGTCGCGCCACCTTGAACGCCTCAGCCACCAGAACGGCGTCATGCGTCAATCCCTGACGCCCGGTATCGGCCGCGTCAACGGTAGTCGCACCGACACTGGTCGCGATGGCGTCGATTGCCTCACCGGCGAGCAGTCGCTTGAACGCTGCATCGGCCGCTTCTTTCGAGGCCGTGGTTGCAGCTTCGGTCATCAACACGGCGCGAACATCTTCCTTCACCTCATCCAGCGTTTTCGGCTTGGCTGCGGTGCGCTCGAGCAGGCGCAGCACCGCAATGCGGTCCTTGCCAATCTGAATGGGCTCGCTGCTCAGTCCGTCCTCTTTGACCTCGACGGAAAACGCGGCTTCACGCACATCGGGGCTGAGCGCAATTCCCATTCCGAAGTCACGTGCAAACATTTCGCTTTTCTGGACTTCCACACCGAGCACCTTGGCGACCGGCTCCAATGTGCCACTGGTCTGATCGAGGGTGTCGTAGAGTTTGTCCTGCAGATTGCTGAAGCGGGTAACCCGGCGGTCCTCAATCAACTCGGCATCCAGCTCGGCACGGACTTCATCGAAGCTGCGCAACGCAGCCGGACGAATCTCACGTGCCTCGATCAAATGATAACCCTGGGCAGTACGAACCGGCGCCGAGACCTGACCAGCTTCCAGCGCGAACAGCGCAGCTTCGAACGCCGGCTCCATATTGCCGGCCTCGATCCAGCCCAGATCGCCGCCCACAGCCTTCGAGCCGATATCGTCCGACGACTGCGTGGCGACTTCAGCAAATGCCTTGCCGGCGGCAATTTCGGCGGCCAACGCATCGATTTTCTGCTTGGCCTGTTTCTCTGCATCGGCGGCGGAATTTTCCGGCACTTCAATCAGCACGTGCGAGGCCAGGCGCTGTTCCTGGGTGCCGAATCGATGCAGCTGGTTTTGATAGTAGTCGCGCAGTTCCGCCTCGCTGACCGGCTCGACTGGACCGAGCGCCGCGCTGTCGATCTCGACGTACTCGACCGACACCTGCTCGGGGTGGCTGTACTCGATGGAATGGGCGTCGAAGTAGGTCTTGATCGCTTCGTCAGTGATGCTGTCCGGAGCGGGCGCTGGAACCGGCAGAGTCACATAGCGAAAGCTGCGCAACTGGTCGCGCAGACGCACGAAGGTGTCGACATCGGCGTCGGTCACCAAGGCGGTCGAATTGATCTGCGAAGGCAATTCACGCACCGACAGGTCGCGGCGCATGCGCTCTTCGAACTGCTGGGTGGACATGCTGTTGGCCTGCAGCAATTGCAGGTACAAGGGCTTGTCAAATTTTCCGTCGGTCTGGAAGACCGTCATCTTGGCGATCTCCTCGCGAAGCTTGGCGTCCGAGATCGCCATTCCCGCGGCTGCGCCAGCCTGTGTGATCAGTTCTTCATCGATCATCTGCTCGAGCAACTGCCGACGATAGTCCGGCGTATCGAACATCTTGGCATTGTAGGCCTCGCCCATCATCTGCCGCATCCGGCTGCGATTCTCTTCCACCCGACGGGCGTACTCCGACTCGCTGATGATTTCGCTGCCGACTTTGGCGACATAAGGCTGCGAACCGCCGAAACTGTAATCACCAATTCCGAAGAACAACAGCCCGCCCATCATCAAGAACATCAGCAGGACATAGAAGATCTTGCTAGTGGATTTTTCACGAATGGTCTGCAGCATGGCTTTGGTCTTTCTGGCTTGCCGGACAAACCGGCGTGGGTGCAAAAAAAACGAGGGCGCCTCGTGGGCGCCCTCGCTTCAGATGGCGGAGTGGACGGGACTCGAACCCGCGACCCTCGGCGTGACAGGCCGATATTCTAACCGACTGAACTACCACTCCATATTCTTCCAAGCATCGAAGTTGTCACCCTTCGTCCTTGCTGTGTAGCACTGAACTACTACGGCTGCGTCCTCACAACTGGTGGGTGCTGAGGGTTTCGAACCCCCGACCCTCGCCTTGTAAGGGCGACGCTCTACCGCTGAGCTAAGCACCCCAGCAAAGCAAATTAGTTTACAGCGTCTTTCAGCGCTTTACCAGCTTTGAACGCAGGATTTTTCGATGCCTTGATCTTGAGCGTGGCGCCGGTCTGCGGATTGCGACCCGTGCGTGCTGCGCGCTTGCGCACCGAGAACGTGCCAAATCCAACGACGGCAACCGTATCGCCGGCCTTGAGTGTTTTCTTGACGACTTTGATCAGTGCTTCCAGTGCGCGGGCAGCATCTGCCTTGCTGAGTTCTGCGCTGTCCGCAATGCCGGAAATAAGCTCCGATTTGTTCATGGGGTACTCCCTGGGAATTCGGGTGATTGTTTCGTTCTTGTGAGTGGCCTGGAGCGCGCCGTCGACGGACCTCCGCCGAACAGGCCCAGCTACCGCGAGAGCCGCAACCGTGCTCGCTCACAGCCGAAGCAGTAGGGGCGTCTTTATACCAGTGGCCCCAAGTAGGCGCAAGAAATTACACCTCGTTTTCCAGTGTCAATCACGAGATGCAGCTTCTGTCAATGAGGACGGATCACACCACCATCGCCATCCACATCGGCATCGCTCTCCGCGGCAGCACCAGGTTCGACCGGCTTCGCTACCGCGTTTGCCGGCCGCAATGGTTCGGCCAATGCGAGGTCGAGCACTTCATCGATCCACTTCACCGGGCGAATATCGAGCTTGGCGGTGATGTCGTGCGGAATCTCGACCAGATCCTTGGCGTTTTCCTCGGGAATGATCACCATGTTGATGCCACCGCGATGGGCCGCCAGCAATTTTTCCTTCAGGCCACCAATCGGCAACACACGACCGCGCAAGGTGATCTCACCGGTCATGGCAACATCGGCGCGCACAGGATTGTGGGTCAGTGCCGAGACCAGCGCTGTGCACATCGCGATGCCCGCACTGGGGCCATCCTTGGGTGTCGCACCCTCGGGTACATGGATATGGATGTCCTGCTTCTGATTGAATTCGACATCGATGCCAAACAACGCGGCGCGCGAGCGGACTACCGACAGTGCTGCCTGGATCGACTCCTGCATTACGTCGCCGAGTTGGCCGGTGTGGATCAATTTGCCCTTGCCGGGAATGACGCTTGCCTCGATGCTGAGCAGGTCACCGCCCACCTGAGTCCAGGCCAGTCCGGTGACCAGGCCTACTTCTGGCTGCAGTTCTGCGCGCCCATAGGTGAACTTGCGCACGCCCAGATAGTGCTCAAGGCGATCACTGTCCACGTGCACCGAAGTGCGCTTGCCGGCTGCGCCCTTGACTGTCTTTGCCGTCTTTTTCTTCTTGGACTTGCTCGCTGCAAACGCCGATTCCTTGACCACCTTGCGGGCGATCTTGGCGATCTCTCGGCCGAGCGCACGCACGCCAGCTTCGCGCGTGTAGTAACGAACCATGTCGCGCACGGCATCGGTTCCGATCGTCAGTTCCTTGTCGGCGAGACCCGCGGCCTTGGTTTCCTTGGCCAGCAGGTAGCGCTCGGCAATACCGATTTTTTCTTCTTCGGTATAGCCGGGGATGCGAATGACTTCCATCCGGTCCAGCAGGGCCGGCGGAATGTTCAGCGAATTGGCGGTCGCAATGAACATGACGTCACTGAGATCGAAATCGACTTCAAGGTAGTGATCGTTGAAGGTGTGGTTCTGCTCCGGATCGAGGACCTCCAACAGCGCCGATGACGGATCGCCACGGAAATCCATCGACATCTTGTCGATTTCGTCGAGCATCACCAATGGATTGCGGACACCGACTTTGGAAAGATTCTGGATCACCCGTCCCGGCATCGAACCGATATAGGTGCGCCGGTGACCACGGATCTCGGCTTCGTCGCGCACTCCGCCCAAGGCCATACGGATGAACTTGCGGTTGGTCGCACGCGCGATGGACTGACCGAGCGAGGTCTTGCCAACGCCGGGTGGCCCCACCAGACAAAGAATCGGCCCCTTCATCTTGCTGACGCGCTGCTGCACGGCGAGATACTCCAGAATGCGTTCCTTGACCTTCTCCAGGCCATAGTGATCGGCATCCAGCACCTCCTGCGCGGCTGGCAGGTCCTTGCGGATCTTGGTGCGCTTTTTCCACGGCGCACCGAGCAGCCAGTCCAGGTAATTTCGCACAACGGTTGCCTCGGCAGACATCGGTGACATCTGCTTGAGCTTGTTCAACTCCGTGCGCGCCTTGGCCTCGACGGCCTTTGGCATGCCGGCGCTGGCGATCTTGCGGGCGAGGTCCTCCAGTTCATTGGGCGCCTCGTCGAGATCGCCCAATTCCTTCTGGATCGCCTTCATCTGCTCATTGAGGTAGTACTCGCGCTGGCTCTTCTCCATCTGGGTCTTCACCCGTCCGCGGATACGCTTCTCGATCTGCTGCAGATCAATCTCGGCATTGACCAGACTGATCAAGCGCTCCAGGCGTTCGAACACATCGAGTGTTTCGAGCACCTGCTGCTTGTCCTGCAGACGCACACCGAGATGTGCCGCAACTGTGTCGGCCAGACGCGAAGGATCATCGATCCCGGCGAGGGTAGTCATCAGTTCGGGCGGCACTTTTCGATTGAGCTTGATGAAGTTCTCGAACAGCGACATCAGCGACTTGGCAGCGGCATCGATCTCACGCACATCGCGCGTGCTCTGTGACTCGACCTGGGCCATGCGGCCATGGAGCACATCCCCCTCCATCTCGACGCAGGTCAGACGCACACGGGCAACGCCCTCGACCAGCACCTTGATGGTGCCGTCTGGCAGCTTGAGCAGTTGGAGCACATTGGCCAAGGTACCGAGTTCGTACAGGTCGGCTGCGCCCGGATCGTCGATGTCGGGACTCTTCTGCGCGACCAGCAGGATCTGCTTGTCCGCTTCCATCGCCGAATCCAGCGAGCGGATCGATTTCTCCCGACCAACGAACAGCGGAATCACCATGTTGGGAAACACGACGACGTCGCGCAACGGCAACAAGGGTACGGAACGTTGTGATTCAGCGCGCGATCGGGACATGGGCAATTCCTGTAATTCGGCCGGACGCGCAAGCAGGCTGCGCCGGACACCGTCCTGCATCAAATGAGGCCGTCGGCTGGGCTTTGCAAGCCCTCAAGCAGACTTCAGTCGGCGCCGACGGCGCGCGCAGCGGGCTGGGTGTTGCTATAGATGAGATAGGGCTCGGCTGAACCATTGATGACAGCTTCATCCACGACCACCTTGCTGACGTGCTCCTGTGAAGGCAGCTCGTACATGGTGTCGAGCAGGACCGACTCGAGGATCGTGCGAAGACCACGCGCACCGGTACGGCGCTTGAGCGCCTTGCGGGCGACCGCACGCAGCGCATCCTCACGGAATTCGAGATCGACACCTTCCATCTCGAACAGCTTGCGGAATTGCTTGGTAATCGCGTTCTTGGGCTCGCTGAGAATCTTGATCAGCGCATCCTCATCGAGCTCTTCCAGTGTCGCTACGACCGGGAGGCGGCCAACGAACTCGGGGATCAGCCCGAACTTGATCAGATCTTCGGGCTCGACCGATTTCAACAGCTCGCCGATGCTGCTGCGCTTGTCACGGCTGCGCACCTCGGCAGAGAAGCCTATGCCGGTCGACTCGGAGCGCGCCTGGATGACCTTTTCAAGGCCGGCAAACGCACCGCCACAGATGAACAGGATATTGCGCGTATCAACCTGCAGGAATTCCTGCTGCGGATGCTTGCGGCCACCCTGGGGCGGCACACTGGCGATCGTGCCTTCGATCAGTTTCAGCAGGGCCTGCTGCACACCTTCACCGGAAACATCGCGGGTGATCGACGGGTTTTCCGACTTGCGCGAGATCTTGTCGATCTCGTCGATATAGACAATGCCACTCTGCGCCTTCTCGACGTCGTAGTCGCATTTCTGCAGAAGTTTCTGGATGATGTTCTCGACATCTTCACCTACGTAGCCCGCCTCGGTGAGCGTGGTGGCGTCGGCGATGGTGAACGGAACATTGAGCAGGCGCGCCAAGGTCTCGGCGAGCAAGGTCTTGCCCGAGCCGGTCGGGCCGACCAGCAGGATATTGCTCTTGGACAGCTCGATCTCTTCGTTTTTCTGCCGATTCTCGAGCCGCTTGTAGTGGTTGTACACCGCAACGGCGAGTACGCGCTTGGCGCGCGCCTGGCCAATGACGTACTGGTCAAGGGTTTCCAGGATCTCGCGGGGCTTGGGCAGATGGCTGCGCGCTGCTGCCGACTTCTCTTCCAGTTCTTCGCGGATGATGTCGTTGCACAGCTCAACGCATTCGTCACAGATGAAAACCGAAGGTCCCGCTATGAGCTTGCGCACCTCATGCTGGCTCTTGCCGCAGAAGGAGCAATACAGCACCTTACCCGATTCATTGCGACTACCGCGTTCTTCAGTCATCTTTCCGTCTTCCTGACGGGCACCGGCAAGGGCGGCAGCCCGGATTGATTGGCATCGAGGATAGCATAGCCCGCTGGCCGCGCTGATGCAGCGGCCGGGCCTGCCCGGAGGGCCGAGTATCCCAGCGGGATCAGGCCGATTTGACGGTCTCTTCGGGACGACGCTCAAGAACCGCGTCGACAATGCCGTAGTCACGGGCTTCCGTGGGGCCCATGAAGTTGTCGCGATCGCAATCCCGTGCGATACGGTCAATCGGCTGGCCGGTATGACGCGCCATGATGCCGTTGAGATATTCCCGAATACGCAAAATTTCACGTGCGTGAATATCGATGTCACTGGCCTGACCGGAGAACCCGCCCAGCGGCTGGTGGATCATCACCCGCGAATGAGGCAGGGAATATCGTTTGCCCTTGGCGCCTGCGCAGAGCAGCAGCGCACCCATGCTCGCCGCCTGGCCGATGCAGATCGTGCTGACGTCGGGGCGGATGAATTGCATGGTGTCGTAGATCGCAAGACCGGCGGTAACCGCACCACCGGGACTGTTGATGTACAGGCTGATGTCCTTGTCGGGATTTTCCGATTCGAGGAACAGCATCTGCGCAACGATCACATTGGCCATGTAATCGTCGACTGGACCGACCAGGAAGATGACCCGCTCTTTCAGCAGACGCGAGTAGATGTCATAGGCACGCTCACCGCGCGCCGTCTGCTCGACCACCATGGGAATCAGGTTCAAGGCTTTTTCCACTTCCACAATTGCAACTCCATCTTCGATCCGACACTTACTATGAGGCCGGACCGGGCCCGGTTCAAGCCTGCGGCTGCATCAATTGCTGGAAGTTCACGGTCTGGTCGGTCACCTTCGCGGCTGAAAACACCCAATCAACGACCTGATCCTCGATAGCACGATTGCGCAGACCGCCCATCAGCTGCTGGTCGCGCTGATACATCTCGATGACTTTCTGCGGCTCTTCGTAGGTCGATGCGATCGTCGCCAGCATCTCGGAGACACGGTGATTTTCAAGTCGAAGGCGGGTCTGCCGCGCAATCTCGCCGAGCAACAGACTGGCGCGCACGCGATTGGCAGCAACATCGACGAAACCATCCGGACTGACCGGGGCTTCCTCGGGCCGACCGGCGCGCTGCGCCTGCTCCGCCGCCTGACGCTGCATCGCGCGTGCTTCAGCTTCAACCATGCCCTTGGGCAGTTCGAACGACGCATAGGCGCGCACCAGTTGTTCGACGGCATGCATCTTGTTGCGGCTGTTCAGCGCCGAGCGCATTTCGCGCTCGAGATTGGCGCGCACGTCCTCGCGGAACTTGGAGATGCCACCGGCAGCGACACCAAAACTTGCCGCAAACGCGTTGTCGATTTCCGGAATTTCGGACGCCTGGATGCGGATGACCCGCAGTTCAACATCAGCCGTCTTGCCGGCCAGCGCGGGCTGGCGGAATCCCTCGGGGAAGTCGGCCGAGAATGAACGTGCGGTATCTGCCACCGCATCCGCCAATGCCGCTTCGAACGCCGGCGGCAATGCACCACTGCCAAAAATCGTGCCGGCGCGCTCCATGCCTTCGGCCGGAAAGCGCTGGCCATCGGCATCCGCGCTGTACTCGAACAGAACCATGTCGCCAACCTGGGCGGCGCGCTCGACCACGACCCAGCGCTTGCGCTGCTGGCGCAGGGTTTCGATCATGCGCTCGACATCGGCATCTTCGACTATCGAGACCAGTCGATTGAGCTCCAGAGCGGAGACATCGACTTCGCCGATTTCGGGAACGACCTCGAAAGTTGCCGTGAAAACCAGCTCGGTATCCGAACTCTGGTCATCGCGACGGATCGAAGGCTGCATTGCTGGACGCAGGTTGTTCTCGCCGACAGCCTGCTCGAACGAGGATCCCACGACATCCGACATTGCCTCGTTACGCACCTGATCGCCGTAACGCTGCTCGATCACCTTGCCCGGAATCTTGCCCGGGCGGAAGCCCTTGATGCGGACCGTCTGGCCCAACTCACGCAAGCGCTCCTGCACACGCTGTTCAATGCGCGACGAGGGGACGCGGATGGTCATCTTGCGTTCAAGACTGCCGAGCTGTTCAACCGAAACCTGCATGGAAACTCCTGGAAAATCCGCTGATCTTGTGCGCGCTGAAATCTGGTGCGAAAGGAGAGACTCGAACTCTCACGGGTTGCCCCGCTGGAACCTAAATCCAGTGCGTCTACCAGTTCCGCCACTCTCGCCCGTGCTGACCTCGGCGGCCGGTACCGCTCGCAGACTGCTTGGCGGTACCGCGCTGAGATAATGATTGGTGGGCCGTCTAGGACTCGAACCTAGAACCTGCGGATTAAGAGTCCGTTGCTCTACCATTGAGCTAACGGCCCACGATGAATTGGGGTGGAAGACGGGATTTGAACCCGCGACCCCTGGAATCACAATCCAGTGCTCTAACCAACTGAGCTACATCCACCATTTGAAACTCCAAACCTGGTGGCGCGCCCGACAGGAATCGAACCTGCAACCGCCGGCTTAGAAGGCCGGTGCTCTATCCGATTGAGCTACAGGCGCATGCTTCCAGGCCAGGTGGTCGGGGTAGAGGGATTCGAACCCCCGACACCCTGCTCCCAAAGCAGGTGCGCTACCAGACTGCGCTATACCCCGCTGGTTCCGGCCGTTCTGATGCGCTTGCACACACCAGAACAGAATTGTCACGCATGCACCGAGTTAGCGTCAACGAAATACGTTGCGATCAACCCGTCTGTCACACCAACCTTGCCACAACCAGATCACCAAAAATTTCGGGGCGCACATAGCGCCCCGAAACTCTTTGCAACTGGCGCGCCCGGAGAGATTCGAACTCCCGACCCCCAAGTTCGTAGCCTGGTGCTCTATCCAACTGAGCTACGGGCGCGGGCAAGGTCGGAAAGTATGAGGGTGGGATCGGTAAGCGTCAAGCCTTCTCGACAAAAAAATTCAGTAGCGGTGCAGACGTTGCCAATCGCGCGCGAGCTGCCCGCAACAGGATGGTAAATCGAACTCGATCCGTCGCCTCGCTCCGGCTCTGCCGTTGCGGTGTAGAGCGGGGCTTGCCCCGCTGCTCTCGATTCTTGCCAAAGGGAAAGACAAATCAAATGCAGCGCGGCAAGCCACGCTCTACCACAGCAAGGATGCGCGCGGCATCGAGGATGCGAATGGCTCCTCCACAATCTCTCTCCGCCAGACACAAAAAAACCGGCCTTGGCCGCCGGCTCCGTTGTCGGATTCGCCAACGTCACCAGGGATTGTTGGGCTCATCCCTGAGCCCAACCCGCGCTGCGCGCGGGCCAGCCTGCGGCTGTCCGGGATCGCTCCCGGCGATCCCGTCGAACCAGAGGTCCCGTCCACAATCTCTCTCCGCCAGACACAAAAAAACCGGCCAATGGCCGGTTTTTTTGTGTCTGGCGGAGAGAGAGGGATTCGAACCCTCGATAGAGCTTTTGACCCTATACTCCCTTAGCAGGGGAGCCCCTTCAGCCTCTCGGGCATCTCTCCGAATTTGTTTCACCCGCACCACTTGAGGCGGCGCGAGCCGCGCATGATAGCCACTTGTCGCCCGCGGTGGAAGGTTCCCCTACTTGGGTGTTTCCGTCGCTGCAGTCTCGGCATCCTTTTCGCGCCGGATCCTCTGGAAAATTTCTTCGCGATGCACGGCGAGGTCCTTCGGCGCATTGATTCCGATACGCACCTGATTACCCTTCACACCGAGCACGGTGACAGTTACTTCGTCACCGATCATCAGCGTCTCGCCTACCCGCCTGGTCAAAATCAACATTCCGCCTCCCTTGACCGCACTCGCCGCGCGGTTGCTGCAATCCATCGCTTCCCCGACCAGCCCCCACGCCCGCCGTGCGTTGATGGTAGCCAGCGCTAGGGACCGGCGCAACGCAACAAAAAAGCCGCCTTGCGGCGGCTTGCTTGTCTGGCGTCCCCAAGGGGATTCGAACCCCTGTTACAGCCGTGAAAGGGCCGTGTCCTAGGCCTCTAGACGATGGGGACTTGCATACTTGGTGGAGCCAGCCGGGATCGAACCGGCGACCTCTACAATGCCATTGTAGCGCTCTCCCAGCTGAGCTATGGCCCCAAGAGAGACCCGAAACTATACGGAGCTCCCAGACTTTCGTCAACAGAATTTGCTGCTCTTCGATCGATTTAGTGGCAATCGCCGACATTGCCCGGTGCGACCACCAGCACCAGACAACGCCCGCTCGGCGAGCCCTGCTTCGCTTGTGTGGCCTAGTCCACTATGTTGCAATCAGGTTGATCGCACAACTTGCAGCATCCACACGAATTGCCGCTACAAAACTCGAGGGGACACCACATGACGCAAGCCACACCTGTCTGGTTGTCGAGCTACCCGGATGGAATCCCCACCGAGATCGACGTCAACAAGTACAGCTCGGTGGTTGCCGTGCTCGCCGAGGCCTGCGACCAGTTCCGCGCGCGTCCTGCGTTCCACAGCATGGGAACAACCATTTCCTATGACGACGTCGACCGCCTCAGCGCGCAGTTCGCCTCGTATCTGCTCAATGTACTCGAACTCAAAAAGGGCGATCGCGTCGCGCTCATGCTGCCCAATGTGTTGCAGTATCCGATCGCGATCTTCGGCACGCTGCGCGCCGGCATGACGGTCGTGAATACAAACCCCATGTATACGGCGCGAGAACTCAAGCACCAGCTCGATGACTCGGGTGCCGCAGCCATCGTCGTTCTCGACAATTTTGCCAGCACCCTGGCTGACGTTTTGCCGGAGACATCGGTGCGGCACGTGATCACAACTGGCGTTGGCGACCTACTCGGATTCCCGAAGTCGATGATCGTCAATTTCGTGGCGCGCTACATCAAGAAAATGGTGCCGGAATTCAGCATTCCGAGCGCCGTCCGCTTTAGTGCGGCACTCGCTGCGGGCACGCGGCGGGCAGCACCGAAGGTCGAGATTGGTCACGAAGACATCGCTTTCCTGCAGTACACCGGCGGCACCACAGGCGTAGCGAAGGGAGCGATCCTCACGCATCGGAATCTGATTGCCAACATGATGCAATCCGGTGCCTGGATTGGACTCAATTCCAAACCCGGTGAAGAGATCATCATCACCGCGCTGCCGCTGTATCACATCTTTGCACTGACCGCGAACGGCCTGGTCTTCATGCGCCTCGGCGGCCTGAATGTGCTGATCGCCAATCCACGAGACATGAAGGGATTTGTCGAGGAACTGCGCAAGCACAAGTTCACCGCGATGACTGGCGTCAATACATTGTTCAACGGCCTGCTCAATACGGCAGGATTTGCCGACCTGGATTTCTCGGCGATGCATCTCTCACTTGGCGGAGGCATGGCGGTGCAACGCGCTGTCGCCGAACGCTGGAAGAAAGTCACCGGCTGCACCCTGGTCGAAGCCTATGGATTGACCGAAACCTCACCCGCCGTCTGCATGAACCCGCTCGACAACGCCGAATACAACGGCTCGATCGGGCTGCCGATTTCCTCGACCACCGTCATCCTGCTCGACGACGATGGCAACCAGGTCGCGTCCGGCACACCCGGCGAACTCTGCGTAAAAGGACCACAGGTGATGCGGGGCTACTGGCAGAGGCCGGAGGAAACCGCGAAGGTCATCGACAGCGATGGCTGGCTGCATACCGGCGATATCGCCACCATGGACGACAGGGGCTATTTCTACATCGTCGATCGCAAGAAGGACATGATCCTGGTATCAGGCTTCAACGTCTATCCAAACGAAATTGAAGACGTGATCGCTACCCTATCTGGCGTGCTGGAGGTCGCGGCCGTCGGTATCCCCGACGACAAGTCCGGCGAAGCGGTCAAGGTTGTGATCGTGCGCAAGGACCCCGCACTCACAGCCGACGCGGTGAAGGCACATTGTCGCACCCATCTGACCGGCTACAAGCAACCCAAGCTGATCGAGTTCCGCGACAGCCTGCCGAAGACCAATGTCGGCAAGATCCTGCGGCGCGAACTGCGCGATCCGCCCAAGCCAGCGGAAACCTGATCACGCGTGCCGATGCTCCTCACTCAAGTATCGAGTGATCGCGCCCGGCGCAGCGTGCCGCTGCCAAATCGCTGATTGAGCGTATCGGTGACGCGGTCCTTGCGCGGGTCACCGGCGACCGCAAAAAGATCTGCGGTCGCCTGCACCTGATCGAACGCGCTCACCGAAACACCAAGCAGCCGCAGGCGGGGATGGGAGTGCTCGCGCCACCAGGTGTCGAGCAGTCGCAACGCGCTGGCATGGATGAGGTCGGTGGCGTCGGTCTCCTTGCTCAAGGTGCATTGCCGGGTCTCGGTGTGGAACGGCGGCGTGCGCAGCTTGATGGTAATCACACGCCCCTGCAGCCCGGCGCGGCGTACCCGTTCGGCCACGCGCTCGCACAGTTTGAGCAGCCAGGCACGCACCTCGGGCAAGGCCTGCAGGTCGATATCAAAGGTGGTCTCTGCGCTGATCGAGCGCTCTTCACGGCTAGGCACAACCTGGCGCTCATCCTCACCGCGGGCAAGCGCCTGCAGGTGCACCGCCTGGTTGCCAACGACCCGGCGCAGGGCCGCCGGGTCGGCGAGGCGCAGGGCACCTATCGTGGGAAAGCCAGCGCCCTCAAGTTTGGCCTGGCCGACCTTGCCCACGGTCCACAATCTGCCGACTGGAAGCGGATCGAGAAGTCGTTCGCGATTATCGTGATCGAGCTCGAAACAGCCATCGGGCTTGCCCAGTTCAGTCGCCAGCTTGGCCAGCCATTTGTTGTGCGAAATGCCGACCGAGCAGCGCAGTCCGCTGCATTCGATGACGCGCTGCTTGATCCGCAACGCCATCTCACGCGGCGTGCCAAACAGCTTTCGACTTCCACTCACGTCCAGAAAGGCTTCATCGAGCGACAGGCCCTCGACCTCGGGGGTAAACTCACCGAAGACTGCGAACACCTGTGCCGAGACTTCGGCATAACGCGACATGCGTGGAACCAGGTACACCGCGTCAGGACAGAGCTGGCGCGCCTGCGCAGTCGGCATCGCCGAACGCACGCCAAAGCGACGCGCCTCATAGCTGCAGGTGGAGACCACACCGCGCCGACCCAGTCCGCCGACGATCAGCGGCTTGCCGAGCAGGCTCGGATCGTCAACCTGCTCCACCGACGCGAAAAATGCGTCCATGTCGACATGCAGGATGGCGCGCATCGTGTCCACGCAGAGGCTCCATGGATTGGAGCGACGATGATATCGCTCCGCACGCGCCAATTTTTATTTTGCTCAGGCTTCCGGACGCATGTACGGAAACAGCAGCACATCGCGGATCGAGGGCACGCCGGCCAGCAGCATCACCAGGCGATCGATGCCGACACCCAGACCACCGGTAGGCGGCAGACCGTACTGCAAGGCACGAATGTAATCGGCATCGAAATGCATGGCCTCAGCGTCACCCGCGTCCTTCTGCGCGACCTGGGCACGGAAGCGCGCCTCCTGGTCATCGGGATCGTTGAGCTCGGAAAATCCGTTGGCCAGCTCCTTGCCATTGATGAACAGCTCGAAGCGATCGGTCAACTCGGGATCCAGGTCGTTGGCGCGCGCCAGCGGCGAAACTTCAACCGGATAGGCCGTGATAAAGGTCGGCTGGATCAAGCTGGACTCAACGCTGCGCTCGAAAATCTCCAGCAGCAGACGACCACAGCCGTACTCGGCCTTGATGTGAATCCCGAGCCGACGGCAGTGCGCCTGCATGGCCTCGAGATTGCGCAGATCGACTGCGGAAATTTCCGGATTGTGGTGGCGCACTGCCTCATCCAGTCGCCAACGCCGGAACGGCTGGGCGAGGTCGATCTCGTTGCCTTCCCACAGGAACACCGACTTCTGGCAGATCTCACGGGCGGCGCTCTGGATCATCGCCTCGGTGATGTCCATCACCTCGGTGTAGCTGGCATAGGCCTGATACAACTCGAGCATGGTGAACTCCGGATTGTGCCGGGTGCTCACGCCCTCGTTGCGGAAGTTGCGATTGATCTCGTAGACGCGGTCGAAGCCACCGACTGTCAGCCGCTTCAGATAAAGCTCGGGCGCAACACGCAGGTACATATCCATGTCGAGCGCGTTGTGATGGGTGACGAACGGTCGCGCGGTGGCGCCACCAGGGATCGGATGCATCATCGGTGTCTCGACTTCGAGAAAACGTCGATCATCGAGAAAGTGGCGCAGGTGGGAAATGACCCGCGAGCGCAGGCGGAACACCGCGCGCGATTCTTCGTTGACGATCAGGTCGACGTAGCGCTGTCGATAGCGTTGTTCGACATCGGCCAGCCCATGCCACTTGTCCGGTAGCGGCCGCAGCGACTTGGTCAGCAGGCGCAGCAGATCAGCCTTGATCGACAACTCGCCGGTCTTGGTGCGCATGACCCTGCCTTCGGCCGCGATGATGTCGCCGACGTCCCAGGTTTTGAAGCGCTCGTAGATATCGGCCAGCGTGGACTGCTGCAGGAAAAGTTGAATATCGCCGCTGTGATCACGGATCTGCACGAAGCTGGCCTTGCCCATCACCCGCTTGGCCATCAACCGGCCTGCCACGCGGACGCGTCGACCGGTCGAATCCAGGACCGGGGCAGTCCACTGCTCGGCGTCCGCGAACTCCGACTGCAAATCACCCGCGAAGGTATCCGGGCGGAAATCATTCGGGAAGGCGATGCCCTCGGCGCGCAATGCTTCAAGTTTGCTGCGACGCTCGGCGATCAGGCGGTTCTCGTCGACCGGAGCTTCTGTTGGCAGGATTGGATCGTTCATGGTCGCGTTCTCTAGGTATTCCTGAAACCGGTTCGGGGCTGCGCCAACTCGCTGCGCCATGGGTTGCAACGGACACGCAGTCTTTTCGGAATGCGGCATTCGTATGCGGTGTAGCGATCGCCAGGGTGACCGCCGCCCATCTCTTGCGAAGATGAGCGACCTTGCGGACAGCCATTGCGGCGGCGATCAATCCAGACGTCTCGCCCCTGCCTCCAGCCCGGATTTCAGGCTGGCCGTCACAAATTCGTCGATATCGCCATCGAGCACTTTCTGGGTATCGGTACGTTCCACTCCGGTACGCAGGTCCTTGATGCGACTCTGATCGAGCACATAGGAGCGGATCTGGCTGCCCCAGCCGACATCGGCCTTGGTGGCTTCCAGGGCGTTCTTCTCGGCATTGCGTTTCTGTACCTCAAGCTCGTAGAGCTTTGCCTTCAACATCTTCATCGCGCGATCGCGATTTCCATGCTGCGAGCGCTCGATCTGGCAGGCGACCACGACGTTCGTCGGAATATGGGTGATGCGTACTGCCGACTCGGTCTTGTTGACGTGCTGACCGCCGGCGCCTGATGAGCGGTAGACATCGGTCCTGAGATCGGCCGGGTTGATATCGATCTCGATGTCGTCCTCGACCTCAGGGGCGACAAATACCGAGGTGAACGAGGTGTGCCGACGATTGTCCGAATCGAACGGCGACTTGCGGACCAGACGATGTACGCCGATCTCGGTTTTCAGCCAGCCGTATGCGTACTCGCCCTCGACCCGGAAACTGGCGCTCTTGATGCCGGCGACTTCACCGGCGGAGGCTTCCATCAATTCGGTTTTCCATCCGCGCGCCTCGGCCCAGCGCAGGTACATGCGCAGCAGCATCTCGGCCCAATCCTGCGCCTCGGTACCACCAGCACCGGCCTGGATATCGACAAACGCATTGTGCGCATCCATCTTGCCGGAGAACATCCGGCGGAACTCCAGATCTTCAACGCGCCTGGCCTGCCGTTCGAGATCGTCGCGCACCGCAATGGCGGTGGCCTCGTCCTGCTCGGCAATGGCAAGTTCCAGCAACTCGGCGGCTTCGACAAAATTGGCGGTAAGACCGCCGATCTCGTGGACCACACGCTCCAGCGAGGCACGCTCGCGACCAAGGTCCTGGGCCCGTTGCGGATTGTCCCAGATGCTTGGCAGTTCCAGCTCGCGCCCTACTTCCTCAAGCCGCTCGCGCTTGCTGTCGTAGTCAAAGATACCCCCTGAGCGCGGTGACGCGCTCGCTGAGGTCAGCAATTCGGAATGCGATGGGATTGGTCTCGATCATGACGCGGTCCTGCCGAAAAAGACTGCCATCTTAGCAGCAGCGCGTTCGAACTCAGCGCGCGGCCGGGCCTTGGCCTGCCAGCGGCAGGGCGTGTCGGATCATCAGGCGCAGCCTGCGCTCACCACGCCATTCGTCGACGAAGGGCTGAAAAACATAGTGCCAACACCCGCTCGGCTGGCTGCCGGAATAGGCGCCGAAGTGCACCGCGTCGAAGGCGCGACCGCTATCGGCGCAGCGCAGACGCAGACCGAGATGGCGCTCGGCCATCACCCGCACCGACTCGATATTGAACGCGCCATCGAACATCGGCTCGGGAAATGCCTGGCCCCAGGGACCACCGGAACGGATGGCATCGGCCAGCGCAAGATCGATGTCGGCCGCGGCGAGTGCACCGTCGCTGAGGACCAGTGCCTGCAGCAGCGCGGGATCAACCCGACGCGCAACCACTTGCAGAAGCCCGTCGCGGAATTCGTCCAGGCGATGGCGATCCAGGGTCAATCCCGCCGCCATGGCATGACCTCCGAACCGACCGATCAGCCCCGGCCTCGAAGCATCGAGCTCGGCGAGGAGATCACGGATGTGTACACCGGCGATCGAGCGCGCCGAGCCTTTGAGTTCGTGGCTGTCCTCGGCCGCCGGCGCGAAGGCGAATACCGGACGGTGCACCTTGTCCTTCATCCGCGAGGCAACCAGACCAATCACGCCGGCGTGCCAGGTTTCGTCAAAGAGGCAGAGCGCCAGCGGCAGGTCGCGCTCCTCGGCATGGTGACGTGCCAGCCAGGATTCCGCCTCATCCACCATCTGAGTCTGCAGCGCACGGCGCTCGCGGTTGATCCGGTCGAGCACGCTCGCGTGCTGCATCGCATCTCGCTCCGAATCGGCGATCAGACAAAGTATGCCCACGCGCATATCTTCGAGACGACCGGCGGCATTGATGCGCGGACCGACCACGAAACCGAGATCAGTAGCATCCACCCGCGCCGCTTTGCGACCGCCGACCTGGACCAAAGCCCGGATGCCTGGCGAGGCCAGCCCGGCATTGATCCGGCGCAGGCCGGCGGCAACAAGTACGCGGTTGTTGCGATCCAGCGGCACCAGATCGGCGACCGTGCCGACGGCGACCAGATCAAGCAGACTGGAAAGATCCGGTTCGCTTGTGCCCTCGTTGAATCTGCCGAGCGTGCGCAGTTGCGCGCGCAGCGCGAGCAATAGATAGAACATCACGCCGACGCCGGCCAGCGCCTTGCTAGGGAAGCGATCGGCCTCGAGATTGGGATTGACGATCGCATCGGCGTTCGGCAGGGCAGCGCCTGGAAGGTGATGATCGGTGACGATGACGCGACAGCCGAGCGCCTTGGCCGCCGCCACACCGGCCAGACAGGCGATGCCATTGTCGACCGTGATCAGCAGATCCGGTGGCGCCGCGGCCAACTCGCCGACCAAGGCCGCGCTCAGTCCGTAGCCATGAATAAAGCGATCCGGGATGCGGAAGTCGACGTGGCGCGCACCGAGCATCCTGAGTCCGCGTAGCGCCACCGCGGTACCGGTGGCGCCGTCGCAGTCGAAATCGCCGACAACAAGAATGCGCTGCTGCGCGTCGAGGGCATGAACAAGCAGCGCGCAGGCCTCATCGAGCCCACCCAGGGCTCCGGGGCCGAGCATTCCGCCAAGCCGCAGATCGAGGGCGTCGGTCGATTCGATCCCACGCGCCGCATAAACCCTGCGCAGCACCGGATGGACCGCAGTCGCTGCCAGCAGCGGATGATCGGTAGCGACTTCGCGACGCACGATCGCGCGTGTATTCACGAGGCCTGCTCGCGCGGCACGCCTTGCAGCGGCAACGCCCGTCGCCAGAACCGCCACCGCTGGCCGCGCCGCAGTCGAAATACCGGACCATCGTCGAAGGCGAACGCGCTTTGGCGGTTTCCGCTGCGGCCAATGCGCGACAACAGCGGATCGATCCAGTCAGCGAAAAGTTGAGCCGGAGAACTCGCTCGCAGATCCAGACAGGCGTGCTGATAATCGGCAGTTGGATCGAACGCTGCGCTCAGCGGCGAGCAGGTCACACCCGCCTGCCGGGCCAGACCACGGACCAGCAGATCATCAGAGAGATAGCGCTGGCACTGAGCGCGCACGCGATTGGGCAAACGACCCCCGCCCCAGAACCAGACACTGTTCACCGGCGCCAGGCCGGCATCGGCACGACGCGCATTGACCCGATGCTGATGCAGGCTCATCTGGGTCTCGTTGAGCAGGCGGCGCCAGTGCAGGCCCGAATTACCCGCCGGGATATGGCGCTCGACATCGTCACCAAGCACCGCGCTCGGAGGTGAGAAGTCCGGCGGCTCGGAACCTGGCGCGAGGCGCAGATACCAGCGATCGGGGTGCGCGACCGACAACTCGAATCCTGCATCTCCGAACAGCGGTCGCAGCACCCCCAGCAAATCCTCGGCATCTTCAGGACTCAGGCGCATGTCGCCCCAGGCCATCATCCGAAGACTGTTCATATCCGGCTGCAGCCAGCAGGGATCGGCACGCAGCCAGACGTGCGCATCGGCATCGCCGACCTCGGCCAGGCGACTCACCGCCGCTGCCGAAAACTGATCGGGGATCACCTCGAAGGCGGCCGTTGGGACCAGGTCATTGCGGCGCGCAGCAGGTTCAACGCGATCGCCTCGGCCGAGCACAGCCCAGAGCTGATGTGCGGGCCTTGCGGCTTGCAGCAGTCCCAGCGCGGGCAGCAAGACAAGGCAGTCGCTCATCCGAGTCGGAGTCGCCGGATGGGGACGCCCAGGAAAGTTGGCGCCCGGCTGGTTCGGTAGCTATCGCCTGGTCCGGACATCGTCTGGGCTCAGATGTAGCGCACGCCTGCGATCTCGAAACTGCGCGTGCCGCGCGCGGCAACCAGTTCGGCGATATCGCCCTGGCTCTTGCCGATCAGCGCGCGCGCCATCGGCGAGTTGACCGAAATCAGATTCTGCTTGATGTCAGCTTCCAGTTCGCCAACGATCTGATAGGTCACCTTCTCATCGGTATCCACATCGACCAGGTCCACCGTGGCACCGAACACAATGCGCGTGCCGGCATTGAGCTTGCTCAGATCGATAATCTCTGCGAATGACAACGCGGCCTCGATGGCCTGGATGCGACCCTCGGCAAATCCCTGCTGTTCGCGGGCAGCGTGGTACTCGGCATTCTCCTTGAGATCGCCGTGCGCACGCGCTTCGGCAATTGCCTGGATGATGCGCGGACGATCGACGCTCTTCAGCCGCTCGAGTTCACTGCGCAGGCGCTCGACGCCACGCTGGGTAAGAGGAGCTCGTTTCATTTTTGCAATGCCTTGTGCAGTTCCTGCAGTGAATTGACTCTACCGGTATCACGGTGGTCCAGCGAGTGCACCAGCGCACGCGCGCCAGTCACGGTAGTCGAATAGGTGACCCGATGCTGCAATGCGCCGCGGCGGATCGAGAACGAATCGGCGATCGCCTGCTTGCCTTCGGTCGTGTTGACGATGAACACGATTTCGTCATTCTTGATCATGTCGAGAACGTGCGGCCTGCCCTCGGCGACCTTGTTGACCCGTTCGCAGGCTATCCCCTGCGCCTGGAGATGGTCGCAGGTGCCGTGGGTCGCCACGATCGTATAGCCGCGGCGGACCAGCTCCATCGCCACGTTCAAAATGCGCGGCTTGTCGGCGTCGCGCACGCTGATGAATACTTTGCCAACGCGTGGCGCCTGAATGTTGGCGGCTTCGTGTGCCCGCGCGAAGGCTTCGCCGAAATTGCGCCCGACACCCATCACTTCACCGGTCGAACGCATCTCGGGTCCAAGGATGGGATCGACATTCTGGAACTTGGCAAACGGAAAAATGGCTTCCTTCACCGAGTAGTAGTCCGGGATCACCTCGCTGATGCAGCCCTGGGCGATCAGCGATTTGCCGACCATGCAACGTGCGGCCACCTTGGCCAGCGCGACGCCCGTTGCCTTGGAGACAAAAGGCACCGTGCGCGAGGCGCGCGGATTGACCTCGAGCACAAAGATCGTGTCTCCCTGGATAGCAAATTGCGTATTCATCAGTCCGATGACCTTGAGCGCACGCGCCATCAGGGTGACCTGCTCACGCAGCTTGTCCTGGACTTCCGCTGTCAGCGAGTACGGCGGCAGCGAGCAAGAGGAATCACCGGAATGCACGCCGGCCTCTTCGATATGCTCCATGATGCCGCCGATGAACACATTGCCCTCGGCATCGGCCACGACATCGACATCGACCTCCACCGCGTTGTCGAGGAAGCGATCGAGCAAAACCGGAGAATCGTTGGAAACCCGGACCGCCTCGGTCATGTAGCGCTTGAGATCGACATCCGCGTAGACGATCTCCATGGCGCGACCACCGAGCACATAGCTCGGCCGGACCACCAGCGGATAACCAATCTCGCGCGCCAGCGCCATGGCTTCCTCGGGGTGGCGCGCGGTGCGGTTGGGCGGCTGGATCAGATCCAGCGACTGGATCAGACTCTGGAAACGTTCGCGATCTTCGGCCAGATCGATCGAATCAGGACTGGTGCCGATGATCGGCACGCCATTGGCTTCCAGCGCACGCGCAAGCTTCAATGGCGTCTGGCCACCGTACTGCACGATCACGCCGACAGGTTTTTCCTTGTCGACAATCTCGAGCACGTCTTCGAGCGTCAACGGCTCGAAATAAAGGCGATCGGAAGTATCGTAATCCGTCGACACTGTCTCCGGATTGCAGTTGACCATGATCGTCTCGTAGCCATCCTCGCGCAGCGCCATTGCGGCGTGCACGCAGCAATAGTCGAACTCGATGCCCTGGCCAATGCGATTGGGCCCGCCACCGAGCACCATGATCTTGCGTCGGTCAGTCGGCTGCGATTCGCACTCTTCCTCATAGGTCGAATAAAGGTAGGCCGTGTCGGTGGCGAACTCGGCGGCGCATGAGTCCACGCGCTTGTAGACCGGGCGCACATTCAAGGCGCGACGCAGATGGCGGATCGCGTCCTCATTGGTGCCGGTGAGCGTCGCCAGGCGCGAATCGGAGAAACCCTGGCGTTTGAGAAAGCGCAGACGATCGGCATCCATGGCGGCGAGTCCGCGCTCGGACACCGTCTGCTCGGTGGCGATCAGCTCCTCGATCTGGACCAGGAACCAGTGATCGATCCGGCACAGCGCATAGACCTGATCGCGCGACAAACCCGCACGGAACGCGTCGGCGACGTAGAACAGACGATCTGGCCCGGGCTCACGCAGTTGACGCTTCAATTCGACCAGGCCGTCGTCGGTAGTCCAGTCGACATCAGTGGGATTGAGTCCGTCCTTGCCGGTTTCCATGCCGCGCAGGGCTTTCTGCAGCGATTCGGGGAAACTGCGACCCATCGCCATCACTTCGCCAACCGATTTCATCTGGGTGGTCAGTCGCGAGTCGGCGGTTGGGAATTTCTCGAAGGCAAAACGCGGAATCTTGGTGACGACGTAGTCGATTGCCGGCTCGAATGAGGCCGGCGTGCGCCCACCGGTGATGTCATTGCTGAGTTCATCCAGCGTGTAGCCGACTGCCAGTTTCGCGGCAATCTTGGCGATCGGAAATCCGGTGGCCTTCGACGCCAGCGCCGAAGAACGTGAGACACGCGGGTTCATTTCGATCACCACCACGCGGCCGTCTTCGCTGTTGACGCCGAACTGCACATTGGAACCGCCGGTATCGACACCGATCTTGCGCAATACGGCGATCGAAGCATTGCGCAGCCGCTGGTATTCCTTGTCGGTCAGCGTCTGCGCAGGCGCCACCGTGATCGAGTCGCCGGTATGCACGCCCATCGGATCGAAGTTCTCGATCGAGCAGACGATGATGCAGTTGTCCTTGCTGTCGCGGACAACTTCCATCTCGTATTCCTTCCAGCCGAGCACGGATTCCTCGACCAGGACTTCAGTGACCGGCGACAGCTCGAGACCACGATTGATGATGTCGATGAACTCTTCGCGGTTGTAGGCGATGCCGCCGCCACTACCGCCGAGGGTGAAGCTAGGACGGATAATGGTCGGGTAGCCGACCCGGGTCTGGATATCGATTGCCTGTTCCAGGCTGCGGGCAATTTCGGCGCGCGGGCAATCGAGGCCGATCTCGATCATCGCGGTCCGAAACAGCGCACGATCCTCGGCCATCCGGATGGCATCGCGCGAGGCGCCGATCAGTTCAACACCGTATTTTTCGAGCACGCCCCGATCGGCCAGATCGAGCGCGGTGTTCAGCGCAGTCTGGCCGCCCATCGTCGGTAACAGCGCATGTGGACGCTCTTTCTCGATGATGCGCTCGACGGTGCGCCAGTTGATCGGCTCAATGTAGACCGCGTCCGCCATGTCGGGGTCGGTCATGATCGTTGCCGGGTTCGAGTTGACGAGGACTACGCGGTAGCCCTCCTCGCGCAGGGCCTTGCAGGCCTGTGCGCCCGAGTAATCGAATTCGCAGGCCTGCCCGATGACGATCGGGCCAGCGCCTATGATCAGGATCGTCTGGATATCGGTACGCTTGGGCATGAGCAATCTGCCCTGCTTATATATCAGGGCAACCGTTGGCTGGGGATGCCGGTGATTCTAGCGGCTCAGGCAGTTCTGACCAAGCAAAGTCGGCAGCCAAGCGGACTCTGGAACCTGGTTCAGGGCGACGGCGCCGGGGCAAGCCCCTGGGCTCGTGTCCAGACCACTTTGACTTCCGAGATTGTCGTCCGCGGCATATCCAACTCGATCTCGCGGCCGCGCTCCTGCACCACGACCTTCAGACCGGTGTTCAGAAACCGCTTGAGCACGCCGTCCCGCGTCGAGCCCAACTGGGTGCGGACAATCACCCGCTCGCCCTCAACGAAGGCCAGATCATCGTACTCGACCACTTCGATGACGGGTGCTTCCGGCGTCGGCACACGGCCATCTTCGCCGGCGACTGTGGTGGTGCTTTCGGCATCCACGACCATGGCTTCGATGCCAGCATCGGGTCGCAGTGCATTGGGATCAGGTTCTTCCGCGACTTCCTCGAGGATCGCCGGCGCAATCAGCGGAGGTTCGCCGGCTGGCTCATCGCTGCCGCAGGCAGCGAGCGCGAACAGGGCGATCATGGTCAGGCAGACAAGTTTCCAACTGGGTATCGAATGGGTATGCACTTCAGCAGATTCCGTCAGGCCGCCCGCGGCGCCCGGCTTGCCGATGTTGACATCGCTGCAATGAACGGATCAAACAACCGCGTCACATCATGCGGACCAGGACTCGCTTCCGGGTGGCCCTGAAAACCGTAGGCGGGCGCATCATTCAGGGCGATACCCTGCAATGACTGATCGAACAGCGAGCGGTGGGTTGCCCGCACATTGGCCGGCAATGAAGCTTCATCCACGGCAAACCCGTGGTTCTGGCTCGAGATCATGACCTGCCCGGTTTCGATGTCGATAACGGGATGATTGGCGCCATGGTGGCCAAACTTCATCTTCGAGGTCCGCGCACCTGCCGCAAGCCCGAGCAACTGGTGCCCCAGACATATCCCGAACACCGGCACGCGCCTGCGCAGGAACTCCTGGATGGCGGCGATGGCGTAGTCGCAGGGCTCGGGATCACCTGGACCATTGGACAGGAAGATACCGTCGGGCTTGAGCGCCAGCACTTCGGCGGCCGAGGTCTGCGCCGGCACGACCGTGGTCCGGCAGCCGCGATCAGCGAGCAACCGAAGTATGTTGCGCTTGATGCCGAAATCGTAGGCGACCACGTGGCGCTGCGACGCGGGCGTCTGTGCCCGTCCGAGATCGAGATCGAGACTGCCCTCGCTCCAGGTATAGGGCGCGGTGGTTGACACCACTTTGGCAAGATCCATGCCCTTGATGCCGGGAAAAGCGCGCGCCTTTGCCAGGGCCGCTTCGGTATCACGCGCCGCTGGTCCAGCGACCAGGCAGCCACCCTGCGCACCCGACTCGCGCAGGATGCGCGTCAGCCGGCGGGTGTCGATATCGGTGGCACCGAGAATTCCATGACGATGCAGATAGGCGCTGAGCGACTCGGTGCTCCGCCAGTGCGTGCTGTGCGCGGTGAGACAGCGGATGACCAGGCCGGCCACGCTGATTCCGGACGACTCGACGTCATCGGGGTTGCAGCCGGTATTGCCGATATGCGGATAGGTCAGGGTGACAATCTGGCGTGTATAGGAGGGATCGGTCAGGATTTCCTGATATCCGGTCATCGCGGTATTGAATACCACCTCACCGACAGACTCACCCTCGGCGCCAAAGGAAATTCCGCGAAACAGGCTGCCATCTTCCAGGGCGAGCAGGGCGTGCTGTTGACTCATGTCAGGGTCCAGGCAGTCGCGCGCCGACGTCAACCTCCGTCAGCCGCGCGTGGTGAATCAAACGGGTCCCACGGTGCCTTGGGACCCCAGGCACGCTTGGCGCGCTGATCGAGGCCCGGCCAACGCCGCGCTCCGGCCCACAACCCGCTGGGGACGGAACCCAGAACAGGGATGGGGAAGGCCGCCTATTATAGCGGGTAATTCTGTTGCCGCCACGCGCCCGCGGTAGGCGCGTTGCGCGCCACTTCTGAGCGCCGCCTGCAGCCTCGGCTTCAGGTCGAGCGACAAGCAAGGTCGATGCGTTCACACCGGCTGATGCCTGCGATACGTCTGTTGCAGGACTAGCGCGAGATCACGTCCTCGATCGAATAGAGTCCAGCCGGCCGGCCCTTGATCCACTGCGCCGCCCGCAAGGCACCGCGCGCAAACAGGTCGCGGGTATTGGCCCGGTGGCTCAGCTCAATGCGCTCGCCGGATGCAATGAACATCACCGTATGCTCACCCACGATGTCGCCGCCACGGATTGTCGAAAACCCGATCTCGTCGGGATCGCGCGCGCCGATCAATCCGTCCCGGCCGCGTCGTGCCACTTCGTGTAGTCCACGACCGCGGGCCTCAGCCACCGCCCGGCCCAAGGCGAGGGCCGTGCCGCTGGGCGCATCTTCCTTGTTGGCATGATGCGCCTCGATGATCTCAACCTGGAATTCCTGACCGAGGGCCGCAGCGGTCTCTCCGACGAGGCGCATGAGCATTGCGACCCCCAAACTGAAATTCGCCGACCACAGTACGGGAATATGCAAAGCGGCATTTTCGAGATCGAGTTGCTGTGCGGCCTGCAAGCCAGTGGTTCCGCTGACAAAGGCGATCCGGTGTTCGACCGCGATGGCCAGGGCGTTGTCGAAGGCATCGCCAGCGGAAAAATCAATCAGCACATCGACGGCCAAGTCCGGATCCAGAGCAGCAACATGCACCAGCTCATTTCCCTGTGCGTCGAACACTCCACTGACCGGCGTATCCACCAACTCGGACTGCGCCCGCACCAGGGCGGCCACAATATCCACCCCATCGAAGCCACCGCAGGCCGCCAACAAAGACTGCCCCATGCGCCCACCGGCGCCGTACAACACAATCCGTGTCGAATCCTGATCCTTCATGGGGCCATGTTAGCGCCTCGGCGGAATTTCGCGGATGGCCGGGGACGAAGGGGCGATCCCGGGCCGGCGTGGGCGGACCAGACCGGGATGTGCAGCAATTGGAATCTCCCCCGTTCCGACGCTCGGCACCTTGGCCCGGAATGAAGTTGCGGCGGCAATATCGAGCCTCATCTGATCGGATTGACCCTGGACCGGTTTACCAGGCACCGGCTTGGGGGCTCGTGGATGGCTATCCGGGACATACGCCGCCAGGGCGTGGAGGTCCTAGCGCATCTCGACGGCAAGCACAAATAGCTCTAATGTGCGCGCGAACGTTGGGGTTGACGATCACGTACCCGTGTCGTCGTGGTTTTCTTCACAGTCACCTGGGGATCGAATATGATTTGCATGGCAACGTGGGCAGGCCGGATGTTGGCGGCAGTGGTGCTGATCTGGGGCGGTGCCCTACAGGCGAACAGCCTGGAGTTCGCCAATATCGCCGAGCACATCACCGGGTCAGAGGATAGCGGTGACCCATCCGGCAAGACTCCGGTGCCATTGAACGATCCTTTGGGATTGCGGCGCCCCCCGGCTGCGGTGCTCGGTCAGGGCTACGTCGGCGAAGTGGAACCGAATGGCACCTTCGGCACGGCCACCCCCCTGGCCGGAACGAATGTGGTGGCGCGCGCCAATATCTTTCCGAACGCCGACGTCGATTGGTATTCGTTCTCGGCCAATGCCGGCGATCGCGTCTACGCGGCGGTCATGACCAGCTTCAGTGCGAGCGGCAGTACCGATTCCCAATTGCGCCTGTTCCAGTCGGACGGAACCACGCTGATCGAATTCGATGACAACGACGGCTCGTTGGGCGGGACTTCATCGTCGATCGCCGGCGCCGCGATTCCTTCAGCGGGCACCTATTTTTTCCAGGTGAACCACTTCAGCGCGACCGGTCAGCTGCGTTCGTATGACCTGCACTTCAGACTGCAGAGTGGCAGCCCAACTCCAGAAGTCGAAAGCAACGACACGCCAGCGACGGCCAACCCACTCCCAGTCAATGGCTGGGTCAGCGGCGCGCGCAATCCTGCAGCCGCCACCGAACAGGATTGGTACAGTTTTAGCGCCGCGGCCGGGGACACTGTCTATCTGAGTCTGAATCTCGACCCGGAACGCGACAACGTGCAGTGGAACGGGCGCCTTGGCATCGGCTTGTTTGGCGACGCCAACAACCAGATCCTGGTCGTTGACGATGCCAGCGTAGGCTCGGTCGCCAACCCTCTGTCGGAAGCGCTGTTCTTCACGGTGAAGACGGCAGGCACCTATTTCGCCTTCGTGGATTCTGCCACTGCTGCAACCGGCGGCCCAACGGCCACCTATGATCTCAGCGTCAGCATTCACCCAGCTGTCGATGAAGGCGTCAACTGCACGACCTATACCAGCACCAATGTGCCGCAAACCATCGGCCCTGGCGCGGGCCTGGTCAGCTCAACCATCACCGTGCCTGGCAATCCACGCATCGCTGACATTGACGTGGAAATTCAGCTCAATCACGCCTTGATGGGCGACATTGACGCCCACCTGCGTTCGCCCGCCGGGAATGACAATGGCCTGTTCACCGATATCGGCGCTGGGGCGACCGGCGGCCAGACCATGATGGATGTGCTATTTGACGACGAGGCGGGCGCCCCGCCGACGTTCACCGTGCTGCGTGGCATGCAGATCAAGCCCGAGCTGGCCTATCGCCTGGACTGGTTCGATGGCGAAGACGCCGGCGGGGTCTGGACACTGGATTTGCGCGATGACCTTACCAATGCCAGCGGCGGCACACTGACTGGTTGGAGCCTGCGGATTTGCGAGGCGCCGCCACCGCCAACCTGCCCGCCCGGCTTCGCCACACAAACTGTTTACACCACGGATTTCGAAACCGATGATGCAGGTTTCACCCATTCCGGCGTAACCGATGAATGGGAGCGCGGTCTGCCAACATTCGCTCCGATCACTACGTGCAATAGTGGTGTGAACTGCTGGAAGACCGACCTCGACAATACCTACAACCCAGGCGTGGTGGCGGGTACTCCACAGGATCTGTTGTCGCCGGCCATCAATCTTGCCGGACTTTCGCCTCCCGTCCTGGTGCGATGGGCACAGAAATATCAGATCGAGAGCGCATCCTTCGATCGCGCCTCGGTCGATTTTCAGCAGGTTGGAGGCGCTACGCCGATCCGGCTCTTTGAATGGCTGGGTGCGACGATGACGAGCGCCGTGGGCAATCCTTCGGTTACGATCCAGGAGTCTTCCGGCTGGAGTCAGATGCTGGCAAGGGCCGATGCCCTGGCGGGAATGAATACTGAACTCCGGTTCAATTTGACCTCCGACGACACGGTGCAGCTGGCCGGCCTCGCCATCGACGACGTCACGGTCACCGCCTGCCGCGCACTCAGTGCCGACCTGTCGATCACCAAGACCGACGGCGTCGCCACGGCAACACCGGGCGGTTCAACGACGTACACCATCACGGCCAGCAATGCCGGTCCGGATGGGGTCACCGGTGCGACGGTCGCCGACACCTTCCCGGCCAGCCTGACCTGCAACTGGACCTGCGTCGGTGCCGGTGGCGGTACCTGCACGGCAGCGGGCGCGGGCAATATCAATGATCTGGTGGACCTGCCCTCGGGTGGCTCGGTGACCTACACCGCCAGCTGCACGATTTCGGCGGCTGCCACGGGAAGCCTGGTCAACACCGCCACCGTTTCCGCGATGATTGTCGACCCGGTGCCCGGCAACAACAGCGCCACCGACACCGATACGCTCGATCCCATTGCGGATCTTGCGATCACCAAGACCGACGGCGTGACCAGTGTCGCTCCCGGCGGTGTGCTGACCTACACCATCACGGCCAGCAATGCCGGACCCAGCGATGCTCCGGGCAGCACGGTCGCCGATACCTTCCCGGCCACGCTGACCTGTAACTGGACCTGTGTCGGTGCCGGTGGCGGTACGTGCATGGCGGCGGGCGCCGGCAATATCAATGACTCGGCCAATCTGCCAGCCGGTGGCAGCGTCACCTATACCGCCAGCTGCACGGTGTCCGGTGCCGCCTCGGGCAGCATCGCCAACACAGCAACCGTCACGGCTCCGGCTGGCGTTACTGATCCGGTACCCGGCAACAACTCGGCGACCGATACCGATATGGTCGTATTGACCGCTGACCTGTCGATCACCAAGACCGATGGCGTCACCACGGTCAATCCGGGCGGTACCCTGACCTACACCATCGTTGCCAGCAACACCGGCCCACAGCCCAGCAACGGCGCCACCGTGACCGATACCTTCCCGGCCGAGTGCACCAGTGTGAGCTGGACTTGTGTCGGTGCCGGCGGCGGTACCTGTACCGCAGCGGGTGCCGGCAATATCAATGACGTGATCAACCTGCCGGCCTCGGCGACCGCAACCTACACGGCGACCTGCACGGTCAATGGCGCTACAGCGAATGGCACGGTGATCAGCAACACCGCCAACATCGCCATCGGTGGTGGCGAGACCGATCCGGTGCCGGGCAACAACAGCGCGACCGACATGACCACGGTGATGGGATCGGCCGACGTCAGTGGCAGCAAGACGGTGAGCGGAACCTTCAGCCCGGGCGGCAGCATCGTCTACACGATCGTGCTGACCAACTCGGGCAGTGCGCCGAGTGCCGACAATCCCGGTGACGAGTTCGTCGATGTCCTGCCTGCCTCCCTCAGCCTTGTCTCGGCAACGTCTGGTTCAGGCACCGCGCTCGCCAACATCGGCACCAATACGGTCACCTGGAATGGTGCACTGGCGGCGTCCGGTGGCTCGGTAACGATCACGATCAATGCCGTGATCAACGCTGGCGCGATGGGCACCATCACCAACCAGGGCACGATCAACTTCGATGCCGATGGCAACGGGACCAATGAGACCGCGCGACCGACCGATGATCCCAGCGTCGCTGGCGGCGCCGATCCAACCGGATTCGCGGTCATTGGCATCTCGATCCCGGTGCCGACCCTCAGCACCCTGGCCCTGATCGCGCTCAGCCTGATGGTGCTCGGCTTCGGTATCCGCCGCCGCACCGCCTGATCCAGAAAGCTGTAACCAGCAACACCAGAGCGGCCCGGGAAACCGGGCCGCTTTTTTATGCCGCGAGCTTCGCGCAGAGCGTCTTGGCAATCGCCCAGGCATCACCGGGCCAGCGCGCGGTGATCAACTGGCCGTCTTCGACGATATGCGCTGCGCTGTTGTCGCGATCGCTGCCACGCGCAAACAGATGGATCGGCCCACGCTCAAATTGGCCGCTTGCGCCAATCGCTGTGCGGACTTCGTCTTCGACATACTCGGAATAGGTACGGTAGTAGCGACCGAGTTTCCAGGCAGTCAGCCACCAGGCCGCACGCTCCATGTACCTGGGCAGGCAGGTTACGCGGCGCCCATGAAGCAGGGATCTATTCGAATCTGGCGTTCGCGTTCGCGTGCGCGCGAGCACCAGGACGCCATGACAGATCGCTGCTACCGGAAGGTCGCGCTGGATGAAATCCGCCACCAACGAGCGCAGACTCGTACTCTCGAGATACTGACGCATTCCCGCCGCATGGCCGCCCGGCAGAAACAGCGCGTCGAACGATTCCGCAGCGAGCGCATCCCAACGCTGCGGCGCACGGTAGTCGCTGGAGTCCGCCATTAGTGCGTGCAGGCGACGGGCCTCGGCATCGGCACCCAGCTGCCCAAAAATTACGCCACTGAGCAGCAGCGGGTCGCAACGCGGCGAGCTGCCCTGCTCGGTCGCGAACGCCACTTGATGGCCGCTGCGGGTCAGCACATGCCAGGGCACCGCCACTTCGGTGACATCGTGGTCGCGATCAGGCAACGGGATCAGCACCTTCATCGGCGCGCCACCAGCCAGTCGCTGAGATGCCGGTAGACCTCGCCACTGCTGAGCAGATCGAAATGATTGAGACCGAAGCAGACCTTTGTTGCTTCGGACGCGGCCCCGAGACTGCGCTCGGCGCGGCGATGAAGTCCCAGCGCACTGGCAACCGGTACCAGGCCATCACCGGAAATTGCCTTGCCCGCCGCGCCGCTGGCTTTCGCCGTGCTGGCGGCGATCAGCAGATACGGCACACCCTCGGGGAGCGGGGTAATACGCAACACCCCGGCCCGATTGGCGTCACGCTCCAGCCAGTCGTCTTCGGCGATGCTGCCGTGACGCAGATCCTTGATACCGGCGCTGCGGATTTTTCCGAGTTGGGCGAGCGGCGCTGTGTAAGGACTGATTCCGAGTGCACGATCCACCTTGTCGCCAGCACGTTCCAGTGGCGCGCCAAGATGCGGGGTGCCGAGAAAGACCAGTCCGCGCAAGGATCGAAGCCAGTCCGATTCATCGCGTCCGCCATGGTGGCAGGCGCTGCGCGTCACCAGGCCACCCATGCTGTGGCCGATGATCACAAGGTCCGCGATCGCCACCGGCCATGCCCGCAACAACTCGGTGAGCAAGGCCGCGAAGGCACGCCCATTGTCGGCAATCGAACGACCACTGTTGTAATGCAGGTGCAGCGCCGTGTAGCCGTGATTGGCAGCCAGTGCGGCGCCATGCTCATGGCCATCGCACTGCCATTGCAGGTCGTTCAAGCACAGTCCGTGGACCAGGATCACGAGTTTTTGATTGTCCCCTCCGAATCGCGCCTGCAAGGCAGCGCGCTCGAGCAGCAAGGGCACGCCGCGATGGCGCAGTCGCATCGGAATCGCCAGCGAGTTCCCACTTGCCTCCAGATAATCACCAAACATCCCGTTCAGCGCAGCCTGTACGGCTTCACGACGCGCGCCATCGATACGCGTTGGAAGTTGGGCGGTGATCTGACTCAACGCCAGATCGAGTCCAGACCCAACGATGCGGGTAATGCCGCGAACACTGCGGTAGACCATGCCGGTGATACCGCGCGTACTCCGATCCGGCACATTGCCGATGATCGGCGGCACGCTGGCGATCCGCTGATGCATGTTCTCGACGACATCGGTAACGCCGAGGACGGCATCGATCACCATCCGGGTCAGACCGGCGAGATCATCACCGGCGCGGGAGCCGGAGCCGGTATCGGTTCTGCTGTCGAGAGGGATCGGCATATCGGCTCCAAGGGACGCGCCGACGCTAGCGCAACTCGCTGGAGACTGTGCACGACCTCGACCCAAGGAAACCGAGGCCGCTGCGCTGCCAGAGTCGGCAATCAGCGCCGCCAGGTGGCAGCTCCGTCGGCACTACGGGCGGCCAGCCAGGATGGCAAAGGCCATGGCACCCACGGCGACGATCAGCGCCGAACCCGCGAGCGTGATCAACCAGATCCGCTGCCTTCGATGGGTCTCGATCGCCGCGATCAGCGCGGAGTTCTGTTCGACCAGGGCCCGAATCAATTCGGACGAGGCCAGCATTTGCTGATCGAGCTCGGCCACGCTTGCTTCGAGCGCAACAATTCTCGCATCGGACAGCGCAGCAGGATCGGGCGCGTTGGTGATCAGCGCTTCGGTAGTCGCGTTTGCAAGCGCCGCGGACGCCGCCGGCCTGCGTGCGACGGTTTTCCAGAGCTTGCCGGCAGCATCCGCCAGCTTGGGCGCGTTGCGGATCACCTCGGACCATGGAACCGTGTTCAGCAGGCTCAGCCAAGGAATCGCCATCAGTCCGTCCTCATCTTCGGCGCTGCGCGCGCGGGAGCCATTGGCAGAATCTCACGTGACAAGTGGCGATCAGAATTCCCGCGAAGATTTGCCCGCGCTGTCGATCCGGAGCAGCACCTCAAGCAACTGCGCCATATGAGCGAGCGGCCAGGCGTTGGGACCATCAGAGAGTGCTTTCTCTGGGTCCGGATGGGTTTCCATGAACAGGCCGGCGATTCCAACCGCCACCGCCGCGCGCGCGAGCGCCGGAACGAATTCACGCTGACCTCCGCTGGTGGTGCCTTGACCGCCCGGCAACTGCACCGAATGGGTGGCGTCGAACACCACCGGACACCGGGTCTCGCGCATCACCACCAGTGAGCGCATATCCGAAACCAGATTGTTGTAGCCGAAACTGACGCCGCGCTCGCAGACCATGATGTCGTCATTGCCGGTGGCCTTGGCTTTCTCGACCACGTGCTTCATGTCCCAGGGTGCGAGGAACTGGCCTTTCTTGATGTTCACCGGCTTCATCGTCCGCGCAACACTCTGGATGAAATCGGTCTGCCGGCACAGAAACGCCGGCGTCTGCAGCACATCGACCACACTGGCGACTTCGCCCATCGGCGTGTATTCGTGGACATCGGTGAGCACCGGCACACCGATCTGGCGCTTCACTTCGGCCAGCACCTTGAGTCCGCCCTCGAGGCCGGGGCCGCGAAAACTACCGCCGGACGAACGATTGGCCTTGTCGAAGCTGGACTTGTAGATGAACGGGATACCGAGGCGCGTGGTGATTTCCTTCAGCTGCCCGGCCGTGTCGAGCGCAAGCTGCTCGCTCTCGATCACGCAGGGTCCGGCAATGAGAAAAAAAGGCTGGTCGTTGCCGACTTCAAATCCACACAGTTTCATGACTTTCCTCGGTGTACGCAGACTGCAGGCAGGACAGTTGGGCCGCAGGCCTGGAATATATGGCGACGATTTCGAAAATCCAAAGCCTTCGGATCAGTCCTTGCACCTACACGCTCTTGGCAACGATCTCGCGCACATTGCTCGGTCGCGCGCGTTGTTCGACTGCGGCCTTCACGAAGCCGGCAAAAAGAGGATGACCGCGTCGCGGCGATGAGGTGAATTCCGGATGCGCCTGGCAGGCGACGAACCAGGGATGGTCGCGCAGCTCGATCATCTCCACCAGCATGTCGTCGATCGATTTGCCAGAGATCACCATGCCATTGTCCTCGAGCACCTGGCGATAGCGATTGTTGAACTCGTAGCGGTGCCGATGGCGCTCGACGATCACGTCCTTGCCATACAACTCGCGCGCCAGCGAGCCGGCCTTGAGTCGACATTCCTGTGCACCGAGGCGCATGGTGCCACCCTTGTCGGAATTGTCGTCGCGCTTCTCAACATCACCGGCGCTGGTCGTCCACTCGGTGATCAGGGCGATGACTGGATGCGGCGACTGACGGTCGTTCTCAGTACTGTTGGCACCGGCCAGACCACAGACGTTGCGAGCGTATTCGACAACCGCCGCATGCAGCCCGTAACAGATTCCAAAATAGGGAATCCGCCGCGTGCGCGCGAATCGTGCGGCCAACACCTTGCCCTCGAATCCACGTTGACCAAACCCACCCGGCACCAGGATCGCGTCCATCCCCTCCAGGGTCGCGGTGCCCTCGGCTTCGAGCGCATCGGACTCGACCCAGTGCAGGTTGATGCCAACCTTGTGGGTGATGCCACCGTGGCGCAGAGCCTCGCCCAACGACTTGTAGGCGTCCTTGTGTTCGACGTATTTGCCGACGATGGCGATGTTGACGCTCTCGGTCGGCTTCTGCACGGCATCGACCGTGCGCTGCCAGTCACTGAGATCGGCCGGGCCGGCATCCAGACGCAGGTGCCGGATCACGATCTCGTCGAGTCCCTGCTCATGCAGCCAGAGCGGAATGGCATAGATCGATTTCATGTCGACCGCCGAAATCACCGCATTGACCGGCACATTGGTGAACATCGCGATCTTGCGCCGCTCATCATCGGGCAGCGGATCTTCGCAGCGACAGAGCAGCACATCGGCCTGGATACCGATATTGCGCAGTTCCTTGACCGAGTGCTGGGTCGGCTTGGTCTTGATCTCACCCGCCGCCTTGATGAAGGGCACCAGGGTCAGGTGCATGAACAAGGTGCGCTCGGGGCCGCGCTCGATGCGCAGCTGACGGATTGCTTCGAGAAAGGGCTGCGATTCGATATCACCGACGGTACCGCCGATTTCGACCAGGGCAACATCGAAGCCCTCGGTCGCAACATCGACGCAGCGCTTGATCTCGTCGGTAATGTGCGGAATCACCTGCACGGTCGCGCCGAGATAGTCGCCACGACGCTCCTTGCGGATCACCGACTCGTAGATCTGGCCGGTGGTGATGGCGTTCTTGCGCGACAGCCGGGTGTTGACGAAACGCTCGTAATGACCAAGATCCAGATCGGTCTCGGCGCCATCATCGAGCACGTAGACTTCTCCGTGCTGGTACGGGCTCATCGTGCCGGGATCGACATTGATGTAGGGATCGAGCTTCATCATCGTGACCTTAAGGCCACGGGCTTCGAGGATGGCACCCAGCGAGGCCGAGGCGATGCCCTTGCCAAGCGAGGACACCACGCCTCCGGTTACAAAGATCAGGGCGGTCATTGAAGCGGCCTATGCGCTGGAAAGTGACATTTTACCTGAACCCGCCCCGATTTCGTTGCGCACTTGAACTTGTGCCACGAGACCGCCATCCTGCACGGCTGATTCATCCCGCTGGGTTTCGCAATGACCACCCGCTACAACGCCGCCGATATCGAAGTCCTCTCTGGTCTGGAGCCGGTCAAGCGCCGGCCCGGCATGTACACGGACACGTCCCGCCCGAACCATCTGGCCCAGGAAGTCATTGACAACTCTGTCGACGAAGCCCTGGCCGGGCACGCCCGCAGTATCGAAGTCACCCTGTTCAGCGATGGTTCGGTCGAAGTCATCGATGACGGCCGTGGCATGCCGGTGGACATCCATCCGGAAGAAGGCGTACCTGGCGTCGAACTGATCCTGACCCGATTGCATGCCGGCGGAAAGTTTTCCGGCAAGAACTATCAGTTTTCCGGCGGACTGCATGGCGTCGGCGTCTCGGTGGTCAATGCGCTGTCGACCAAGGTCGAAGTGGTGATCCGCCGTGACGGCCAGCAGTACCAGATGGATTTCAGCAACGGTGATCGCACCACAGCACTGACCGTGATCGGTACCGTGCCGAAAAAACAGACCGGCACCCGCCTGCGCTTCTGGCCAGACCCCAAGTACTTCGATACACCGAAAATCTCATTGACCCGGCTCAAGCATGTGCTGCGCGCCAAGGCGGTGCTCTGCCCGGGCCTCAAGGTCAGCCTGCTCGATGAGGCTTCCGGCGAGCGCAGCGACTGGTTCTATCAGGATGGCCTGCGCGACTATCTGCGCGGCATGCTGATTGGACGCGAGATGCTGCCGCCTGAACTCTTTGTCGCCAGCCTGCAACGCGAGAAGGATGCGCTCGATGTCGCGCTGACCTGGACCATCGACGGCGATCTGGTGCCGGAGAGTTATGTCAATCTGATCCCGACCGCTCAGGGCGGCACCCACGTCAACGGGCTGCGCACCGGCATCACCAATGGACTGCGCGAGTTCTGCGATTTCCGCAACCTGCTGCCGCGCGGCGTCAAGCTGGCCCCGGAAGACGTCTGGGACCGGGTCAGCTATGTGCTCAGCTACAAGACTGGCGATCCGCAGTTCTCCGGCCAGACCAAGGAACGTCTGAGTTCACGCGGTGCGGCGGCGTTCGTCGAATCGGCGGCGCACGATGCCTTTTCGCTGTACTTGAATCAGCATACCGATATGGGCGAGCGGATCGCCCAGATTGCGATCGAACGCGCCCAGGTGCGGCTCAAGCAGGAAAAAATCGTCGTCCGCAAAAAGATCACCCAGGGCCCTGCCCTGCCCGGCAAATTGGCCGACTGCGCCAGCACGGATCTTTCGCGCACCGAGCTGTTCCTGGTCGAGGGTGATTCCGCCGGCGGCTCGGCCAAGCAGGCACGCGACAAGGATTTCCAGGCGATCCTGCCGCTGCGCGGCAAGATCCTCAATACCTGGGAAGTGGAATCGAACGGCGTGCTGGCGTCCAACGAAGTGCACGATCTGGCTGTAGCCATCGGCTGCGATCCAGGCAATGAGCGACTCGATGGCCTGCGCTATGGCAAGGTGGTCATCCTCGCCGACGCCGACTCCGACGGTCTGCATATTGCGACATTGCTATGTGCACTGTTCGTCCGTCACTTCGCCAGCCTGGTCCGCGCTGGCCATGTGTTCGTCGCGATGCCGCCGCTGTTTCGCATCGACTGCGGCAAGCAGGTGTTCTACGCGCTTGATGAAGATGAAAAACGCAGCACCCTGCAAAAGATCGAGCGGGAGAAACTCAAGGGTCAGGTCAGCGTCACCCGCTTCAAGGGACTGGGCGAAATGAATCCCTCGCAGCTACGCGAATCGACCATTCACCCGGATACCCGCCGACTTGTCCAACTCAATGTCGAAGACAGCGTCGCCACCCACAAGATGATGGACATGCTGCTGTCCAAGAAACGCGCCTCGGACCGCAAGGACTGGCTCGAAACCAAGGGCGACCTCGCCACGATCGAGGTCTAGCGAAAGCGGTCGCGCGGGAGCGCGACCCTCCCGCGGCGCCTGGTTGGCCCGGAGGCCAAGCGGTGGGGCTGCAGATATCGTCAGCGAAAGCAAAAGCCAGAGCAGTCGCGCAGGAGCGCGTGTCCCTGGAGCCAGAGCAGTCGCGCGGGAGCGCGACCCTCCCGCGGCGCCTGGGCGGCTGTTGGAGGGCGCCGCTCCTGCGGCGCCTGGTTGGCCCGGAGGCCAAGCGGTGGGGCTGCAGATATCGTCAGCGAAAGCGAAAGCCAGAGCAGTCGCGC
>JBBSLG010000011.1:0-143379 GCA_038255435.1 Lysobacterales bacterium
CTGGCTGACGGAAGGGAACAACGTTATCGTTCGACATGGTGGCGTACTCCGTGGTTGGGTTGGACTCTCGACAAGCCCATTTCAACCCAGTACGCCGCCTCTTCTCAACTCACCCCATACACCAGATTCGGCGATAACTCTTCGTGGAGGCTGTTTGGTTTAAGTCACGCAGCCATGGGAGTCTTTCGTTCAAACCTACTGCTGCCGTGCGGCGGCGGCTTAACGCGGCGTTGAGGTTGTAGAAAAGCTCCCCCGTCAATTTTTCCTGCGAACGGTACAAAGGATGACCTCACCAGAGGCTCAGCAGTCAACGATCGGCCCCTCGGTAGGAGTAAACAGACCCCAGAAATTTGCCGGTTCTAGCATCGGCCGACTTTTTCTACAGCCTCGTTAGGTGCCACAAATGGTTCGCACTGTCGGCGAAGATAAAAGCGAGCAACAGGTTCTCGACAACATCGCCGAGTTCGGGTGGCATTGCATCCACATCCTCGCTGAGGACGAGCACGTCAAGTACTCGTTCACTATTGGCCTTTTCCAGACCTACGGCCATCCGGAGCTCATCATCTTCGGCCTCCCCTCAACTGTTGCGCACAAGATCTTGTCCATTGCAGCGCACGAGGCTAAACGCGGTGAAGCCATCGACCTTTCAGCCCCATCGGATGCGCTGCTAGAGGGCTATTCCTGCTGCTTCGCCGAGGTTCCCTTCTCGCAGTATCGTGAGCACGTGGGCACCGCCATCTGGTACTACCAGGACAGCAGCTTTCCGCTGCATCAAATTATTTGGCCCTCGCGCTCAGGTTTATTCCCGTGGCACCCTGAGGCCTCACCAGAATTCAAGGGTGCCCAACCGTTGATTGCGCAGGCCGCAAGTGGTACCTAACAACTCATTCAACCCGATGCCGCTTCGCGGCACGAGAATGAATACCGGACACCCATGAATACCGGACACCCATGATTCAGAACTTTCCCACCTCCCGCCGCGCATTGATCTGACTGCAATCAGCGGTCGACGATGGCAGTCTGTGTGAAATGACCTATCCTCGATCCGCCCTCGTTCCTCCCGGTACACCCGGCGTGTTCCACTGCGTATCGTGCTGTGTGCGCCGTGCGTTCTTGTGCGGTGAGGACAGCTACAGTGGACGGTCATTCGAACACCGCCGGCAATGGGTGGAGGATCGATTGCGCGAGATTGGCAAAGTTTTCGCGGTGTCGATCTGGGGTTTCGCCGTGATGAGCAATCATCTGCATGTCGTCGTGCAGACCTTGCCGGAAGTAGCGTCGGCGTGGTCGGACCTGGAGGTGGCCGATCGCTGGGTTCGATTGTTTCCACGGCCCGATCAGGCGCCGGAGTTGCGAGCAGCGGTACTTTCTGGCCACGCCGATCGCATCGCGGTACTGCGCGGCCGGCTCGCAGACCTGTCCTGGTTCATGCGATGCACATGGATGTGCGAGTGCCGCGAGCGCAGGATGCGCATGAGCGGCCGTGTTTTGTCTGAGCCCATCGCACGACGAGCGAACAAGGAATACATCTGCAACGGTCGCTTTTGGGCAGGTTTTTGCTCCTGCAAAACCTGCATTCCGCACATCCATGTGCGTCAGAGGGTAGATTCAGATGCCAAGCCCTCTTGGACGATGCTGCGGTGATTGCGGCGATGACGTATGTGGATCCCAACCCAGTTCGCGCTGGAATATGTGACACGCTGGAGGCTTCACACCACACCAGCGCCAGGCAGCGCCTCACCGATATCGAAGCCGCGCCCGCGTCCGCCGGGCACGCCCTGGCGCCGGTGTTGGGCACTCGGGGACTGTCGGTGCTGCGGATGAGCCAAGCCGAATACCTTGGCTTGGTCGACTTCAGCGGTCGGCAGATTCGCGCTGACAAACGCGGTGCAATTGTCGGTCCCGCACCTGCACTCGTGGCAAGGCTCGGGACGCGTCCAGAATGCTGGATGCGGCAAGTCATGGCAATGGGCTCAGGATTCGGCCGCGCGATCGGCGAAGTCGAAAGCCTCATCGAGAAAGCCCGAGCGATGAGTCAGTTCTGGCTGCGCGGCATTGGCACTGCACGAGCCCTGTCCAAAGTGCCTGGCTGAAGCGAACCCCGCGAGATCACTGGAAAAGTGGCGCGGCGACCACAGCGCCAAGGCGCGCCCATCCGGCGCCAGCACTCGCGAACAGCGTTCGACTCGAACCCCGACAGCGTAACGCCAAGTCAGCGCTCCACGTTGTGTCTGTCGACGACGACTCGCAGCGCCGTCACGGAAATTGTGGGAGTCCAATTTTCCCTTGTCCAATTTTCCCCTTCCGTCACGGAAATTGTGGGTGTCCAATTTTCCACCTCTAATTTTCCAACCTTTCTGCTCCCACCTGCATCATATTGGTACATTTCGGCCTCACATTTCATCCGAGCCAACACCGCTCCGCGGCGCGGCTTGATTCAGGCGTCAGCCCCAAAAAGGAACCTCCATGCCTCGCCACTTTTCGCTTTCCTGCCTTTCCGTCGCAGTACTGTGTATCGGGTTGAATGGTTGTGCTTCGCTCGAGCACGCCCCGGCCCAGGAATTGACCGATGAGTCGGTGCCAGCACCACTGCGGCACTTCATCGACCGGATGAGCACCCCGCTAACACTGACGGAGCTACCGGACTACTTAGTCGGCCACATTCCTGACCGCATTTCGAAGCAGCAAGCATTGGAAGATGTTGAGGCCCTCCGCTACATACTGGATAACGCCTACAGCGGTCGGTTCTATTGGCAGCAGCAGGGTGTTGACTTTGAGGGTGGCTACGAAGTGCTGCGCCGCTACGTTGAGGCAGCCGGGTCTCCAGAGATCGATACCCGAGAATTCGAGAGGAAAATCTATGCCGCTTTCGAAGGCATCAATGACCCGCATACAGCAATCATCGGGCATGAAGTCAGCGAGTTCTTCACTCGTATCCGCCAGTACTTCGCGAGCTTTGTCATCGCAAAGCAAGGCAACCGGTATGTGGTCATCCAGTCCGCAGAGCATGACGTACCGGTTGGCTCCGAGTATGTCGACGCGGATGAGAGGCTCTTCCCCACCCTTTCGCCTGCCGGGTCGCAACACTACCTTTTCGGAGGCATGAGCACTACCCCGAATGCGCAGACGACAGCCCGCTTCCGCCATGGCATCGTGACCGTCGCCATGCATCCCTGCCGCATCGGCAACATTCAGTACGATCGGTTCAACAACATTATTGAGGTATCGAGAGTTCGCAACGTTCCTGTTGTCCGCAGCTCGTCTTTCTGGGGTGAAGGCAAGATCGAGGAGCTCGAGAGCTTTTCCGAGCACGGCAAACAGCTGCGCAATGAGCCCTTCTTCATATGGAATCTTCTGGCCAACGATGGTGGCATCACCCAGTACCCGTTCAAGTTCATCGAGAACTTCAACAGCATTGCCCAAGAGGAGTCGTGGGAGGCCCACCTGCATTCAACCGCTATCGCTCAGGCTTATCTTCCGGGCAAGAACGGGTGGTCAAGTTGGCCATCTGCATGGCTGGATGATGCGACCCCAATGTCCGAGATTCCGGAGTACAAGCGTGCGCACGTTGAACAAGTCAGGCGGGAGAAAGTCGACCTCGTCGCCAACCCGCGCCGCTACTGGGAAGTAGTCCGAGACAATCCGAAACAAGCGTTTGGCGACTACAAAGGCAAGTTGGTTGTTCTTTCGAACGTCCGCAATGGATCTGCGGGGAACAACGCGCTCGCCATGTCGAAAAGCGTACCAAACAGCGTAATCGTTGGAGAGAACTCCAACATGACATATGCCTTCGCCAACACCAGAAACTTTAGCCTCAAGCATTCCCGCATCAAGTTGAGGTTACCAGGCAGACTTATCATTCATCCAGAAAACAGCATCGAGCGCGGCTTCCTGCCCGATTTCTGGCTGGATTCCGAGACACCTGTTGAAGAAGTCGCCGACTGGCTTCTGAACCCTGACGGGTACCAGTTCAAGTACCAAAATTGAGCCGATACCGGGCTTACCGTTCATGGTCGGGAAAATGCGATTGTCGATCGCCTATGCCGTGACCAGTTTGACAGCGCGGGCGAGCAACAATTTATTTAAGCCGACGGCGCTTCGCGGCGCGGCTCAATTCAGGCGTTGGACAGTAAGCGGTAACTCCACGGCGTTCTTCCCCGGCGCGTTGTGATCTGGACAATGCGCCTCCAGTTCAACGATCTGGAGGACCTGAGGTGGCAGGGGTCAAACGGCGACGGAGATTGGGTGAAGCGGGGTGGCGGAGCCTGTTGGCGCGCTACTCAGGCAGCGGATTGGCGGTGTCGACGTTCTGCGCGCGTGAGGCGGTGAGCGCGGCGAATTTCTATCGGTGGCGGTCGCAGCTTGGCGTGGAGAGGGAGGATGCGAAGCGATTGCCGGTGGCGTCGGTGGTGAAGCACGACGTGGCCAAGACAGCGTTTGTCGATCTGGGTGCGCTGAGCGCAGCGGATGCACTGCCATCGGGTTTCGAACTGCGGCTGGATTTGGGTGGCGGCTTGATGCTGCAGTTGCGGCGCGGCTGATGTTCTTCCCTGAGGGTCAGATTCGGGTGCAGCTGTATGGTGCGCCTGTGGACATGCGCAAGTCGTTCGATGGCTTGTCGGCATTGGTGAAGCACGGCATGGGTCATGATCCGTTGAGCGGTCAGTTGTTCGTGTTCGTCAATCGGCGGGCGACGCAGATGAAGGTGCTGTACTTCGATCGCAGCGGGTATTGCGTGTGGGCCAAGCGCTTGGAGGCCGGGCGTTTCATCAGCGATTGGCGTTGTGTGCATTCGCGTGAGCTGGATTGGACGGGGTTGAAGCTGATGCTGGAAGGGATTGAAGTTGGCCGGCGGCGCAAGCGCTACTGCCATTCAGAACGACAAGCGGCACCACGCAATGCATCACAAAATGCGCTGCAAAATGCCTTGACTGATCCTTTGCGCGGCGCATCGATTGGGTAGACTTTCTGGCATGCAAGACACCGCGCCGACAAGCACTGCAGACCAACAATTGGACACCCACTGATTGTCGCCACACACCGCAATCCCGGACACCCACAATTCCGATCTCTCCCAACCGCCGCTCCGCACTGATCTGACTGCAATCAACCGCCCACGATGGCAGTCTATGCGCCATGACCTACCTTCGCTCAAGAAAAGGCGCCGGGGACAATTGCGCTTGGTAGTTGGCTGCCCATCTCCGGGACTTCACGGCGAACGTCTCGGCGGGGATTCGTCCCTGCCACCATTCCCCTTCGCAAGGAGTTGCGCGCTATCCGTCGAGACAGGAGACCTGATTGTGTGTCCAATCCCAACAACACTGGACACCCGCTCATTACCCGACACTCGCTAAACGATGCCCCGAGCTCACTCTCAGCTGCGACGAAGACAATGGTTGCCTTCGAGCCGTCTTCCGAAAGGGGATGCGCACCTCGTAGCCGCGATGCGCTCCCGATCTTGACCGGCGCCGTCGCGCAAACCCGCGCGGATGGTCTACCTCGCACTCGGCAGGTCCGGCAGTGGTGCCTTGCGATCTGAGGTCAGCGATGGGGCAAAGCCAACCACCTCGCCGTGCCGATGCCACGCAACCAGTTCTGGCCCATCACCCTGGCCTTCTCAATCATGCTGTCGACCTCGCCCATCGCGCGGTGGAAGCCTGATCCCGTGGCCAGGACCTGGCTCTGCCATTGTTCGCAAAAACATTGGACACCCACTCATCGTCCGGTGCTGAAAAGACTGCGCCGCGACCTCACCCCCAGCTGAGGCGAGGACAATAGATGCATTCGAGTCTAGGAGATCTCGCAATTGCTGGGTGTCCAGCTCTTCCCCCCTCGCACCGATTCCGGCGAGGATCTCGGCCTCGTTTTTCCGCAAAACGTTCAACGCCGTCGCGCGCATCCGAAATTAGCGCTACGCTTCGCATCAACCACTCGGCTTCGTTGGCTCCGTCACGCAAGACTTTCCGCAGCCCCGCACCGGTTCTAACTATGCGTTCAAGCCGACCGCCGGGGGAGTCTTTCGTTCAAACCAACCGCTGCCGTGCGGCGGCGGCTTACCGCGGCGTTTGATGCGCCTGGGGTAAACGATGAGTCGGAAATTTGCTATTGCGGCAATACTGGTCACTTCCTTCGCCACGGCATCTCCGACCATTGTTGATTCTGATTTGCGGGATTTGGGGTCACGTCTTGCCTTTTGCCAAACCCGCAATCGCCGCGATCCGTTGAAGTGCTCCAGATATCGATGGCCTGGGGTCAGCGTGAGCGCCGGTACGTGATCGGCCGCATGGAAGCTCTCTTGTGGTTTGAAGCGGATATCGCCGCGGCCCAGGTCGCTCAATCCGCAATCGTCAGGGGCAAAAGGCAAGACGCGGCCCCTTCGCGCTTCGCGACGCAATCATTGAGCTATGCGCAACTCCGGCAGAATACGATCGCGTATCCAGTGCAGTGGTTCCAGCGCCTCCGGGCGATTGAATCGCGTCCCCGAGAACACCACCACGGAATGCTGCTCAGGCAGCAAGACCAGAAAATTCCCGCCATTGCCCCAGGCCATCCAGACGCGTCCCCCGCGCGCTTCGGGATTGCGGATCTCATCCACCCACCAGAGATAACCGTATTTTTGTGGGCGACCGGGAATATCGGTGTGCGCCGTCGTCATTGTGTCAATCCATTCGCGCGAAACCACTTGCACCTCACCGTGACGACCGCCATCGAGTACCAGCTGACCAATCCTGGCCAGGTCCGTGGGATGGATGCGCAAGTGGCCTCCACTGTCGGTATCGGCACCGCGGTTCCAAGTGGCCCAGCGTGCCTGCGTGATGCCGAGTGGCCCAAATAGGTGCTGCTGCGCGTACTCGCTGACACTGACGCCGCTGGCATGCGCGAGAATGCGACCCAGGGCGATCACATTGCCCGTGCAATATGAAAACCGTTCGCCCGGTGCGCTCAGCTGCGGCGCAGATGCCCAGAAGCGCAGCCAGTCGCGCTTGCGGTACATCCGATCTTCGTGCCCAGGAGAGTCGGGATTCCAGTCATCGCAATCCAATCCGCTGCGCATGCTCACCAGGTCGCGCACAGTCATGCGAACTTTCCGCGAATCGCCGGAAAGTTGCTCGGCGTACTCCGGCAGCAAGTCAATCACCCGTTGGTCGAGCGACCGAAGCTGCCCGCGATCCAGCGCAATTCCCACCAGCAGGGCCGTGATCGATTTTGTCGCCGAGCGGATGTCGGGCGGCTTGCGCGCGAACGAAGCTGCCGCCACCGCGTGTTCAAGCTTTCCTTCACGAACGAACACGAACCCATTGATTCCGGCATGAGCGCCAGCGCGTATTTCAGATGCCAACTCCGCAGAACCGGTAGCATGGGCGACCTGGGTCGCGACCAGGATGAGAGCGGAGCAGAATAGCAAGCGCATGATCTGTTTTTTCCTTCGGTAAAGAACGAAACGGGGCCACGTCCTGCATTGCCAAATCATCAGGAGAACGGCGGGCAGTGACATATCGGCAACGGTCTTCAATGAAATACCGCAGCGCTCCTATCTTCTTCTTGCCACGGCGACTTTCCGCTCACCACGTCTCGAATTCGTCCTCGAACAGCGCATTCTGCTCGATATCGACGACATGCAGCGTTTGCGTGTCTTCGCCTATGTGGATGCGAGTTGGCGGTTGCACGCTGAATCGGCGCGCAATGCAGGTGGAATCCTGTGCACCCGGGCCGCGCAAGTTGCGTGGCACCAGCCACGTCTGTGGCGCGCCCTGGAGCGACCGTCCGGTATGGGAAATGATCCACAGCCCGGCATTGTCGGTGTGGGCGAGATAGCGCATCTCTGCATCGAAGAAATTTTCGGAGCCATAAAGCCCGACAAGCGAAAGACTGCGCAATTCGGCTCCAGTGGCCGTATCCAGATAGCTGAGCGTTCCGAGTACCGTGAGGGCAGCCAGTCTGCGCCGACTGTCCTCGGTTCGGCGCACAGTGCGCACATTGTCGATATTCGAAGATTGCCAGCGAAGCGTTCGCGTCACCCCATCCAGGACCGTCAATCCGGTGCCCTGATAGATCACTTCGGGCACCCCGTCACCATCAAGATCAGTCAGTGCCAGCGGCCCGCCCTGCCCCATGGGCAAGCTCGGCAGACTCCAGGTCTCGTTGCCGGTCTCGGAGTCAAGCAATCGCATCCGCGCGGTATTGGATCCGGAGGCGATGGAGTAATCCAGGATCAGAACCTGTTTGCAGGCGTTGCCGCTACAGGTGAAATCCGGTATCTGCACCGAAGCGAATCTCCTGAGGGGCTCACTAACCTCGCGTTCCCACAGGAGCGCCCCGTCCACTGAGTGCAGGCTGAGGGTGTAGCCGCTGTTGTAGAGCAGCTCCTTGCCGGGCTGGGAGTGCAGATCGGCCAGCGCGAACTCGGACAGTGTCGGATCGCCGGAGCCGAACAACACGTCACTCAAGAGCGCCAGAGACTGCGGGTTGCGGGTGCGCAGTCGCATGGGCGCGGATCCGTCCGCATCGAAGCTCTCGATCGTCAGCAGTCGCGTCGCGTTGCCGATACCGAGATAACCGATCGCGAGCTTGGGACCCGCGCCATATTGAACAGCGGTCGGCTTCTGCGGATTTCGCAGCAGCCAGAGCGCGCTTGGCTGCTCCCGATGGTGCCAAAACAGGTCTTGATCGCCGTCGCCGTCCCAATCGAGCTCGATCGGTAATTGTGGAGCGGAGGTCGCGAAATTCCCGGTGAAACTTGCTCGGGCAATTCCGGTTGCCGGATCGACGACGGCGAACTGGTCGCGCGAATACAGCACCAAATCGCGGGAGCCAGGCAGCCAATCGATCAGTTCGACCGGTCGCCACGATTGCCCGCTCGCCCCGAATTCGATTCGCGGAATTGCTGCGTTCAGATCGATCAGTGAAAGTGGTCCGCCAAAGGCGCCGACCGCTGCCAGCTCCTCGATACCGTCACCGTCCCAGTCGCCAGTCCAAAGCGGGTACGAAGTCGAGTGGAAGCCAGATATCGAAATGGGCTCCTGGAGCCCTGTCATCGCGTCATAAAGCTGGATACGAGAGCTACTGTCAATGATCCCGATCTCATCGCGACTGTCGGCATCGAACTGGCCGGCAAAGCCCTGGATCAATGGGAACTCGCCGACCACCTGGAACTCTGGGGCCGCCGCCCCGGGGAGGCTGATGTATCGCGATGGTCCTCCGGCACTCGGGAGTAGCATCAACTCATCGAAGTCGTCGCCATCAAAGTCGACGAGATCGTCGCTCGCGCGGAAAAACGATTGAGGCGGCAGTACACCTATCGAGGGCGCTTCCAATGTAACCGGATCGAATGCGTACACCGCCTGTTTGGAACTCGTCGCTGATGCGAACAGAAGTCGTCGATCATCTGCGATGGGCCTGCGGATCAAGGACATATCCGCAAGCACAGCCGGCAGCGGCCCGAAGGACACCACGTCAAGTCTGTCCTGCGCGTTACGGCGGATGCATTTCCAACGACCTTGTTCGATGACGAACCAGTTGGGTGCGCAGATGTGCTGGCTATTACCGAGCGCAATGTATTGAATGTCGGCAGCGAGGTCATTGAAACTTGTGGTCGCAGCAAGTGGCGACTGTGCATTGACTGCCGCGCCCAGACATAGCGCCGAGCACAGGAACATAATTCGCATGGGTGGTCCGCCAAATCAATGGACCATATCCCCGTCGATGAGGGCGCGCAACTCATTCGAGAAACAAAGGGCGCTGATCATTGCGGCAAGCGGTTCCAACGAAGTACTACACTGGTGCCTGTTTCTCCCCCTGTTTCTCCGACCAGCGCCACACGCCATGAAAACTTGCCGAAAACTGCTTGCCATTGTGCTCCTGTTGGTCCAGCCGATCGCCTTCGCTGCGGAGGGAACAGACAACAGCCCATTCCTGCTTCAGTTCACCCACGCAGCCTCGGCTGCAGCTGGAATAGGAAGGCTGCAGGACACCCCCCTTCCGGATGGCAGGCGGGAGATTCGCGTATGGATGGGCTTCGGAGTGCTACGAGTCGGAAGTATGCTGAGGCTGCAGGTGCGTTCATCCGGCGGCGTCAGAGGATCGGTCCTGGTTCACTACGAGAATGACCTGAGCGACCTCGAACCCGAAGATGCCGCAGATTTCCGTCGCGGCGTCAGGCTCCGCTGCCGCAACTTCAAGGAAGGCACCGAGTCCAATACCTGCGAGGCCACGTACCTACGCACTCCAAACTGGCGATCCGTCTACAAAAAACTGACCGGGCTCGGCATCGCTACCCTTCCTGATGAATCCTCTCTTCCTCCTCCAGAACTTGAAGTAACGGATGGCTCCGCCATGGTCGTGGAGATTCGAGATGACGCTCATTACCGAGCGTATGAATATTCAAACCCATGGGCGCGTAAAGGTCCCGAGGCCGCCGCTGCAGAGGCCATCATGCAGGCCGTAGCCACGGTGATGACTGCTGGAAATGGCGCCTGGCAATAACAAGCAATCGCGGACACCCACACTCCGATCCTTCGCAACAAGCAATCGCGGACACCCACACTCCGATCCTTCGCAGCCTGTGCGCAGCCATGATCTGACTGCCAACAGAAACATGGGTGACCCAATTTGGCCACCGGGTCCCAAACGAATACTACCCTGACGCTTGTTTCGCTGGTTTCGCGCAAGAGGCTGGATTTCGGCGCGCCTCGACGGCGTCCGGTCGATTGCGCGACTTGGACCACTGGCGATCCCTATCGACCAGACTGCCCATGCTGATCGGCGCCTTGCAGATCAGCGAAGCCAAGCACGTCGATTCATCCAGGGTGTTATCCGCCGACGTGGCGAGGACGCGAAGCACCTGCGGTTGACGAAGGTGTCCCTCTCGCCGGCAGGCAGCGCGGCGGGCGTCGCTCATCACCTTGCGCTGGAGCCGGGAGCAAGCGCTGCCATCACCAGCCGCATGACGAGGGTTGCCCAGAACTTCATGGTGGGGAACGCGATGCTCAGGATGCCGCGGCGGCACCTACGGGGCGCATTCTGGCGCCCAGTGGCGGATCCCCACCGACAAATCTGCGATGATTCGAAGTGCTCGGCGGTCACATTCGATGCCATGCTGACCGCGCGCTTTCTATCGCCGCCATGGAGCCTCATGAAATCCACCGAAGCTGGATCGAGTCGGCGCCTCACCATCACCCGCCCTGATGATTGGCATGTCCATCTGCGCGACGGGGCGCTGCTGCCGTTGACGGTGGGCGATACTGCGCGCCGCTTCGCCCGCGCCATCGTGATGCCCAATCTCGACCCGCCGGTAGTGACGACCGCACAGGCCTTGAGCTATCGCGAGCGCATTCTGCAGGCGCTGCCGGAAGGACTGTCTTTCGACCCGCTGATGACCTTGTATCTGACCATGAGCACATCAGCGTCCGAGGTGGTGGCGGCGAAGTCGAGCGGCAAGGTACACGGCGTGAAGTGGTACCCCACGGGCGCAACGACCAACTCCGCGCACGGCGTGCACGACATCCGGCAATGCGCCGCGACGCTGACCGCGATGGAGGAGCAAGGTCTGCCCCTGCTTGTCCATGGCGAAGTGACCGATCCGGCGGTCGATGTCTTTGATCGCGAGCGGGTGTTCATCGAACGCGAACTGGCGCCTCTGCTGGCGCGTCATCCGCGGTTGCGCGTGGTGCTCGAACACATCACGACGCGAGAAGCAGTGGAATTCGTCACGCGGGCGCCAGCGTGTGTTGCGGCGACCATCACCGTGCATCATCTGCTGCTCAATCGCAACGCCCTGTTCGTCGGCGGTCTGCGCCCGCACAGCTATTGTCTGCCGGTGCTCAAGCGCGAGGAGCACCGCCGTGCCCTGGTGCAGGCAGCCATCGGCGGCAACCCGAAATTTTTCCTCGGCAGCGACAGCGCGCCGCATGCGCGCCGCGCCAAGGAGTCCGCCTGCGGCTGCGCGGGCATCTACTCGGCACCTGCGGCGATCGAGTTGTATGCCGAAGTGTTCGAGTCCGAGGGCGCACTGGATCGGCTCGAAGGATTCGCCAGTCATCATGGTGCCGACTTCTATCGACTGCCACGCAACAGAGACAGCCTGATCCTGGAGGCGACACCCTGGACCATGCCGCTTGAGGTCGGCGCTGGCGATGCGGCAATCGTACCCCTGCGGGCGGGCGCGCTAGTGCAATGGCGAATCGAATCCGACCAGACGCCCGGCCAGCCGACCCATCGGGAAAGCGTCACGTGAGCACACCGCACAATCATGGACACCCATGACTCGGGTACATCGCAACCCCGTCCGCGTCCATCTGACTGCGAGCAAGACGAGGCCATTCGAATGTCCATACGCGCCGCTGCTTCGCGAGTCGACAGGCTGGATTAGTTGCGTGCTCGCCTGGCAGCGCGCGAGTGCGCTCGGCGACGCATCTCTGCGCTAGGCTGAAGCGCCGGCGGCCAACGACCGCGAGCTGACCGGGGCCCCACAAGTTCCGGAAGAGTGTCAGGGAAAATTTTCCCGGTAGCCGGCTGCTTGGTGCCGGCGCGTTTATCGCGCCGGTTCCGAATTGCTCCTGGCAATACTTTTCGCACTCAGCGATCTGTCCTGCGTGTCACGGGCGACTCGAACCCGTCAGCGAAGATGAAATCCGACTCGCCCGCTTCGACGAGCTTGGTTACGAAGGCGTCCCGGACGGCGCCGAATGCTGCCTGAAACGGATCGAGCGTGGGGAAATTGGTCGACTCGGTGAATCCTGTGACGTAGGCACTGCCGACCAGATCGATGCCAATGCCGCGACCTTCATCGATGCCGCTGCCGCCGAGGTAAGTCGAGTAGTCGATCGAAGCGCCGGTCGGGAAAAGCTTGGTAACGAATGCGTCGGTGGGCCCGCTCAGGTTCGCCTGGAATGCCGAACGCGTCGGGAAGTTTGCCGAAGTCGTGCTGCCAGTGACGAAGGTGTTGAGGGCACCATTGATGGCGATGGCGCGGCCCTGATCATCGCCGGCGCCGCCGAGGTAGGTCGAGTACACCACGGAGTTGCCCGAGGGACTGATCCGCGTTACGAAGGCGTCGTAGGCACCGCCAGCGAAAAGCGACTGCGCGGGACCCAGCGTGGGGAAATCGGCCGAGTTTGTGCGACCGGTCAGGTAGGCGTTCATCGGCGCATCGATGGCGATGCCGAATGCCTCGTCATCACCGCTGCCGCCCAGAAAACTGGAATACAACAGCGCGTTGCCGGCAAGACTGAAGTGCGTCAGAAAGGCATCGCGGTTTCCGGCCAGCGCCGGCTGGAAGGACGTGGAGGTGGTCGGGAAATTGGCGGAAGTGGTGCTGCCGATGACAAATACCGCGGCATCGTCAGCGACTGTCATGCCGGTCGCGCGATCATCGCCAGCGCCGCCGAGATAGGTCGAGTAGACGATCGAATTACCGGCGACGCTGAACTTGGTCATGAACGCGTCCATGCCGCCGGCCAGCGCCGCCTGGAACGGTGTTTGCGTCGGAAAATCCGGTGCACTGGTGTTGCCGCTGATATAGGCATTGTCGGCCGGATCGACGGCGACGGCGGTGCCTTCTTCGAAGCCGGTGCTGCCCCAAAAGGTTGAGTAGACGATGTCGTTGCCTGCCGAAGTGAGCTTGGTCAGGAAGGCATCCGTGCCGCCGATTTGGGCGGCGATGGTCGGGGTGACTACTGGATAGTTGATGGATGTCGTCGACCCGGTGACATAGGCCGTGCCAGCGCCGCTGACAACAATGTCATTGCCGATATCGTTGCCAATACCGCCGATGTATGTGGAGTACGTCAGCGTGCTGCCGGCGAGGCTGAACTTGGTAACGAAGACATCCTGACCGCCGCCAAAGGCAGAGGCCGGCACACCCTCAATCGGAAAATTCGTCGAAGCCGTTACACCGGTCACATAGGCATCGCCGGTTGCGCCAACGTGGATGGCATTGGCCTGATCGAAGCCACTGCCGCCGAGGTAAGTCGAGTAGACAATGACCGGATCGATGATCAGCGGGCGTGATCGGTCATAGTCGGCGACGGCAAATCCGACTTCATCGCCATGCACCACATAGTTGCCGGCCACCAGGACCGGGCCGTTGGGTCCTTCCTGGTACATCACCGCTGCCGGTTGACGCAGTTCACCACTGGGAATTTTGAGCAGCAATTCCCCCGCAGCATTGACCGTCAGTTGCTCCGGCCCCTTGAACTTGAGACGAATGGCCGCCGGATCAGCGCCGGGCCTGAGCACGAAATCGTATTCGACGCTGCGCCCACGGCCGTAGTACACAAGATCGATGCCTGGGTAGATGTCGCTGTATTGCACTTTGGCAAATGACTGAATGTCGGTCTGCCAGCCGGCCCGGTCATTACCGATGAGATAGTTGCTGGTCCCCGGGAGCGGATCGACCCCGTGAACCTTGGCTTGTGTGTTGGCGCCGACATAGCGCATGCGCACCACGGCCGTGCTCGAATCGCCAGGCGTCGAAGCAAGCCCGGCAGCATCTTCGGACACCCTCGTTGCGCTCGGCGCAGCCGCGCCGCTCGGCTGGGCAAATACCATCACCGACTCACTTGCGGTGAGGAACAGCGTATAGCCGTTGACGCGAGCGAGAAAACGTACGCTCGGGTCGGTCTGACCCATGTTTGGTTCAAAACGCAATGGCAGTGCTGCGTACTCTGCGCCGACGCGCGCTTCTGGCGTCTGTTGGCCGCTGGCATCGAGCCGCGACGCGGCGGAGTGATCCGCCACCGGTGCCGCCTGCAGCAGGGAAGTCGCGAGGCCGGCGATCAGCGCCAAGCCGGTCCTTTTGGAAATCGAGATTTTCATGATCGTTGTGCTCCCAGTGCAAGGCAATTCAACGGTTCACGGTCCTCGCTTCGCGGCCCGGCTTCGGTGCGCTACGCCACCCAGCAAGCAATGAGCGGCGCGTTGGCTATGGCGGGTTCAGCTGTTCACTGGAATGGCCGTCACGGACAATGGCTGGTAGAAGACTGCGCCTGGCCGGCACGGATCGACAAACGTGGCGCACGGGCATTCGCCCTGGCACCATTCCTGGGCTGGGAAATCGTCATTCAAAGCTGTGAACGCCGAATTTTCCTGGCGGACAACGCACTTGCCGAGTCGTTCCGCAGTGCCCCCACGCGGCGCCACATCGCGTACTGATCGGGATGGGACCGGAATCTATCGGCACCGCAGCGGAGCAGCATGACAATGACCATCGAACAGCCGCGATCCCGGACCTAATCCCGGACCCACTGGATGTGTGGCGCGGCGCATCGAGCCCACATTTGAACCGGGGAATGACAATGGCGATTACCGATCCGCTACAGAGTCGTTGGTATCAGTACGGTTGGCTGGTTCAGCAGGAACCATCGGGCGCAGCGCGGGCAAACGATCGAGTTGGTGAAACTGAGCCTGCGCAAGATCACCGAGAACCGCGGCGCGTTCCCCACCGACGACGCGCTGATGAAGCTGCTCTTCCTGGCTCTACGCAACATCAGCAAGAAGTGGACGATGCCAATTCGCGACTGGAAAGCTGCACTCAACCGTTTTACGATCCAGTTCGATGGACAGCTGATTCAGCGGTAAACCGAATTCCCGTTTACACAGAATTCTGTACACCCCCGACGAGTCACGACCACTTCGTAGCAACTTGTCGCGGCAAGTTCAGGAAAGTCACGTTGATTGCCCGAAGGCTCCTTTCTCAAAGATTCTAGTTCGCTTCATGGCATCACAGGCTGGTCTGACCGTCCCGGAATTTTATGCTGCGCGCGAGCGCACAGTCCCCGAGGACTGGCCTGACTGATCCGCGGGTCAACAATCTCAAGCCCTACTTGGCCTGCACTGGCAGTTAGATCGCCCTGATCTTCGCAAACGACCGCTCTTTCACGAGATTTTGAGTCGGCTCAACGACACGAAAGCGCCGATCCTGTTTGAAGTAGCCGCTGGCCAATTCGCCTGGATTCTCCTTCATCCGGAGGAGGGTCTCCATCTCGAAAAGTAGCCGTGCAGCGATATGGTCGCCAAGCTCCGGTGTGCCGCACGACATGGCAGCAACAGTAGCTGGCTCTGGAAAAGACGTGTGGCCGCTGGCGCCGAATGCAACACAAAAAAGTGAATTCGCATCCGCGCCCAGGTGCCAGAACGATACCTCTCCCGCCGGACATCTCCTGCCATCTTTACGGAACCAGACTTCGCGATACCGCGCTACGAGCTTCACTTGATCTGCAGCGATCATCATGCAAAGCGTCCGCGGATTCCAAACAAATTGAAGGCCGGCAATGCTTGATATCTCGGACTTCTGAACTGAATAGAAGAGGCCGACGGCGTGTCTTTCAATCTGTCTGGAAACTGACGCCCGATCGGGCTCTTGGAATACTCTTGATGCATATTGGACTTGGTTCATGTGCCTCTACTCATGTGCAAGGGCCTACGAGCACGCCAACAATGCCACCGTATTTCAGATGTCGAAATGGTGTAATTGTCAGAAAAAGGATGGGCGTAACCGTGGGTATGGGTGGAATCCCTCACTAGTAGGGGGTGATACTACTCAGCCTCTCTTGCGGCGCTATGATTTACATCGCGGTTGTTTGGTACGCTCTGGTGGATTGTTGAATGGTTGCGCGATGCGGTATGGCGCTACTGCTGACGTCAACTGGCTTCCGTGCGGCCTGGCTCGGGAGCACTTCAGCCCGCCGGTGCGCTGCGCACACCTGGCATCCATGCCTCCAGCGTGCTCCGAATGAGTTTCTGAACTTCGAGAAAGCTGTTCGGTTTGGTCACAAAGCCGGTGGCGCCCTCCTCGTAGCACTCGGCCTCTTCGTCATCGACGTGAGACGTGGTCCATACGATCACTGGAATGTCCCGCAATTGGGCATCGGATCGCATTGCTCGCAGCGTCTCGTGGCCGTTCATCCTCGGCATGTTCAGATCCAGAAGCACGAGCGCTGGCATTCTGGACCGGTCGCTCATGAGGAGATCGGGGTGCGTGAGGCGCTCCAACAGCTCCAAGCCGTCTCTGGCGTAGAGAACCCGACATCCCGCGTTGAGATACTCGAAAGCTTCCTCGAGAAGGAGGCGATCGTCCTCATCGTCTTCTGCGACGAATATTGCGCATGGCTGCAATTGATGAACCATTGTCGCTCCTCCATCGAGGGCTCGCCTACTCACAACGGGCCCAAGCGTAGTCAACCTTCGGACGTCAGTAAGTGACGAACTCTAGGGTCGGTACAGTCGCGCATCTCCAGCTCGCGCGGTATACGTAGTCCTACTTATGGTGTGCCGCGCGTGGTTCGGCTGTAGCTATAGACTCCGAGGGAGACACCTGATTGGCGTTGAACCTCAGCCAGGAAAATTGCTCGCCGGACGCCGAAACGGCTCGGCGCAGCGCCGCAAATGACCATGGCGCGCAGCAATCGCGGCAGTAGTTCAGGAAGTTTGAAGCGACGATTGAACGTAAGCGCCCAGCCAACCCACCCCGATTTCGAAGCAAGAAGTGCTAGGCCGGTTACCAGAGGTGCGGCAAGAGCTCATCGAGACGGTCTTGCGGTTGCGGAAAAACGGGGTCTTCAGTGAACCATCTCTTCAGTGCACTTCGCCGAAAGCCTGCACTGGCCCCATTTTTTTCCCATGCTTTGCCCCGGCACCAACTTTAAAGGCCGGCAGATCAACTCGCAGCACGCACCAAGCGCATGTCGTGTGCTCAGAATCCGCTCAACGTTCAAAAGGCAGCACATTGACCCTCGCCCAGAAGGTTCCCAGTGCCTGCACGGCCTCCGTGAAAAGCTGCGGATTGACCGGCTTCACCACATACGCGTTGACGCCAGCATCCCAGCTCCGCGCAACGTCACTATCGAGTCGCGACGAGGTCAGCATGACGACCGGTACATGCTTGAAGGCGGGATCTTTCCGCATGCAGCTGAGCACTTCGTGCCCATCGGTGCCCGGCATCTTGATATCCAGGATCACCAGCGCAGGATCGCCAGCCGGCCTTGCCTCATGGGCGCCACGCCGATACAGATAGTCCAATGCTTCGGCACCTTGCTCCACGCGCACCACCGGATTGAGTATCCCGGCAGCGGTCAAGGCCTCGATTGTGAACTCCGCGTCGAATTCGTCATCTTCCGCCAGCAGAATCGTTCGGACCTGGTTCATGAATTCAATCCTCCTCTCTACGCTCCAACTCCGGACCCGCGGTAAGCGTGAAGAAAAACGTTGCACCTTGCCTCGGTGCCGAAACTGCCCAAATCCTACCACCGTGGCGCTCGACAATGCGCCGAACATTGGCGAGCCCGACACCCGTGCCCGGGAACTGCTCTCTGGTGTGCAGGCGCTCGAAAAGTCCAAACAGTCTGGACGCTGAGGACATCTCGAATCCGATGCCATTGTCGCGGACATGGTAGATGGCCGCGGTCGTCTCGTTGACGGGCAGCGCGCCGATTTCGATGGTCGGCTGCGCACACTTCGAGCTGAACTTGACCGCATTGGTCAGCAGGTTCTGCCAGACCAGCATAATCAGGGTTTGATCTCCCACTGCCGGCGGCAAGTCATCGATCTTCCAGAGAATCGGCTGGTTGCCTCCAGATGCCTCGGCAATTGACTGCGCCTCGGCACAGAGCGCGTTCATATCGATGGGCGCGCGTTGTATTGCGGTGCGTCCAAGTTGTGCGTACCCGAGCAGGGCATCCACCATTTCCGCCATTCGGGCTACCGAGCTACTGATGACAGCAATGTACTGGTCGGCTTTAGGATTCTGCAGGGGAACCAGCAAAGGAGCGAGTCGATGAGCAAAGGCACCAATGTGGCGCAGCGGAGCGCGCAGATCGTGCGCGACGGTGTGACTGAAACCCTCGAGTTCCCGATTCACGTCAAGAACCTCTTCGACCTGCTCACTCAATTTCTGGTTGAGACTGTGTATTTCGCGCTCATCGGCGCGCCGGTCCGTGACGTCTGAGACGCTCACCAGAAGGTGCTTTTCCCGTTCGTCGGTCGACCGCACCAGCTGAGCACTGACCAGTACCACGTGCGTGGTTCCATCGGCAAACTGATGCTGCTGTTCCAGGTCGAGCAACTCGCCCCTCTGTTCGGCTACTGCGGTCAGCTGCTCACGCAGTATCTCGCTGTTCCAGGCCCCCTCCCGATACAGCCTGGTTTGTGATCGGTAGTCAATTGTGGGTGCGTAAGCGCGTTCGAATGCGGGGTTGCAATGCACGATGCGGAGCCGCCCGTTCAGCAGCGCGACCGGCTCACGAAGCACATGCAGTATCTGGGACGAACGCCGGAACGTCTGTCCTTCGTTTTGCATCAATTGGATGGTCCGCGCAACCCACCATGTAAGGGCCACGAACAGAAATACATTGGAGGCTGCATGCAAGGCGAGACCGGTCGCGGTGGAGTACCAACCTGCAAGTTCACCCTGCCAACGCAGCCACGCGATCAACGGCCACAGCAGTATGGCCACCGGCAGCAGAATGCGATTGATTACACCAGCGACTCCGCTGCCCAAGATGCGTTGAACAAACAGCGACTCAGGACGGGAAACAACCAACGTTCCGCATGCAACCAGAAACAGTGCGGCCGTGTGCAATGCCATCGGGGTTCCGGCCAGGACCTGATACAGCGCTTGGATGCCGTAGAGGTAACCGAGAATCGCGACGAATGAATTGGCCGCGACCATCAAGACCAGCCACAGCCCCGGACGCTGGCCGCGGTCAGTTTGCCAGTCCAGGGTCAGCAGCACGACAGAAAGACACAGAAAGTTGATCGCGGAGAGGAACGCCATGCGACCCGGGGCTGTGGCAGCAGGATCCTTGAACAACAATTCGTCGATCCCAAGATTCCGCCCGAATAGATCCTGGCTGAGGACCAGCAGCGCGATGAGCACCACCGCAACAGCACAACTTCGGCCCGCGAACCTGTAGGCGCGTGCGCGCTTTCCACTCGGATTGGGTCTCATGGACCATGCGCCCAAACCCAACAGAACAAAACATACGGCCGTATTTGGCTTCATGGAATTGAAGCCTGGAAGGATACTTTTGAGCAACGGAGACTCGGTGGCCCATCCAATCAGAACAAGGCTTCCCGTCAACGCAATACCGAGTGCCATGAAGCCGGAGATCTGTCCAATTCGCTTCGCGCGCGTCGTCTCGTAGTAGTAGCTCATCTATCGCCTCTGTCGGTGGCAATGCACCGTCGGCAGGTCTGCCTGCGTCGGTGTGGACGACACCGCTGCGGTAGCCGGAGCAGGATCGGGAGGGAATGGATCAGCACCCGCGCGCAGCAACAGACTCCTGCCGACGCCCGGTTTCGCAAAAATTGCCACAGGTCGGGGTCTGCACGCAACCCCTTCGGACTGCACCAAGGCCACCCCTGAAGGCGGCAGCAGGATCAAGACCCCGAACATGCAGGACCCGTCCTGCGACCCATCCTGGACGGACCCATCGTGGAGACCCAAAATTACAAACCTGCCCGCCCGCTGCTCCGCGTCGATCTGACTGCAAGCTGCGGACTTCGGTGAACGCCTGCGCGGCATGAACCTAGCGCGTTGCGGCCCAGTTCTGCTGTACACAACCTCAGCGACAATATCTCTTGGCAGGTAGCTGTTCGGAGCGAGCGCGGCACCGCGCACCTAGCGATTGGAAGTCGCAGCTGGCACCATTTTCCTGCTTGCCGAGCCGAGCCCGGCCGTGCGGCAGTGTCCCCACGCGGCGCCACATTGCGTACTGATCAGGATGGCACCGGAATCTATCGGCACCGCAGCGGAGCAGCATGACAATGACAATCGGGCAGGATCGCAACTCCATCACCTTGATCTCGGCGACGCCCGGACGCATGCGGTTGCGGCTGGTGCGGTTCCTTGCCGTTGCGCTGCTGATGCTGCCTTTTGTGATCTCGATGGTGTACCCGCTGTTCGTGGTCGGTGCTGAGTCGCTGATACTCGGACCTTTGCAACTGCTGGCCGGCTCGTGGGTGTTCTGGGCACTGTGCGCTGTCGTCGTGCTGCTGTTCGCTCTCGACGGACGCAGCCGGCTGAAGATCGTCTGGGCTGCGCAGCGCATGCACAGCAGCTGGCTGTTCGGGCCGCTGGAGCTGTTCGAGGTCGAACACCAGCGCGAGGCGCTCGGCCCGCTGATCGTCGTCGAGCGCAAGCGACTCTCCGGCCTGGCATCGGCATTGACCGGGCATCAGGGCGGTTGGGTTGTCGGCTGGCAGCGGCAACGCCCGCGCAATCGACCGCCCGAGCTGATGGAGCTGGCGCGGGTTTCGAGCCAGCAGGAGGCGCAGCACCTGGCAGCGCGGTTGGAGGCGTGGCCGCAGCTGCCTGGTCCGGACGTGCTGCCGTCGTCGCCTACCGCCGCGCCCGCATTTGTACCGGTCGCCGCGCTCGCGTCCAGCGGACTGACCTGGTTGATCCGCTTGCCGCTGGCGATGTTCGTCGGATTCTGTCTTGCACTGGTCGGCCTCGCGCTCGAGTCACTGGCAATCGAGCGTGGCGACAAACCGAATATCCTGCCTTGGGATAGCACTGCCAGCGCCGACGTTACCCGCCTGCACTGGCGACTCGCGCTGAGGCCGACCGAAACGAAAGCGGCCGGCCGGTTGGTGCGATTCGACGGCATCAGTTCCGAGCTTCAGGCTGCTGTCCGATTCATCGACTCCAGCGGTCAAATGCGCGAGCGCCCGCTGGCCCTGATCGCTCCGGGTGGATTTCGCCCGATCAGCCTCAACGGCGGGCCCGCGCACGCGATCGAGCGACTGGCCCAAGCTGGCTTGCGCATGGATCCGATTGCGTTCGAAGTGCCGCGCGAGGTGCTCGATATTCCGGTCGAGGCCGATGGCACGCTGCGCTTCGATCAGGTCGAGACTCAATCCGATGCAGATCCACTCACCAGCGCATGGCAAATGCATTGGGCCGGACTCACCGAGATCGATCGGCCCTCGCTCTATTTGCCGCTGCTCTGGAGCGCACCGGCGCTCGGCACGAAAATCGACATCGTGTACCGCGCCTCCGATCCGATGGATGCGCCGGCGTGGACCGCAACGGATGCAGCGAGCTTCGAGTCGCGCCTGGCCACGCTCGATGGCATGGCCTATCCACTCGGCGTGTTCGGCTTGATCGCGGGTGCGCTGGCGTTCTACTGGCTTGCGCCGCGCCGACTGCGCCTGCTGTCCTTGCCGGTGTGGATTTTGCTCGCGGTGAGCGCGTCTGGCTGGACGCCGCTGGCGAGCGAACTGTTCCACTGGATCGGTGTCGATCGCGGTCTGCAGACACGCCTGCGCGATGCGATCGCACGCCACATCATGCCCGATCCGCAGAGGCTGCAACCGCGTGGTGCCGATGACGCCGTGGGCCGATGGACGCCCGATGGTTCTCGCTTTCACGTGCTGTTGAATCATCTCGGTGTGGCGCAGGCGCCTGCACAACGCTTGCCCGATATCGCCAGCGCGCGCGCCGCGATCGTTCGCACCGCCCATGCGCGCATGGCGGAGATGGATGCAACAGAACGCGCAGCAATGCTCGATGCATTGAGTGCCACCAGTTCCCTGCGTCGCAGCGGCAACACCTGGCTTGCCGATTCGGTCATCACACCCGGGCTATGCGCCTGGCGCGACGACCAGATCCTGTCGCCGCAGGCCCGACAGCACTATTCACCGATCCTCGATGCGCTCGAATGCGGTGCGGCTGGCGCGCAATGAGCGCGCGGTGATGCGCGCTGGCAAACCAGTTGCAGGAAATTCCGCACACGGGTGGACGCCTACAGTCGACATCTCCCTGCTCTGCAGTCAGCCCGCGAACTCCAGGAACCAGCGCACTATCGCGAACCGCGGGCAGCAACCACGAACTCATTCGATCAACATCCAGCGCGCCAACAGTTGCGCCCTTGCACTGCCTGCCAGGACAAAGCAAGATCAACGCCGTCTCCTTCTGCAGCTACGCAAGCGCCATGTCGTCAGTCATTCTCGTTCCATATACTCAGGATTGGCCTCGACAATTTGCGCTCGTACACGCCCAGCTGATTGCCGTGTTTGCGGGGGATTCGATCCAGGTGGAGCACATCGGCAGCACGTCCATCCCAGGCCTGGTTGCCAAGCCGGTCATCGATGTCGTCCTGGGCGCGGACACCCTCAAGGCCATTGAAGCAAGAACAACGGAGCTTGAATCATGTGGCTACACGTATATAGCCAGGTACGAGCAGGAGCTGCCCATGCGCCGCTACTTCACCAAACCTGGAACAGGCAGCTGTGCGCGTATCCATCTTCACGCCGTCGTACTCGGCTCAAAAATCTGGCGGGACCACATCGCTTTCCGAGGCGCGCTTCGCGTCAACAACTCGCTTCGCGCTGAGTATCATTCGTTGAAACAGGACTTGGCCGCCCGTTTTTCCCAGGACAAGGCGGCTTACACGGCAGCCAAAGCTCCGTTCATCCGAACAGTGCTCGATTCATTGCAGCCGGCATTGGGCGCAAACCATGAGTGCGCTCCATGAGTGCTGCAACTCGATCAATCCCGACCAGCTTGATCGCCAACCATGCATTCAAGCCGATCGTCGGCGGAGCGGTCCGATTTAACCGACCGCTGCGTTGCGGCGGCGGCTCCGCAGAAAGTGTCGGGAACCATAGCTTTTTGTAGGTGGCTGCTTGATACCGCGTAGCCGCAAGCGCATCGAGTGCGGGCGGCATTCTTGGACAGCCACCTTCCCGAACTCTTGCCGGCTGCCCCAGTTCAACAATAGGGATTGCCCGTCCGACAGGAGGCGGAGTAGCCGGTGCCGTAGCTGTTGACCTTGTTGATGAAGGCGTTGAAATCGGCATTGTCCTGGGCGCGGCTGGCGTTGCTGCTTCCGGAGGAATAATTTGGCGACGATCCGGATGAGGAATTGCTGTACGAGGCGCTGACGCCAGTCCTGTAGCCGCCCTGCTGGCGGGCGGCATAGGCTTCTGCCTTGCGGGCATAGGCTTCTGCCTTGCGGGCATCCACTTCTGCCATGCGGGTGGCATGCGCGCGTTGCGCGTCGATTTCGGTGACCATCGGACAGGCATCGCTGGAACCGGCGCTGCAAGCGTCCTGCGCGACTTCACGCGCCTTGTCGCGGCCTCCCCTGACGTTTCCGTTGTAGTACATGACGGCGAGGTTGTAGCAGGCTTCCAGATTCTTCGGTGTCTCGCCGCAGCGCCCGGCGAAGTATCTGGCCGCCTTGTAGCGCACCGCTTCATTGGCGTGGTGACCGGCACGGACGACGGCATAGGCCTGAAACTGGCAGCCGTACATTTCACCGGCATTGCAGGACTTCTCGAGCGGGACCAGGGCGTCGATCACCGAGGCGGAAACGCCCGGTGCGCCATTGGCGAGATAGTTGCCATAGTAGGCGCAGGCTTCCATGTCGGCCTCGTCGCAGAGCTGGCGGAACGCGGCGACAGCTGCGGCATGCTTGCCGGCGAGCATCCTGTCGAATGCAGCACGACTGGCGACATGCTTAAGGCGATCAATCGCATCAGCCCCATTCGTGCCAGGGACAATTTCCTTGATGGGTCGCAGCCCGGCCGGGCGTGCGCCGCGCAGTTGGCCACTCGGAATTGTCCCTGAGCCCATTTTCTTCGTCACCGACTCCTGCATTTCTGGTTATTTGCGTCTGATTTCGCACTCGCAAAATGCCGGCGCGAAAATCACTTGAGTCTCCTCCGAACCTGTCCAAAGAACCCCCAACTGGCCAGCGCCAGATCAGGGCTCGAAGCCACTGCAGAAAATCGAGTCGACAGAGCCACAATCGGGGACGCCGATCTGGCGTTCATAGGCGCCAAGATCGCGCACGCCGAAGCGGTTGGTTACGCCGGGCAGGTCCTGATCGCGCGGTTGATTGTCGAGATCGCGATCATCGCCAACCACCGGCTCGGCGAAATCAACGGCCAGTGAATTCTGGCGCAGGTGAAAGTCGCCATTGTCGGCGTCGATGAACGACGGATTCCCGGCGATGATGCTCGGGTGGGCAGGTAAGGTCGCGATTTCGGCCGACAGTACATTTCTGACATTCAAGCCACCGGCGGAACCGGAATAGGCAAGGCTGAGGTTTCCGGGTTGGTCGATGATGCTCGCGGTCAGGGTCAGCGCATCCTCGTTGTGGATGACATCGGTCGAACCAATGGTGTTTCGCGCGAATGTGCAGTTGTGAATCCTGCCGACCGACTCTCCCTCCCAACGCATCAACTGGCGCGTGACCAGATTCTCGGCCAGCAGGCAATCACCGATATCCACGTAGCCGTTGTAGCCATTCTTGCGTATTGCATCTCTGGCGCGATTGCCACGCATCTCGAACCGGTTGGCGGTGATGCTTGCGCCGGCCAGAAGGCGGAGCGTGGCACCATCTGAGAACTGTCCGCTCGTGGTTACCGCGTCATTGGCGGAGATGGTGTTGCACGCTGTCCCACTGGCGCAACGCACGGATCCCGCGCGCGTGCAGGTCGGATCATTGAGATGGACCTCGCCGCTGCCAAATGTCACACCATCGAAGGTATCGGAGTTCTGGTAGATCGCGCTACCGTCCCGCGCCGCGTTGTCCTCAATGCGAAAGTCCCAGGCACAGAGGCGCCCTTCGGCCTCCGAAAACGCCCCTGCGTACCCCTGCAGATATACTCCGCCGCCTGTATCGGACGCGTAGTTGCCACGGATGCTAATGGGCAGCGACGGATTGGTCGTGTACAGATAGGCCGTCGCATGCGCCCCGTCAGCAGCACCGCTGATGATGGCAAGGCCGCCGCCATCAATGGCAGTATTGCTATAGATCGCGCCGAGTCCGCCGACACCCGAAGTGCCGATGTAAGCGGTCGCCCGGCCGCTGACCTGCAGGCCGCCGCCGTATCCGGTGCCAGCGGCCTGGCCGAGGGCTTCATTGAACGCGATGATGCTGTTCGGCGCAGTCATGGTCATTTCGATGGGACCGCCGATCGACACGCCGCCACCGCTGTAGCGCGCGGTGTTGGCGCTGATGATATTGCCTTCGCTGATGATCAGCTCAGCATTGGTTCCGGTGCCGAGCGCATAAATACCGCCGCCGTAGGCAGCCGAGTTGTTGGTGATGGTGGTCTCGATGATTTCCAGCACGCCATCGCCTTGGAAGTAGATTCCGCCGCCAGCGCCGTTACCGTCTTCGTCGCCGCCACTGATCGTCAAGTGACGAAGCTTGATCACGACGCCGGTTCCGGCACTGATGCGGAAAACCGGCTCGGCAGCACCACCGGTGCCGCTGATGACGGTCTTGATGTTGTCGGTGGCCGATTGCGTACAGGTCGCGAAGCCGGCAACCAGATTGAGGTTCTCGCTGCCGTTGATCGTATTCGCCTCCGGTTGATAGGTCAGCGAGCGCGTCACGCGGACGGTATCGGCTCCGGGCGCAGCATTGGCCGCGTTGATCGCCGACTGGATGGTGCCGTGACTGCAGCCCGTGCCCGTGCCGACGGTAAAAATCGCTGCCAGGGCACCGCCGCCATGGGCTATCAGGATCGCCAGGAAAAAAGCGCGGGCTGGGTTGAATCGACGATGCGTCATTGCGTGTACTCCGGAGACGCCTGTTGGTGGGCGCAATCCGGGTAACGCCCTCAGGCGCGAAGATGTGTCATGGCGCGACAGATTCGATGCGGATTTTTCGCCGACTTGCGCCCGGTCGGGCCTGTGCAGGGTTCGAGCGTGCCGACTACTCGCGTCGCAATGTCGCGCGATCCGCGCTGTCGAGCAAATCCAGTGGCACAGCGAGGGCGCGCGCCCGCACCAGTGCGTCCTTCGCAGCGCTTGCATCGCGCGCAGCGTATTCGATACGCGCGTGCAACAGGTACAGCTGGGTCAACCGGGTTTTGGCCAAAGGGTTGGCATCATTGAGGCGTGTGACGGCCCGCAGGATTTCGGCGCGGGCATCGCCCAGGTGCAGCAAGGCGAGCAGCGCCTCTGCCCGCACGACACGCGTGGAAATTTCCAGCGGCAATGCCGGAAACTCCACAGTCGCCAGGAGCGCCAGCGCGCGGTCGGCGCCATCCAGTGCGCGCACGAAGTCGCCCTGGCTCATGGCAATTTCGGCTTCGACGCGTAGGGCATACACCATCTCGGCGCCGGGAGCATTGAAGGAACGCGAAATCTCCGCCAATGCATCGGCGTGCAAGATTGCCGCCTCAGCGGTCCGGCCCAGCGCATTGACGATTTGCGCCCGATGCAGACGTGCTTTGGCCAGTTCAGCCTGATAGCTGGCCGCTTGGGCGTGCTCCGCCAGAATGTCGACAGCGCGAGTAACAGCAGCCTCAGCACTGGCGAATTCGCGCACGGTGGCCAGTAGCGAGGCTTGCGCATCAAGGGTGGCAGCCGTACGCACGTCGCTGGCTCCGAATACCTGCAGGTCGTTGGCCAGCGCTTCAGCAAGCACTTGCCTTGCCTCATCGAAACGATCGGTTTCGAGCAGGTACTGGGCCAGGCCTACCAGACCCTGCGAGAGCCGATGGAATGGCCCCTCCTGCACGCTGCGCATCAGCGCAAGCCCATCCCGGTACAGCGGCTCTACCTCATCGAACTTGCCGAGCCGATGCTTGGAGGCCGCAAGGTGGAACAGGCTGCGTGCGTATTGCTCGTTCTGCGGCAGGCCAAGGCGGCGCCAACGCATCATGGCTTCTTCAAGAATCAGCTCGCTCTCCCGATAGCGGCGCAGGTTCGAACACAGCTGACCCAGAAAGGTTGCAGTTTCGATGCCGTCGGTCGTGTCAGCACCGAAGACGCGCTGTGCTTTGGCCAGTGCTTGCCGGGCCATGGCGGCGGCGCCACTCTTGTCGCCGACGTAGGCGCGCGTCGCGGCATACAGCATCAGCGCCGAAACTGCGCCTTCGCTATCCACCGACTCGATAGCGGGCAGCAAGCCTTGCATCAGGCGGTCCGCCTCGAGGCTTCGGCTGCTGCTGTGCAGAAGATTGCCCTTTGAGACCATGGCATCGATCCACTCGGCGGACGATGTCTCGATACCCAGCGCACGTTCGCGCTCGATGGCCTCATCGATAAGGGTCTCGGCACTGGCGGTGTCACCGTTGCTGCGCGCAATCTCGCCAAGCGTCAGCAGCAATTGCGCGCGGACCAAGGGATCGAGGTCCGGATCATCGCGCACACTTTTTGCGGCGTCCTTGACCAGTGCCTCGGGTGTCGGTCGCTGATCCTTGGGCAGGTTGGCGCTCGCCGTCTTCAACAGGTCAGTGACGAACCCCAGGGTCGCATTGGCGCGGGTCGATTCATTGCGCGCCAACCGCGCCTGTTCGCGGGCAAGCTGCGCCTGCGATACGGCGATGCCCAGCGCAGATGTGATGGCGAGTAGAACGGCCAGGGTACTGACGACACCGCCCTTGTTACGGAGCATGAATTTGCGTGCGCGGTAAAAGCGCGAAGGCGTCTGAGCGGAAACGGGGCGGTCGGCGAGAAGGTTCTCGATATCCTCCGCCAGCATGCCTGCCGAGGCGTAGCGGCGCTGGGGATCGATATCGAGCGACTTGAGCACGATGGCATCAAGATCGCCGCGCACCTGCTTCCGCGTGATTGGCGTTGCGCTGGCATTCGTTGCAGTCGCTTGAACGCTCAACCAACTCGATGGCGTGCGCCCGCTACCGTCATTGATGCGCTCGCCCGTGATCAATTCGCCGAGCAGCACACCCAATGCGTAGACGTCGGTGGCGGTTGTGATGGCGCCGCCGTCGCGCTGTTCAGGCGCGGCATAGGCCGGGGTGAATGCCGGCATCTGCGTGCGTACGTCGGCGTCGTCCTCGTCCAGCAACTTGGCAATGCCGAAGTCCAGCAACTTGACCTCTCCATCCCCGGTGACGAGCACGTTCGAGGGCTTGAGATCCCGGTGCACGATGAGTGCACGATGCGCCGCGTCGACAGCGCGACAGACGACGGTAAACAACTGCAGCCGGTGACGAAGGTCCAGGCCGCGCGTGCGCGCGAAGTCGGTGATTGTGCTGCCCGAGACCAGTTCGAGGGCGATGTAGGGCAGACCCGACTCGGTCACGCCGCCTTCGATCATCTGTGCGATGTTGGGATGGCGCAGCTGGATCAGCGCGCGTTGTTCGCGGCGAAACAGGCGTTGCGCTTCCGGACTGTACAGGCCGCGCCGCATCAGCTTGATGGCGACATGCTGGGTAGCGCCTTCAATGTCACGGGTGGCATGGAATACGGTCGAAGATCCACCCTCGCCCAGCACCTCGACGAGCTCAAATGGCCCCACCTTGCTGCCAGGCGGCAAGGTGTCATGGCTGGGCGTCGGTCCAATCGCCTTGGCCAGCCGTTCAAGGGTTCCATCCTGCCAAAGCTCAGCAGCATCCGCGTCGGCAGCGATCAGTGCCTCGAGCTGGGCGCGCAAACAGGAATCAGGACAGTGCCGATCAAGATACTCCTGCCGGGCGGAGGGCTCCAGCGCGATTACCGCATCGAATAATTCGCGCAGGGAATGGGAGGTCGAGGTCATGATCGCTGCTGGTAACGCTGGGTGGCACGCGACTGTGTCATTCGCCCAATTCGTTCTTGAGGAAGGCGCGGGCGAAACGCCAATCGCGAGCGACCGTGCTGCGTGCGATGCCGAGTGTCTCACCAATCTGGTCCTGGCCGAGTCCGGCGAACCATGTCAGTTCGACGACTTGCGCGGCGCGTGCATCGGCTTCGGACAAGCGCTGAATGGCCTCCTCGAGTTCCATGGCTTCTTCAGCGCTCTCCAGTGCGAGTCGATAGTCGTCGCCGCTCAGGGTCGTGCGCACCCAGTCTCCTCCCGCGCGCAGACGCAGGCGGTCACGCGCGCGATCGGCGAGCAAGTGGCGCATCGCGCGGGCCGCATAGGCAAAGAACTGGTTGGGATGCACGAACGGAATGTCGCGGTTCTTGCCAATCCGAAGATAGAGATCGTGGACCAGGGCCGTTGTGCTGAGGGTGCCGCGCGGGCCTTGCGACAGTCGCCTGCCCGCCATCGCCTTGAGGCGATCGTAGACTTCGCTGAACAGGGCATCCGTTGCAAGTGGAACCGATGCCGGGTTGGTGGGCGATGCTGCGTCTTCCATTGCCGGGTCCTCCATCAGGAAAGTCTAGCTGACCCATCGACAGGTGATGTAGTGCTGGACGATTTCCTTCAGTACGCAGGACGCGATTCCCGGGAACGGCGCGGCGACGCCAGCCGCGCTCGCTCGAACCCGAACTTCCCCGCCCCACTGGCCACGCTGCCCACGCTTCGCGCACGGACTGGCGTGTTGCTGTGTTGTTCATCGCACCGACCTGTCCCTGTCATCGCGATAGCCTGAGCTCAGGCCAGCGAGAAGGCCGATAGTCATGACCGTGCAGTGCACGACCCACCGCATTGCCCTGGAGCCGCTTCATGAGTCTGCACCCACGCTTCGAAAAAGCGGAATCCGACGAGGCAGAGATGATCGCGGAGATGACTGACATCCTCGGTCGCAAAATGGAACGTGACTATGCCGTCGGGTCGACCTTGCGCGATGCCCATCCCAAGACCTTGGGCTTGCTGCGTGGCAAATTTCTTGTGGAACCCAATCTGCCAGAGGAACTGCGTGTCGGCCTGTTCAGCAAGCAGCGCCGTGTCAACTGCTGGGTGCGTACCTCCAGTGCCAGCGGGAAACCCCAGTCAGATGCAATAAAGGACGTACGCGGCATCGCCATCAAGTTGATGGCGGCCGGCGGAAAGGGCGGCCTGGAAGACGCGTCGCTGGGCCAGGACTTCGTACTGCTGAGCGCCCCGGTCATGCCGCTGGGCACCATCGCGTTGTTTCGCGATGCCGTGTACTACACCATCGAAAGCTCACCTCTGCTGCTGGCGGTGAAGCTGATGATTACCGGCAAGGTGGGCAGATTTCTGAGCTTGTTTTGGCTGCGCTGCAATCCGACATCTCCGCTTGATATCCGCTATTGGAGCACCACGCCGTACCTCTTCGGTCCTGACCGGGCGGTGAAATATTCTCTGTTGCCGACTTCCGGGCACCGCAGCAAGTTGCCGCAGAAGCCCGGTGACGCGTATCTGACTGATGCCATGCGCGCGCATCTGCGCCAACACGAGGCGACATTCGATTTCTGTGTGCAACTGCGCCAGGACGGCATGCCGATCGAGGACGCGGCGGTGCGCTGGGACGAGAGCCGATCGCCCTTCGTGAAAGTGGCCACGCTGCATATTCCGATTCAACAATTTCATGCCAGACAGCGCCAGCAACTCGCCGAGTCACTGTCGTTCTCGCCAGGCAACGCGCTGCCTGAGCATGCACCGCTGGGCGGACTCAATCGCGCGCGCGTGATCATCTACGACATGTTGTCGAAGCTCAGACATCAACGTGATGGACGCGCGAACCTGATTTGAGAGGTTCGCCGTCGTAGCGTTCGTTGGCGAACAGAGACAACCCAGACAGTTGCCTATTGTGCAACTACCCACCGACGACGGAGCACAACATGAATTACGAAGAGCGCGACACCCTGGGCATGTACATCGTAAAACAAAACGGCGGCCTCGGCCCCGACGCGCGGCACGGTCCCGGCCCCGAGTTGATGGGAGCCAACACGCTGATCGGAAACGACGTGGTCAACCAGCAGGACGAGGACATCGGAGACATCAAGGAAATCATGCTCGACGTTCGAACCGGACGGGTCAGCTACGCCGTGCTGGCGTTCGGCGGCTTCCTTGGAATGGGCGAAAAGCTCTTCGCTGTGCCCTGGCAGGCGCTGCAACTCGACACCGTCAACAAGCGCTTTGTACTGAACGTGGTCAAGGAGCGGCTGGCGACTGCACCTGGATTCGACAAGGCGCATTGGCCCGATATGGTGGATGCGACCTGGCAACAGGCTATTCACGACTACTACGGCACCAAGCCCTATCCGATCGCAACGCCGCTCTGAAGCTTCGCCCAGCGGGCTTGGACACCTGAACCAAACCCGCTGCACATCGTCAATTGTTGCGCGGCGCCAAACCACAAGAGGCAAACGTTATGACCGCCTACCCCATCGCCGTTGTGATCGGCAGCCTGCGCCGTGACTCGTTCAATCGCAAGCTGGCCACGGCCATCACCCGTATGGCGCCGGCCGAGTTCAGCTTCAAGCCGGTCGAGATCGGCGATCTGCCGCTCTACAACCAGGACGACGATGCCACGCCCGCAGCTTGTGTCGTCCGTCTGAAATCAGAAATTTCAGCGGCTCGAGGCGTGCTGTTCGTCACGCCCGAGTACAACCGGTCGGTTCCCGGTGTGCTGAAAAACGCCATCGACCATGCCTCGCGTCCCTATGGCAAGAGCACATGGGCCGGCAAACCCGCGGGGATCATCGGCGTTTCGGTCGGCGCTATCGGCACTGCCCTTGCACAGCAGCACTTGCGCAATATTCTCGCCAATCTTGATATGCCCACGATGGGCCAACCGGAGGCATTCATTCATGCCAAGGAAGGGTTGTTTGACGAGGCTGGCAATATCGGCACGGCCAGCCGAAAATTCCTGCAGACCTGGATGGACAGTTACGTCGCCTGGGTAAAGCTGCATGCGAGTGCCGCGCAGGAGTCCGCGTGAGAAACATCCAGGCGGGTTCGCGACTGGGGTTGACGATCGGGTATCTGGACACGTCGGTCAAGCAAGGCGCGACGATCGACGTCGCGCCGCCGGCGTCGGCGCCCGGTCTCGAACGATCAAACTGGGATATCGGCTCGAACGGGCCGCGCTGTGGATGCGCTCAGCCAATGGAAGTGGCGGGCTATTCGCTCGTGACGGATACGACTGCCGTCGGTTTTGCGCAGCTTCACAGTCGTGTGATTGCGCTTGAGAACCTCGTCATCACCCTGCTCGCCGATGCCACGCCGCAACAACTCGATCTCGCACGCGCAATGGCCCAGTACATCTCGCCCCGGGATGGCGCGGTGCCCCACCCGCTGACGATTCAAGCGGCAGAACTGATGGTTCAGTTGGTGGATCGTGCCGATCACTTTGGCAGTCGACCCTTTGATCGACCGTGTAGGCCGGACATCGACGCGAAGTCCGGACATCCATGAATTGCGCACCTACCTGAGTCCCGTGCATCCGGGCAAAAGAGGAATCTCTCGCCTTTTGCAGGAACGCTCACAGCGTTCACACCACGAGCCACATGCCGCAAGCGCAAATCTGTGGCAAGGAATTCGTTGGTCTGAATTTTCCCAACAGCGCGCACTGGATGGACAAGATGTCGACGGCGCCGCGCTGCATCACCTGGGGCAGCAGGCGATTGGGATTTTCTCCAGTTGACCTCGGCATCGCCGGTACAAACTTCAGCCGGCCCTTGGCGCTGGACGCGATCAATACACGTCCGATGAAGGCGGCTACAACTCCCGTAATCCGATGAACGAGGTCGCCATCATGCGGTCAATTGCGAGGCCGCGCGTGTGGCTAAACCGTACCCGTGTACGCAAATGCCAGCCTGTGCCTGACTGGAATCGGCACCGACGATGGCTACCCGAATTTCCGCGATGGCGCGACCGCCGGTCTTGATCATCTTGTTATTCAACACGTCGTCGACGCGCTGGATTCGATCGCATACTGGGCGCACAATGCCGCGCTCAGTCGCGGCGGTGCGACAGCGAACAGACGCTGGACTTTGCCGCACCCACAGTGTCAGCGAAACTATCACCGACCCTCGCCGATGGCGCGCCGGGCTGCGCGATGATCGCCGCGAACACGGGCGAATCTGCGACTCCAACCGAGAGGAGCATGAAGATGCAGATTGGCATGATCGGCCTTGGCCGCATGGGATCCAGCATGGTCACCCGGCTGATGCGTGGCGGCCATGACTGCGTAGTCCATGACCACGACCCCGATAGCGCGACGCGTCTGGTGACGCTCGGGGCAACAGGCGCTGCAACACTGCAGCAATTCGTGGAACAGTTGAAGGCACCCCGCGCGGTCTGGCTGATGGTGCCTGCCGCTGCTGTCGATGGCGTGCTCGAACAACTGACGCCTTTGCTGCAATCTGGCGACATCGTCATCGACGGAGGCAACTCGCACTACCACGACGATCTGCGCCGCGCCGCGGTGCTGGCGGTTGCGCACATCGCCCACGTGGACGTCGGCACCAGCGGTGGCATCGCCGGCCTGGACCGCGGCTACTGCCTGATGGTCGGCGGCAGCAACACGTCGGTGCAACATCTCGCGCCGATCTTCGCGACGCTCGCCCCTGGGCCTGGTGCAGCGCCCGCAACTCCTGGGCGCCGAACAAACCGCAGTACTGCCGACCAGGGTTGGCTGCACTGCGGGCCGCACGGCGCCGGCCACTTCGTCAAGATGGTCCACAACGGCATCGAGTACGGCATGATGGCCGCCTACGCCGAAGGGTTGAACATTCTGCACCACGCGAATGTCGGCCGGCGAGATCACGCCGTCGACGCCGAAACGACACCTTTGCGCGAGCCCGCGCACTACCAGTACGAGATGGACCTGGCCGAGATCGCAGAGGTCTGGCGCCGCGGCAGCGTGATCGGGTCCTGGCTGCTGGATCTGACCGCCGCAGCGCTGGCGGACGACGCCACACTGACGGGCTACGAAGGCCGCGTATCGGACTCCGGCGAAGGCCGCTGGACGGTGCAAGCGGCGATCGACGAAGCCGTACCCGCGCCGGTGTTGAGCGCTGCGCTGTATGCGCGCTTCGGGTCACGCGGAGAAGACGACTTCGCCAACCGCGTGCAGTCTGCCATGCGCCACGAGTTTGGCGGCCATGTCGAAAAGACGGCCGATCACGCGCCGGCCCGGAACAAGAAGTGATCTCCGCTGCGACTGAACCGCGCAAGCCCTCGGCCAACGCCCTGGTCGTATTCGGCGCCAGCGGCGACCTTGCGTACAAGAAGATCTTTCCAGCGCTTTACGCGATGAGCCATCGTGGCGCGCTGAAGGTGCCGGTAATCGGCGTAGCCTCATCGAAGTGGAACACCGAGCAGTTCCGCGCGCGAGCCCGCGAAAGTGTCGAGAAAACGTGCAGCGTGGTCGACACGCGCACTCTGAACCGACTTCTGTCAGCACTGCAGTACGTCAGCGGCGACTACAAGGACGCGGCAACCTTCGATGCGCTGCGGCTCGCCCTGCATGACGTGCAGCGCCCGGCGTTCTACCTCGCCATTCCGCCGGCACTGTTCCCAACGGTCATCCGCGGCCTAAAAGCCGTCGGTATCGCCGAAGGCGGTCGGGTGATTGTCGAAAAGCCGTTCGGCCGCGACCTCGCCTCCGCGCGCGAACTAAACCGTGTCGCGCTGGACGCCTTCCCTGAGGACGCCATCTTTCGCATCGATCACTTCCTGGGCAAGGAAGCGATCATGAATCTCCTTTACTTCCGCTTCGCCAATTCTTTTCTCGAGCCGATCTGGAATCGCAACTACATCGCCAGCGTGCAGATCACTTTGGCCGAGCAGTTTGGCGTCGAGGGCCGCGGGGCGTTCTACGAAAGCGCAGGCTGTCTGCGCGACGTGATGCAAAACCACCTGTTCCAGATCGTCGCGCTGCTGGCGATGGAGCCACCAGCGAGCCGTCACTTTGAATCCGTGAATCGCCAGAAGACCGATGTCTTCGCCGCGATGCGGCCGCTGGGTGTCGGCGACATCCTGCGCGGTCAGTACCTTGGGTATCGCGACGAGCCCGGCGTCGCACACGATTCCGATGTCGATACATTCTGCGCCCTACGTGTGCAAATTGATTCCTGGCGTTGGGGCGGCGTGCCCTGGTATCTGCGCGCGGGCAAGTGTATTCCTGTCACCGCCTGCGAGGTGGTGGTTCGACTGAAAGCACCACCACAGAACCTGTTCGACGACGCAGCGAGGGGAGAGGAAGCCAATACTCTGCGCTTTCACCTGTCGCCGCGTTCGACCATCGCGCTCACCGCACGGGTCAAGCGAGCCGGAAAGGAGTTCGTTGGCGACCAGCGCGAGTTCACCCTGCTCGAAGAGGAAGCCGGTGAGCAGTCACCCTACGAGCGCCTGCTATCCGACGCCATCGAAGGCGACAGCGCGCTGTTCGCCCATGAAGACGCCATCGAAGCAGCGTGGGCCGTGGTTGAGCCCGTGCTGGTCGAGCACCCTCCCGTCCAGCTCTATGCAGTGGGCTCGTGGGGCCCGCCTGCCGCGAACCAATTCATTGACCCCGAGTACGGCTGGCGCAATCCGGGACCGAACTGAGCAATGAACTTGAACTTGGGGTAGTTGAACCCGGACAAGCACGAAGCCGAACTTTCCAACCACGCTGCGCACTGACCTGACTGCGATCAGCACTCCGCGGTTGCAGTCTGTGCGGCATGGCCGAGGGTGTCCAACGATTGGCAAATGTTCGCCAGTGAGTTCGAGACAGACGCGGCGCCTGGGGTGCAGGCCAATCGTGCTGGCACGATCAAGAAACGCCGTAGAGTGCCGCGGGCCTTCATTGCTGTCAGAGTGGTCCGCTGCCTGCCCACATGACGAACACGAATGCAGATGTTCCCCGCCCGACAAGACGACGACGAATGTGTCGACCCGAGTGTCCAGTGCTCCCACTGCGACGCCGTCTGTTGTCGGCTGACTGTGATGGTATTGCCGGAGGACCGCGTACCGCGCGCCCTGGTGGAGCTGGACGAGTACGGCACCGAAGTAATGGGCCAGAGCGAAGACGGCTGGTGCATCGCGCTGGATCACCAGCGCATGCGCTGCGGGATCTACGAACTGCGCCCCTCTGCCTGCCGGGATTTTGTCATGGGCGCCGGCTGCTGTCGTGACGAGCGCAAGGCGTATCTCACTCACTACCCCAGCATTCCGCTGATTCTTACCGAGTGCAGCTGAGCTTGGCCCGACGGCTGCTGAGAGCGGAACACCCACGATGTGGAATGCCACAACGGCGCCGGATCGCGCCGTCGATTCCCTCGCCGGAAGATTCCGAATCATGAGGGCCCCGGCACCCCCCAACAGACTCTGTCCACAGCACCTAGTGACCTGCAACAAACAAAGTGCTCCTCGCAAGCGCCGAGCGCCCTGCTGCCATGCCATTCCTTCGCGTATGCCTCGGTAAACTTCAACCACGCCCACCAGTGATCACGCGAAATGGGGCGCCGCGGCTTCGCTGCCCATGTCGAAAACCCAGGAATGCCAGATGCTCAACAACCTTGCGTTCGCCATACAATCGACGCAAGATCGAACTCACCCTTCCACAGTTTCGTTACCCGCCGACCGACCTTCCATGAGACATGTTGGGCGAATTTCAAGCTGGAACGAAGAAAAGGGCTATGGCTTTGTTATGCCGCATGCTGGCGGCAGCCGCACCTTTCTTCATATCAAATCATTCCAAATTGGATCACGCAGACCGGTTGACGGCGACCTCATTTCATACGCGGTCACTACCGACAGTCGAGGCCGAACGAGCGCGGCGGAAGTGCGCTTTGCTGGTCACAAGATTGAAGTAGCGAAAGCTCGGAAGCCACGCAAGCCGATACCACGCCTCGCAATCGGCATTGCCTGGCTTCTGGTGAGTGTAGTGGGTTCGATCCTCGGCATCCTTCCCGTCGTGATCACAATTGGCTATGTATTTCTCAGCCCCCTCTCGTACGTCATGTACGCGCTGGACAAGGATGCCGCTGGCAAGGGCAGGCAACGCACGCCAGAAAGCACGTTGCACGTCATGGATCTACTGGGTGGCTGGCCCGGCGCGCTGATCGCACAGCAGCAATCACGTCACAAGACCGGAAAACTTTCGTTTCAGGCGGTTTTCTGGACTACTGTGTTGCTCAATATAGCTGCTGTGGTTTGGTTGGTGCGCAGCGGGATCGCGGGCGCGCTGACCGCTTTATTGCTTGGTGGCTGGCAGGTAGGGGCCGCGAACGGATCAGCCGTTTAAGCATGGCGCTCGCGCTGACGGCCCGTCGTTGAACCAAGCATGCTTTGCAAAATCAAGTCGCCTACCATGGGCCACGCAGCCAAACGGCTTCTCTCGAATCGGATGCTCGCCGCCCCTGCTGGATCGGCTACCGCCAAATCTCTCCGACCAAGGCTCGCGATTGACGACGCCACGGGACCGGCTGCAGCCGCACACGCGCTACAGCAAACCCGTATCGAGCCGTACTCATCTCACTTGCGCTCGCCTCCGGAACTCAGCAAGATCGCGGCGACAATTTCTACCGCTTCGTTAGGCAGATATGGAAGTTCGCGGTTGGCTGAGCATCGAGTCTTGCGCGATCGCTTTATTCGGCGTCGCTGCAGTTTCGCTTACGGGCTGCGTCGGAGTCCGACTACAGCTTCCTTCCGACGAACAGGCGCCGGTCGTCATCCGCGACGTGACTGTGGTCGACGTGGTCTCGGGCAAGTTGCGTCCACATAGCCATGTGATCTTTGTCGGATCCCGGATCACCGAAGTGGGGCCCGTTGCTGGAACCACCGTGCCGCCGGGCGCCCGAGTGATTGAAGGGGCCGGACGCTTTCTGATTCCGGGTCTTTGGGACATGCACAGTCACTCGCTGTGGAGCCCAGAAGCGATGCGGAGCTTCTTGCCTTTGTACGTAGCGCAGGGCGTCACCGGAATTCGCGACATGGGCGGTCGCCTGGACCTGTTGTCGGACTATCGCGCCGCGATGAGGCAAGGTGATGTCGCCTGGCCACGTGTCGTCGCGGCCGGCATGGTGCTCGATGGTCCCGACCCCGTGCAGGCGGATATCTCGATTGCCGTGAGTGATGCGCCCAGTGCAATCGCCGCCGTGGATTCGCTCAAACTTGCCGGCGCCGATTTCATCAAGGTGTACACCCTGATGGGGCGGGAAGCATATTTCGCCGCGGTTGAGCACGCCCGTCGTGTCGGCCTGCGTGTCGCTGGTCATCTGCCGGCAGCAATCACGCCGGAGGAGGCCGCGCTGGCCGGACAAGCAAGCATCGAGCACCTGCGCGACGAACTTGCACCCCTGTTGTGCACGCCGCTGAAGACCGACGACTGCGTCCGGTTGGCGGCGCTATTTCGCGAGCGCCAGACCTGGCAAGTACCGACCTTGGTGGTATTGCGCAACAAGGCCCACTTCGACGACCCGAGCCATGCCACCGATCCGCGACTTCGCTACCTGCCACCGGGGCTGCGCACGGAATGGTTGGCCGAAAGGAATGGCAAGCTCGGTCGCGGCAGCGATTACCTGGAACGCAAGCGTGCATGGCATTCGGACGAAGTCTGGCTGGCCAAGACTTTCGTCGGCGAGAACGTACCCATGCTCGCCGGCAGCGACGCCGGGGTGGCGTTCTCCTATCCAGGGTTTAGTCTGCATGATGAATTGGCGCTGCTGGTCGAGATCGGCATGACACCGCTCGAAGCCTTGCGCGCAGCCACGTTGTCACCGGCCGATTTCCTGGGCGAGCGCGCTTCGATGGGCACCATCGAAGCTGGCCAGGCCGCGGACCTTGTGCTGCTCCGGGAGAATCCGCTGGCCAACATCGGCGCTACGCGGAAGATAGAAACGGTCGTGCTGCGCGGACGTGTCCTCGATCGACAAGATCTCGACAAGCTCCTTGATTCCGTCGCCTCTGACGTGAACAAATGACGACCGTTGCAATTGATCCCGGCGCGGAGCGCGGCAAAAACAGCATCGCTGCGTCGTCGCAGTGCGTGGTCCATCAGTAAATTCCAAGCTTGCTTGACTTGACGGCGTCGCTACGCTTTTAACGTATCGGGATGCTTCACCTGGCCATCTTCCAATCAGTGGCGCTCGGCCCAACGCGCGGACACCGCGTTCAATACTCTGAATCGTGCGTGTCCGCGCGATTGTCGAGCTTGAGCAACGTACTTCACCTTGTGTCAACATGGGTTACGCAAACATGGCTATTCGTGTGTGCCAACAAGTCTGGGCCGCGTGCGCCGTTGCGCATTCTTGCTGACCATTGATCGCAGACATCGAAGCTGGCAGCTGTTTCTGGCTTTTGCTTGCCCTCATCAGCGCACGGCCTGACAGTGCACCCATCAGTACGGACGCATCAAACCAGGCGTCCAAGCCGACCTTCCCGCGAACCACCACATATGGCATTCGTTTGAGCCGACCGCTACTGATCGGCGCGGCCCAACGAAGAGTTTGGTCTACGACACGCTCAATCACTGGAGACAAACCACATGCAGATCCAAGTGAACACAGACAAGAATATTTCCGGGCGTGAGGCACTGGCTGAAAGTGTCGAGGCAACACTCAATCACGTTCTGGCGCGCTTCGCCGGTCAAATTACCCGGCTGGAGGTGCACCTGAGTGACGAGAACAGCACCGCCAAGACAGGTGTGATCGACAAGCGATGCTTGCTTGAGGCCCGGCCCGCGGGGCGCGATCCGCTATCGGTAAGCGACATTGCACTCACCATCGATCAAGCGGTAACCGGCGCTGCCCACAAGATGCTGAACCTGCTGGATAGCGAACTGGGCAAGCTCAGCAATCACTAGCCCGCGCGCTGGCTGCGCTTGTGGGTCATGCGCACGACCATCCAGTCAAGCCGCCGCCGCTTGCGCGGCCCGGCTTGATGCAGGCATCCAGACTGTAGAACTGCCCGCTTCTGCACGAGTCCACCCTGTCGAATCCGGCAGCAATCGCCGGCTCGATATGCGCTACCGTTGCAACTGATCGTGGCAGTGGCTTCGCGATCGGCATCGGTCGTTGTTCACGCGCTCGGGGATCAGAGCGGACGGTTTTCTGGCGACATCCAGTCGCCCTCCGTCATTGGCCGCGGGCGCGCCCACTCGATTGAACGCGCAATTCGATGCGCCGCGGGTGGACCAGCCCGCCACCCTTTGCAACATCGAGCGCGGACGCTCCGGCCTGGCGGGATGCGTGTCGGTGACGCGCGCGGAAACAAGTGCATGCCGCTGCAACCATCTTGTTCTGCATCGCCTGCGCAGACGACACCCGCAGTAGTGCGCCTTCAAGTTCAACTCCAACCGCCGCCGGAACCGGCGCCAAACGGAAATGTTGTACGCAGTGAGGCACGACTCCCTTGCGGTCACGACAAGAACGAAGCAACATCGGGACCATCACTATCCAGCCTTTTGGGGCTACTCATGGCTGCGATCCACTACGACTCCGGTGAGCTCGTCCAACTCGGTGACCTCGTCAGCTACCAGTCGTCTCTCCTCTGGTGGCGCTGGAAACCAGGACGGTTGTCCTACTTGCCAGGCGTGTCTCAGCTCCATGGCGAGATGGAGCACGGCGGGCTCAGCTGGGTCGGTGTTTCGGGTGCCGACGGCAGCTTCCGCGGCGTGCTGATCGAGCCGGAAACAGGCAAGACTCGAAAAGGCCTCAAGTTCCTTGGCCGTAGTGACGATACGCCTTACCTGACCCCGGATCAGATACCCGAGGAGGACTGGTGACAGGCGCGGTCAGGCATACGCGCACCCACTCGAAAAGCTGAATCTTGATAGTTGATCGCAGCAAGTGGCGCCGATGACTGGCTGTAGGCGATGAGGGGCGCATATTCAAGCAGCAGCGCCTGCAACCACATCGAAGTCGCACGCGCACGCGCAGAGATATCACCGTTGCGATGACGAACATCGAAACCTGACTGATCCGGCGCGTCAACCCATCGCCTCAGCGCCGCGGAAGGCGTCCCCGGCAGCAGCCGATCCTCCAAGCACCACTGGCAGCTTTCGCAGGCACCCATTGACCGGATCGCAACGACCCGAGCTGACGTGTATTGCGCAGCGTTCGGAAACCACGCAAGATCGAGACCAACTGCTACGGCCTCGTTGGGCCAGAGTGAACCAGGTGCAGGCGTTGATCTATCTCGGATTTATCCTGATCTTCATTGGCGGCATCGGAACATTGATTGCCGCGTTCAGGACGGGCATCCTCTGGGGACTGGGCTGCTTGTTCATTGCGCCGGTATCCCTGATCTTCCTGGCCGTGCATTGGGATGTCGCCAAGAACCCGTTCTTTCTGCAGCTGATTGGGCTTTTCATCATTTTCGCAGGCAGCAGTTCCGTATAGTCCGTCGAATCCGATGCATGCAGTTCCGATGCATCGCCGGCCTCGCCCATTGACTGCCCCCATCCGCGGGCGACAGTGCCCCGGACAGACTCACTTTCCTCATGCCGATCCCAACGGGCATGTCCGCATCGGCTAAAACGTCGCTCGCCAGCGATGGCTCAGTACGACGCACGAGAGCGGTGAGCGCGTGTCACAAAGCGATCACGCGACTGCGCAGCATCCTTGCACCAGCCACGGAAACGACAGAAGTTCGTGGCCACTCAAACTCCTGCCGCGTTCGGCGTTCCATTGAACTCGCGGGCAGATCGGTAGTCCCATGCTCGACCAGTACCTGAGAGTTTCATGTCAAACCAGATTCAGCGTGAGCCGTCCGAGTCCGAGTTCATGCCGACCACCACCGAAGCGGCTTGCTCCAGGCATGCGTTGCCGACTGGCTTCGGCTTGGCGCGGCGTTAGGCTGGTCCGAGCCAATGCGGCGGATTTTCTGGATCGCTTCGAGCCTGTGCCTGGCGTGCAGACTCTGCCTCGCCGTCGCAGAACTTGTCTGGCCGAGCGTGATTGTCTGCCACAAGATCGACGCGGTGCTCAAGGGCCAACTGCCCAGTATGGTCAAGGCACTGCATGCCTACCATGCTGACCACGGCACTTTTCCGAGTGATCTGATCCGCCTTCGTGCCCATGCCGGTATGCCAGCAAGGGAGGTTCCACACGACCCTTGGCAGCATCCGTACATTTACCGCAAAATCGAGAGCCCGCCTGGTTATGTGATCTACTCGGTTGGCCGAAACGGCTCGGATGAAAGCGGCGGCGGCGACGACATCACCACCTGGGAAAAAGACTATTCGTGCGCCACCTATGGAATCCGCTGTCCGCCTACGACCCGGGCCCTCGTGCAAGGCGCCGTGCTGATCCTGCTCGCATCGAGCTTCCTCGTTGCCCTGAGCAGCGCATTCGTAGATGTTTCTCAAATGGTGTTGTGGCGCAGGAATTGAGCCCCATAAGCAATCGGCTTGCCAGTCCGTGTACAGACAGCTGACCCTGAGTCTCAACGACCAACAATCAGTGTCTGTTGGCAGGCGGCGGCGCACACTCCGCCAACCCGCCGATCCGGTCGACGCGACCGCTGACCGCTGACCACAGCAGATTTTTTCCCGCCGATCGAGCGAAGATTCGGGCATACCGGGCGGAGCGCATCAGACCTGGCCGTGTACCCGACCAGACCACCACGTGGCCCTGCCCGCGGCCCGAGTCGTTATGCTCCGCTTTGCGGAGATAGCACGGAGCATCGACAATGTATTCGCAACTCACGCGCGGAGAATCCGAGCGCGTCATGTACGTGGAATGCAAGGATGGCGACATCGACGGAGCCGATGCGCGAATCGGCTGGGTCCGCTACTCGAAGACCGGAAGAAGTGTTTATTATCGCGGCCTGACACTGTCAGCCATCGGCGGGCGCGGTGGCGCCGGCAACTTCATCGATGCTGAGACGGGCACCGAGTACTGGGTCTCGGGCATAAAGAAGCGCGGGAGCAATCTGCATCCGGCGGAGTCGGGTAAAAAGGTGGTCGTCGATGAGGATGCACGGGCTGCGTATGAGGCTATCCGCTCAAGCGCTGGACTCTCGATCAGAGCCGTCCGATAGCATGGGCCCCCAGTCCCAATGCGTCTTTGGCCGGTTGCCGCTGAACAAGGGCCTGTAGAGCGAATGTCATGAATCCGACGCGCCTTGATACTGCCAACGCACGCTGCGTACTTCGCTGACCAGTGGCGAAACGATTGTTCAGGTGCATGCCACCGGACCCATGATCTTCACCTACATTGATCCCAAGAATGACCCCAGAAACGAGTGAGCGTGCTGCCGCACGAAGAACTTCAGCGAGACGGCTGACCAGCTGCTGTCTCAGAGCTTGTGGGTAGGGTCAGGAGCCAACGCCAGGATGTTCAAGAATACAGTCATCGCCATGCAAGCCACGATTATAGGATTCGGCATCCTGTGGGCATTCATCTACATGCATCGTGTCGAGCAGATCTTCGTGGTCAGTCAGCTCGGCCATCTTGCGAACCAGACTCGATTCATGGCAAAGATCGAGGCGCGCATCGCTGCCGGCCAAACGAGTACAGCCCAAAGCATACTGAAGAGCACGATTCGGACTTCGACCGATGAGATGGTCGAGCTCACAGGCCAACTCGACCTGGAAATGAAGGACTTGATCAGTACCTCGCGCGAGTACGCGGCGATTCCTCATGCGGTTGGGATCGACGATGTGTCCGCTGCCATAGAGGCACGCGTTGTCGCAGCCGGGGAATCACCCTGAACCAGTTCACGACGCACTCAAGCCATCACATCCAGGAGGAAACGACGCATCGTTTCCTGAATCGTGCGCACGAACGCGGCTCTGCACCGCCACCCGACCCAGCCCCTTTGATCGCGCAGCGCGCGAATCTGTCAGCGGCCGACAAGCCCCCTTGGTTGCAAGGTGCGGATTGGCCTTGCTGGCTATCTCGATGGACAACGCGCGGTCACGATGAGCCTGGCCGGTCGAGCGCGAGCTGAGCAGGCTTGCCAAATGGCCCGGCAGCGCGGCCTGCAACTTCATCGAGAGTGAATGCGCAACAGAACCAGACGCCGGAGCTGCTTCAATCAGCACCGGCCGCGAGCATGGACTGACGGCGGCGGACTTGCAGCACGATGTGCCGGCTGCGCTTGCGTCAGCCATGGGAACAAAGCAAGATCGATGCGAGCCTTCACACTGGCGCGTTCGGCCGCTCAAGCACTGGGAGTTTGCGATGGCAAAGGTTACCGGAATCGGCGGCGTGTTCTTCAAGAGCAAGGGTGATCGCGCTGCGCTGGCGGAGTGGTATCGGAAGCACCTGGGCATGGCGCTGGAGGATTTTGGTGGCGCCATACTCAAATGGCCGGACGACAAGTCGGACGACCAGGGCCTTACCGTATGGCATGTTGCAAACAGCGACAGCCAGTGGTTCAGCCCGAGCGACTCGGCCTTCATGATCAACTATCGCGTCGATAACCTCGATGAACTGCTCGCGCAACTGCGTGCGGACTCAGTGGCAATCGTCAGCGGACCCGAGTCGCACGAGAACGGCAAGTTCGCCTGGATCATGGACCCTGACGGCAACAAGATCGAGCTTTGGCAGCCGATGCTGTGGGACGACAAGAACAAGGGCGTCTGAGGCGCTGAGCAGCCTGGGCAAATGGACGGCTCGGGCGTTGAATTCCCAGCGCACAGGACGAACGAGCAGCGCAGCCTGCACCGCGCCAAAAATGTTCGACGCGAAGTAATCGGTGCTCATGCGGCGGCGTGGCGCCCACCGCAAATTTGCGCCAGTGCTTGCAACAGGTTCGCTGTATGTTATTTGTCGCGATTCGCCAAACGCAATTCAATACAAGGAGATCACCCGTGAAGACCTTGAACTCGCTGGTACCCGTCGCACTACTCATGGCAGTAGGCAGCTCGGCACTGGCCTGCAACCCCGACACCGGGGAACGGCGTCAAATGGTGTTTCTGGAAGCTGGCGGAGACACAGTCGAGTACTGGGAAGTCGTTCCCGGACAGTTGAAGTCGGTAAAACTTCCCAGTGGCGCGAGCGTCGGCGTGACGCTGACGCCGGCGGGCGTCGAGAAGTATGCAACTGACTGGAACAAGGGCAAGTATGTGCCGGAACTGGTCCAGATCAGGATCTTTGATCTGAGCGGGTCGGCGCCGGTCGAAAAAGAGATGAGCTGGGGCGGCACAAACTCGGTGCAAGCTTTTGGTCGGAATAGCAAGCCCGGAGACGCTGGAATTTTTGGGCATGGCGGCTTTACCCTGAACCTGCTCAAGGCGGTATGCGCGAGCCGGGAGGCGGTGGCGGCCGAGTTGGTGGCTATCCACAGCCAGTAGACCTGAGCTTGGAACGCGAGACGTCGCAGCGACTCGTTCGCAGCATGAATACCGAACAGGATGTAACCCGATCTTTCACGAATTCGCCGAGTGCCGATGTGATTCGAAAACACACGCTGGATGTCGCCGTGGTGCGAATCTGGACTGAGCATTGCGCGCTTTACCGGGCCAGGACGCGCTGGGTATGGCCAGTCGCGTTCCTGCTGTGTGTTGTCGGTCCGCTTGGAATACTGTTGGCTTTCGGCGCTCCAGCAACTCCCATGGCACTGGGCGCATTCGCCGTCGGCGCGCTGCTGATGGGTGTCGCCATGTCAATCCACACGCCATTGCTGTTCTGCCCACATTGCGGTAAGCGCCCAACGGCAGTTTTGTTCTCCCGACGCTCGCCACTCCGTGTCAGGTACTGTGGCCACTGTCTTTACTGGCTTCGTATGCCAGCAACACGCTGGGGCTGATTGTCTGAAGCAAGGGCGTTCGACGGGCACCAGGTGAGATGGACACCTTGCGACCGGTTTACTTCTGTCCCGTCACTGGGGCCAGGCTTGGTTGAAGGGAGTATCACGTGCAACACAGTCAAGGCGCGGCTTACATGCAGATCGAGTGGCTTCTGCCGATGTTTATCCTCGGTTGGCTGCTTGCTTCCGGCTTGCTGGCCTATGTATCCGGCTGGCATTCGCTCGCTGAGCGCTTCCCCAAGACGGGCGAGATCGAAGGCGAAAGGTTTCGCTTCGCTTCCGCAGCGATCGGTATCGTGCGCTGGTTCCCGGTCAACTATTCAAACTGCCTGTTCATCACAGTCGGGCGTCGCGCACTCGCCCTATCCGTGTTTTTCCCTTTCCGCTTGATTAGTCCGGAGGTGCACATCCCATGGACTCAGGTCGAGTCAGTCGAGGAGCGCATGTTTCTATTCATGCGGCGCGTGATGGTGCGTGTGCGCGATTCCAGGGTCAAACTCACGTTTTGGGGCGGGGTTGGCCAGAGCGTGTTGGCGGCCTACGTTGCGGCGACCGATCGACAGATGCGTGGGCGGCCATAGCGAAGCCTGCCCCGCTCCACGACCAAAGTGACTTTGAACAGTGCCGCTGTCCATCCCTTCAGGACGACCGCAAGACACAGAGGCGGAGCAAGCTCCGCGCTACGGCGCTCAACAGCGGAGCTGGTCAATCCCCTCGGCGACAAATGCGCGTGGGTTTGCGCAGCGGCGAGTGAAGTGGCGCGCCCGGAGGGACTCGAACCCCCGACCACCAGGTTCGAAGCCTGATGCTCTATCCAGCTGAGCTACGGACGCGCTGGAGCGGCTATCTTCGGCGAAATCGACGGGCAGCGCCAGCGGGCAGCGCCATCGACGGCATGAATCTGAAATTCCAACAGTCAGGATCTCGTCCCGGCAGCGGAAGATTGGTCCAGCCGTTCCAGGCCGGTGCGGCGTTCGACGATCCCGGAAAGTGCCGTGCCGCAGTTGTGACATCTGGCGATTTCGCGGACTTGCCCTCACCCCAACCCGCTCCCGCAGGCGGGAGACGGAGTTGGATTGGCTACGCGGGCTTCGCAGCAAAAGCGGCGCACCAGCCCTTGGCATTGACCGCCTTGCCGGGAAAGATGCCGCAGGGGCGCCAAGCCTCGCCTGCCGTACCCTGAATTAGGGTACAGCCGTCGCAGTTCTGAGCCGGTTTGTGGGCCGGATACTTGGCGGCGTCCACCTTGCTGGTGTCATGCTTGTAGCCAAGCGCTGCTGCGGTGGGATCGGCCTCGTCCAGGTGCGGCAGTTCGGCTGCGCTCACACGCTGCGCTACCGCGGCGACGCCAAGCGGCACCAGGGCCGCAAGGGCCGTGCTTTTCAGGAAACTGCGGCGACTGATCTGCGTGTTCATGTATTGACTCCATCAAGGTTGTGGCGCTCTCGTCAGGAGATGATGCGCTATATTTCCGCGTCTCAACTTGACCCTGGTCAAGATACTCCTTCGGAATGACGATGAGCTTGCCATACGAACACCAACGCTGGCGTGAATGCGCCCTCGCCCTTGCCCAATGCGGCCGCGAACTCGCCGCGCTCGGCTGGACCCCGGCGACGAGTAGCAACTTCTCCATGCGCATCAGCGAGATGCACGTGGCGATCACGATCTCGGGGCGCGACAAGGGGCACCTGCATGAGGACGACATCATGGTCGTCGACCTGCAGGGACGGGCGGTCGGCTCCGAACACCGGCCGTCGGCGGAGACTTTGCTGCACACCCAACTCTATGCCCGCGACCCGGAGATCGGCTGCGTGCTGCATACGCACTCGCACAATCAGACCGTGGCCTCCAGGCTGTACGGCGAAGAAGGCCAACTCATGCTGGCCGGATATGAACTGCTCAAGGCGTTTCGCGGCTTCCATACGCACGACGCGACCATGCGGCTGCCGGTGTTCCCCAATAGTCAGGATATGGACGAGTTGGCCGGCTATGTCGAAGACTGGCTGGCTGACAGCGAGTCGCGTCAACTGCAGCACGGCACCCCGCGCGGGCCGGGCTACTTGATCGACGGCCATGGGCTCTACGCATGGGGACAGACGATGGCGGAAACCCGCAGGCATCTGGATGCCTTTGAGTTTCTGCTGGCTTGTGAACTTGATCTGAGGAGGCTGCGCTCATGACTCGACTGCGCATCTACGCCGAGCAACAGCCGGCCACGCCACATACTGAAACCAGCGACGGCGGCGTCATCGCCAACCTGCTCAATGCCCGCGGCGTGCGTTTCGAGCGCTGGCAGACACCAGCGCAACTGACGCCTGGCGCCAGTCAGGACGAGGTGATCGCGGCCTACAGCGCCGACATCGAGCGCCTCAAGCAGGAGAAGGGCTATGTCGCTGTCGACGTGGTCAGTCTCAATGCCGATCATCCGGAGAAGGCTGCGTTCCGGCAGAAGTTTCTCAACGAGCATCGCCACAGTGAAGACGAGGTGCGTTTCTTTGTAGCCGGCAGCGGACTGTTCAGTCTGCATCTGGCTGATCAGGTCTACGAAATACTGTGTGAGCAAGGCGACCTGATCGGTGTGCCGGACAATACCCGGCACTGGTTCGACATGGGGCCGAATCCGTACTTCATCGCGATCCGATTGTTCACCAATCCAGCAGGCTGGGTCGCCGATTTCACCGGCACCGATATCGCGGAGAAATTCCCCAGGCTGGAGAACTGATGAAGCGCGTCGTACTGACCGACATCGAGGGCACTACCAGTCGCATCGATTTTGTCCACCAGGTCTTGTTCCCCTATGCCCGCGCGCGATTGTCGGATTACGTCCGCACGCATCGGGATTTGCCGGAGCTTCAGCAGGCGCTGGCCGCGGTCAGCACCGAGTTGGGCGATGCCGAGGCAAGCCTGGATCGGCAGATCGAAGCCCTGCTGCGCTGGGCTGATGAAGACCGCAAGATCACCCCGCTGAAATCGATCCAGGGCATGATCTGGGCCGAGGGCTACGCACGCGGCGATTTCACCGCGCATGTCTACCTCGATGCCCACGATGCGCTGCGTCGCTGGCATGGCGAAGGCCATCCGCTGCACGTGTACAGCAGCGGCTCGATCGCGGCACAGAAACTTTTTTTCAAGCACAGTGTGTTTGGCGATCTGAGCCCGCTGTTTGATTCGTACTTCGATACCACCAGCGGTGGCAAGCGCGAAGCCGATTCGTACCGTCGGATCGCCGCTGCGATCGGGCGAGCGCCGGATGAGATCATCTTCCTTTCCGATATCGAAGCCGAACTGGACGCTGCTGGTGAAGCCGGAATGCGCACCGTGCAACTGGTACGCGCCGATGCACCACCGGAATCTCGCGGCGCCCACCGGACTGTCGCCAGCATGGCCGACATCGACCTGGATGCCAGCAATGAATGAGACCGGCTCGACCCTGATCGCGGGCCTGCGCTTCAGCCTGTTGCTGGGTTTCCGTCGGCGCATGGCGCCTAGTGGCGCGGCAACGTTCTGGCTGGCGGTGCTGTTGTCGATCGTGACCGACATCCTGCTGAATCTGTTGTTGATTCGCGCTCCAGCCGAGTTCCTTCTGGATGGACTCGAGGGCAGTGCGCTGACCGTGCTGAAAAGCCTGCTGCTGGCCACCTTCCTCAGCCAGATGGCGCAACGACCTGCATGGCTGTGGTCGATCGCCACCTGGATGGTGGTGATGAGTCTGATCATGCGCGCATTCATCCTGCCGATCCTCGCGGCCTCACCGGACTTTGATTACAGCTGGCTGGTCTTCGATCAACCGGCGCTGCTGCCGGCGCTCGGCGTTTGGAGTTTTCTCGGCGCGCTTCGGCTCTGGCGCTGGCTTGAACCGGGCTGGGACTGGGTACGTGTGCTGGCATTCGCTGTATTCACCGCGCTCGGATTCGCCCTGCCCTACATGACAACGAACTATCGCCTCGACTATGTCTATGGCTACGACGAAGAGGAGACGGAGGAGGAAGAGCCCGACGCGCAACCCCTACTCCCGGATAATCAATCGATGGAAGATCTGTTCGCCGGGCAGGATGCCCTGGTCGACCAGTTGCTGTCCAAGCTGCAGCCGCAGGTGCCGGGTCAGGTCGACATCTATTTTGTCGGGCTGGCCGGATACGCCAGTGAAAACGTGTTCGCCAACGAGGTGCATTATGCGCAGGCCCTGCTCGATCAGCGCTTCGCAACGCGTGGGCGCAGTCTGGCTCTGATCAATCACAAGCAGACCTTGGCCAGCACGCCGCTGGCGACCGAACGCAATCTGCGCCGCAGTCTGCAGGGCATCGGCAAACTGATCGATCCTGAAGAGGACATCGTGTTCCTGTTTCTGAGTTCACATGGCAGCGAAGACCACGAACTGATGGTCGAGCTGGCCGGACTGCCGCTGCGCCAGATCACGCCGGAAGCGGTGGCCTCGGGCCTGTCCGATGCCGGCATCAACTGGCATGTCAGTGCCGTATCGGCCTGCTACAGCGGCGGCTACGTCGCCAAGCTGAAATCCGAAACCAGTCTGGTGATGACCGCAGCGCGCGCCGATCGCACCTCGTTCGGCTGCGGCGCGGATTCGGATATCACCTACTTCGGACGCGCCTATTTTGCCGAAGCCCTGAACGCCAGCGACGATTTCATTGCCGCCTTCAGCGCGGCCCGCCGCGCGATTGCGGCGCGCGAGCAGGAACAAGGCCTGGTCGCGTCGAAACCGCAGATCGCCAGCGGTGCGCGGATGAAGGCGAAGCTGGAGCAGTGGCGCAAGCAGCACGGCACCAGGACGGAGGCCGCGCCCGCCCTGGCCTTTACTCCCATGTTTCCGGTGGACAAATCCAGCGTAGACGCGCCCTGAGCGCGCGCTCCGGAAAATCACAGAACAGGGCATCGACGCCGAGCGCGAACAAGGCCGCATATTCGGCGTCGACATCGTTGAATTCTGGCAATACCGCGTCGTCGCGCAGCGTCCAGACATGGACCTGCCAGCCGAGTTGATGCGCTGCGCTGACCAGGTTGGCGACGCTGCGATGGCCGATCAAGGCGGCCTTGGACAAAGCCACACCGGCCAGCCAGGGTGCGCTTGTGTGGAGCTGCTGGATCGCGGCGACGGTAAGCCCATCGTGCAGGGCAAACACCGGCAGCCCACAGGCTTCATGCACGCGCTGCAGTGGCGGCAATTCAAAGCACTGCACCCAGCAGCGATGCGCAGCGCCGGTCGCGTTCTGCGCCGTCGTCAGTCCATGCCGGCGCAGTGTGTCGATCAACAATCCAGTGATGTCGATGCCGCGCTGCTGCAGGATCGTGGGATCCTTAAGTTCGGGATAAACCGCAAGTGCGCGGCCCTGCTGCCAGACCTGGTCAGCGAGCACGAGCACTTCATCGAAACTCGGGATCGCGAATAGTCCATCAAACTCGGTACTGCGACCGGGGTATGGCTGGGTCGCGCGCAGTGTGCGCAGACTCTGCCCATCATGATCCTCAGCGTACCAATGCGGCGTTTCGCCCGCGTCGGCGCCAGCCTTTGCCAACCAGTCGGATCGCGTGCGCACGTCGGTGCTGCGCGAGAGTTCGCGCTCGTGCCGGGCCAGCAGCACGCCATCACGACTGGCGACCAGATCGGGCTCGATCACATCGCAGCCTGATTCGATGGCGAGGCGATAGCCTTCGAGCGTGTGTTCCGGCCGCAGGCCGGACGCGCCGCGGTGCGCGATGATGCGCGGCGGCCTTCCATCGAGCGTAGCCCAGGAGGGCATCAGGGCGCGCGCCGGCGTTCGCGCAGACGGGTCAGCACATCAGCGAGCGAGCTGCCACGCACATGCATCAGCACACCGAGGTGATAGAGCAGATCGGCGGCTTCGCCAATCAGCTGCTCGGTCGACTGTGCCGCACCAGCGAGCGCGGTCTCCACACCTTCCTCGCCGACCTTCTGGGCGACGCGCAGGGCACCCTGTTCGATCAACTTTGTCGTGTAGCTGCCCTCCGGCTTGTCGCGCAGTCGCTGCGCTATCAACGCATCCAGCCGGCCAAGCTCGGCGGTCAGTGGCTCGGGCGCGGGATCGAAACAGGTATCGGTCTGGCGATGACAGGTCGGACCATCGGGCCTGGCCAGCACCAGCAGGGTATCGCCGTCGCAGTCGAGCGCCACATCGACCAGATCAAGCCAGTGACCCGAGGACTCGCCCTTGGTCCACAGTGTCTGCCGGCTGCGGCTGTAGAAAGTCACCCGACGCGAGGTTAGCGTGTGTGCGAGTGCCTCGCGATTCATGTAACCGAGCATCAGCACGCGGCCACCGACCGCGTCCTGCACAATGGCCGGCACCAGGCCCGAGCCCTTGGCCCAATCGATGCTGTCGATATCCAGGGCATTGCTCATGGTCGAATGGCCACTCCTCGGCCGATCAGGTACTGCTTCAGGGTCGGGATCGCGATCGCTCCGCTGTGGAATACGCTGGCCGCCAGCGCGCCGTCGACATCGGCAACTGCAAACACCTCGGCAAAGTGCTCGACGCTACCGGCACCGCCGGAGGCGATCAGCGGCACGCTGCAGCGCGCGCGGACCGCGCGCAACTGTTCGATATCGTAGCCGCTGCGAACGCCGTCGGAACTCATGCAGTTGAGCACAATCTCACCGGCGCCGCGGCTGACCGCTTCGGCGACCCAGTCCAGGGTCGTGCGGGTCAGACCACGCGAACGATTCGGATCGCCGGTGTACTGGTGCACGCGCCATTCGCCATCGACGCGCTGGCTGTCGACCCCAACCACCACACACTGCACGCCAAAGGCTGCGGCCAGTTCATTGATCAGATCGGGGCGTTCGAGGGCTGGCGAGTTGATCGATATCTTGTCGGCGCCGCTGTAGAGGATACGTCGCGCGTCTTCGACAGTGCGGATACCACCGGCGACGCAAAAAGGAATATCGAGCACCCGGGCCACCCGCCGCACCCATTCGGGATCGGCGACACGCCCTTCGGGACTAGCGCTGATGTCGTAGAAGACCAGTTCGTCGGCGCCTTCATCGCGATAGCGCTGCGCCAGTTCCTCGATGCCTCCGATCACCACGTGATCGCGAAAGCGCACGCCCTTGACCACTTGGCCATCGCGCACATCCAGACAGGGAATGATCCGCCGGCTCAACATGCCAGCGCCTCGGCCACAGTAAAGCGTGCCTCCAGCAGCGCGCGCCCCATCACCACGGCGGCGCAGCCGGCGCTGGCGAGCGCACGTAGATCGTCCAGACTGGACAGGCCACCGGAGGCCTGGAACTTCGCGGCGGGAAACTGCCGGACCAGTTCACGATAGAGCGCAACATTGGGTCCGGACAGCATGCCGTCGCGATCGATATCGGTGCACAGAAACTCGTTGAGACCGGCGGCAAGGAACAGCCCAAGACGATCCTCCAGTCGCAATGATGTCGTTTCCGTCCAGCCCGCGACCGGCAAGCGAAATATGCCCTCGGCATCAGCGCGCGCATCGAGTGCGACCAGGATCCGATCGGGGCCGAATTCATCCGCCCAGGCGAGAACCAGGTCCGGCGAGCGCACCGCCAGACTGCCAATCACCACGCGGGAAATTCCGCCATCAAGCAAGGCCTGTAGATCGGCCCGCTCGCGTACGCCACCACCCGCCTGTACGCGCAAACCGCTGTCGCGCGCCATCGCCGACATCAGATTCCTCTGGCTGGATACGCCTGCGCGCGCCGCATCCAGATCGACCAGATGCAGATGGCTGGCGCCTGCGTCGGCATACTGCAGTGCCAGCGCCAACGGATCGGACTCGTAGCGTGTTTCGGCGGCGTAGTCGCCCTGGCGCAGTCGAACCACCCTGCCCTCACGCAGATCGATGGCGGGTATGCGGATCATTGGACCAACCCCAGAAAATTCTTCAGCAGACGATTGCCGACGGCAGACGAGCGTTCGGGATGAAATTGCGCACCATGAAAGTTTGCCCGCGCCACGATCGCGGCGAATGAGCGCCCGTATTGGCAGGATGCCAGGGTATTTGCAGCCATCGGAGCCGCATAGCTGTGCACAAAATAAGCGTAGGCCCCCGAGTCAATGCCATCGAGCAGGGCCGATGGTCGCTCGATCTGCAATTGGTTCCAGCCCATGTGGGGTACGCGGCCCGACTCGGACTCGGAAAATTTCTGCACCTCACCGGGCAGGATGCCCAGGCACTCGGTATCAGCTTCCTCGGATCGTTCGAACAGCAGCTGCATGCCGAGGCAGACGCCGAGTACCGGCTGTTTCAAACTCGCGATGACCGCGGTCAGCCCGGCATCGTACAGGCGCTGCATGCCGGGCCGCGCGGCGCCGACGCCGGGCAGGACAACATGACTGGCCCGCGCGATGCGACCGGCATCGGCAGTCATCTCGGCGCTGACGCCGATGCGCTCGAACGCGGCCTGCACCGATGCGATATTGCTGCCGCCGGCATCGACCAGCACGACATCGGGCGCAGAGCTCACAGCGATCCCTTGGTACTGGGTATCGCCGTGCCGTCGCGACGAATGGCCTGGCGCAGTGCCCGCGCGAATACCTTGAAGCAGGCCTCGACCATGTGGTGGGTGTTCTCACCGCGCACCTTCAGATGCAGATTGGCACCCATCGCATCGCACAGCGAACGGAAAAAATGCGGCACCATCTCGGTCGACAGTTCGCCCAGACTGGGCCGGGGAAAGCTGCCATCGAACACAAAGTGGGCGCGACCGGAAAGATCGAGCGCAGCCTCGGCCAGGGTCTCGTCCATTGGCAGGGTGAAGCCATAGCGCGCAATGCCGCGCTTGTCGCCGAGCGCCTTGCGCAGGGCTTCACCGAGTGCGAGTGCGGAATCCTCGACGCTATGGTGTTCATCGATATGGGTATCGCCAGCGCAGATCAGACTCAGCGAGAAGCCACCATGACGGCCGATCTGTTCGAGCATGTGATCGAAGAATCCGATCCCGCTGGCGACCTCGGCCGGAGCTTCGCGATCGAGATCGACGCGAACACGAATCCGCGTTTCGCTGGTGCGGCGTTCAACTTCGGCCACCCGCGGCGCATCGACCAGCTGATGCGCAATCTCCGGCCAGTCGAATTCGCCAGCTGCGAGCTTGAATCCACGCACGCCCAGATTGCGCGCGAACTCGATATCGGTGTCGCGATCACCAATCATCGCGCTCTGGGCAAAATCCAGCGTACCCGAACGCAGGTAGTCGAGCATCATGCCGATACCCGGCTTGCGCGTAGTCGTGTTCTGATGGGCGAAATGCGGATCGATGTGGATGGCGTCAAAAGCAATGCCCTGCGAGGCAAACAGCGCGATCACGAAGTTCTGCACGCGCTCGAAGTGCTCGGTCGGAAAGCTGTCGGTGCCAAGTCCGTCCTGGTTGCTGACCATCACCATCCGATAGCCGGCGTCACGGCAGCGGAGCAAGGCCGGGATCACGCCCGGCAGCAGACGGATCTTTTCCAGTGCATCGACCTGGAAATCGGCGGGCTCTTCGATCAGGGTGCCGTCGCGGTCCAGAAAGAGAATCTTGCGTAGCTGTGTCATGCCGCCCTCTGCGCCGAATCAAGTGTGGACAGCAGAACGGCATTCTCTTCGGGCGTGCCGATCGAAATGCGCAGACCATCCTGCAATCCGGGATATTTGTGCAGGCTGCGCACGATCACACCAGCGGCCAGCAATCGTGCATAAACCGCCGGTGCATCGGCACAGCGCACCACAAGAAAATTCGCCTGTGATGGCAGTACCTCGATGACGCCGGGGAGCGCGGCCAGCGCAGGGCGCAATTGCGCACGTTGCTGGCGGATCAGCTGCATGCGCTCGGCGCCGAGACGCCGCGCCTCGGGTTGCAGCACGCCAATCGCCGCCGCAATCGATGCAATCGGCAAGGGATAAGGTGGCATGATCCGGCGCAGCAGCTGGATGACTTCAGCGCGTGCGAGCGCCACTCCGACCCGCGCACCGGCCAATCCATAAGCCTTGCTCAGGGTGCGCAGGATCACGACATGGTCGTACTGCGCGAGCAGGCTGGAGGCACTGTCGGCATCGGCGAACTCGACATAGGCCTCATCGATCACCAGCACGGCGCGTCCGCGCAGCGCTTCGGCCAGACGCAGCAACACCTCGGCAGGCACTACATTGCCGGTCGGGTTATTGGGTGTGCAAACGTAGACCAGTCGGGTCTGCCTGCTGACGGCAGCCAGCAAGGCCTCGACATCCAGCGCGTAGTCACGATCGGCGCGCAATGGCACCTCGCGCACCGCCGCACCCTGCACCCGTGCCGCGACCGCGTACATCCCGAACGTGGGCGGACTGATGATCACATTGCTCGCACCGGCCGCGCAGAAGGCGCGGGTCAGCAGATCAATCGCCTCATCGCTGCCTCGCCCGACGAAGACCTGATCGCTGGCCACGCCGTAGAGCTCGGCAAGCTGCTCGATCAGCGCCGGAGGCTGTGGCTCGGGATAGCGATTCAAGGCCAGCTCGGGCGACTGCGCCTCTGCCCAGGGCAGCTCATTGGCGTTAAGCCAAACGGTTCCACCGCTGGCTTCCATGCGTGCCGACGAATACGGCTGCAAGGCGAGCAGTTCAGGACGTGCGAGGTCGAGCACGCTCATGACAGCGCCTCCAGTCGCAGCGTGACTGCCCGCGCATGCGCATGCAGTCCCTCCGCCTCGGCCAGCGTGACGGCGCAGGGGCCGATAGCGGCAAGCCCGGCCGCACTCAACTCCTGCACGGTGATGAAGGTCTGGAAGCTCTGCACCGAAACGCCACTGTAGGCACGCGCCAGCCCATAGGTTGGCAATACATGGTTGGTGCCGCTGCAGTAGTCGCCGATTGATTCCGGTGCCTGGTTACCAAGGAAGACCGAGCCGGCACTGCGCACTTCGCGCAGCCAGCTGCGCGCATCGCGGATCGAAAGGATCAGGTGCTCGGGCGCGTAGCGATTGGAAATCGCCAGCGCCTGGGCAAGATCGTCGACGATCAGGACGCGGCTGTTGCGCAGGGCTTCGGTCGCGATGGCGGCACGCGGCAGAGTGGGCAACTGGCGATCGAGCTGGTCGCGCACCTGGTCGGCAATGACGGCGCTGGTCGCCACCAGCAGCACCTGGGAATCGCCGCCGTGCTCGGCCTGCGACAACAGATCGGCAGCGACGAAGGCTGGTACCGCGCTATCGTCGGCAATCACCAGTAATTCCGAAGGGCCGGCTGGCATATCGATGGCAGCGCCATCGGGATCAGCAGACACGACGAGCTTGGCTGCGGTCACCCAGGAGTTTCCTGGCCCGAAAATCTTGTCGCAGCGTGGGACCGACTCGCTGCCATAGGCCATCGCGGCGATCGCCTGCGCGCCGCCGAGCTTGAACACGCGGGTAATGCCGCAACGCCGAGCCGCGTACAGCACGCTCGCTTCGACACCGCCGTGCTGCTGCGGCGGTGAGCAGATGACGACCTCGGCGCAGCCAGCGATCTGCGCCGGAACGCCGAGCATCAGAGCGGTCGACGGCAGCGGCGCTGATCCTGCCGGGACATACAGACCGACCGTGCCGATGGCACGCGGCAGGCGTTCACAGACCACACCCGGCGCGGTTTCCACGCGCACGGGCTGCGCCACGCCGGCAAGGTGGAACAGGCGAATCCGCGCATAGGCTTCATCGATGGCAGCGCGCAATTCGGCCGGGAGCGCCGCCTCAGCCGCGTCAAATTCGGCCACCGAAACCTCCAGATCCGCCAGTTCGATGCCATCGAAGCGCCGGGTCAGAGCGCGCAACGTGGCATCTCCATCGGCACGCACCTGCTCGATCAGTCGGCTCACTTCGGCGAGCAGTTCGGGCTGACGCTGCTGGGCCGGCCGGCGCAGCAGTTCGCCGCGTTGCCGCTCATCAAGCTCGCTCCAGCGCAGTGCGTTCATGCCAGCATCCTCTCGACCGGCAGGACCAGCAACTGGGTGGCGCCGGCGGCCTGGATGGCCTCCAACTCGGCCCAGCCAAAGGCACCCGAGATCACGCTTTGCAGGGCGACCTGGCTGTCATCATCCTGCACCGCCATCACCGTGGTGCTGGCATTGAGCGGCAAGGCGCCGCGTACTTTTTCCAGGGTCAGCCGGCTCGCACGCATCATCAGCAACCGGGTCTCGCGCACCGCCATCACCCCATCCAGTCTGCGCAGCAGCAGATCCAGCATTGGCTGACGTGTATCAAGAAACTCGGTGGTTGCCGCTGCGAGTACCGCCTCGCTTTCGAGCAGGGTCACCGACTCCTTCAACTGATTGGCAACCAGGGTCGCCCCCGATGAGACCAGATCGCAGATCACATCGGCGGTGCCCAGGCGCGGCGCGATCTCGACCGATCCGGACAGCACAACGATTTGTGCCGACACGCCTTCGGATTCGAGATAGCGCGCGAGCAGGCGCGGATAGCTGGTGGCGATGCGACGCCCGGCCAGGGACTGCGGTCCTTCGAACGTTTCATCCTGCGGAGTGGCGATCGACAGCCGGCAGGCGCCGTAGCCAAGCGAACGCAATGCCTGCAGGGCGCTCTCGCCCTTGTTCGCGATCTGATCGAGTCTGTGCTCCTCAAGCACGTTGCGCCCGACAAAGCCGAGATCACAGACGCCATCGGCGATCAGGCCGGGGATATCATCGTCGCGGACCAGAAGCAGGTCGACCGGATGGGTCTCGCCGAAGCAGAACAGCTTGTCACGACTCTGGCGGAATTTCAGTCCGCACTGGGCAAGCAGAGCCTGTGAAGACTCGGAAAGTCGTCCGGATTTCTGCACGGCGATACGCAGTCGATCGCGGGTCTTCATCGTTGCCTTCCTTTGCTGGTTTCGCGACTGGCATCGTTGCCGCGCGATTTGATATTGGGTCTACCGGGTAACGCTGTTGCATTGGAGTCGCTGCTGGTCCCGGCACGCTGAAGATCCAGTCGCCGCGCTGCCAACTGGTAACCACCCTCACCGAGCAAAAGGCAGCGTGCGACGCGACCTATGGTGGTTACGCTGACCGCGGTCAGATCATGAATTTCCCGATAGGGCAGGCCACGCACCAGATAGGGCACGACCCGCCACCGATCGGTCAGCGCTTCCATTTCGGCAGGCGTACACAGATCGAGCAGCAGCTCACGGATCTCATCCGCAGAGTGCATGTGTGCGATCGCATCGAATAGATCGGGCTGGGCGTCGAGATCGCCTTCGGCCTTCACCCAGCGCTTTTTCATCGAGATCTCACCCGTCAGGCCACTATCATGTGATAGCGCATTATTACACCATCCCGTTAGACTTCACAAGGTTTGCATTGCGCGCGAACGGGACTTCAAGCACGCTTGCGGCACGAAAGACCAAGTACGGGCAGGTTTTCCGAGCCTGCACCGGCATCCAGGGGCTGCAAAATGAGGAGGGAGAGGACGATCACCGGGCTGCTGCTTGTGGTGTTCGCTCTGTTCAGCGCGAGCGCGACACCTGCCGAGCCGCCTGCCCGTGTCGTGCTCAATGCGGGCATTGATTCGGTCGTGCCGGTGGGCGCACTTCGCGTGCTGGTCGATCCCGATGGCAGCCTGCTCGCCGATCAGGCATTGGCCAAGCTGCGCGCCGAGGACGCCAGTCGCGTCGAGCAATGGCCGCCGACCTATGGCTTCTCCGACAGCGTGTACTGGTTTCATCTGAGCACGTTCAACCAGTCCAATCCGGATTCGCGCTGGCTGATGATCATCGAGTACGCCCTGCTCGATCAGATCGATCTGTACGTCTACGACCCGGCGGGCGGGCGTGTCCACCAGCGCGGCGGTGATCGCGAGCCATTCAGCGCACGGCACTTTTCGCACCGGCATTTCAATTTTGCCATCGACATACCCCGCGGCCAGAGCCGCGAACTGCTGCTGCGCGTTGATACCGAAAGCTCGATGCAGGTTCCCCTGCTGCTCAGCACCGAGACCCGATTTCTCGGCAGCAACCAGCACTGGCAACTTGAGCTCGGCAGTTACTACGGACTGCTGTTCGGATTATTGGCTTACAACCTGCTGCTGTTCGCCGCCACGCGCGACCGCAGTTTTCTGTACTACGTGCTCTACGTGGCCTCGTTCGGACTCGGCCAGGCAAATATCAATGGACTGACCTTCCAGTACCTGTGGCCGAATGCGCCGATCTGGGATGACTTCGCCCTGATCCTGCTGATTCCCGCCTCGCTGCTCGCCATCCTGGCATTTACCCGGCGCTTTCTTGAACTCCCACTGCGCGCGCCGCGCGCCAATCGAGCACTGGAAGCCTTGATGGTGGCGATGGCTGCGATCCTGGTTGCAGCGCCTTTCATCGGCTACCGCCTGGCCATCCAGATCGAGACTGCCAGTGTTTTTGTGGTCGCCGCTGCCGCCATCGGATCGGCACTGAGCGCTTGGAGCAATCAGATGAAAGCGGCCAAGTATTATCTGCTGGCCTGGACGATGATGCTGCTCGGCATCGTCGTCTATGCCTCGGTTTCATTTGGTCTGCTGCCAAAGAATTTCTACACCGAGTACGGCATCCAGTTCGGATCGGCAGCCGAGATGATCCTGCTGTCGTTCGCCCTCGCCTACCGGATCAACGAACTGCAACGCGAGAACCAGACCTTGCACGCAAAAACTGCGGAGCAACTGGAGGCGCACGTCCGCGAACGGACGACCGAATTGCATGCTGCGCTGGGTGAGCTGCAAGGCGCCAACCGCCGTCTGCGTGAATACAGTCAGCGCGATGGTCTGACCGGCGCGCACAACCGCTACTTTCTCGACGAGGCACTCGAACGCGGCTTGCAAGTGGCGCACGATCGCCATGAGCCGTTGTCGATATTGATGGTCGATCTCGATCACTTCAAACGGATCAATGATGTGCACGGTCACCTGGCCGGCGACAGCTGCCTGTGTGCAGTAGCGGCAAAACTGCGCTCGTGTATCCGCGAAGCGGATGACTTTGTTGCTCGCTTCGGCGGTGAGGAGTTCGTGGTGATGCTGCCCGGCGCCGACGGTGACGCCGCCGCCCAGCGCGCCGAGCTGCTGCGTCGTGAAATCGAGGCCATGCGGGTCACCCACGCCGAACAGAAGCTGGCGATGACGGTAAGCATCGGTGTCGCCACCCAGACCGGCGATGTTCCTGGCCATGCCCGCGAACTCTTGCAAGCAGCCGACCGCGCGCTTTATCGGGCCAAGGGCCAGGGCCGCAACTGTGTCGTGCTGGCCACGCCTGCCGATGTCGACAGCTCGGCGAGCAGGGGCTGAGCCGGACTTTACTGCCGGCGCACCGCCAGCCTCCCAGCGGTCACGGTCAGTGCTTGAACCTGCCCTCTTCCACCATTGCGCAAATGCGGGCCACTTCGCCGTCCATGGCGCGATCGCGATCCATGAAGGCAATCTCCTCACGCACCGTTGCGAGCGCCGCGGCGACTGCCGCTGACGGGGTGAACGCTGGCGCACCCGCCAACTCGCGCATCAACGCGGTGACCTCGGATCGGAACTGTCCGTATGCGGGCGAATCGGAGGCTGGCGGATTGGCGATCTTGGCGATGAAGGCGTCGACGTCACCGCGCGCTGCCAGGGTGCGCGCGGCATTGAGCATCTCCTGGCGATAATCGAGCGCCTGCGCGGCCGTGTAGATCTCCAGGGCCAGCACACGGGACAGGTCAGCACTCATGTCCAGCGCGTGACGTGCCTCATTGGCGCCCATCGACACATGATCTTCGGCATTGGCACTGGTCGGCACCGAATAGACCGAGGCCGGATGCGCGCGCGTGGCCAGATCATTGACCAGGGCGGCAGCGGTGTACTGGATGATCATGAAACCGGAGTCGGTCGCATCTTCATTGCCGATCAGAAAGGCGGGCAGGCCATCGTTGGTGGCCGGATCAACCAGTTTGTTGATGCGCCGTTCGGAGATGCTCGCCAACACCGGAATCGCCGCCTTCAGATAGGCCATCGCCAATGCCAGTGGCATGCCGTGGAAGTGACCCGCCGAGATCACTTGATCTTCGATATTGCGTGCGTGCGCACGATCAGGAAAGACCAGCGGATTGTCAGTCACCGCGTTCAATTCGATATCGATCACCCGGCAGGCCTGGGCATAGGCATCGCGCACTGCGCCATGCACCTGGGGCATGCAACGCAGCGAGTAGGCATCCTGGGGCTGGTGCTTCTTGCCGCCCTTGAAGGGCAGGAAGCGCTTGTAGAAATTCTCGCGGCCATGGCGTTGTGACGGCGGGACATAGTCCCAGCAGATATCGAAACGGTGCGCCTGGTCTTCGGGCTTGTCCCAGCTCTCGGGCAACCAGGTACGGAAACGCGGCACCAGATGGTAGGGAATATCGACCAGACGGGAGCCCTGCATCAGATGGCGCATGCTGCGCGCGGTGGCCAGCTGACCGGGGTGCGGTCGCAACGCGTGGACATCCTCTTCGAACGCGCCGCTGCGACCGGCAAAGGCCTCAAGACTCATTGCTGCCGCGATATCGGCGACCTCAAGCAATCGCTCGACGCGGGCCAGCACCAGTGCGGCGCAGGCCAGCATCTGGGTGGTGCCATTGTTGAGCGCCAGACCTTCCTTGAATGAAAGACGCACCGGCTTCAATCCAGCACGTTTCAGCGCCTCGGCACCTGCGATCCGTTCGCCCTGGTACCAGGCCTCGCCGCCACCGAGCAGGACAATGGCGAGATGGGACAGCGGCGCGAGATCGCCACTGGCGCCTACCGAACCCATACGTGGCACCACAGGCACAATGCCGGCATTGAGCATGTCGGTCAGCGACTGCAGGGTGCTCGGGCGGATTCCCGAATGTCCACGCAGCAGGGTATTGATGCGAATGCCGAGCATGGCGCGCACGACATCGGCCGGAAAGGGTTCGCCGACGCAGACCGCGTGGGTGATGATCAGATTGTGCTGCAGTTCTTCGAGCAGACTGTCCGAGCGTGGCTCGGGATTGCCGCCGGGAAGATCGTCTCGGGCACGGCGGGCGCCCAGCAATTTGTCGGCATTACTGCCAAATCCGGTGGTCACGCCGTAGATCGGCTCCTCGCGACGCACCCGCTCGGCGAGAAACGCAGCCGCGCGTTCCACGCCAACCAGGGCAGCGGGCGCCAGTTCGACGCCGGTACCGGTGCTGATCGCGAGTACATCGGCGCGGGTAAGCGAGGCGCCATCGAGCAGGATCCGGGCGCTCATGGTGTGCCCTGTGCGGGCAATGAATCCATCACTTCGCCCTGCTGTATCTCGACACGCAGGGTGTTGATCAGATCCTCGCGTTTCACTTCGAATTGCTCCTGACGACGCATGTCCTTCACGGCAACTGTCCCCTTGGCGATTTCATCGGATCCGAGCACGGCGACGAAGCGGATACCGGCCCGATCGGCGTACTGGAACTGGCGCGCCAGTTTGCGCGTCTCCAGCTGAACTTCGGTATTGATGCCGGCCAGACGCAGTTGCGTACCCAGCTCCAGATACAGCGGCAGATTCGCCTCATCCATCAGGGCGACGAGCACCTGCACGTGGCTGCGACCCTTGGCAGCGAGCCCGGCCTGCTGGAGTTGCCAGAACAGGCGCGTTGCGCCGATCGATATGCCGACACCGGGCAGTCGCGAGCGCGTGTACTGGCTGGCAAGGTCCTCGTAGCGTCCACCCGAACAGATGCTGCCAATCTCCGGATGCAGGTTGAGCGTGGTTTCGTAGACGGTACCGGTGTAGTAGTCGAGGCCGCGCGCGATCGAAAAATTGAGTGCGTAGTGGGTTTCCGGAACACCGAGCGCGCGCACCAGGGTAAGCACTTCGTGCAGTTCGGCGACACCAGCCGAGATCAGTTCGTTGTCGGCCACGATCTGATCCAGACGGTGCAGCGCATCCGCGTGACCCAGCGAGCGAGTACTGACAAAACCCAGAATGGCGTCGACCACCGCCGGTTCGAGCGCGAAGCCCTCACCGAGCAGGGTGTCGCGCACCTTTTGTACTCCGCGCTTGTCGATCTTGTCGACTTCGCGCAGCACCAGCATCTGGCGCTCGCCCTCGTCGATGCCAAGCGACTGGAAGAAACCGCGAATCAGTTTGCGGTTGTTGATCTGGATGCAGAACGGGCCGATTTCCAGTTCGCGGAAGATCGCATAGATCACCGCCGGCAGCTCGGCATCGAAGCGCACCGACAGATTGTCCTTGCCGATCACATCGATGTCGCACTGGTAGAACTCACGGTAGCGACCGCGCTGCGCCGATTCACCGCGATACACGCGCTGCATCTGGTAGCGTCGGAACGGAAAGGTCAGCTGCGGCTCATGTTCGGCCACATAACGGGCCAGCGGCACGGTCAGATCGAAACGCAACGCCAGGTCGGGCTCATCGCCCTGCTTGAGGCTGCCGGTCGACTGCACAAAATAGACCTGGCGCTCGGTCTCGCCGCCCGACTTGGTCAGCAGGACATTGCTGAACTCGATCGCCGGCGTCTCGATCGGCAGAAAGCCAAAACGCTCGAAATTGCGGCGCACCGTATCGAGCATGTTCTGGAAGGCGATCTGATCGAGCGGCAGCAGCTCCATCACGCCGGGCATGGTGCGGGCCTTGGCTGAAGTCATCGGTCGGATTCGTCGGAATGGGGCCGACAAATTTAGCAGACAGGGCGCGCAACACGATGTCGAATCGATGTCGAAATCCTGCGCGCGATGCGCCCCTGCCCTATACTTGCGGGCGCCTCGCCAGATTCGGGTGGTGCGCACGCCGTAACCAGGGTTTCCGCCCATTGCCTGATATCCCCGCACCGATCTTGCGCAAATCGACCTGGATCGCTACACTCGCCGGCTTTCCGCATTACTGCCAAACCCGGAACCGCCATGAAAGTCCTGTCCTCGCTGAAATCCGCAAAAGCCCGCCACCGCGATTGCAAAATCGTTCGTCGCCGCGGCAAAGTGTTCGTGATCTGCAAGTCCAACCCGCGTTTCAAGGCCCGTCAGCGCTGATTCAGCGACAACTCGGCCGCCCCTGGAAGCCGGCAATTGCCGGCTTTCTGGTATCTGGGCCCGGTCGGTCCTACTCTGTGCCGGCCGTTGGCGGGGTCCGAGGCCGATAACCACCCTGCACGAGGCTGGCGGCAAAACGCCGGTAGATGAAGCGGATCATGGAAGTCGGGGTCGGCTTTTGCTACAACGTCGACATCAGGAGCATACGGCGCCTGGAGGCTACGATGAACAAGTACTTGAGTCTGGCTGCTTTGTTGGTGGTGATGGTGGCGGCGTCTCCGATGAGCCGTGCCGATACCTTGTTGATTGAACGCCGCGATGCCGCTGCGAGCAATCCGCATCCCGCGCGCGGCGAAGTCATGAACAAGGTCGAGGCACGCTTCGGCCCGCCCTTGCATCGGGTCGGACCGGTCGGCAGTCCGCCGATCACGCGCTGGGTCTACGATAACTTCACGGTCTATTTCGAGCATTCGCATGTGATCACCACGGTGATCAACAAGGCGCATGCGGACGAAAAGGGGCCGAGGCCTACGAGTTGACCAAACCGACGGATTGGCGCTGGCCCGCCGAATGGGAAGCCCAGGACGCGATCCTGCTCGCCTGGCCGCATGCAGAAACCGACTGGTCCGCCAATCTTGCCGATGTGCAAGCGAACTATCTCGCCTTGCTGACTGCGATCTGCCGTTTCCAGAAAGCGGTGCTGATTGTTCCGGACGAGCACGCCGAGACCGAAGTGCGCGCCCAATTCGGCGCCGGGTTCGCGCATGCTGACCGACTGCACTTCGTCCACGCTGCCTACGACGATACCTGGCTGCGCGATTCCGGCCCGATCACCCTTGAATCGCAGGATGCGTTCCTGCTCAATGATTTCCGCTTCACCGGCTGGGGCGGCAAGTTCGAAGCCAGTCGCGACGATCAACTGGTCGGCGCCCTGCACGAGGCCAGACTGTTTCGCGCAGCTACGCTGAAGCCCTGGGATTTTGCTCTCGAAGGCGGAGCCGTCGATGGCGACGGCGCCGGCACGGTACTGACCACTTGGAACTGCCTGCACGAGCGCCACCCGAATCTGGATCGCGATACGCTCAAGGCGCGCCTGGCGGAGATGTTGCATGCGACGCGCGTGCTGATGCTCGAGCACGGCGAATTGCAGGGCGACGATACCGATGCCCATATCGACACGCTTGCGCGATTTTCCGCTGCCGATGCGATCGTGTTCCAGTCCTGTGACGATCCCGGCGATGCCCATCATGCTCCGCTCTCCGCCATGGCGGCCGAGATCACGGCACTGCGCACGATCACCGGCGATCCTTACCGACTGTTCGCGCTGCCTTGGGCGAATCCTGTCCACGCCGCCGATGGTCGGCGACTCGCGGCAAGCTATGCGAATTTCCTGATCATCAATGGCGCGGTCCTGATGCCCGCCTACGGCGACGACAAGGATGCCGACGCGCTGGCCGTGCTGGCCCGCGCGTTTCCGGATCGCGAAATCGTTGCGGTACCCTGCCGCGCCCTGATCGAACAGAACGGCAGTCTGCACTGCATCACCATGCAACTGCCCCGTGGAGTGCTCAATGTCGCGAGCTGAAACCCTCAGCGTTGCCCTGGTGCAGGAATGCAATCACGGCAGCGTCAACGAGAATCTCGATGCGATCGAGGCACGGCTGCGTGCAGCTGCGGCCGAGGGCGCACGTCTGGTGCTGCTCCAGGAGCTGCACAACGGTCCCTATTTCTGCCAGCACGAGTCGGTCGACGAGTTCGATCGTGCCGAGCCGATTCCGGGTCCGAGCAGCGAGCGCCTGTCGGCGCTGGCGCGCGCGCTCAAACTGGTCATCGTCGGGTCTCTGTTCGAGCGTCGCGCGGCCGGGCTGTATCACAACACCGCCGTGGTTTTTGACAGCGATGGCCGGCTCGCCGGCAAGTACCGCAAGATGCATATTCCCGACGATCCAGGCTTTCTGGAGAAGTTTTACTTCACCCCAGGCGACCTGGGTTTCGAACCGGTGGATACCTCGGTCGGCCGCCTCGGCGTGCTGGTCTGCTGGGATCAGTGGTACCCGGAAGCCGCGCGACTGATGGCCCTGGCTGGCGCCGATATGCTGCTCTACCCGACGGCGATCGGCTGGGATCCACGTGACGATGATGCCGAGAAAGCGCGCCAGCGCCAGGCCTGGATCCTGTCGCAGCGCGGCCACGCAGTCGCCAATGGACTGCCCGTGCTGTCCTGCAACCGGGTCGGATTTGAGCCCAGCCCGCTCGCCGAATCGGCCGGCATCCAGTTCTGGGGCAGCAGTTTCGTCGCCGGGCCGCAGGGCGAACTACTGGCCGAGGCCGACACCTCATCGCCGACCGTTCTGCTCACCGAGATCGATCTTCGCCGCAGCGAAAACGTACGCAGAATCTGGCCCTTCCTGCGCGATCGCAGGATCGACGCCTATGCCGACCTGCTCAAGCGCTATCGCGACTGAGCCCGCTCGCTAACGCCACACGGCGCTGCCGCGTGCCGCTGTCATTCCCCATGCCGCAACAGGACTTCAGCTGATGGACACCGCCGTACCCGACCAACACGCGCTCGCAGCGGCGCATGATCAACCTGTGCGCCGGGTTCACCGCGATGGCACCGAATACGTACTGCTCGGTACCGCGCATGTCTCAAAACGCAGCGCCGACGCGGTCCGCGAAATGCTTGCCGCGGAATCCTTTGATGCCGTCGCCGTCGAGCTCTGCGACCATCGCGCACGCGCGATGCGCGATCCGCATGCGGTCGGCAGCCTCGATCTGTTCAAAGTAATCCGCGAAGGCAAGGTCGGTGTGATCGCAGCAGGGCTCGCGCTCGGCGCCTTCCAGCGCCGCCTCGCCGAACAATTCGGCATCGAACCCGGCGCCGAAATGCGCGCGGCGATGGACGTCGCCGATGAGCAGCAGATTCCGTGCTGGCTGATCGATCGCGATGTCGGACTCACCCTGCGCAGGGCACGATCCTCGCTCGGCTTCTGGGACAAATCCACGCTCACCGCTGGCATCATCGGCAGCATGGTGTCGAGCGACGAGATATCCGAAGAAGACATCGAGAAGCTCAAGGAAGGCGACATGCTGCAAAGCACCTTCGCCGAATTCGCCCGCCAGAGTGAACCGCTGTACCGCAGTCTGATCGCCGAGCGTGATCAGTTCATGGCCTCGCGTCTGCGCATGGAAACCGAACAGGCACCACCGCGCAAAGTGCTGGCCGTCCTCGGCGCCGGCCACCTCGAGGGCATCGAGCGACACCTGCGCAATGATATGCAGGCGCCGGACGAACTGATCGGCGAGATCAGCCGCGAACCCAAACCATCGAACTTCGGCAAATGGTTTGGCTATGCGGTGATCGCCATCATCATCGGCGGCTTTGTCTGGGGCTTCTCGCGCAGCGAAAAACTCGGCCTCGAGCTATTGATCTCCTGGTCGGTGATCACCGCCACCGGCGGAGCACTGGGTGCACTGATCGCTGGCGCGCATCCCTTGTCGATCCTGGCAGCGGCGATTTCATCGCCGCTAACGCCGCTGCATCCTGCCCTGGCCTCGGGCATGGTCAGTGGCGCGGTCGAGGCCTGGGTGCGCAAACCCCGCGTCGAACAATTTGCCCGCCTGCGCGACGATGTGATGCACTGGCGAGGCTGGTGGCGCAATGATGTGACCCGGGTCTTCCTGGTGTTTTTCCTCACCAGTTTCGGCACCGCGGCCGGGGTCTGGACCGCGGTCGGGCTGAGCGCGGGAAAGCTGGCAGGGCACTGAGCGCGGTCGTGCGCTCACACCGACTGCCGGATCAGCGCAATCCGTCCAGGTAGGCCGCCAGCTCGGGCGCCAACGGCGCGTGAAAGACATAGGGCTCGGCAGTGCCGGCCAGGGTGAAGCTGAACTGCGCTGCATGCAGGAACAGGCGCTTCAATCCCTGTTGGCGTGCCAGCCGGTTGGCCTCGGGAATTCCGTACTTGTCATCACCCAGCAGGGGATGGCCGATGTGCGCGGCATGCACGCGAATCTGGTGCGTGCGGCCAGTATCCAGCTCCACTTCGCAGAGTGTCGCGTCGGCAAATTTTTCCAGCACGCGAAACACGCTGCGCGATGGTTTGCCATCCGGATCGACACGCACCATGCGCTCGCCGCCCTGCATGACGTTCTTCGCCAAGGGCGCATTGACGTCGACGCGCGCGCGCTTGACCACGCCAGACAACAGGGCGAGATAGCGCTTATCGGTCTGGCCATCGCGGATCAGCGCCTGCAGACCGGTCAGCGCCGAGCGCTTCTTGGCCAGTACCAGCACGCCACTGGTATCGCGATCGAGCCGATGCACCAGCTCCATGGATTCATCCGGGCGCCACTGTCGCATCAACTCGATGGCGCCGAAGCTGATTCCACTGCCGCCATGGGTGGCAACTCCGCTCGGCTTGTTGATCACCAGAAAGCCGCGATCCTCGAAAATCACCCAACTATCGATGCGATTGAGCATCGCGTCCGGTGCCACCCCAGGATCGCGCGGCTCGGCGACGCGCACCGGCGGCACGCGGACCTGGTCACCATCGGCGAGTCGGCTCTCGGGCTTGGCCCGTTTGCCATTGATGCGCACCTGACCCGATCGTAAAAGTCGGTAAACATGTGACTTCGGCACGCCTTTGAGCTGGCCAAACAGGAAATTATCAATCCGTTGACCGACGCGCTCGGCATCGATGGCGATGATGCGGACCGCAATCGGGGCCGCGGCCACGGGCTCCGGGCTGGCTCCGCGCGCTTCGGCGATCCGCGCTGGGGACGCCTGTCGCAACGCCGGTCTGCCCGTCTGCTGGGCCCCGCGATCACGTGGCGCCTGCGTGGACTTGCCCTTCACGGGCGACCGGTCCTGTTTGAAAGTGCGGCTTTTCGCGGGCTTTTCCTGCGCAGGCGAAGACCGGGCTGGCTGCGACTTGGCGGCAGCTGGTCTGGCTTTGGGCGCGTTCGCAGCATCGGAGGCGGCACGCCGCGACCCGCGGCCGTCCGCTGGCCGGCGTGATCCTGCGGGGGGAATCCTGGTCCGGGTTTTCTTCACGTTTGCGGGTTCTGCCAACCGGTTGCTACACTGCGCACGCGAAATGCGTCGAAAGCCGCGTGCGATCAAGAACTTGAACGCCCATTCTGGCTTTTCGCGCCCGCTGCAGCGGACTGCGGTTCGAGCACTGAAAGCCAACTGGCGATCGAGTGCCGCGCATCCTAGCTGCTTCGGCGGGCACAGCGGCGATTCCTTCAACGGATTCGCTTCGGTGAGACGCACACCGAGCGGCATGGTGTGAGCCGGCATCCTTCAGACCACAATGCAACAAGCGTCCCAGATATTCGTACCGCCGCATCGTTCAACCCGATTGGCAGCTTGGTGTGGCAAAGGCCCCAAGCGCCGCTGGCTGGAATGACCGCTGAAGCGGGCGACCTACGGGGCGCCAGGAAAACAAAAAAATGAAGCGTATGTTGATCAACGCAACTCAGCGTGAAGAGTTGCGTGTGGCCATTGTTGATGGCCAGAATCTTTTTGACCTTGATATCGAAGTCCCCTCCCGCGAACAGAAAAAATCCAACATCTACAAAGGCCGCGTTACCCGCGTCGAGCCCAGTCTGGAAGCCTGCTTCGTTGAATACGGCGCCGATCGCCACGGCTTTCTGCCGCTGAAGGAAATTGGTCGCGAGTACTTCACTCCTGGCCTCGACCCGCACAAGGCGGGCATCCGCGAACTGCTCAAGGAAGGCCAGGAAGTAGTCGTCCAGGTCGAGAAGGAGGAGCGTGGCAACAAGGGCGCCGCCCTGACCACGTTTATCAGCCTTGCCGGACGCTATCTGGTGCTGATGCCGAACAACCCCAAGGCCGGCGGCGTATCGCGCCGGATCGAGGGCGATGATCGGCAGAATCTGAAAGACACCATGGATGAGCTGAAATTGCCCGATGACATGGGCATGATCATCCGTACCGCCGGCCTCGGCCGCGACGCCGAAGAGCTGCAGTGGGATCTCGACTATCTGCTCAAGGTATGGGAATCGATTTCCGAGGCGGCCAAATCGCGCAAGGCGCCGTTCCTGATCTATCAGGAATCCAAACTGATCATCCGCGCGCTGCGCGATTACCTGCGCAACGATGTCGGCGAAATCCTGATCGATCAGGAAGACCTGTACAACGATGCGCGCGAATTCATGCAGCAGGTGATGCCGCAGAACCTGCGCAAGCTGCGCCTGTACAAGGAAACCGTTCCGCTGTTCTCGCGGTTCCAGATCGAGTTGCAGATTGAGAATGCCTTTGATCGCACCGTGCGGCTGCCCTCGGGCGGCGCCATCGTCATCGATCACACTGAAGCGCTTACCTCAGTCGACATCAACTCGGCCAAGGCCACCAAGGGTGGCGACATCGAGGAGACAGCGTTCAACACCAATATCGAGGCTGCGGTCGAGATCGCACGGCAGTTGCGCATCCGCGATCTCGGTGGCCTGGTCGTCATCGACTTCATCGACATGGAGTCCAACAAGCACCAGCGCGATGTCGAAGACAAGCTGCGCGATGCGATGAAGGTGGACCGTGCACGCGTCCAGCTTGGCCGCATTTCTCGCTTCGGTCTGCTCGAACTGTCGCGCCAGCGTCTGCGTCCTTCGCTCGGCGAGGCCTCACAGAATGTCTGCCCGCGCTGCGAAGGCCATGGCCATATCCGTGGCGTCGAATCGCTGTCGCTGTCGATCCTGCGCATCGCCGAAGAAGAGGCGATGAAGGAAAACACCGGACAGGTACTGATCCAGGTCCCGACCGCGGTCGCCAATTTCCTGCTCAACGAGAAGCGTTATGCAGTGGCCGAAGTCGAGAAGCGCCAGGAAGCCATCCTGGTCATCGTCGCCGACGAGAAGCTGGTCACCCCGCACTACGAAATCAAGCGCATTCGCGAGAGCGAAGTCACGCTGGAGACACAGCCGAGCTATGAGCGACTGACTGTAGCCGCGCCAACGCCCCTGCCCGCTTCCACCCAGCCGATTGCGGAGGCCGAGAAGCCTGCAGTGACCCGGATCGCGCCGATGGCACCGGCACCGATGAAGGCGGAGTCGGAGGACGACCTGCCGACGACAACGGCAACGCCAGTAGCTCAGACCACGCGCGGCAATCGCGCCGCCCCGGCCTCCGCCGCGAAGCCAGGCTTTTTTGCCCGGATGCTGGCATGGTTCAGTGGCGCTCCGAGTACTCCGGCCAGCAGCACGACCAACGCGCGTCCTGATGGCAAGGGCGACTCCAAGTCGCGACCGAACCAGCACAGCCGTCCACACGGCGGCCGCGATAACGAACGTCATGGCAAGAACCGCAATGATCGCCACGACCGCAAGCGCGATGAACGGCGCGAGCAGCGCAATGATCGTCCGGCTGGTGCTGCCGGCAACACCCAGCAGCCGCGCCCCGATGCCGCCAAGAGCAAACCAGCGCAACAACCGAAGCCACAGCAGGCACGGCAGGAACAGCGCCCAGCCCAGCAAGGCCAGAGCAAGGCAGCTGCAGCCACTGCGGCCACCACCGCCGCTGGCGAATCCCAGCTGACCGCTACGCTGAGCGAAGCCGAACGGCTGAATCTGGCCGCCGCGGCGGCAGCAACCGCTGAGACGGTACCTGCAATCGCTGGCGATACTGCAGGCGTCGAGGATGCCAATGCGGCAGCGCTTGATGGTGATGGCAAGCGTCGGCGTGGCCGACGCGGCGGTCGCCGTCGTCGTCGCGGTGAACGCGGCGCCGGCGCAGGTCCGGACGCAGCGGCGCTGAATGCTTCACTTGGCGATCTCGACCTCGACGATGAAGACGATCATCAGCCCGATCCGTCAGCCGAATCGGGCAATGCGGCTGAAGTTGCATCAGCTTCACCAGGCGCCGACCTGGCACCAGTGGCAGCCCCGGATGACACGGTCCGCGTCGCCCGGCCAGCACAGTCCGTATCGACTGAAGCGACTTCGGCAGCGAGCACTGCAACCGGATCGGCCGAGCGTAATTCCGAGCCCGAACCTGCTGCCAATGCCTACACGCAATCGGTGCATCCGGAACTCGCGGTAGCCATGCTCGAGCAGGCCGTTCCGGCGATGGACGAGCCGGCTGCCCAGCCCGCTGAATCGACTGAAACCGCAAGTCCCGCCGTTGCGGACGCAACCCAGGTCGCAGCGACACCGGCCGCGACGCCGGCAGCGGATCGTCCGCCGCCGTATCGACGCACCCCGGTCGAGCCGCGCATCGATATTCCGCGACACAACCCGCTATCGGTGGCAGTGTCGATCGCCGCACATACGCAGTCGAGTCTGTTCGACGCCGCCCCGCCAGCGCCTGCACGCTCGGCGACAGCGCCGGTCGCCGTCGCAGCACAGGTCAGCGAGCCTCCAACCGAGGTCGCGGAAGCTGCGGCGGTGCCGGTTGCGGTCGCGCCACCGATCAGCGAGCCTGCAGCGAGAGTCACGCAAGCTGTCGAAGCGCCGGTTGCAGAGGCACCGACCGTCAGCGAGCCTCCGGCGAAAGTTACGGAAGCTGTCGAAGCGCTGGTTGCTGTGACGCAGGCTGTCAGCGTGCCTCCAGCGAGAGTCACTGAATCTGTCGAAGTGCCGGATGCAGTGGCGCCAGCCGTCAGCGAGCCTGCCGCAGAAGTTGCAAAATCCGCTGTGGCACCGATTGCTGTCGCGCCGGCCGTCAGCGAGCGAGCTCCGGTCGTAGCGGCGCTCAGCGATCCTGCAGAAGTTGATCTGGACAAGCCCCAACTGCAGCCAGCGAACGGTGCTGAGGAAACTGTGAGCACGCTGTCAGAGCAAGTCGCCGCGATCGCTGCTGAAGTTCAGGACAAAGGTCACGACACGGATCGTCCCTTGATCTAGCGAGCTGCGGCGTCGCGCCTGCCGGCCCGATCGGCTGGCAGGCAGAAAGCAAAAACCCCAGCCCAGGCTGGGGTTTTTTGTTCGCGGAATTCGACAAACTCAGCGCAGGATCAGTGGCCGCGTTGCACCGCTCTTGCGGTCGCTGTCAGAAAAATCATCCCGGCATCCGGGCCCAGCTTCACATACAGCGCAGCGCCGACGGCCAACGCGGCGGCGCCTCGGGTAGACCTGCGTCAGTTGCGCGCCCGGTGAATCGAGACCACTTCGTTGCCGGCCTGGTGACCGCGCTCGGCATCGAATTCGGGCACCAGAAGCCGCAGGCAGCGCAGCACCTCGGCCTCTTCGAAACGGCGCACGGCTGCTTCGGCCTGGCGCAACACCGCGTTCAACTCGGGCCAGGCCACATAGCGGGGCTGGGCCAGAAAGATTTTCGGGTGTCCTGTACTTTCGTAGTCTTCCTGCTCGTGGAAGAGTTCCTCGAACAGCTTCTCGCCCGAGCGCAGACCCGAATAGACGATCTGGATATCGCGGTCAGGTACCTTGCCGGCGAGCAGAATCATCTGCTCGGCGAGATAGCGGATACGCACTGGCTCGCCCATATCGAGTGCGAAGATTTCGCCGCCGCGACCGAGCACAGCAGCCTGCAGGATCAGCTGGCAGGCCTCGGGAATGGTCATGAAGTAGCGGGATATTTCAGGATGGGTGACAGTAACCGGGCCTCCTCGCCTGATCTGCTCGCGAAACAGCGGCACCACGCTTCCAGCAGAATCGAGGACATTGCCGAATCGCACGGTAATGAAGTGGGTCTTGGCCTGCTGGGCAAATGACTGGCAGAACACTTCGGCCGCACGCTTGCTCGCACCCATCACGCTGGACGGATTGACCGCTTTGTCGGTCGATATCAGCACGAAGGTATCCACGCCGTGCCGCTCCGCCGCAACCGCCATCACCTGGGTGCCGAGCACATTGTTGCGCACCGCCTCACGGACCTGTTCCTGCAACAGCGGCACGTGCTTGAACGCGGCCGCGTGGAAAACGGCGGTGGGCCTGCTGCGGGTGAAGATCCGCTCGCATACCGAAGCATCGCCGCAGTCACCAAGCACTGCATCCAGAACCAGGTCCGGGAACTCCGCGCGCAGCTCCTGCTCGATGCGATAGAGATTGAACTCGGTGAGTTCCAGCACGGTGAGCGACTCAACACCGAGGCGTGCGACCTGTCGACAGAGCTCGGCTCCGATCGATCCGCCGCCGCCGGTGACCAGCACGCGCTTGCCGGCGATGCCGGTGCGGATCGCGGTCCAGTCGAGCGCGACCGGATCGCGACCGAGCAGGTCCTCGATGGCGACTTCCTTCAACTCGTTGAAATTGGAGCGGCCTTCGACCACATCCTGCAGGCGCGGAACGGTGCGGAACGGCAGACTGCTGCGCTCGCATAACGAGACGATACGCTGCATCTGCTGGTTGCTCGCTGAGGGCACAGCGATCAACACCATCTCGGCAGCGACTTCGCGCGCCAACTCGGGCAACTGATCAATCGGACCGAGCACGGGAATACCATGCAGCTTGGCGCCCTTCAGCGCCTGGTTGTCATCGAGGAAACCAACCGGCCGATACTGCGTTTCACGGCGCAGATCGCGCACCAGAGTTTCGCCAGCGCGACCAGCGCCGAGAATCAGCACGCGTTTGGCGGTCGCATGCGGACCACCGTCGAGCCGACTGTCTTTCCAGAACCGGTACAGCATGCGCGGCATGCCGAGCACCAGCAATAGCATCAGCGGATAAATGCCAAGCACGGCGCGCGGCGTACCTTCCAATCGATCGAACAGGAACAGTCCGATTGCAATAGCGGTGGTGCCGATCACGCTTCCGCGTGCGATGTTCCAGAGGTCCGGCAGGCTGGCAAAGCGCCAGAGCCCCCGATACAGACCGGTCCAATAGAGAACCAGGCCCTGCAGGGTGAGCACGATGGCGTACTCGGGTCCAAACAATGGAATCGGCGGTGCCACCGGCAGCAGGTTGTAGCGGATCCAGTTGGCGCTGAACCAGGCCAGCCACACCATCGACAGATCGTGTCCGACCACCGCGATGCGCGGATGTATGTAGGCGATGATGGTTCGAAACTTCATCTGCAGTCCTTCAGTAATCATGCCGTACACCAGGCTGCGCCGGCTCCAGCGGATGCGGCCTGCCACGACGTCATCACGGCAAGCGTGACACGCTGCGCGTGCTCGCAGTGGCATCGAGCGCGTTTTCCATACCAGCCACACGGTCCGCCGGATCGGCGAATCCGAGCCGAAGTCTATTTTGCCCGATGACGGCGCAGAATCCCACGTCGGGCTGATCGCCAGGTCGACGCGCCAGCAAAGGCAATCAGCAGCACGACCAGCCACGGACCTACAGCGGACAGACCCTCGATGCCATGCACAAGTTCAGTGGCGGGCCGCGCCAGCCAGCGAATGAGCAGCAGGGCAGGCAGCACGACGAACACATTCCAGAGCTGCAATCCGATCACCACCTGAGCATGGCTGCGTCCAGCGCGGATCAGCCATTGATAGAGATGCTCCCGATGCCCGTTCCACCAGCGCCGACCCGCTGCCATGCGGATGAACAAGGTACTCAGCGTATCGATGAGCACCAGCGAGTGCAGCACCAGGGCCTCGGGCAGGGACAACAGCCCACGCGCCATTGCCGACCAGGTCAGCAGGGCGAGCAGATAGCCGAGCGCGCCGCTGCCGACGTCACCCAGAAAAGTCTTTGCACGCGGAAAATTGAAGGGCAGAAAACCAAGCACCGCGCCAAGCACAATGACGGAAACCAGGGCCAGGGTCGGGTCGTCGAGCAGCCCAAAACCCAACAGGGCGAGGATCACAAAGACGGTTTGCCAGGCCAGCATGCCGTTGGCACCATCGATGAAGTTGTGCAGATTGATCGATGCGATCACGCTCAACACCAGCAGTGTCGCCACCAGCCAGATCGGCTGGATCGGCCACAATGCAGCCGGTTGCAGGGTCGACAGCGCAAACCAGAGCGCAGTTCCAGCGCAGGCATGAGCGAACAGTCGGACGGCGATACCGAGACTGCAGCGGTCATCCAGCCAACCGATGCCCGCGGCGATCAGCAGGCCGGCCAGGCCAGACCATAGCGCGGCGTTCCAGGCATGCGCAGATGCTGGAACGAGTGTCAGTACGCAGAGCGCGATGGCCAGTCCACCACCGCGCAGTACCGGCTCGGCATGCAAGCGGCGCTGGCCCGGATGGTCGAGCATCTTGATCGCCCGCAGAATGCGAATCAGCACAGCCGTGCTCACCAGGCACAGCGTCGCCGAAGCAGCGAACCAGATCAGCATCAGTCGCCGGCCACGCCGTGAACCGGCTTGACCGAGCCCCAGTTCTTGCATCCCGGACACTGCCAGAAGTGCGAGCGCGCGCCGAAGCCGCAGTGATTGCACCGGTAAACCGCCTGATCCTCGATCAACTGTCGGAACAACTCGCGCAAGGTCATCAACTGATCGCGCGACTCTCCGGCACTGACCAGTATCTGCAACTCGACCAGAGCAGCGAGTCCGCGTACCGACGGCCGCTGCTGCAGGCGCTTGGAAAGGAACTGGGCAGCTGCGGCCACCCCATCCTCGTCCTCGATGCGCTTGGCCAGAGCCAGCATCGGAGAGACCCCCGGATAGCGTTCCGATAGCGACTCGAGATAACGCCGTATGCGCGCCGGCTCGTGCAGTTTTTCCAGACAGGCAATGATCTGCGGCAGAGCGTTCGGCACAAAATCAACGTCGTTGTCGAGTGCTGCCTCAAACGCTGCTGCGGCTGCGCGCCAATCCTCGCGCTGCATCGCCAGGTGGCCCTGCAGCAGACGCGGGCGTACCGCCTTGCGATCGATCTGGATCGCTTCCTGAATCAGGTGTTCGGCCGATGAAATATCGCTTTTCTGGCAGGCAGCACTGGCGATCTCGGATAGAAAATGCGCGATCACACGCGCCTGCGATTCGCCGCTGATCTTCTCCAGTCTGCGCGCATGCTCGATGGCGCGATGCCAGTCACGTTCCTGTTGGCAGATCGAGATCAGCTGACGCAATGCCGGTGCGGCGTAGGCATCGATCGTGAGCAGATCGGTAAACAGCACCTCGGCACGATCGAGCAGCCCGGCGCGCATGTAGTCCTCGCCGAGCTCGAGCAGGGCCACCGATTTCTGATCGGCGGTGAGATTGGGCCGTGCGATCAGGTTCTGGTGCAGGCGGATCGCCCGGTCGGCCTCACCACGACGCCGAAACAGGCTGCCCAGGGCAAGATGGGTTTCCACCGTGTGATTGTCGACTTCGGCGATCTGCAGGAAGACTTCGATCGCCTTGTCGGGCTGCTCGTTGAGCAGAAAATTCAGCCCGCGAAAGTAGTTGCGACGCAGCTTGTCGACCTGTAGGCCCTTGACCCGCTCGGTACCCCGACGCGCGACCAGATAGCCGAGCAGCAGGCCGCTGAGCAAAGCCCACCAGACCAGCATATCGTCGCCGGTCATGGCGCTTCGCGTTGCTGCCGGGTTGATTCCAGTTCGCGCGTCTGGGCGCGCAGGCGCAAGCGCAGTGGGACAATCACCGCCGCGATCAGGACCAATCCACCGACCAGGCAGCCAATGAACAATGCCAGCGGCAATAGCAGGCCGACCGGCAGTGAGAACGTCGCAAAATAGAAATCGACCTCGGCCATCTGCCGATTGGCCATGAAGAACACCAGGGCAAGAAGCGCCAGCAAGAGGGCAACGGGCAGCAACATCCAGCGCGGCATGGTGGGCCTCAGTCTTCAGCCGAATCGGTCGTGGCTTCTACGCCATTGACGCGGTCGCGCAGTTCTTTGCCAGGCTTGAAATACGGGACGTACTTTCCTGGCAGCGCCACCGACTCACCGGTTTTGGGGTTGCGACCCAGGCGAGGCGGACGAAAATGCAGGGAAAAACTTCCGAAGCCACGGATCTCGATGCGCTCGCCCTTGGACAGGGCATGGCTGATATGTTCAAGAATTTCCTTGACCCCGAGCTCCACGTCATGGTGCGCCAGATGTTTCTGGCGCCTGGACATGGCTTCGATCAGTTCGGACTTGGTCGTCATTGGCTAGTGTCCTGTCCGGCAACTACCATCAAATAATTCCGGCATCTTTCGACGCGATACCGCGTTACTTGCGGGACAAGGCACTCGGTGCTCCGGTCTGCGACCGGGGCGCCTTCGTGCCCGACGGGAAAGCGCTTCGGACCGTTCCGAAGCGCTTCCTGGTGCCGACTTACTTGTTGCGCATCTGCTCTTGCAGCAAGGCACCGAGCTTGGTGGTCGCACCGCCGCCGCCCTGGTATTCAGCCAGAGTGTCAGCGAGCTCCTGCTCGTCCTTGGCACGAATCGACAGCTGCAGCGTACGGCCCTTGCGGTCCATGCCGGTGAACTTGGCTTCGACCTCATCACCCACCTTGAGACGCGTGGTGGCGTCTTCAACACGCTCCTTCGCGATATCGGAAGCACGCAGGTAACCCTCGATGCCTTCGCCGATGGTGATGGTGGCGCCGCGCGGATCAACTTCCTTGACCACACCCTTGATGACACTGCCACGCGGGTTGTTGGCCATGAAGGTGCCGAACGGATCCTGCTCGAGCTGCTTGATGCCGAGCGAGATACGCTCGCGTTCGGGATCGACAGCCAGCACGACAGCGTCTACCGACTCGCCCTTCTTGAAGTTGCGCACCAGCTCTTCGCCAGTCGCCTGCCAGCTGATATCCGACAGGTGAATCAGGCCATCGATGCCGCCTTCCAGTCCGATGAAGATGCCGAAGTCGGTGATCGACTTGATGGTGCCGGCGACCTTGTCACCCTTCTTGAAGTTGCCCGCGAACTGTTCCCACGGATTATTGATGCACTGCTTCATGCCGAGCGAGATGCGGCGACGCTCCTCATCGACATCGAGCACCATGACCTCGACCTCGTCACCGACCAGAACCAGCTTGCCCGGGTTGACGTTCTTGTTGGTCCAATCCATCTCGGAAACGTGGACCAGGCCTTCGACGCCCGGCTCCAGCTCGACAAAGCAGCCGTAATCGGTGACGTTGGAGACCTTGCCGAAGAAGCGGCTGTTGGCCGAGTAACGGCGGGCGATGTTGACCCAGGGATCTTCACCGAGCTGCTTGAGTCCGAGCGAAACGCGGTTGCGCTCGCGATCGAACTTGAGCACGCGGACGTCGAGTTCCTGACCGACTTCAACCACTTCGGACGGGTGACGCACACGCTTCCAGGCCATGTCGGTGATGTGCAGCAGGCCATCGATTCCACCGAGGTCGACGAATGCGCCGTAATCGGTGAGGTTCTTGACCACGCCCTTGACGACCGCGTTCTCCTGCAGACGCTCCATCAGCTGCTCGCGCTCGACCGAGAACTCGCTCTCGACCACGGCACGGCGTGAAACGACCACATTGTTGCGCTTGCGATCGAGCTTGATCAGCTTGAACTCAAGTTCCTTGCCTTCCAGGTAGCTGGTATCGCGGACCGGACGCACATCGACCAGGGAACCTGGCAGGAATGCGCGAACGTCGCGAATATCCACAGTGAAGCCGCCCTTGACCTTGCCGCTGATGCGGCCGACCACAGTTGCGTTGCCTTCCAGCGCGGTTTCCAACTCGTCCCACACCATCGAACGCTTTGCCTTCTCGCGCGACAGTACGGTCTCACCAAAGCCATTTTCGAGCGAATCAAGCGCGACCTTTACCTCGTCGCCGATCTTTACATCGAGCTCGCCCTGCTCGTTCTTGAACTGTTCGATCGGCACAATGCCTTCGGACTTCAGGCCAGCATGCACTACGACAACGTCGGAGCGGATATCGACCACGATGCCGGTAACGATGCTGCCTGGTTTCAGGCGGGCAATCGTTTGGCTCATCTCAAACAGTTCGGCAAAACTCTCAGTCATATTGATTCCAGAAGAAAACCGAAGGAGCCGGCCTCGGGCCGATGACTCACGACGGCGGTTGGTTGATGGCAGTTGCCTGCCGTTGCATTCCCCGGTGTAACCCGGGACCACGCGCGATTGCGTGGTGGCTAACGGCCGTGCCGGATCAATTCGAGCACGCGTTCGACCACCTCGCCGATACCAAGGCCGGTGGCATCAATGTGGACGGCATCTGCTGCCGCCCGCAATGGGGCTACCGCGCGCCCGGCATCACGGGCGTCCCGCGCGACAATCTCGCGCAAAAGGGCAGAGAGTGTAACCTCGAAACCCTTTTGCTTCAACTGCTTATACCGTCTTTCAGCGCGTATCTCGGCGCTCGCGGTCAAAAACACCTTGAACTCGGCGTCCGGAAAGATCACGGTGCCCATGTCTCGCCCGTCGGCGACCAGGCCAGGCGGCTGGCGGAATGAGCGCTGTTTGTCGACAAGGGCCGCGCGCACTTCGGGAATCGCGGCAATCGCCGAAGCAGCCGCGCCGCAGGTCTCGGTGCGCAGCTCACTGCTGGCATCACGGCCATTGATCAGGACCAGCGGATCGTCGCCGGAACGGTCGACGAAGCAGACCTCGGTCTCGATGGCGCAGCGGGCCAGCGCCTCGGCATCATCGAACGCGATGTCGGCCCAACTCGCGGCCAGGCCGACCGCACGATAGAGCGCCCCACTATCCAGAAAATGCCAGCCCAGGCGCTCGGACACGGCCCGCGATATGGTCCCCTTGCCGGAACCCGAGGGTCCGTCGATAGACAAAACGGGAATGCTTATGCGGTCGTTGTGCATGGGATTATTTCTATTTCAATTCCAGCACTTATAGCAATTTTCTCGAAATCAGGGAAGGATGTGGCGACATTGTCGACGGAATCGACGCGGGTCAGCGCAGCGCAGCGCAGGCCGGCAACCGCCAGACTCATCGCGCAGCGGTGGTCGGTCCCCGAATCGACCCTGCCGCCCTGCAAGCTGGAGCGACCGCGGATGATGGCGCCGTCCGGTGTCTCCTCGAGATCGGCGCCGAGCGCACGCAACCCGGCCGCCATCACACCAATTCGATCACTCTCCTTGACCCGCAGCTCGGCAGCGCCGGACACGCGGGTAACACCCTCGGCGAGCGCCGCCGCCACAAACAGCGCGGGGAACTCATCGATCATGTCGGGCACGCGCTCGACCGGCACATCGATTCCACGCAACTGCGCAGCCCGGATCCGAATGTCGGCGACCGGCTCGCCACCGAGTTCGCGACGATGCTCGAGCGTGATATCAGCACCCATGTCGAGCAAGGTATCAAGCAGACCGGTACGGCGCGGATTGATGCCGACGGCCTCAAGCACGAGATCGGAGCCCGGAACCAGGCTCGCGGCGACCATAAAAAACGCCGCCGAGGAAAAATCTCCCGGCACATCGATCCGGGTAGCACGCAGTCTGGCCGTGCCGTCGACACTGGCCGAACTGCCACTGCGCTGAACCGCCACACCGAATGCCACCAACATCGATTCGGTGTAGTCGCGCGTAGGATGCGGCTCGCTGACCGTGGTTCGGCCCTGCGCATACAACCCGGCCAGCAGCAGTGCCGATTTGACCTGGGCACTCGCCACCGGCATGGCGTAGTCGATACCACGCAGACCTGCACCACCGGCAATCCGCAACGGCGGCAGCCCGCCCGTCTGACCCTCGATCCGCGCCCCCATCAGGGAGAGCGGTTCGATCACACGCCGCATCGGCCGTTTGCGCAGCGAATCATCGCCGGTCAGCACACTGTCGAAGCGCTGGGCAGCCAGCAGACCAGACATCAGCCGCATGGCGGTTCCGGCGTTGCCGCAATCCAGCGCGGCCGGTGCCGGGCTCAGCCCATGCAGGCCAACGCCGTGGATGATCCGTTCGCAGGGTGCGGGGGCATCGATCCGCACGCCCATAGTCTTGAACGCGGCGGCAGTGGCAAGCGTATCGGCACCCTCAAGAAATCCGTGCACCGTGCTGATGCCCTCGGCGATGCTGGCCAGCATGATGGCGCGATGCGACACCGACTTGTCTCCGGGAACACGGATTCGGCCGCGCAGCGGTCCTGCCGCACGTATGTTCCACGCCCTGCCCTGTTCCGTGCTCATGCGCGCAGCGCCTGCAGGAACCGATCGTTCTCCGGCGCCGTGGCCACGGTCACCCGCAAACAATTGGGCAAGCCATAGGCAATCATCGGGCGCACGACAACGCCGCGCGCAAGCAGTTGCGCCTCGAACGGCGCAGCATCGCTCTCGAAATCAATCAACAGGAAATTCCCTTGTGAAGGCAGCACCTTGTAGCCGCGGCCGGTCAGTTGCAGGGCGACGCGCTCGCGCTCACGCCGTGTCGCAGCGACCACGCGCGCCAGATGCGCTCCATCTCGCAGGGCAGCCTCGGCAGCCAGCAGGGCCAGACCATTGACGCAGAACGACTCGCGCAATCGATTGAGCAGCTCGACAATCTGCACATGAGCAATTGCATAGCCGATGCGCAGCCCGGCCAGACCAAAGGCCTTGGAGAAAGTCCGGGTGATCACCAGGTTCGGAAACCGGTTGCGCAAGCTGACCGCCGAGCTCAGGCCAGGGGCATCGGCATACTCGATATAGGCCTCGTCGATCACCACCGGAAGATCGCGCGGCACGCGCTCCATGAACGACGTCAACTGCGCCAGAGTGAACCAGGTCCCAGTCGGGTTATTGGGATTGGCCATGCAAAGCAGGCGGCAGCGCGGCGTGATGGCATCAAACAGCGCGCTCAGATCATGGCCCAGGGGCATTTCGGCATCAGCGGGAAATGCTGGCGCCGCGACGGGCACAGCGCCAACCGCGCGTGCCGAGATCGGGTAGACCGCAAAGCCAAAGCGCGAGTGCACCAGCTCATCGCCCGGACCGCAGAAAATCTGGGCAAACTGCATCAAGAGTTCATGCGATCCATTGCCGATGGCGATTTCATCGGCACTGACGCCATGCCGCCCGGCGAGACTGCTCCGAAGTGCCGTGGTCTGTGGGTCGGGATAGCGGAACACCGCTTCCACCGCCGCATCGCGCAGCGCGGCCAATGCCTTTGGACTAGGCCCCCAGGCATTCTCATTGGAGCCGAGTTCGACCAGGTCTCCCGCACTGCGGCGTCGGCGCAACGCAGGCAGATCGTGACCGGGATCGTAGGCTTTGAGCGCCTGAAGCGCAGGCGTGGCGCAGCCCAGAAAACCGCTCATGTCGCCAGCACCGCAATCGGATAGGAGCCGAGGATCTTGATCATGTCGCTTACCGGACCAAGCTCGCTCAGCGCCTGCTTTACCGCAGGATCTTCGATATGCCCTTCGATATCGATGAAGAATGCATACTGCCATTTGCCCTGACGGGTGGGTCGCGATTCGATCCGGGTCATGCTGACCTTGTTGCGCGCCAGCGGCTCGAGCAGATGGAACAGCAGGCCGGGCTGATCCTTGCCCGAAAGCAGCAGGGAGGTCTTGTCGCGCCCTGAGGGCGAGAAAATATCGCGGCCGAGAACAACAAAACGAGAGGTATTGTCGGGCCGGTCTTCGATCGGTCCGGCGAGCACCTTGAGATCGTAGACGCGCGCGGCACTCTCGCCGGCAATCGCAGCGACATCATCGGCGCCGCGGGCGCGCCGCGCTGCCTCGGCATTGCTCGATACCGGGATGCGTTCGGCCTTGGGCAGGTTCTGGCGCAGCCACTGGCGGCATTGCCCGAGCGATTGCGGATGCGAGAAGACCCGCTCCACCGCCTGCAGGTTGTCGTGTTTGGCCAATAGAAAATGGTGGATCGGCAACTCGACTTCGCCGCAGATCTTCAGCGGTGAGGTCAGAAACATGTCCATGGTCGGTTGCACCGCACCCTCGGTGGAATTCTCGACCGGGACGACGCCGAAGTCGGCATGTCCGGCCTCGACTTCCTGGAACACCTCATCGATCGAACCAACCGGCAGCCCATGGATGGAATGGCCGAAGTGCTTGTGCACGGCGGTCTGGCTGAAGGTGCCCTCAGGCCCAAGAAAGGCGATCTTCAGCGGCTCCTGCTGGGCCAGACAGGCCGACATGATCTCGCGGAACAGACGCACCATTTCTTCGTTGGACAGCGGGCCCTGGTTGCGTTCCAGCACCATGCGCAGCACCTGGGCTTCACGCTCGGGACGGTAGTAATCAACCGCCGCTTTCAGCGGCCCCTTGGCCTCGCCGACCTGTCGCGCAAACTGGGCGCGCTCGCCAATCAGTCGCTGGATATCGCGATCGATCGCATCGATGCGGGCGCGTACTTCGCCGAGCACCAAGGGCACCGGCTGCTCAGCCTCATCACTCATCTAGATCACCCGTACCGAGAGCACGCCGTCGATGGCCTTGAGATTATCAATCACCTGGGCACCGACGTCCTCATCGGCGTCAATCAGGTTGTAAGCGTGATCGCCGCGCGAGGCATTGTGCATCTGGGCGATATTGATACCAGCGGCACCGAGTACCTGGGACAGCTGGCCGATCATGTTGGGCTTGTTCTGATTGGCGATGCAGATCCGCGATCGCCCGGCCCGGCTCATCCGCGTATGCGGAAAGTTGACCGAATTGATGACATTGCCGTTTTCGAGGAATTCGCGCAGCTGGTCGACCACCATCATCGCGCAGTTCTCCTCGGCTTCACCGGTCGAGGCACCGAGATGCGGCAGACCGATCACGCGGGGGTTACCGATGTACTCGGGTTTCGGGAAATCCGAGACGTAATGACCGATGCGGCCATCGGCCAATCCACTCTTCAGTGCCGCATGATCGATAATGCCGTCGCGGGCAAAATTGAGCAGCACGACTCCTTGCTTGCAGACCTGCAACGAACCCGTATTGAAGATTCCGCGGGTGGCGTCATTGAGCGGAACATGGAAGCTGATGAAATCCGATCCGGCATAAAGCTCATTGAGCGAGCCCGCCTTGATCACATCCGAACTCAAGGCCCAGGCGCCGTCGACCGTCATGTGTGGATCGAATCCGATCACCCGCATGCCGAGCGCGCGCGCGGCATTGGCGACGCGTACGCCGATCGCGCCGAGACCGATCACACCCAGAGTACGGCCGGCCAGCTCATAGCCAACGAAACGCTTCTTGCCGGCCTCAATGGTCTCTTCCATACCTTCGGCCTGCAGCCCCGAGACAAAGCCGAGTGCATCGCCGAGGTTGCGGGCAGCGAGCAGCATACCGGCGACGACCAGCTCCTTGACCGCATTGGCATTGGCGCCAGGCGCATTGAATACCGGGATCCCGCGCTTGCTCATCGCGGCAACCGGAATATTGTTGGTGCCGGCGCCGGCGCGTGCGATCGCTTTGACCGAATCGGGCAGTTCGATCGAGTGCATATCGGCCGAACGCAAGAGCACCGCATCGGCTCCCTCAAGCGTGTCGACCAGTTGGTAACGCTCGGCCGGCAAGCGGCCGAGTCCATTCTGCGAAATATTGTTGAGCGTCTTGATCTTGAACATGGTCACTGCAATCCCGTAACAAAGATTAAGTTGCTGCCGCGTCCGCGGCGGCATCGAATGGACTCGCGCGTTGCTGCGCCGGATCGATCAGGCCTTGCGCGCGGCGAAATCCTTCATGAAATCGATCAGCGCCTCGACGCCCGCCAGTGGCATCGCGTTGTAGATACTGGCGCGCATGCCTCCGACCGAGCGGTGTCCCTTCAAGGCGAGCAGTCCAGCGGCCTCGGATCCTTTCAGAAACTCGGCGTCGAGCGACTCCTCGGGCAGTCGAAACGGCACATTCATCCAGGAACGCGCGGCGACTTCCACGGGATTGCTGTAGAAGCCAGAGCCGTCGATATAGCTGTACAGACGCTCCGCCTTGATCCGATTGCGCTCACCGATTGCGGCCAGTCCGCCTTCGGACTTGATCCACTGAAAATTGAGGCCGGCGAGATACCAGGCAAAGGTCGGCGGCGTGTTCAACATCGAGCCTTCCTTGGCATGGGCTGCGTAGTTGAAGATGTTCGGGATCGACTTCGGGCAGCGCTCGAGCAGGTCATCGCGAACAATCAACACAACTACGCCAGAGGGCCCGATGTTCTTCTGGGCGCCGGCGTAGATCAGGCCAAACCGCGATACGTCGATGGGACGCGACAACAGGGTCGACGACATATCGGCAATCAGGGGTACCGCGCCGACATCCGGAATCTGGTGGATCTCGACACCGGCGATGGTCTCGTTCGGCGTGTAATGAAAGTACGCCGCATCGGAATCGAGCTTCCACTCAGCGCGCGGCGGCAACTGCATGAACTTGTGATCCGCGGAGTTGGCGACGACCTGGACCTGCGTGTACGGCGCCGCTTCCTTGACCGCTTTCTCGCCCCAGTGCCCGGTAACCAGATAATCGCTGGCGCGACCCTGCGCCAGGTTCATCGGGATCTGGGCAAAATGCTGAGTGGCACCGCCCTGAAGGAACAGCACCTTGTAGCCGCTCGGGATGGCGAGAATTTCACGCAGATCCTGCTCGGCCTGCTCGGCGAGTGCGATGAATTCCTTGCCGCGATGACTGACTTCCATGACCGAGGCGCGCGCGGAACCCCAGTCGAGCATCTCATCCCTGGCACGTTGCAGGACAGGCTCGGGCAGCGCTGCCGGCCCGGACGAAAAGTTATAGGCACGACTCACAGTGACTCCTTGTCGGGCCGCCCAGAAAGCCGGTCCGCACTGGGTGAAGGGAACGCTTGCCGCGCAGCATGTTGCAATGCGGCGATTGCCCGACACTAGCACGGAGCATTCGACGCAAAAAAGCCAGCGCGAAGGCTCCCGAAAAAGCCATAAATGCGGCCGCCGGCGCGCTTCAGGCCTGAAGGTGTCGCCAGATCCTCGCTGGCTCAGGGTCGCTGCGGCACAGGCTACCTGCCGTACACACCGACTCTGGCACTATCAGCGACGAAAGATTCCGGTGTTGCCGCCGGTCCCCTGTTCAACGAGGTGACCCATGCTGATCAAGAAGCCCGAACTCATCCTGCCATCGGAAATCACCGACGAGCGTGCCTTCAGAGAGCGCCGTAGTCTGCTCCGTGCAGCCGTCATCGCTGCCGGTGCCGGCCTCGCCGGATGCAGCACGGAATCGGATGCACAGGCCAATGCGGCCGCGCCGGCGCCGACGCCAGCTAAGGGTCAGGAATTGGTTTCGCTGGCCAGCTCGCCATTCAGCAGCAAGGAAGCGATGACCAGCTTCCACGACGCCACCCACTACAACAATTACTACGAGTTCGGCACCGACAAGGACGATCCGGCAGCCAATGCCCAGGATTTCAAGGCACGTCCGTGGAAGGTGCAGATCGATGGCGAATGCGAGGCCCCGGGCGAGCTTGATCTCGACAGCCTGATCAAACCTCATGCGATGGAGGAGCGGATTTACCGCCTGCGCTGTGTCGAGGGCTGGTCGATGGTGATCCCCTGGGTCGGCTTCGGGCTAGCTGACCTGCTCAAGCGATTCAAACCAACGTCCAAAGCGAAGTACGTCGCGTTCCAGACGCTCGGCGACGTCAAGCAGATGCCAGGGCAGCGCTACCAGGTACTGAACTGGCCCTATCGCGAGGGACTTCGAATCGACGAAGCCATGAACCCGCTGAGCATGATCGCGGTCGGCATGTATGGACGCTGGTTGCCTAACCAGAACGGCGCGCCGTTACGCCTGGTCGTGCCCTGGAAGTATGGATTCAAGAGCATCAAGGCCATCGTGCGGATCAGCTTCAGCGAGCGCCAGCCGCGAACCTCATGGAACGAGAGTGCGCCGAGCGAGTACGGCTTCTACTCGAACGTCAACCCCGAGGTCAGTCATCCGCGCTGGAGCCAGGCCAGTGAGCGCCGCATTGCCGCTGGCGCCAGCCTGTTCAATTCGCGCATCAAGACCTTGCCGTACAACGGCTATGGCGAACAGGTCGCCAGCATGTACGCAGGCATGGATCTGGCAAAGAACTTCTGATGCCCAAGCCATTCAATGTGTTTCGCCTGGGCGTATTTCTGCTCTGCCTGGCCCCATTCGCCTGGCTGGTCTGGGATATCAACCAGAACAGTCTAGGCGCCGATCCGGTTCAACAGATCACCCACCGGACCGGCGACTGGGCGCTGCGGTTCCTGTTGATCACCCTGGCAGTGACGCCACTGCGACGGCTGAGCGGATGGAACCCATTGCTGCAGCTGCGGCGCATGCTCGGCCTCTATGCGTTCTTTTATGCCAGCCTGCACCTGTCAACCTATCTGATCCTGGATCTTGGCGGCTTCTGGTCGCAGATCTTCGCCGACATCGCCAAGCGCCCCTTCATCACGGTCGGATTTCTCGCCTGGCTGCTGATGCTGCCGCTGGCGCTGACCTCGACTCGCGGCATGATGCGGCGTCTGGGCAAACGCTGGCAACTCCTGCATCGCCTGGTCTACCTGTGCGGGATCCTGGCTGTGCTGCATTTTCTGTGGCTGGTCAAACTCGATCTGCGCGAGCCGCTGATCTATGCGGGCATACTCGCAAGCCTGCTCGGGATGCGTGTCTTCTGGTCTTTGCAGCGGCGGCGTGCGCAGTCACGAGATTCCGCCAAGGCCGAAAAGCCTGCTCAGGCCGAGGTGGTCAGACCGTAGTGGGCGGCAGCAGATAGAGCGCGAGCTGACTTCTGCTCGCGTTCCATGCCACTGGTGATCAGGATTGCTTGACGCCCAGCAGCAGCAGGACGAGGGCAGCTGCAATGGCGATGCCGATCAGCAGGGGCAGCCAGGGACTGCTGCTTGCTCGCCCAGCTGCTGGTGCATCCGCCGTGGGGCTCGCAGTCGCATCCATGCTCGCCGATGCAGGCACCGCAGGAATGGCCTGTGTGATGCTGGCCGAATGACCCGGCGTGGGGGCGCTCTGGACCTGGCCCTCTGCCCGCGTCGGCATACCCGGGGCCTCGACCAGAAAGCGATTGCGATCGAAGGCGATCTGATCGCCCGAGTACAGCACCGCGTCGCGCACCTGGACGCCGTTTACGAAGGTACCGTTGGATGAACCCATATCACGCAGGTAGATCCCGGCTGCCGTAACTTCGATCATGGCGTGCTTGCGCGACATCTCCGGCTCATCGAGGACCAGGTCGCATTCGCTGCCGCGCCCGATAACCAGTCGACCCGGCACCGCAAGTACCTTGCCGAAGTAAGGTCCCGAGACGCCGCGGAGCAGGGCCTTCGGAGGTGTCATACGAAATCGGGTTTCGTGTCCGGAATCGCTCATATCCGCCTGTGGCTCCGCTGCCGGAGGTAGATGATTGCTGATCGACTCGTCGTGATCAGGCTTGAGCAGGAGCGCCACACCGCCGAGGCTGATCATATCGCCCACACGGAGGATGGCTTTCTCCCGGACCGGGCGACCATTTACGTGTGTCCAGGCATCGACAGACCGAACCCAGAGCACGGGTCCGCGCGCATCAACCGTGATGACGGCGTGTGATGTCACCACGCCCTCACCCTTGATCTCGACGTCACTGCCGGGAGCCGAACCGATACTGGTTTCGCCCTCCTTGAGCAGCACGTCCTGGCGTTCGCCTTGCGGGAAATTTAGCCGCATATCGTTCTGCAATCTGGACGGGGCGACTCTAGCAGGTTGCTGAGCGGCTGCCAGCCCCAAGGCCGGGGTTCGATGCCGGGCAAGGAGTTGCTTCGCACACACACCCTGACGTCACGCACGCGATCTGGCGAACGCTTGCGCAGATTGGCATGCTTCAAGCGGACGCCTGCGCCCCCGCGCGCGCGGCGGAAAACTCACCACGTACCACGCAGGTCCAGCAGCAGCCGATCGGTGGGATCGGCAATGCCGTCCCGTGTCTCGCGGAATCCCGACAACTGCAAGCGCCAGTGATCATTGAAGCCATAGGCAACCCAGGGCATCACACCGCGCGCAAAACTATGGAACCACCAGTCATCCGAGGAGAACGCCGCGAGCACCGCATCACGTTGAAATCGCTGGATGGCAAAGCCGATCTCCAGGCCACCGGCCTGCCGGCTGTCGCCATAGATCGCACTGAATCGGGCACCGTCCGAGTTCTCGTTGGCACCGGTATTGCGCACCAGATCGACACGTGCACGCCAAAGCGCGTCATTCACCCTTGCCTGGATACCGACTTGCAGGTCGAGCAACTGGTAATCGCTGACCAGCACTCCGGCGACACGACGATTGGTCCGCCCGAGCCCACGATCGACCAGGGTCTGCAGATCCGAAAAATCGAGCCAGGCGAGCTGGGCATCGCCACTGAAGTCCATGCCCTCGTTCCAGAACCAGCCCAATTGCAGGGCCGCGATGCGGGAATCGTCGTCATAGAGGTGGTCGCCGGCAAAATAGCCACCGACGAGATTGAGCCTGCTGAAATCACCGACGGGAATCGCGTGGCTCGCACTCAGGCCGATCGGGCGCAGGTCGTCGTCCCAGACCAGGGGCGTCAATGCAATCGGAAACACTGTCTTGCCGGCCAGCAGCGTGGTGTTTTCGCCCGCTCGCCAACGCAGATAGAGCTCATCCAGATTGACCGAATCGCTGCGTTCGTTGTCATTGTTGGCGCGATTGTCCTGGTTCCGGTCCGAGCCGACCGCACCCTCCAGCGTTGCCCCGAACTCCAGACGGTCGAACTCCCGGCGCAACCCGAAGCGGCCGCGAAAGCGAAATCGCTCCAGGTCGTCGGCACGCCCGGGGATCGATTCGGTGCGCTCGGCACGCAGCAGCACGTCGGCATGCGTTACCCATCCGGAAGCCGCCGGCTGCTCATCAAGACCCACCAAGGGATCCTGGGCAAGTGCACTCGTCGCGGCGCCGCCGCCAACAACCAGCAGAATGAAAATCCGGGAAACAATGCTCATTGCCTACTCCCGCTCGGGTTCAACAACAGTAAATTCGGATCAGGCCCTGATCGCTGCCAGCGCAAGCCCGAGGTCGGCCACGCTCTGATAGCGTTCGTCGGGAGTTCGCGCGATGCAGCGAAGGATGACCTGCTCAAGCTCGGGTGGAATATCCGGCCAATACTCGGACGGACGAATGGGCGTCTGCTGCATCTGGGCCATATAGATTTCCATCGTATTGGCTCCGGTGAACGGCAATTTTCCGCAGAACATCTCGGAGAGCAGGACGCCTGTCGAATAGATATCGGCACGGTGATCGACCTCGTCACCGGCCAACTGCTCGGGGGCAGAATAGTGCGGCGTGCCGACGAACATCCCGGGCTGGGTGTGTCCGGGTTCCATCCGTCGGATAGGCCGGGCGATTCCGAAGTCCATCAGTTTGGCATTGCCACTCTGTTCCAGAATCAGGTTTTCCGGCTTGATGTCCCGGTGCAAGACGCCCACTTCATGCGCGGCGCCGAGGCCAGCACAGAGTTGCTTGGCGATGCGAAGACCGGCCGAGAACGGAATGCGCCCGGCCTGTTTGATCAGGTAGCGCAAGGTCATGCCGCGCACGTATTCCATCGAGATGTAGGGCCGACCTTCGTGATCGCCGAAATCGAAGGTGCGCAGCACATTGGGGTGGGTGATCTTGCGGGCGAGCTTGAGTTCGCTCTTGAGCCGATCCAGCTGTTCGGCATCCATCAACGCCGCACCACGCAACATCTTGATTGCGACAAGATCGTCCAGTTCGAGGTCACGCGCCTTGTAGACCACGCCCATGCCGCCGGCACCGAGCTCGGAGAGAATCTCGTAGCGTCCGCCGAACACCGTTCCGAGGGCGACGTCACTGCCGCCGCGCCGGGTCTGTGACGCCGCGGTCAGCGGCGTGACGACAGTGGCGTAACGACTCTCGGTATCCTGGATGGTAGCGGGCAGAGGCGCCAGATCGTCCAGCGTCTCGATCGCAACGCCCGGAAAATTTCGGCCCGAAACCAGGCCGGTCACCGGCTTGACCTCTATTGCATGAGCCCCCTGCACGACTTCCAGGATCGGCTTGGCGATGAACATCCCGGCTTCTACCGATTCGGTGAGCAGGCGTTCCACCTGGTAAATCGCGCCGCCACCGGCGACCGGAATGCTGCCGCCGGCAAGGGCGATCTGGCCCTCCACGATGTCGCCCTGGTGCAGCGAAAACGCCAGGCTGCTGGCCTGGGCGTCGTCCAGATGGCTGTCGCGGCGAAGATGGCGCGCGCTGCGCAGCGCGCGCAGCATTGCCTGGTCGCCGGAGTAGCCAAGGATGGCCCGGGTACCGCTGAAGCTCAGGACCTGCGCGCCGGCACGAATTGCCGCAATTTCGATGGCCTTGGCATAGGCGTCCAAGCCCTGCCCGGCCTCGATGCTCTGCTCCTTGCTCATCGGGCGCGCCAGCGCGCGACACTCGATGCCAAGCAGGATCCGCATGCCCAAAGTGGGCGCACGCAAAGTCGGAACCGGCGTGCCGGCGGGCGGCGTCGAGCTGCCCGGTGCCCGCTGCGCCGATGGCTCCGGCAGGAATCGGGAGAGATTCGAAACGTAGCCTTCGATGTCGCTCTTCTCGCGCAATTCGGAAAGCAACTGGTCAAACGAGCGCGAGAGGCTGGCCAGTTCGTCATTGCCTGAAAGCGAGAGGTGGGTACGGAAATTTCCCGAGGCCGCATCCTTCGCGGCATTGGCCAGCACCTTGACCGGGCGCAGCACACCCTTGGCCAATAGATACGATATGGGCAATGCTGCCAGCAGGGAGCCCAGGCCGGTCAGCAGCACCAGATTCAGTATCCGCTGGAACCCGGCGTAGGCGCGATCGGCCGAGGTAAGAATGATCGTATTGCCGAGATTCGGGCCGGAATCGGCATCGACTGGCGCAATGCGGCCGAGCCAGGACTGTCCGGCAAACGAGAGCTTGACGCCCTCCATCGGTGTGCCAGCGAGAACCGCCGCCTTCAGCGATGGGTTCTGCAGCACGGCGGCACTGAATGCCGCGCGGTCCTGCTCGGCCAAGGAGCTTGCAAACAACATCGGCGCGTCGTCCTTGACCACGACATAGGCGATATCGGCACCGCTGACCTTGCCGACCTTGCCGGCGAATTCATCATTGACCTCGCGCGCCAACAGCAGAAATCCGAGCAGATTCTCGTCACGGACGATCGGCATGATGGCGGCCTGGTACAACCGGTCGCGCTGACGCCAGTAGCCCGAGATCGGTTCGGCGCGCTCGATCGAGGCATTGATGAAGAGGTCGCCGGAAAGATTCTGCTCGATCGCCTCGCGTTCGTCGGTGCGTGCCGCGACATTGCCCTCGGCATCCATGAAAATCCCGAGATCGAACTCGTACTGCTGCTGTCGTTCGGCCAGCAGATCCTGCAGCGATATCTCACCCGTCAACATCGGATCGTCACCCAGGCCGAGCTCGCTATCAATCACCGAGCTCTCGAAATACGCCTTCACCGACGTATCCTCGGCAATATTCTGGATCGTGGTCTGCAGCAGCTCGAGGCGCGCCAGGCGGAATTCGTCCTGGACGCTGGCGCTGGTATCGAGCGATCGCCGCACATTGTCGTCGGCGATGCGGCGGCCCTGACTCCAGGTGATGAAGAGCGTGGCAGCCACCACGATCAGGATCAGTCCGGCGCAGATCGAGAAGATTCCGAATGCCAGCGGCAGCCGGAATCCTGGCTTAGTAGCTTGCATTGTTGCTCCGCGTATAGGGCTTTCCGAATTTGTTGGTATGCGCCGGGACTTTGCGCCGATTGAGCTCAAGGGTCAGGCTCAGTGGCTCCTGTTCTCCGACGACCAGGGCCCGCCGCAGCGGCGCGCCACGGTCGTGGTAGATCACCAACTCGCCCTCACCCTCGGGAAGTCCGGTCAGGCGGAACCTGCCCTGAGCGTCGGGTCGGGTGTGGAACGGCGTGTCGAGGACGAGCACAAAGCCATACATCGAGTGATGCACATTGCAGTACACGCGAACCAGGCCAGGTTTGGTGAACAGCGTGGTCTTACCCTCGCCACGACCGTACTGGCCGGTATCAAAGGCGTTGTTCGGTGACTGCGAGAAAACGTTGTGCAGAATCGGGTCTTCGTTGGGAAAACGCACCGATTCACCAGCGGCGATCGCCAGCACACGGGGTACAAACTGCTTGCGCCGGGTGCTCATCAGGTAGGGCGTGGACTTGGCCTCGATCAGCACCGGCGTCTTGGATCGAAAGTAGATCACCGCCTCCTGGGCCTCGCTGGCGCGCAACATGGCACCGCCAGAAAGCAGCTTGAGCTCGCCGCTGAGTTCGCCCGCCCGGCAGAGCGTCGCCGCGCCGAGCAGGACCAACAAGCTCAAAAATCGTTGCATTGGAGCGGCTCCAGTGAGCTGGATATCTGGCATCATCTTAACGCAAGCAAGGCCTTGAACCACTTACTAAAGACAGGGACCTGATGAGCAGCATTTCGATTACAAGAAAACACGACAAAAGCCTCAAAGATGCGCGCGCGGCGGTGAACAAGCTGACCGCGTCGATCGCACGCAAATTCTCGGTCGTGCACGAATGGGAGGATGACGTTCTCCACTTCTGCCGTCCCGGTGTCGATGGTCACATTGAACTGGGCAAAGGCGTTGTGAAGATCGACGTCAAGCTGGGCTTTCTGCTGATGGCGATCCGCGGCTCGGTAGAGAACGAGATCCAGCGCGTACTCGATGAGGAGTTCGGCTGATCGCATGCGCGGGGCAATTGCGGTGGCCGCTGCACCGCGGCCAGGGCACCCCGCCTGGTCGGCATCCGTCGCCTGTTCCCGCAATCGCTCAGGCGCGCGCGCGGTCTTCAGCGGAGAAGCCGAACGGATCCGGGTGCTCCTTGAACAGCCGCTGCATCACCTCGGTTTCGCCGCGCACAATGATGTCGAGGAACTCCTTGGCCGGGCCCATATGCCTGAAGGCCGCAAAGCCGCGCTCCAGGAAGGCCTGCAAGGAAGCCAGCCCGGCACCACGCGCCGGCCCGCGCGCCAGTTTGAGCACCCCGAGTACGAACGGCTTGCGGACGATCCGCTCGAGCTCCTCACCGACAATCCGGATCAGCGCAATCTGTCTGCGCCGATTGACCGCATCACCGACCTCGCGATAAGCCGATCCGTACGAATCAGCGTCGAGCACCCGACTGCCCAGCGCGCGCACCATCTCGATATCGAATTCGCGAGAGAGCCGGTCAAGCTCGAGCGCCTCGGCCAGTGTCAGCAGGACCGAATCGGGAAGCCAGCGGGTCATCACCGGGAGGATGCGGCTGACATCGCGGTCGCGCCAGCTGACATCACCGGCACCGTAGAGATCGCTGAGAAAGAACTCGGCGGCCTTGCCGAATCGCGGATGCCCGCGCAAAGCCGAGAAGCTGCGGCCCAGGCGCTCACTCTGCCAGGACTTGAACTGGGCGAGTCGCGGCGAGGCATTCAGCGGCTCACGCACGGGGTCGGAGCTTGCCTGCAGGATCTCGAGCAGGCCATGCAATCTGGAGCTGACGGACTTCGAAGCCATGCTTGTTTGCAAATGTTCCGGATCACGCGACCAATGACGCCGCCCTGGTTTGAGTATAGCCCGGTCACTTGGACAGGCTCTGTGGCGGATCGAACGGTCGCCCCAGCCAACCGCATGAGCAGTATGCGGCATCTGGGCAGACTTGAGCCACCGCGAGGGATCGCTACAATCGAACGAATGGCCATCGTGGCCTAGCCCCTGGATCCTTGATGCTCATTGTCCAACCTGCCGCCCGTCCGGCGCGTCGCCGCAAGCAGAAAACCTCCATCGGCCTGGCCGTTGCCGGCGGTGGACCGATCGGGGGCATGTACGAACTGGGCGCCCTGCGTGCGATGGAAGATGCGCTGGAGGGTCTGGACCTGACCAAACTGGACGTCTATGTCGGCGTCAGTTCGGGTGCCTTCCTGTCCGCCGGTCTGGCCAATCGGCTGAGCACGGAGGAGATGTGCCGGATCTTTCTGACCCACGACTCCGACCAGGCGCAGTTCCGGCCCGAGACCTTTCTGCGTCCAGCGATTGGTGAGTTTGGGCGCCGACTGCTGCGGGTCCCTCGGGTGCTCGCCAGTTGGATCGGTGACCTGATCACCAAACCGCTCGACACCGACTGGAGCGATGTGCTTGGCCGCCTCGGCACCCTGATTCCGACCGGACTGTTCGACAACCAGGCGATCGAGGGCTTTCTGCGCAGCGTGTTCGAAAGCCATGGCAGGACCAACGATTTCCGCGAACTGCGGCGGAAACTATTCGTCGTGAGCGTCGATCTCGACACCGGACAAACGGTCCGGTTCGGCGCAGAAGAATTCGATCATGTCCCGATTTCGCGCGCAGTGCAGGCGAGTGCCGCCCTTCCCGGCCTGTATCCTCCGGTGGAAATCGACGGCAGGTGGTATGTCGACGGCGCACTGAGGCGCACCCTGCACGCCTCGGTTGCGCTCGAGGAAGGTTGCGATCTGGTCATCGGCGTCAATCCGCTGGTGCCTTTCGACGCTGGACTCGCCCAGCGCAACGGACGCGCCGTTCCCGAGAGTCTGATGGAGGGTGGACTGCCTGCCGTGCTGTCGCAGACTTTCCGGACCCTGCTGCGCTCGCGCATGCAGGTCGGCATCGAAAAATACCAGCGCCAATACGAGAAATCCGACCTGGTTCTATTCGAGCCAAGTCCCGACGATGTCGAGATGTTTTTCACCAATGTCTTCAGCTATCAGAGTCGCGTGCGTGTCGCCGAGCATGCCTATCGCGCGACCCTGAGCGATCTGTACGCACGTGCCGAGCAACTCGCGCCGCTGTTCGCCAGGCACGGATTGCGCCTGCGCCCGGAGATCATCAGCGACCGCAATCGCGAGTTGATGAGCAGCCTCGGAATACGGCCGCATCGGCGCACCGATGCGACCACGCGCCTGCGCCGAGCGCTCGACGAACTCGATCAATCCATCACTACACGCCATTGACGCGACGTCAGCGGGGATGAATATCGCTTGAATTCGGAGCTGATCGATCACGTTGCGTAGTGTGATTGTTCTAGCTGCGCTACCTAGAGTCCTGACCACTGCTGCAACCTGCAGCGACCAAACAATCGTCATGGAGGGTAGATGAGCAAGCCCAAGTTCAAATCGAAGCCGGCATCGGCATCCGCGTCTGCCAAGCCAGGCGCACTCGTCGAGACCGCGCAGCAAGTATGGCTCGCGGGTATCGACGCACTGACCCGCGCCCAATCACAAGGCGGCAAGTTGTTCGAGACCCTGGTCAAGGAAGGCGTATCGCTCGAGCAGAAGACGCGCAAGTTCGCGACCGGCAAGGTCGGCGAAGTGCGTGATGTCGTCGAGACCAAGGTCGAACAGGTCAAGGAGCGCGCCGCTGATACCTGGGACAAGCTCGAGACCGTTTTCGAGACTCGCGTTTCCAAGGCCCTTTCCAAGCTCGGTGTTCCCGGCCGCGAGGAGATGGAAGCCCTGATCGATCGCGTCGAAGATCTCAACCGCGCTGTGCGCAAGCTCAACGCCCGGAACGAGCCCAGTCTGAAGAACACCGTCAGCAAGGCCGCACGTGACAGCATCAACGCCGTGGTCGGCACCATGACCGGAGCCGGCAAGAACAGCCGCACCGCGACCAAGCGTGCCGCCCGTCCGGCCGCCAAGAAGGCGAAGGCCAAGGCCGCGCCGCGCAAGAGCAAGGCAGCAGCCAAAGCCTGATTGGTTTCATGATCCATCCGAGGCAACAGGCCTCGGTACTTCTAGCCCGCCTTCCGAACACACCGGTAGATCCCTCCCCTCCGGTCGGTTGGCGGGCTTCCTTTTTGGCGCTGCCCGCGGTCGGCCGTCGCGGCGATCAAACCGCGTGCCTGCGATATCGGGTAGCGATGGTCGTCGCTACGAACGCGCTGGCCAGTAGTACTGCACAGCCTGCAGCCAGCGCGCATTGTTGACCCGCTCCCGCGCCTTGATCAGACTGCGGGTCTCAACCCCGGCCGGTCTGGACCATGCACGAACTCGCGACGGAAGCCTTTGCCCAACAGCGCGATGCCGCCGATCCCCTGGCTGGATTTCGCGACGGCTTCCTGATTCCACGCCATCACGACGGCAATGAACAGGCCTACTTCTGTGGCAATTCGCTCGGTCTACAGCCGCAGGAAGTCCGCGCTGCATTGATCGCCGAGCTCGATGATTGGCGCGACCTCGGTGTCGAGGGGCATTTTCGCGGCCGCCATCCCTGGATGCCGTATCACAGCTTTGTTCGCGAACATCTGGCCGAGCTGGCTGGCGCTCTGTCCAGCGAAGTGGTGGCGATGAACACGCTGACCACCAATCTCCATCTGATGCTGGTGAGCTTCTATCGACCCACGTCCGCGCGCCCGGCGATACTGATCGAGCGCAATGCGTTTCCTTCCGACCGGCACGCGGTGGAGTCGCAGATTCGTTTCCACGGATTCGATCCGGCGGAATGCCTGATCGAACTGGATGCGGACAACAACGATGGCAGCATCTCCGACGCGGCGATCGCCGAAGCGATTGCGCAGAACACAAATCGCCTCGCCTTGGTGCTCTGGCCAGGGGTCCAGTACCTCAGCGGCCAGGCGTTCGACCTGAAGCTGGTAGCCGGGTTGGCGCATGCCGCTGGCGCGCGCGTTGGCTTCGATCTGGCCCATGCGATCGCCAACATCGAGGTCAACCTGCACGATTCCGGTGCCGATTTCGCCGTCTGGTGCAGCTACAAGTATTTGAACTCCGGACCGGGCGCAATCGCGGGATGTTTCGTGCACGAACGCCATGCCCGCGGCGAGCTGCCGCGATTCGCTGGCTGGTGGGGACACGACCAGTCCACCCGCTTCCAGATGCGACCGGAATTCGTCGCCACGCCGGGTGCCGAGGGCTGGCAATTGTCCAATCCCTCCATCTTCGCAATGGCGCCGCTGCGTGCCTCGCTCGAGGTTTTTCATCGCGCCGGCATCGGCAGGCTGCGCCAGAAGTCGATCGAGTTGACCGGCTACCTGGCCGAACTGCTGAAACGCGAAGTGCCTCAACTGATCGAAATCCGCACACCGGACGATCCGGCTCGGCGTGGCGCGCAGCTGTCGCTGCGCGTCAAGGGAAGTCGCGAGACCGGCAAGCTGCTGTTCGATTATCTGGCCGAGCAGGGCATCGTCTGCGACTGGCGTGAGCCTGATGTCATTCGCGTCGCACCGACTCCGCTCTACAATCGCTACAGCGACTGTCTGCGCCTGAGCCGTTGCCTGCATGCGTTTTCGGCCACGCGCTGACGCCGGCTCAAACTCCGGCGAGCGACCCGCATGATTCGAATCCCGATGCTGCCGCCGGCCAGCGATGCACCTTTCCCGGCCGTGGAATTGGCGCTGACCGAACCCGATGGCCTGTTGTGCGCAGGTGCGGATCTGAGCGTAAGCCGCCTGCTGCAGGCCTATCGTCTGGGCATATTTCCCTGGTTCAGTCCGGGCGAGCCGATCCTCTGGTGGTCGCCCGATCCGCGCTGCGTATTCGATCTGCAGCAGTTCCGGCCAGGTCGCAGCCTGCGCCGGTTCGCGCGCCACTGCAGCTGGCGACTTTCTGCAGACGAGGATTTCGATGCGGTGATCCAGTCCTGCGCGGCGCCGCGCGCGAGCAGTCCTGGCACCTGGATCAGCCGGCAGATGCAGGACGCATACCGGGATTTGCATCGCGCCGGCCACGCCCACAGCCTGGCACTCAGAGACGGCGATGAACTCATCGGCGGACTCTACGGGGTGGCAATCGGCCAGGTGTTCTTTGGTGAATCGATGTTCAGTCGGCGCAGCAATGCCTCGAAGATTGTCCTGCATCTGCTCGCTCGACAGCTTGGCGACTGGGGCTTCGTGCTGATCGATGGACAGGTGCACAACCCGCATCTGCAGACGCTGGGCGCCTTGGACATTGCACGCCGCGACTTCATCGCCCTGCTCGACCGGCACTGCCTTGCGCAGGGCATGCCGGGCAACTGGGCAGGCCATTGGCAGTGGCGGGAAGCCGCCAGGCTGGCCGACTGCTGAAGGCAGCTGCCGGCCGCTGCAACCGATGCCAATGGCGAGAACCCGCTACACTGACTGGACGCGGCCAACAGAACATGGTCGCGAGCGCCCTGCCCGGCCTTCACTGCTCAGATCAACTGAGCTGCCCAGGCCGGAATAACTTTCATGCTCGGCCCTGCCGTGGCAGAATCGCGCGCCTCGCTGGTCCATCCGGACCCCGTCGAATCCCAACAGAAGCATCGAATGTCAAAAGACGATCAGATAGAAATGGAAGGTACCGTGCTGGAAACCCTTCCCAACACGGTATTCCGTGTGCAGCTTGAGAATGGCCATGTCGTTACGGCCCACATCTCCGGGCGCATGCGCAAGAACTACATCCGCATCCTCACCGGCGACAAGGTCAAGGTCGAAATGACTCCCTATGACCTGACCAAGGGCCGGATCAGCTACCGGATGAAGTAAGCCGGCGCTTTGCCGAGCGCCAGCGGTCAAGCCGACTGAAGCGCTCGGAGCTTACGGACTCAGGCCAACGCTACTCGACGGAACGGAGCGCCGAAGCGGGCCACCCCGACCGAGGGCCCCGCGTTACTCGAAGCCATTCTCGAACAGCGGCGCCACGCCCCAGTTTCCAATCGGCGTGAACACGGGTCCGGCCCGCTTGCAGATCATCGAATCCTGCGGCCCCGGACTGGCATTGCGGTCACGCACGCCAACCCGGTAGTACAGAACGACATCGGTTCCGCTACCGGTCGGACCATCCAGATCGCCGCCGTTGACGAGGTTTTCCTCATCCATGCCGCAATCATTAAGCGCCGCCGAACCTGGGGTGTCGCTGTACTCGTTGGCGATATGCGTCGTTGCCATTACGTCGGTCAGGTGAAACCCGCGGCCCGACTGATTGGTCGGGGTGACGTAGTCCTCGGCTGCCGGCAACAATTGGAATCCGCGCCCACTGACCGTATCGGTCACCGACCAGACACGCTCGGTCGCACAGGGAACCGCCGTCGTGGAATTGCAGCGCAGGGCCTGAAACTCGGCCGCCTGGACGACGCCATTCTGCGACACCACATCGTTGACTGCATCGTCGATATCGAAGTCCAGACGCCAGTAATTGTGGTGCCAGTGGGTAATCCCATTGTTGGTGCCATCGCGGTTGCCGAAGCCGAACTCCGGCTCGAACGAGCCATCGGCGTAGAAATAGAAGCGCGAGCTGTAGTAGTACCAATCGGCCGAGTACTGAGTGGTCAGCACGACATGATCGCCACGGTCCTCGACTGCCACACCGGTGAAGCAGTCGGCTGCTACCCGGCCCGGCACCTGGAATGGGCACTGGAAGTAGGGTTGGACCGGGTCGTTCGATCGATCACAGCTGGTGGTGGCATCGAAGGTGGTCGATTGCCCGAGCTGGTTGCGAACGGCCGGCATGGCCAGAAAACCATTGGCGCTATCCATCCAGTCGCGATAGCAGGTGTTGGTCGTGTACTCGGCGAACAGCATCGGTGAGTGCGCCTTCTTGATGGCAAGTCGGCCATTCAGATGCACATTGCGCAGTTCCAGACCCGAGCCGCGCGGTCCGACGCTGTCAGCGGCCGAGAGGTAGCACAGTTCCCAGACCGGATTGACGGCCGGCCAGGACAACAGGCGCTCGGGCAAGGTACAAGTCGGCGAGGCAGCGAACGCCTCAAACGTCCCGACGAGCGCGAACAGACAGATCAGCTTCGAGCAGTTCAGCAATTTCATCGCGGCGCGCGCTCCAGGGATAGAGGGGGTGGGTTCGTGCTTGTCGACCCGGCATTTTCCTGTGCCAGTTCGGAGTAGTCCGACATCAGGTCGTAGATCACGTGCAGGGTAGTGTTGCGGCCTCCGCTATCGGAGGCGAATACATGAATGCAGCGAGCGCGTTCGCTGCATACGGCATGACCTGGCGGACGGAAACTGAAGCCGCCGTAGAACATCGAATCGGCACGGTACATGCCATTCCAACGTGAATCGGCGCGCACACGGTTGAATGCGTATTCCCGCTCCGGCTCGGTGACGTTCAAGGTCAGGCGCGGCTGGTCTTCGCTGCGCAACAAGCTGCCGTCCATCGCATACACCCGCAGCTGTGCGATCCCGCGCGTGTAGTTCCAGATGTACTGGAAGCGCTGCCGCACACTCTCACCATCGATCTTCAACTCGTCGACATAGTCACGCACGATCAACACACGATTGCCTTCGGTATCGGCGATATCGTCGATGACCTCGAGTACACCCGGCTGGCTCGCCGGGCGGACGCTGTGCTGAGCGCAACCGACGAAGCCGCACAGCGCGATTGCAGACGCGAACCAGCGCGCTTGAATTATTATTTCGCTCACGATCATGGGTTGGTACTGGCCGAATCGATCGCCACCGTCAGCGGCGGCGAGCGCCCATAGGCCGGATCACTCCAGAGGTCAAACAGGAATTGGCCGCGACTCTTGTCGGCGGGCCCCTCAACCCAGCTCCGATTGCACATCTGGTTCTCGGTCTGCTGGGCATTCTCCTGCGCCTGATTGCGCAGAAATGTGATGTATTCCTTACTTGAGGTCTGGTACTGCAACGTCGCACGGACCGTCACCGGCAACGGTGTTCCAGGCGGGACCGGCACGGCATAGGGGGTGACATCGTAATTGACCAGGCGCCCCGAACCCGGACTGGTCTCGGCGTAGCTGTAGCCGACCGGCCGCATTTCCAGACCCTCGGGATCGGCGCCGTGCCTTGGCGTGAAGCCGAGCGGCGGAATACGATTGTCCTTGGCCACACAGTCGTTCAGCACAAAGTGGAATTCCTTGCGACCCATTGCGTCCGTGGTGCTGCAGGTACCCGTGGTGGAATTCCAGATGCCCTGCAATGTCTCGTAGACCTTGAGCTGCGGATCGCTGGCAAGATCGCCAGTACCATCGTCCCAGCTGCCGCTGCTGAAGATCGGCGCGCCATTGGCGTCATTGGCTTCCAGCAGTATCCACATGCGCCGGCCTTCCGCGTAACCGGTCGGTAGTTTGTGTCCAGCAAGATTGGTGATTCGAACGCTGGCTTGAAGATCACTGGAGCCCGGTGTCCACGGTGCCAGACTGACTTCCAGTTCGGCACTGCGCATCGCCAGCAATTCTTCCGACCAGGCAATGGTCTGCGCCATCGCGGCCATGCGTTCCGGGCCGAGGACTGCGCCGTAAAGCCCATTGATCAGACGCAGTGGCCAGGCACCGCCGCCAACAAATTCATGCACCGCGAGATTGCCGGTGCGCGTGCCCGCCTCGTTGCCGATACAGGCTCGGGTCGCAGGATCGGTGCTGTTGCGCATATGACAATCCTGGCAGCTGGTCACCTGCACACTGCGCGGCGCATTGACGCCTTCGGCCTCGAACGAGTCGACCAGCAACGCATTGCCAAAATCACTCTGCCGCCATTCCGAATAGGTGCGCTCGGCCGGAAACGGCAGCTCGGTATCGCGACCTGCGGGCGTGACATCCGGAACGATCAAGGTCTTCAGCGCCTCGCCAGCATCCGTGATCGGCGATGAAACGTCGTGACAGGTACCGCAATGATCGCCGGAGACGGTGAATGCGGAATACTTCCAGCCATGCGGTGGCTCCAGCGGGCTGTCCACCGGGTAGGTATAGGGTCCGAACCGGCAGGGACCAAAGCCGCAGCTGGCAGCGTCGTCGAGCCAGTAATTGCCGCTGCCATGCGGCGCGGTCTCGCCACTCGGCCCCAGCGCCTTCATCCGATGACAGTGGTGGCAGGTGACCCCGGAATAATCATCATTGGGACTGTCGTTGTCGGTGAAGCTACCCTGCAACAGGCAGCCATTGGTGCCGTTGACGGTATCGCCGGGGGAGACACCGGTCTTGCTGACGCGGCCACCGAGCCAGCCCATCGGGGTATGACAACGCAGACACCAGTCACCGATACCCGGCACATCGCGATTGGCGACGTCGAGCGCCGCCCAGAAGATCGGATCACGGGTGGCATTGGACATCATCGACCCGGACCAGGTCGAGTGCGGCAAGAAGCGGGTGTCTGGAAGGCTCTTGTTACCGTGACAGCCCAGGCAGGCCTGCGGCTCGTCCAGCGGAAAAAACAGCGCCGGCTGCGTACCATGCGGGGTAAAGTCGACGGCGAGCGCCGCGCTTGTGGCACCCCCGACTAAAACCAGTAAGCCCAGCCACCTGCAGCCGCGCACGGCTGCATTTCGCAAATAAGTTCGAACCACCTGTCCACCCCGCCAAAGCGCACCACAGAAAATAGTAGCACGCCAGAATCTGCGTCCGGCCTGTCCGCCAAAGCCGGTTGCGTCGCGGCTGTGATGGGCCAGGCACTGGCGCAAAACGTCAGCTGGTGACTGGCTCGGGCATTTCCGCCTGCTCGATCACGGTGCAGAGCTTGCCGTCCTGCACGGTCAACAGCACCTTGCCGCCACCCTCCGAGAGTGCACCGAACAGCAGTTCGTCGGCCAGCGGCCGCTTGACGTGCTCCTGGATGATGCGGGCCATCGGGCGCGCACCCATCTGCGGATCGAAGCCATTCTCAGCCAACCACTGCCGCGCCTCCGGCGTAGCCGAGATGCTGACGTGCTTGTCCTGCAACTGCGCCTCGAGTTCGATCAGGAACTTGTCGACCACGCGCAGGATGTGCTCGAAGTCCAGGGCACCGAACTGGATGATCGCATCCAGGCGGTTGCGGAACTCCGGCGAAAAGCTGCGCCGCAACACTTCCATCGCGTCGGTGGCGTGGTTCTGGTGGACGAACCCGATCGTGCGCCGTGCCGCCTGCGCGGCACCGGCATTGGTCGTCATCACCAGGATCACATTCTTGAAACTGGCCTCGCGACCGTTGGTGTCGGTAAGCGCGCCGCGGTCCATGACCTGAAGCAGGATATTGAACACATCGGGATGCGCCTTCTCGATTTCGTCGAGCAGAATCACCGCATGCGGATGCTTGGTGACCGCCTCGGTGAGCAGCCCGCCCTGGTCGAAGCCGACATAGCCTGGAGGCGCGCCGATCAGTCGCGACACCGAATGCGCTTCCATGTACTCGCTCATGTCGAAGCGGATCAACTCGATGCCGAGCTGCAGCGAGAGCTGACGGGTCACCTCGGTCTTGCCGACGCCGGTCGGACCAGCGAACAGAAAACAACCGATCGGCTTGGCCGGATTGGCCAGGCCTGAACGCGCCATCTTGATCGAGGAGGCGAGCGCCTCGATCGCGGTCTCCTGGCCGAATACGACCATCTTCAGATTGCGCTCAAGATTCTTCAGCACGTCCTTGTCGGACACCGAAACCTGCTTGGGCGGAATCCGTGCCATCTTGGCGATGATGTACTCGATCTCGGTGACATCAACAATTTTCTTGCGCTCGGCCTCGGGCATCAGACGCTGGCGCGCGCCGGCCTCATCGATGACATCGATGGCCTTGTCGGGCAACAGCCGGTCACCAATGTGTTTGACCGATAGATCCACCGCAGCCTTCAGCGCGTCCGGCGTGTACTCGACCTGATGATGGTCTTCGAAGCGCGACTTGAGGCCCTTGAGAATTTCAAGGGTATCGGCGATCGAGGGCTCGACAATGTCGATCTTCTGAAATCGCCGCGCCAAGGCGCGGTCCTTCTCGAAGACCTGACGGAATTCCTGGAATGTGGTTGAGCCAATGCAACGCAGTTCGCCCGAGCTCAGCACCGGCTTGATCAGGTTGGAGGCGTCCATGGTGCCGCCCGAAGCCGAGCCGGCACCGATGATGGTGTGAATCTCGTCGATGAAAAGGATGGTATTGGGCTCCTTCTTGAGTTCGGCCAGCACCGCTTTGAGGCGCTTCTCGAAGTCGCCGCGATACTTGGTGCCGGCAACCAGGGCGCCCAGATCCAACGAATAGATGACCGCGCCCTTGAGCACATCCGGCACCTGATTCTCAACAATACGCTTGGCCAGCCCTTCGGCGATCGCGGTTTTGCCGACGCCGGCCTCGCCGACGTAAAGCGGGTTGTTCTTGCGGCGTCGGCAGAGCACCTGGATCGTGCGTTCGACTTCGTCATCGCGACCAATCAGGGGATCGATCTTGCCGAGCGCGGCCTGCTCGTTGAGATTGACCGCGTATTCGATCAGCGGATTGACGCGGGCCTCTTCGCCGCCCTCGCCATCCTGAGACTTGCTTTCGGCATCAGCACCCTTGGGTTCATGGCCGATCTTCGCGATCTTGTGCGAGATGAAGTTCACCACGTCGAGGCGGGTGATCTCCTGCTGGTTGAGGAAGAACACCGCGTGCGAATCCTTCTCGCCGAAGATGGCGACCAGCACATTGCCGCCGGTGACCTCGCTGCGCCCACTGGACTGCACATGGTAGACCGCTCGCTGCAAGACACGCTGGAAGCCCAGCGTGGGCTGCGTATCGCGACCATCGCCGGCCGGCAGCACCGGGACCGTCTCACTGATGATGGAACGCAGATCGGCGTTGACCTTCTTGAAATCGGCGCCACAGGCACGCAGCACCGATGCCGCCGAAGGATTATCGAGCAGGGCAAGCAGCAGATGTTCCACCGTCATGAACTCATGACGGCGTTCGCGCGCATCCTTGTAACAATGCGCCAGTGTCTGCTCGAGGTCTTTGCTGAACATTCGGAACTCCCAAACCAGTGGAACCGGTGGCTGCCGCCACCCCTGACCTGCTGACGGGATCGGGACGCTACTGGCGTCTCCGGCCTCGACGATAACGAACTTGCAACGTTCGTGCCGATCCTTGCTACAACTTTTCCATCACACAGAGCAGCGGATGCTGATGACTGCGTGCAAACTCGTTGACCTGAATCACCTTCGTTTCTGCCACTTCGCGGGTAAAAACGCCACAAACGCCCTTACCGCGAGTGTGCACCGCAAGCATCACCTGTGTCGCGCGCGCATGGTCCAATGCGAAAAACATTTGCAACACCGAGACCACGAACTCCATCGGCGTGTAGTCGTCGTTCATCAATGCCACCTCGTACATCGGCGGTTTGGCGACTTCCGGGCGCGCCTCTTCCAGCACGGTGCCGTGCAGTGGTTCGTTCCTGGGTTCCTTGCTGACTGACATTCAAGGCGGTTCTCAATAGGTAGGCCGAGTATAAGGCGACGACGCTCGGCCGGAACCTGGTTCCGATTTTTGCCACCGGCCTCGCCCTGAAGATATGGGGTGCCCGCCCGATTCCACAAGCGCTGGTCACTGGCTCGGCTAGAATGCCTGCCTTGACGACCTGGAAGGCGATGGAACGGCAACACTGCAACGCAGCGAGCGGAGTCGGTGCTGATCGATCCAGCGACCGGGCTCGTGGCGCACCAGCAACCGACGGCAATGTCTCATGAATGATCCTTCCATCTGGCGACCTGACGTCACCGTTGCAGCCGTCGTCGAGCGCGACGGCCGTTTCCTGTTTATTGAAGAACGCGTTCGTGGCCGACTCGTGCTCAACCAACCGGCAGGTCATCTGGAAGCTGGCGAGTCGCTGATCGAAGCAGTTCAGCGCGAGACCCTCGAGGAATCGGCCTGGGAAGTGGAGGCCACCGACTTGATCGGCGTCTATCAATGGACCAGCCCGACCGACGGCACCGCGTTCATGCGCTTTGCCTTTGCGGCGCGCGCGCTGGCCGCACAAGCCAGGCCTCTGGATACCGGCATCGAGCGTGCGCTGTGGCTAAGTGCTGACGAACTGCGGGCGCACGATGTGCCGGCACGCAGTCCGCTGGTGGCACAGTGCGTCGATGATTATCTTGCTGGCCGACGCCACTCCTTTGATCTGTTCCGCAACCTGGACCGCGGGCTGCACATTCGATCATGAGCCAGGAATCCATCATGGTCGGCGTGTCCGGCGGGGTCGACTCCTCGGTGGCTGCCTTGCTGCTGGCACGCGGCGAGCATCCAGTTGCCGGCATGTTCATGAAGAACTGGGAGGAAGAGGACCCCTCCGGCAGATGTCCCGCCGAACAGGACGCCGAAGACGCGCGTGCGGTCTGCGCGCAACTCGGCATCCCGTTCCATGCGCGCAATTTCGCCTCCGAATACTGGGACGGCGTGTTCCAGAATTTCATCGACGAATACCAGGCCGGGCGCACGCCAAACCCCGACGTGCTGTGCAATCGCGAGATCAAATTCAAGACCTTCCTGGAGCACGCCGAGGATCTCGGCGCCGGCAGGATCGCGACCGGACATTACGCGCGGGTCGATCAGGTCGACGGCCGCTATCGCCTGCTGCGCGGACACGATCGCAACAAGGACCAGAGCTACTTCCTGCATGGTATCGGCCAGTCGGCATTGGTGCGCACATTGTTTCCGGTCGGTGACCTGCCCAAGCCGGAAGTGCGCCGGCTGGCAGGTGAAGCAGGCTTTTCCACCGCGACAAAAAAAGACTCGACCGGTATCTGTTTTATTGGCGAACGTGAATTCCGCAGTTTTCTCTCTCAGTACGTCGCTGGCCAGGCCGGCCCCATCGAAACGCCGGAAGGGCTGGTCGTTGGCGCGCATAGCGGCGTCTGCTACTACACGATCGGTCAGCGTGATGGGCTGGGCATTGGCGGACGCCGCGATGCCGGGCCAGAGCCCTGGTATGTGGCCGGCAAGCATCTGGCGCGCAACGCGCTGATCGCGGTGCAGGGCCACGACCATCCGCTGCTGTTTTCGCGTCGATTGCGCGCGCACTCGACATCGTGGATTTCCGCTGAGGCGCCTGCGCGCTCATTTCGCTGCACCGCCAAGACGCGCTATCGGCAAACCGATCAGGACTGCACAGTTGAACTGGACGGGAACGGTGGGCTCGAGGTCAGTTTTGATCAGCCGCAGCGCGCAGTGACGCCGGGCCAGTCGGTCGTGTTCTACGAAGCTGATGTCTGCCTGGGCGGCGCCCTGATCGCAGCCACCGACGCCGTCTATGGCGGCTGGGAGCCGGCATGAAGCCTGGCGCCATTCTCGGCTTGGCCGCCCTGATCCAGGCCCTGGTGCAGGTGCGCAAGCTCGCCGCCGAGGCCAGTTGGGATGAGGCGAGCGCGCTGCCCCTTATCGAGAGCCTGTTTCACATCGACGCCGATTCCGCGGAAGCTGTGTACGGCGGTTCAGCGGCTCTGCAACCCGGACTCAATGCCCTGTGCGATCAGATGGAAGGACGCAAGGTCGACCCGCAGGTGGCGCGCATGGCCGGCACCGTGCTGCATCTTGAACGCAAACTCGCCCGCCGACCGCCCATGCTGAAACTGCTGGCGGGTCATATCGACGAAGCTGAACGCGCGCGCGCCGCGTTCGGCACCCTGCACGACAACGTGATCGCACGCATGAGCGAAGCCTATCTGGATTCGCTGAGCCGCTTGAGTCCGAGGGTCATGGTCCAGGGCAATGCGGATCATCTCGCCAACCCGCGCATCGTCGCCAGAATTCGCGCCCTGTTGCTGAGCGCGATTCGCGGTGCGGTGCTCTGGCGCCAATCGGGCGGCAGCGGCTGGCATCTGCTGATCAAGCGACGCAAGATCCTCGCGATGGCACGCGCCTATGGCAAAACCTGACCCGGTCTCAGTTCATGGTGCCGGACGCGGAGCCGGCTCTACCGGTACTTCGAGAATGGTCAGCAGTTCGGCTTCGGGCGTGTTCATGGGGTCGGTGACATAGATTTCGCTGCGCCGGCCGATCTCGGTCCAGCCATGCACGGCGAGCCAGGCATGTGCCCGCTGATGGGTGGTGCCCAATTTGGCATGACTGCCGACATGCTTGAACAAGGCGACTGTACCCTCATGGGTACTGCCCGCACGCAGATGGCCACCAGCGGGCGCATCATTGCGGTCAAACGGGATGGTGGCGTCAAAACTCCAATCCGCATCCGAATGCCCATTGATCACCGCGCGCGGCGGGCCCTCCTGCTTGAGCGCATTGAGTGTCGCAAATGCGGCAATCTCGGCCAGCGCTTCAATCAGCGCCTTGTTCGATGAAGCGGTATCGAGCGCGGCCTTGGTACTGATGAAATAGGTCGGCCGCGCCGACACTGCGCCGACTTCGGCCTCCAGTCCGGTCAGATCGACGCGCGGCAGCGCCTCCAGCAATGTCTTCAGATTGCGCAGGCCGCGCTCGTAGTCCTTGCCGACACTCTCGCCCAGCCACGGACCCATCAGGCGACCGACCAGGTTCCAGACCAGATTGCGGTCCACAGTCAACGGCAGCTCGGCGTCGAAGGTCCAGGTCAGCCGCGTGCCTTCGCCTTCCGCTGCCAACACAAAACCGCCGCGGGCACCCTGCATGGGGCCAAACTGGAGCGCCGTCTCAACCTGCTCGTTGGCTACCGAACGGAGGATTTCCTGACTACCCTCACCCATCTGGTTATTGCCCTTCCACTCCAGTCGCGCACCCACGCCCTGGTCCGGCCCGCTGCGCGTGTACACCGCTGCCGAATCGAGCTCTGCCCAGGGCGACCAGTCGTTGAACCGGCGATAGCCATTCACCATCGGAAAGACCATCGAGGGCGGGCGATCGATCAGCACACTTCGCTCACCATGCGTGTGCGCTGGGAGCAGGAGGGCGATGCCAACGGCGCTGGCGATCAGCACGACAAGAAGCAGAAGAAGACGCTTGAGCAGGCGCATATCAGGACCCTGATGGTGAAGACCGAAAGTATCGCGCAAACCAGTGGGACGCGCGCACCAGGCGACTGCCCCGATAATTCCGCTTCGCCCCGGCCGCTGGATCGGCGATAATGCCAAGTGGCCGCAGACCGTTGCGGCCCTCCCCCTGCAACGCGTTACTTCGTAAAGGATTTCTCATGCGCGATTCCTACTCGGTGCTCGATTCCCTGAGCGTGGCTGGCCAAACCTATCGCTACTATTCGCTCGCGCGCCTCGGCCAGAAGTTCGATATCGCCCGACTGCCGTTCTCGATGAAGATCGTGCTGGAAAACCTGCTGCGCTGGGAAGACGGCCAGAACATCACCACCCGCGAGATCGAAGCGGTCGCGCAATGGGATCCGAAGGCCGAACCGGTGACCGAGATCGCCTTCATGCCAGCGCGCGTCGTCTTGCAGGATTTCACCGGCGTTCCCTGCGTGGTCGACCTCGCTGCGATGCGCGATGCCATGGTCAAGCTCGGTGGCGATCCCAACAAGATCAATCCGCTGGCACCGGCCGAACTGGTGATCGATCACTCGGTCCAGGTCGACTCCTTCGGCAAGGCTTCGTCGATCGAGGACAATGTCGCGATCGAATTTGAACGCAATGGCGAACGCTACAGTTTCCTGCGCTGGGGTCAGAATGCCCTGCGCAATTTCAAGGTGGTGCCACCGCGCACCGGCATTGTGCACCAGGTCAATCTCGAACATTTGGCCCGCGTGGTGATGACCGAAGATCGCAACGGCGAGCAATTCGCCTTCCCCGATACCGTCTATGGAACCGACTCGCACACCACCATGATCAATGGTCTCGGCGTGCTCGGCTGGGGTGTCGGCGGTATCGAGGCGGAAGCTGCGATGCTCGGCCAGCCCTCGTCGATGCTGATTCCGCAAGTGATCGGTTTCAAGCTGAGCGGCAAGCTGCCCGAAGGTGCCACCGCCACCGATCTGGTACTGACGGTTACCCAGATGCTGCGCACGCACGGTGTGGTCGGCAAGTTCGTCGAGTTCTACGGTCCTGGTCTCGATCATCTGGCCCTGGCCGATCGCGCCACCATCGCCAATATGGCGCCCGAGTACGGCGCGACCTGCGGCATTTTTCCGATTGACGCCGAATCGCTCAACTACCTGCGGCTGTCCGGTCGCGAGGAAGCGCAGATTGCCCTGGTCGAAGCCTATGCCAAGGCGCAGGGACTCTGGCGCGACAGCAGCACGCCGGAGGCCGAATTCAGCGCCACGCTCGGCCTGGATATGTCTGAAGTGAAGCCTTCACTGGCCGGCCCCAAACGTCCGCAGGACCGCGTCCTGCTGAGCGATATGAAATCGAATTTCCGCGCCAACGTGACCGGCCTGGTCAGCAAGCGCAAGATGGTCAATGGCGAGGAGGTCGCCCGCCAGGATTCTGAAGGCGGTGCCCAGCCGCAGGCCGAGCATCTCATCAGCATGCCGAGCTCGAAGATCCGGATTCAGGATCAGGACGCCGAACTCAAGGATGGCTCGGTGGTCATCGCCGCGATCACCTCGTGCACCAACACCTCGAATCCTGCGGTGATGCTCGGCGCCGGCTTGTTGGCGCGCAATGCAGTGCGCAAGGGTCTGAAGTCTGCGCCTTGGGTCAAGACTTCGCTCGGACCGGGCTCGCTCGTGGTCACCGATTATCTGAAAAAGGCCGATGTCCTGGGTGATCTCGAAAAGCTCGGCTTCTTCGTGGTCGGCTACGGTTGCACAACGTGTATCGGCAACTCCGGTCCGCTGCCGGACGTCGTCTCCAAGGGCATTGCACACAATGACCTCGCGGTCGCCTCGGTACTGTCGGGCAACCGCAATTTCGAAGGCCGCGTGCATGCCGAAGTGAAGATGAATTATCTGGCCTCGCCGCCTCTGGTCGTTGCCTACGCGATTGCCGGTTCAGTCGATATCGACCTGAGCACCGAACCGCTCGGCACCGGCAGCGATGGCGAGCCGGTCTATCTGCGTGACATCTGGCCGAGCAACAAGGAAATCTCCGACTTCATGGCGGCCAATATCGGTCCCGAGATGTTCAACAAGAACTACGCCGATGTGTTCAAGGGCGATAGCCGCTGGAACCAGGTGCTGTCGCCCGAAGGCGATCTTTACCAGTGGGACGAGGCTTCGACCTATATCAAGCATCCGCCCTACTTCCACGGCATGACGATGGATGTCGGAAAGATCAACGATGTTCACGGCGCGCGTTGCCTCGGCATGTTCGGCGACTCGATCACCACCGACCACATCTCCCCCGCCGGCAATATCAAGGCCAGTAGCCCGGCCGGTCTGTTCCTGCAGAGCCGCGGTGTCGAAAAAGCGGATTTCAATTCCTACGGCGCCCGCCGTGGCAATGACGATGTGATGGTGCGCGGCACCTTCGCCAATATCCGCATCAAGAACCTGATGCTCGGTGGCGAGGAAGGCGGCAACACCCTGCACATGCCCAGTGGCGACAAGCTCAGCATCTATGACGCCGCCCAGCGCTACAAGGCCGAGGGCACACCCCTGGTCGTGCTCGCTGGCAAGGAATACGGCACCGGATCATCGCGAGACTGGGCGGCCAAGGGCACCATGCTGCTCGGTGTAAAGGCCGTGATCGCAGAAACCTTCGAGCGTATCCATCGCAGCAACCTGGTCGGTATGGGCGTGCTGCCCCTGCAGTTCATCGACGGCCAGAACGCGCAAAGCCTCGGCCTGACCGGCAAGGAGTGTTACACCCTGGCCGGCCTCAACGACGGCGCCGCCCGCGAAATCGAAGTGGTCGCGACCGATGACGCCGGCAAGGAAACCCGCTTCTCGGTCAAGGTACTGTTGCTGACGCCGAAGGAAGTCGAGTTCTACCGCCATGGTGGTCTGCTGCAATACGTGCTGCGTCAACTCGCGGCGTAACTCGAGCGGCCGGGCAGCGGCCCCTGCGAAGACCGCAAGACCAGGGGCCGGAGCAATCCGGCCTTTGCTCGTTTTGCCTGGTCACTCGGCCGCCTTGATCGGGTTGCACCGGCCACAAGCCGCAAATATTGCGCGCCGCCGAAATTCCCCTATAGTCGGCGATGGACTTCGACCATCTCGCTGCGACCTGGTCCACGGCCTTACACCGACCGGCGCCGCAGGTGCTTGGCATCCGTGGCACTGGCGTCGATGGAATGCCCGATGCCTGGTTGCTGCCTGCGATGCCGACCATGTACCCGCTCATCAAAGCGACCTGAATCGCCACACGATCAATCTGGGAGATGTTCATGCGCAAACCACTGTACCTCGCCGTCGCCGCCCTGCTGGGCAGTCTTGGCGCCCATGCGGCGCACGCCGAAACGGTTCGGGTTCGGCTCGATGATTCCGATCGGGTCGCGCTGGACGTCTTGCAAGTCAGGCCGGTTCGCTCCACAGAGTACGCCGGATTCCGCGTGCTCGAACTCTCGGCCGCGGACGCCGAACGCTTGCTGCAGACATCGACCGCCGCCAGCCTGATCAGTGACGCCGGCCGGATTCACTTCAATCACATCGACTTCGATCCGCTGCGCACGGCTGTGCCGGCGAGCAAATCCACTTTCAGCACCGCCGCGGATGGCCGTGGTTTGCATCTGGTGCAGTTCAACGCCCCGATCAAGCAGGGCTGGCGCAGTGAGTTGGAACAAAGTGGCCTGCGCGTACTCCAGTACTACCCGAACGACACCTTTCTGGTTTGGGGCAATCCGGCGACGTCTGCCGAAGCACTCGGGCAACCCCATGTGCGCTGGCAAGGCGCCTTTCTGCCCGACTACAAAGTCAATCGCGACCTGGTTGGGCGCAGCGGCCGAATCAGCAATGTTGACGTCCACTTCTACAACGATGGCGATGTCAGCGGCCTGATCGAGCAACTAAAGCAATTCGGCGCGAATGTGCTGAGTCATGCGCCGGCGCAGCCGGACAGGACCTTCATGGATGCCTGGATCCAGGTCGACGCCGAACAGCTGCAGGCGATCGCCCAGCTACCCCAGGTGGTCTGGCTCGGTTACGCGTCGCCGCGCGGCTACTTCGAAGACGAAATGTCGGATCAGATTCTTGCCGGCAACTACAACGGTGCCAATCAGCCCCAGCTCGGCTACGCGCCGTGGCTGACCGGATTTGGCTATGACGGCACCGGCGTGATCATGGGCGTCGTCGATTCCGGCGTTGATCTCGGCCATCCGGATCTGCAGCCGCGCATCAGTGGCGGCTACACGTTTCCGGGTTGCAGCAGTCCGGCCGGTGGCGATGACAACAGCAGTGGCGGCCATGGCACTCATGTCGCCGGCATCATTGCCGGCCAAGGTGTCGGCGACGGACCCGGCGGCGCTGTGTCCGAGGTTGATGCCAACGGATTTCTCTATGGACTCGGCGTCGCACGCGGCGCAAGCATCTATGCGATGGCCTCGGTCGACTGCGGCGCTCCGTGGCCGCCAGCACCCGGCTGGCAGGAACTGAGCAAGCGCGGAATCGCCGGCAATGCGATCGGTACCAATGCCAGCTGGACCACCGGTGAAGGAGCAGCCCACGGCTACCAGGCCAGCGAGCGCACCTTCGACTTCATGATCCGCGATGGCGATTTCGATGCACCGGGAAATCAGCCCTTCATCTTCGCGTTCTCGGCCGGAAATTCCGGGCCGGGCGCGAGCACACTGACCGCGCCCAAGGAAGCCAAGAACCCGATCGTCAGCGCCTCCTCGCGTAACTTCCGCGCCGGTGCGATCACGGACATTTCCGGGTTCTCCAGCCGTGGCCCGGCCGTTGATGGCCGCGTCCTGCCAAACATCGCCTCGCCGGGTGAATCCATCGCATCGACGCGTCGGCGCGCTGGCGGCGCAGCCTGCGTCACCGCAATAACAGGCACATCCAATCACTACGCTCTATGCAGCGGCACCAGCATGGCCTCACCGCACACCGCAGGTGCCGCCGCCATCATCACGCAGTGGTGGAAGTCGACGCACGCAGGCGCCGTGCAGAGCCCGGCGATGACCAAGGCACTGCTGGTCAATGGCGCGATCGATCTCGGGACCGCCGACGTACCCAACAATAATGAGGGCTGGGGTCGGGTCAATCTACCCAACAGCATCCTCGGTTCAGGGCAGCGCCATCTGGTAGACCAGACTGCCTTGCTCGACAACGCGGGTGAGACCTACCAGCTGACCCTGGGCATTCCCGACACCGGCAAACCGGTGCGTGTCACCTTGGCCTGGACCGACGCGCCCGGTGCTGTCGGCGCCAATCCCGCCCTGGTCAACAATCTCGATCTCGAAGTGCTGCACAACGCGACCACGTATCGTGGCAATGTCATGACTGCCGGCCAGTCGGCTTCCGGTGGCAGTGCCGATACACGCAACAACGTCGAGAATGTGTTCCTGCCCGCGGGGACGTCCGGTGCCGTCACTGTCACCATCCGGGCCAGCAATCTGCCGGGTGACGGCGTCCCCGGCAGCGGCGATGCAACAGATCAGGATTTTGCGCTGATCTGTGACAACTGCTCGCTCACCCCGGGCTATACGCTCGCACCGAGTCCGAGTTCGCAATCGGTCTGTGCGCCGGCGGATGCCAGTTACGACGTCGCCGTCGGCTCGATCCTCGGATACGGCGATACAGTCAATCTGAGCACGGCAAATGTTCCCGCCGGGGCCAGCGCCATGGTCGTGCCTGCCTCGCTCGCACCGGGCAACACGGCAGTCGTTACGCTGACGGGCACAGGCAATCTCAGTCCCGGCAGCCACGGTTTCAATATCGAAGCCAGCTCGACCAGCGGGAGCCAATCCCTGCCACTTAGTTTGAATCTGTACGATGCGGCCCCGGCGGCCGGTGTACTGCTGGCACCCGCGAACGCTGCTACAGGTACCGCCACGCTACCGACCCTGCAATGGAACCCGGTCGCCCAGGCGGCCAGCTACACAGTCGAAGTGGCCACCGACGCGAACTTCAACAATATTGTCTTTACCCAGACGGTGAGCGCGACCCAGGTGACACTGCCCACAGCACTGGCCGCCAACACCGAACACCACTGGCGGGTTCGCGCCAGCAACACCTGCGGAACCGGGGTCGACTCGCCAGCGTTCATCTTCACCACGGCGAATCTGATCTGCATCCTGCCCAACCTCGGCGTACCCGACAACACGCCGGCAGGCGTCAATTCAAACCTGGTCATTGGACAAAGTGGAAGCATCCTCGATCTCGACCTGACCCTGAAGATGACCCACACCTATCCGGGTGATCTCAACGTCACCCTGACCCATGTCGCCAGCAATACCACGGTGACGATCGGCAGCAGGCTCGGAGGCAGCGGCTGCGGCATCGACAATATCGACGCCGTGTTCAACGACGGCTCACCCACAGCGATGAGCTGCCGCACCAGCTCGCCCGGCATCGGCGGAAATATCCGCCCGAGCAATCCCCTCGCCGCCTTCAACGGGTTGGATCTCGCCAGCACCTGGCGGCTGAATATTGCCGATGTTGCCAACCAGGACACCGGCGTACTGCAGGAATGGTGCCTGACCCCCGCCCTGCCCTCGGGACCTGCGGATTCGATGTTCGGCAACGGCTTCGAATAATGTGCCCAGGCGCTGTGGCCCCAGGGCATCGGGGCCACAGACGTGCTCAAGGTTCGGTTCGCAGATCGCTGCTGTGCGCGAAGAGGTTCACCAAGCACAGCCGAGCTGCGCACCGAATGCCACAGACAGGAACGAGCGGATTGTCGTGCTCGTCGGATTCTGGATTTCAGTTGCCATGGGCCGCGGTGGGCTCGGCGTCGATCCGGCGCATGCGCCGGGTATCGCTTTGCTGCAACTGATCGGCGCGCCGCTGCGCACGCTCGGCGCGGCGGTGTTCGCCGGACAGGGTGTAGGCGCGCGCGAGTCCGGCGTGAAAGCGATACTCACCTGCGTGTAGCCTGATCGCACGCCGATAGTGACGCACGGCTTGTGCCAAATCGCCCTGCTTCTCGAAGTCCAGCGCCAGGATGAAATGATGCAGTGGATCGCGCTGGCGCAGTGAATCGAGGCGGCGGAGATACTCAGCGGCGCGCTCGGGTTCGCCCAATCTCTGGTAATGGGCGCCGAGGTTGACCAGGGCACTGGGGTGCATCGGATCGAGTTGCAGGGCATGGCGATAGTCGCGTTCAGCCTGTTCGGTCAGCCCGGCGCGCAGATCCAGCACACCAGCATTGCTCCAACTGGTCGCGTAGCCGGGATCTAGTCGCATCGACACCGCAGCATGCGCACGCGCCGCATCCAGCTGTTCCGCTGCCATCAGTTCGACCGAGCGATTGTTGTAGTAGTGCGCCAACATGCGCGCATCGGAAACGCGTGCCGGCGGATCGCTGGCAATCACCTGATCCCAGGCGACGTCCACGGTCAGGTTGCTCGCGCCGAGCCGCACACCGGCGTTGACGTGTATCGACCGATAGATCGTATTGCCTTCGCGCCGCCAGGCCAGCGACTGCGCGATCTGCTGGCCATGGGCCTGCAGGCCCGCCTCGCGCGCCAGCGCCAATGTGAGCAAGGTAAAGCTGAGACAGTTTGCCGTCCGCGTCTGGTACGCCTCGGCAATGGTATGGGTCGCGTCCTGGTCATAACGCATGCCCAGACCCTCGGGCAGAAACAGGAAATCGACCAGTCGCTCCAATCTCTGCTGTGGCTCTGTCGCCCGATCGATGACGTAGGCACGAAACTCCTGGCGCAATGCTTCAGGAATTTGCATCACCAGGGCCGGATCCGGCGGACCGGTCTCGTCGGGCACAGCCTCGACCGGCCGCGCCTCGATCGCGCCGAACACCAGCATCGCACCGAGCAATGAACTCAGCATCTCGACTGCCCTACCTCTGACGGCAAACTCGATGGCGCTAGTGTAGCCCTGATCGCTTGCGCAATTCTGGCGGCGTCGCGGTGCACTCTGGCGATAGCCTTCTGTTCAGAAGATCTCACCACCGCAGAAAAAACAAGGGCCTGCGCGGCATAAACCATCGCAAGCCCTTGATTTTACTGGTGCCGGAAATAGGAACCTGCAGCCCACCTACGGCGCGGCTCTTGCGGGATCGCGGGGAAATCGTGGGATGCCAGCTCAATCCGGACTCGCCTCAGTTGGTGAAATCCGGTATTTCCTGCGGCCGATGTAGAAGTCGTCCCCAATGCGCAGCCCCATCGCCTCAATGTCTAAGCGAACGTCGCCGTTAAGTGTAGTTCGCACGTGGTCGACAATTACCGGCGATGCGGCGTCGTCTGGCACGGCACACCCAGTGTCAGCCAACCAACCGAATTGCCACCCCCCGCAACCCCACGTCGTCGTCTTGTTTCCACCGCCCCGACGTAGGTCATCCAGAGCCTCGTTGAATTCCTCGCTGTGCGTATCGCTGCCAGTTTCCGGACCGATCTCGAAGAGCAGGAACAATGGTGGAATGGCTTCATTGGCTCGGTTGCGCCAAGCGAACTGGTAGGCCGCTTTAGCGTCGGAATCATGCATGCCCACCTGCCTCAGCGCGTCCTGTAGCCGGTCTCTCACCCACTGACGATCAGAATCGGATGTGTTTTCGATGAGGGCGGACTCTCGGACGTCCCATGCGCCCACATCAGCATCCCCACCATGATCAATGCTGAATGCACGAATCATTGCGTCGATCTCGGCGAGGGCCGCGGCGCGCGCTAGTGGCAATTTTCTCCGCATGTCGCTACTCCGTTGTCCAACCTATGGTAGCGCCGCATCGAGAATGAGCACGTGCGCGTTCCCAGATTGGCTACGAGGTCCGAAACACCAGTTTGCCGCCTGGGTCAACGGTGACCGGCGGCGAAAATCAAGCGCGACGACCATCCATCTCGGTGTGCTGACGCCGAAGTCGGCGTTAAGAGAATTCGCAACTCTCCCGCTGAGTAGACGAAGGTTAGTTGGGCTTGGCGCGAAGCACTGTGATAGGGAACCCGTGCATTTCTCCGAATCTTCGGAAGAGATGGACGATCATTTCCGGTGGGACGGGGTCAGGGAGATGTAGCACGACAGGGTCACCGAACTTGTCTACAAGCTCGAAGTAGTCGTCATCCTCAGCAAAGACTTGGACACCAAACTGCTTCAGCACGGAAATCACGTGCAGGCGCGGCTGCATCCCGTCTGATTCGTGAAGCCGAAGCCTCACTGCGGGAGGGTGAGCGGCGAGCTGACAAAGGCCAAGGATCGAGGGACGCCGATATCCGCAGGGATTTCCTCAAGCCCCTGGAACACAGCGCACCGGAAGACATGCTGCGTGGTCGCGGCAAAGTAAGCGCGCCGAGCTTCCGCAGGCGCCGAGGTTTTGAACAGACCATCGAGCGGTCGTTGCCGGCTAATGAACTTACGCACCGTGGCGACGAACCCTCGCGAAAACCGAGTCCGCGCTTCCTCTTCCGTGTCACCACAAGCCACGTAGTCAATCTCTAGTCCCTGAGCAACGTAACCACCCAATGCACTCGGCGCGACAAGTACGCGCAACTCGGCAAGCACGGCCTGCTGGCGACCGTCGTCGACATGGGCTAGCACCATCTTGGGATTCTTGGCCATCGGATCGGGGATTCAGTCGGACAACTATTAAGCCTGAGATTACAACAGATTTTTCAATCAGCGTGTGAATTTGTGCATAACGCCAAATTTGCAAGATTCTCGCGCGAGTCAAGCCGCGCGAGCCTGTTACGCGGTTGTTACGCAGTGTCAGAAATGACAAGGGCCTGCGCGGCATAAACCATCGCAAGCCCTTGATTTTACTGGTGCCGGAAATAGGAATCGAACCTACGACCTCATCATTACGAATGACGCGCTCTACCAACTGAGCTATTCCGGCGTAGCCGCGCATTGTAGGTGAGGGCCTGGGTGCCTGCAAGGCGGCGGGGGCTGTCGAGCCCGGCACTGCTTGCTTCCATCGCCGACGAGCTGCCCAATCCGGCGCCGGCCTGCGGCCACAGCGCGTCTGACTCCGGAGCCTGGTACCTACAGAGCCCCGGCTCTGCCGGGGAGGCAGGCGTCGTTTGACTTCTACGGGAGTCCATCGATGAAACTCCGGAGCGTAAGCCGCCAGGCAAACGCAGAGGAGTTTCATGACGGACGCAGCTACGTTTAGTCGCACAAAGGGGGAGTGCAAATACCACGTGGTGTTCATTCCCTGGTGTCGCCGCAAGACGTTGTTCGTGGAGTTGCGACGCCACCTCGGAGAGGTGTTCCGCCGCATCTATTCATGAGAAGGTGGAGTCGTTGGTACCCGAGGCGAGTCCTCGTACCTGATCCTTTCCGAGTGCATGCATGGACAACACGTCCGCCCTGTTCTTCGAGGGCATCGCCAACCCGGCAGAGATCGCGCCCCGAATTGAGTTGGTCGCCGGTGAACGGATGCCAGCCGAGGAACCGTGGCGTGGCCAGCTGGCTGATTCCTCAGCTTCCGATGGGTCACTCTGACGACGAATCAAGGCGGACTGCAGGTACAGGCCTCGAAGTTTCCTGGGATGATACCGGCCATCGGCCGCTCGATGCGGCGCCAGGCATCCTTGGAATCTGCATGGTTACTTTACGCCGAATGAGTGAAGCAGAGTTCGCTTCGTGGCTGACCCAATCCATCCCGGAGCTTGCCACTGACAAGGTGGCCGCTGGACTGTGGACGCGCGAAGAATCGGAAGCGCTATCACGGGCAGAGCACAAAGAGCGCCTACCTCTTGGCCTTTCATCGGCAGGCAATCACTTCTTCTGCATCGAAGCGCCAGGCGGTCAGTCGGTTGGCATGCTGTGGTTCGCAGTGCAAACAAGATCTGGCGTACCCGTTGCCTACGTCTACAAGATCGAGGTTGCTGCCAAGCACCAGCGCAGGGGCTATGCACGCCAGGCGTTTATTGCACTTGATAGAGAAGTCGCGGCCATGGCGCTCCATGGCATAGCGCTCCATGTGTTCGGTCACAATAGTGGAGCGCGCGCGCTTTACGAGGGCCTCGGCTTTGAGCCCACCAGTATCCACCTGTTCAAGCCTGTTCGTGCGGGTGCCTGATGGTCGCTCCATCTAAGACCCGCGGTGGCGACGTGTTCGAGCCGACCCTCGATGAAGTCAGTCGTTCAATCCAGGCGCTGCCAGTCGGTGGTGGTCCACGCGGCGTAAGGTTCTCTGTCGGGGGTGTCGCCTTGAGAATGCGCTCGGTTCTGGCATTCGTCCTGGCCTTGGGACTTACCGGTTGCGCGAGCGCCCCCAGGAGCCACTTCGTTCACTAGACCTCTGAGTCGGCAAGTACGACCGTTGACGCACCAGGATTCGATTGGGATCGCGAGGGCCCGGTGGAGTTCCTCAGGTACTTGCAACGGCACACGCCAAAGGACGACCATTCCTTCTTGAAGTTCGGGGCGTACTTGAATCAGTTCAATTCGAATGCACACTATCGCTTCGATCTTGACGGTATGCGGTATGGCTGCATCGAGCTCAAGTACATTCCGGAATTGATTGATCTGCTGCACTCGGCGGAGAAATGCCTGCCAGTGGTGATGTCCGCTTCGTCCTATTGGCCTACGGCACCATCGACTGTGGGTCATGAGGCCGCATACCTCATCGAGGGATTTCGGAGGGGTGGCTATCCCTCACAGCTCAATTCCACAGGTTGGCCCGGCACTGACCAAGAGCGCCGACGCTTCGACGAATGGGTGTACAGCTTCAGGAAGCAATACAATTCTCGAAAGCACCACCCCTGATCAGGCTGGCGATGTCGACAAACCTGAGCATCCATCCAAGCCGGCCGCCGGAACGCTGTCATTCGAATCCACACCGCCGGCCGGCGACGGCCACAAGCGGCAGTAGCAAACACGACCATGCATTTACTCTACCCATCTGACCCCATGAATGCTCGGCGTGTGGATGAAGCCTACGCCGAGGAGTACGAAGCTGTTCGAGCCCAGGGAATGGATACACATCTGTTCTCCTTCGAATCGTTCGAAGCGGGCTCGTTCCGCGCCGCTCCAGCATTTTCCCCCGGCGAAACTGTGCTGTACCGGGGGTGGATGCTTCGCGTGCCGGAGTACAGCCGACTCGTGCAGGCGGTCGAGATGGCTGGCGCAACAGCGCTTGTAAGCTCTGCGCATTATCGCCTGTGTCATCACCTTCCTGAGTGGTATCCGCTGGTTTCAAGCCTCACCGCCGAAACGGTAGTGCTTGACGAGGGCAGTGATTACGTCGCCGCGTTGAGTCAGCTCCAGTGGGAAGGCTACTTCATCAAGGACTTCGTCAAATCTCTCAGTACCGGAGCCGGCTCGTTGGTTTCGAGCCCAGATCAGGTCGAGCAAGTCGTCGAGCAACTGCGCAAGTATCGCGGCGCAATCGAGGGCGGCATCTGCGTGCGGCGGGCGCAGCAGTTCCTGCCGGGCTCCGAGCGACGCTACTTTGTGCTGCGTGGAAAGCCGCATTCAACAGACGAACAGATCCCGGCTGTGGTGCAGGAATGCGCCGCTCGCGTAAACAGCTCCTTCTTCTCGGTGGACACAGCCACACTTACCGGAGGACAGATCGTCGTCGTAGAGTTGGGCGACGGCCAGGTGTCCGACCGCAAGGAGTGGCCTGCCGAAAGCTTCGCGCAGCTGATCGCGGGTTCTTAATGACAGTGCGATCAAGTGTGGCGCAGGCGGTTCTCGCTTCATCCAATCGCCGCCGACCGGAAGCGGCCCAACGCGGCGCTAGTTGCTGACCGAAGAGTAATCGTCCCGTGCAACCGGAAGATTTTTCGAAAATTGCATTCCAGGCACGTACCAAGGCGGTCTCAGGACCCCTCTCTGAGGGGCTCAAGTGGACACTTGCCGGACACGCAGTGCTCGCCATTGTAACGCTCACATTTGCGTTGCTGTACGTGACCCTGCTGCAACTCTGCTACCTTCTGCCGCTGGCCCGCGTGTTCTATTCGCTTGACCGAAGAAGAAGCATCCAAGGGGTTGCCGTCGGTGCACTTGCCGGTCTACTGATAAACGGTGCATATCTGCTGATCATCAGCTATGCGAACAGAGGTCACCCTTGGTGACTCTAAATCTGTTTCCCGGCTCCTGTGCAGCGCACCTGACGATGCGTTCAAGCCGACCGCCGGTCCGCCTTCGTTTCTAGCAACCGCTGCCGACTGGCGGCGACTCAAACCCGCGTGAGGGCGAACTATGAATTTCTCCGCAATCATCTCGCGCTTCGCCGACGCGGCACAGAGCTATTGTGCGTGGCTTGAGGCTACGCCAGGCTCCACGTCGGAAGAGCATTTCACAGCGACTCGATTGGTCGCTGAACTGTATGCCGCCGCAGTGTGTCTTCCGGACACGGAACCTACCGATAGCGATGTGCCGTCACTCTCGCCAGAACAACGCCTGCTCGTGGAAAGTCGACTCAGCGCCTTTCCACTCCAGTACTACTGGGAGATATTCGAACCACTCACCTTGGCGCCAACAGACCCTACGTGTGGAGATATCATCGATGATCTCGGCGATATCTACTGCGATGTCAAAGAAGGCCTTTTAGCCTACGCGCAAGATGAGCAGGCCGCCGTTTGGCACTGGCGCACCACCTTCGGCCTTCATTGGGGCCGGCATGCAACATCCGCTCTCCGCGTCCTTCACGGCTATGATCCAGAGACTGAAACGTGAGCCAAAACCAGTGTTCAAGCCGACCGGCGGGGAAGTCTTTTGTTCGAACCAATCGCTGCCAGCAGGCGGCCGCCTAACGCGGCGTTGGAACTCATGTCACTAAACGCCGCGCTGCCCTTCGTTCGAACCTTCGCCATAGCTATTCTGGCGCTGCTGTGCATCGGTCCGGTCGGTACCTCCCTGGATCTCGTGCTCGATTTTCTGCCGAAGGAATTTCCTGCAACCCGGAACTTGCACGCAGCGAGCGTGCTTGCCATCGGGCTTTGGCTCGCTTCTTCGCTGGTCGGTGCGCTCGCCATCTTCCTGCTTGTTCGACATCGGTCGGTGCTGGCATTACTGGCCACTATCGTCTTCGCTTGCCTGTACATTCCTGGCGCAAACATGGTGTGGCTGCAGTTCACCTTTGGATGCTGGCTGGCGCTTGCGGCGGTCATTCTGGCTGTTCTCGGGCTTGGCGATACTCATGCGTAGCCATCCGTTCAAAATGAGACGTTGCAGTATGATTATGCGTTCTAACCGGAAGCGATGGCGGCTCAACTCGGAATGATTGCCACGAAAACGCTGCGGTAAGCACCGCGGCAATGCCGCGGCTTGCTGGCGGCGTTTGGCTTACAATCGAGCCAGTGAGGGCGACCGCGAAGGAGCCCGCGAAGCTGCATTTCATTGCGCATCTAGATTGATCGTGCATCACCACCCTGGACGCGGGGCTAAAGCCGATCGCTGGGGCGCTTCGTTCAAACCAGCTGCCGGCTGCTGGCGGCGGTCCCAGGAGGCGAGTTCATGCGGGTCATCGATCTGATCATCTATCGCGGCTTCGTGATCGCGATCAACGCGATTTCACTGATGATTCTGCTGTTCGTGTTCCTGGGCGCGATGTTGGGCCCGGGCCCCGTAAGCACAGCGGCGCTCTTCCCTACAGTGGCGCCCATCGTGGGCATCATTGCGTTCGCAAAGCTCGTTCGACAGCGAAAATTGCTGATGGCGGCACTCGTTACCAATGTGCTTTCGCTGCTTGTCTACTCGCTCGTCGCGGCGCTGATGCTCTATGGTCTCGAAGATATTCCCATCTCGTTCCTCGCCGGTCTTGCCTATGTAGTTTGGCTCGCTCCGCTGGTGACAATAACCGCATGCATTCTGCGCTTGCCGCGCGCTGTCGCCACCTGATTACGGATACAAACTGGTGGTGGGGCGCGTTTCCCGTTCTGTCCGACCACTCCCAGTCTCCCGGCGTCTGAAAAGGCAGCCGACCCACAAGGAGCGTCTGCTTGATCAAGAACATCGTAATCGCCGTTCAATCGGTACTGATCCTCGCGGGCTTGTCGTGGTTTTTTGCGTTCAAGCACTACATTGAGCAGGCTCATCTGGTTGCAGGCCTGGGGCATATGGCCAATGCGACCCGATTCATGTCGCGCGTAGAGAAGCGAATAGCTTCCGGCCAATGCGACGTCGCCCAAGACATACTGATCGAAACAGTCGCGGTTCAGATCACCGACATGAAGGGCCTCGTCGAGCAACTGGACATGGACATCCCAAAACAACTGGGGACTGCCCGGGATTACGCGAAACTCCTGCATGATGTCGGCATCCACGAAGTGTCCGAGTGGATCGAGCACCAGGCGGTACAGCAAGACGAGGCCTCCGCAGGTGGTGAATAGAGTTTCATTCAAGCTGATGCCGCTGCGTGGCGGGCTCTAAATCAGGCGGAGAACGCAATGGCCTGGTACACGATCCGCATGATCGATCTGTTCAGCAGCAAATCGGATCGCTCCAAGGTATTTGAAGAACGGGTCGTTTGCTTCACCGCCAAATCCTGGACTGAGGCGCATGAGAAGGCGCGGATCGAATCGCGAAGCCACGCGGATCAGAACTACTTCGAGGCGTGCGCACAACGGGACGGCTATGAGCTGAATGGCGATGAGCCTACCGATGGACATGAGGTCTGGCCCGTCCGGCTGGAGGCGCGCCTGAGCCTTGAGAAATTCTATGAGCAGCGGTACAGCGCGTTTCGTTACACGCCTGCGCGTCCGGGCTAGCCATCCGCTCAAAGCAATCACCGCTGGCTATCGATGCCTTGACGCACCTTACAATTCTCCCGATGCAATACGGCGTCGTTTCGAACCCGCTCGGCACTTCGATGCCCAGTCACCTACTGGTGATCATTGAAAGCGGGCTTGCTGCCGGGCGGGTCATGTTGCGTATGGTCAATCTGCTGCATCAGCGCAGCCATGAGCATGGGCGCTGAAGAATCGATTGAGCTGAACCCGGACCGAGACAAGGCACGAATATTTCGGCTATTGCGAAGAGAGTCCCCGGCTCGGCCGGAGCGGCAGTCGCCGTTTGACGTGTACGGGAGTCCATTGAACCGCCCCGGCTTTGCCCGGGGGATACTTATTCCACCAATATCAGGCGCAATTCCTTGGGCAGGGCGAACACGACGTTTTCGGGTTCGCCTTCGAGTTCGCGGACTTGATCGGCGCCGAGTTCACGCAGTCGGGCGACCACGCCCTGGACCAGGCTTTCCGGTGCCGAGGCGCCTGCGGTCACGCCGATGCAGCGGCGACCATGCAACCACTGAGCATCGATATCGGCCGCGCCATCGATCAGGAAGGCCGACACACCCTGCTTCTCGGCGAGTTCGCGCAGGCGATTGGAATTGGAGCTGTTGGGCGAGCCGACCACCAGCACCAGATCGCAGGATTGGCCGAGGCGCTTTACCGCATCCTGACGGTTCTGCGTGGCATAGCAGATGTCGTCATGACGCGGCCCGAGGATCTGCGGGTAACGCAGGCGCAGGGTATTGATCACCGACTGCGTGTCGTCCACGGACAGCGTGGTCTGGGTGACGTAGGCAAGTTCGGCATCGGCCGGAAGCGACAGGCCGGCGACGTCGTCCGGCGTCTCGATGAGGACGATCTGTCCCTCGGCTCCGGCCTGGGCCCATTGGCCCAGGGTGCCCTCGACTTCGGGGTGGCCAGCGTGACCAATCAGCACCACATTGCGGCCGGCCTTGCAGTGACGCGCCACTTCGATATGCACCTTGGTGACCAGGGGACAAGTGGCGTCGAATATTTTCAGGCCGCGACCGAGCGCCTCATCGCGCACTGCTTTGGAGACGCCGTGCGCGGAGAAAATCACCGTCGCTTCGTTCGGCACTTCGTCGAGTTCCTCGACAAAGACCGCGCCGCGCGACCGCAGGTTTTCCACCACGAAGCGATTGTGCACGACCTCGTGGCGCACATAGATCGGTGCACCCAGGGCATCGATGGCACGCTCGACAATTTCGATCGCGCGATCAACGCCGGCGCAGAATCCTCTGGGATTGGCGAGTACGACTTCCATCGATTACTCCTTTACCGCCGAGACGGGTACAGGCCTGCGATCCTGCTTCCATCCCCAGACCAGCAGGACGAAGGCACCAACGCAAATCGCGGAATCGGCGACATTGAATGCCGGCCAGTGCACCTGATCCCACAGTCGGACATCGACGAAATCAAGCACATGGCCGAACCGGATGCGGTCGATCACATTGCCGATCGCGCCACCGATCACCAGGGCGAACGCCAACTTGGTGGCGCGATCGCTGGGTGGCAAGCGCGTCAGCATGACGGCGAATACCGTTGAAATGATCAAGGCGAACGCCGACAGACCGTGGCGCTGCCAGGCGTGGCCATCATCGAAAATACTGAACGCGACACCGGGATTGAAGCGAAGCGTCCAGCTCAGATGGGAGAACACCGCGATCGACTGGCCTTCCTGAAGCGCACCAATGGCGATGGCCTTGGTCCACTGGTCGAATACGACGATCAATGCCGACAGGATCAGCCAGCGCAGTGCCAACGCGCCAGAGCGCTCAGAAATAGGCACGATGTTCTCCGGTTCCGTCGACGTTCTCGATGCAGCGTCCGCACAACTCAGCATGCTCGGCGGCAGCGCCCACGTCTGGTCGATACTGCCAGCAGCGCGCGCACTTGCCGTGTTGGGTCGCGGTCACCGCCAGCTTGAAGCCCTGCGCGCCGGCATTGCCAGCTACCGCATCCGCTGGTGCCTCGGCAGTATCGGCGATGCGTACATCGGAGGTGATGAAGTAGAAGCGCAGCTCGCTCGCCACTGGCGCCAATCGGGCGTGCGCGGGCGTGTCGAGATAGAGCGCGACTTCGGCTTCCAGCGATCCGCCGAGCTTGCCCTCGTTGCGCAGCTCCTCGATTCGCTTCTGCGCCGTCGAGCGCATCTCGCCGAGACTCGCAAGCAGGGCGTCTTCGTCCTTGCTCAGCTGCAATCCGGTAAACAGATTGTCCAGATCGGACCAGGTGCTGAAAAACACCGAATCATGCGCGCGTGCCGGCATCGCCGCCCAGATTTCCTCGCTGGTGAAGCTGGTGATCGGTGCCAGGGCGCGCACCACGACTTCCAGCGCGGCGTACATCGCTGTCTGTGCCGAACGTCGTGCCAGCGAGCGCTCTTGCAAGGTGTAGAGCCGATCCTTGGTCATGTCGAGATAGGCCGCGCCCATATCGATGGTGCAGAACCGCATCAATTCCTGCACCAGGGCGGCGTAGGCATACGAGTCGACGCTGTAGCTGGGCTGCGCGCCAGCCTCGAAACCGTAGACGCGGCGCGCGAGTTGCATCAAGCGCTCGGACTGGCGCATCGCCCAGCGATCGAGCAGAAGCATTTCCGCACGCGGAACCAGGTCGCGCGCGGGATCAAATCCCGACAGATTGCCGAGCAGGAAACGCGCGGTATTGCGCAGTCGGCGATAGGTATCGGCGACACGCTTGAGGATCTCGTCGGAGACCGACATCTCGTTGTGATAGTCGGTCGCGGCAGTCCATAGCCGCAGGATATCGGCGCCCAGCGTGCTCACCACTTTTTGCGGCGCAACGACATTGCCCACCGATTTGGACATCTTGCGACCCTGCGCGTCGACGGTGAATCCGTGGGTGATCACCTCGGTGAACGGCGCACGGCGGTCCAGCGCGACCGACGTCATCAGCGACGATTGGAACCAGCCGCGATGCTGGTCGGAGCCTTCCAGGTACATCACCCCGACCCGCTTGCCGGTCGGCACGTCGTCGATTTCCGCTCTGCGATTGAGCACGCAGGCATGGGTCACTCCGGAGTCGAACCAGACATCGAGAATATCGGTGACCTTCTCGTATTGATCGGCCTCGGCACCGAGCAGGGATTCGGCATCGAGTTCGTACCAGGCGTCGACGCCCTCGTGTGCGACTCGCTCGGCAACGGCGCGCATCAATTCAACACTACGCGGGTGCGGCTCGCCCTTCACCTTGTCGATGAAGATCGCGATCGGCACGCCCCAGGTGCGCTGGCGGGAGATGCACCAGTCAGGCCGATTGCGCACCATCAGGGAAATGCGCTCCTCGCCCCACTCGGGCATCCAGTGCACCTGCTTGATCGCGGCCAGGGCATCAGCGCGCAGGTTTGCCTGCTCCATGCTGATGAACCATTGCGGCGTGGTGCGGAACGCAACCGGCGTCTTGTGGCGCCAGCAATGCGGGTAGCTATGGGTGATCTTCTCGAAGGCGAGCAACATGCCACGGTCGCGCAGCAGCTGGATGATGCTGTCATTGGCCTTCCAGACATGCTGACCGGCAACGAACTCGGTATCGGCGACGAACACGCCATTGCTGCCAACAGGATTGAGCACGTCCAGGCCGTACTTCTGCCCGACCACGAAGTCTTCCTGGCCGTGGCCGGGCGCGGTATGCACCGCACCGGTACCGGAATCTGCCGTGACATGATCACCCAGGATCACCGGCACCTGGCGTTGATAGAAGCAATGCTGCAGCAGTTGGCCTTCCAATGCCGCGCCCTTGATGCGGCCGAGCACGGCGGTCGACTCGATGCCGTAGCGGCGCGCGACATCGGGCACCAGCGATTCGGCAACGACAATCAGCAGGCGCCGGCCATCGCGCGGCAGGGCCTCGATCGCTGCGTAGTCAAACTCGGCATGCAGGGTCACCGCAAGGTTTGCCGGCAAGGTCCACGGTGTCGTGGTCCAGATCGGCAAGCTGATGATGGCATCGCCGGCATCAAGACCAAGCAACTTGGCGACCGCTGCGGAATCAACGAAATCAAATGCGACATCGATCGCAGGCGAGCTCTTGTCGGCGTATTCGATCTCGGCCTCGGCGAGGGCCGAGCCACAGTCGAAACACCAGTGCACCGGCTTCACGCCGCGCGAAAGGTGACCGTTCTCAACGATCCGCGCCAACGTGCGCAGCATCTGTGCCTCGAAGCTGAAGTCCATGGTGCGATAAGGCTGATCCCACACACCCATGACACCCAGGCGCTTGAAGTCGGCGCGCTGTCCGTCAATCTGTTCGGCGGCGTAGGCACGGCACTTGGCACGAAATGTCCGCGCGTCGACCTTCTGGCCGACCTTGCCGATGTCTTTCTCGACGGCGAGTTCGATCGGCAGACCATGACAATCCCAGCCCGGCACATAGTCGCTGCTGAAGCCGCCGAGCAATTTCGATTTTACGACGATGTCTTTCAGCGTCTTGTTGACTGCATGCCCGATATGGATCTGGCCGTTGGCATAGGGCGGGCCATCATGCAGCACGAAGCGCGGCCGCTCAACGGTGTGTTGTTGCAGGCGTGCATACAGATTGCTCGCTTCCCAACGGGCGAGCGTTGCCGGCTCCCGGGTCGGCAGATCGCCGCGCATCGGAAAGCTGGTTTCGGGCAGATGGATGGTCTGCTTGTAGTCCCTGCCCTGCTGACCAGCGTCCTTGGATTCGGTACTCACGACTCGCCTTCTCCAACTATTGTGCGCGGCGCCAGGACGGCGCGCGCCTGTTCTGCATCGATATTCATCTGTACCACCAGGGCGTCAAGATTATCGAAGTGCACTTCGTTCCTGAGCTTCTGGATAAACGCCACATCCAGGCGCTGGCCGTACAGATCGCCATTAAAGTCAAACAGATGGGCTTCGAGCAAGAGCTCGCGGCCGGCAATTGTCGGGCGCGTGCCCAGACTGGCGACACTAGGCCAGTTGCTGAGCCCGGCCCCGCTGACCCGCACCGCATAGATGCCCTGCACCGGCGGATGCCGCCCAGCGAGCGGAATATTGGCCGTGGGGTAGCCCAGGGTACGACCCAGCTTGAGTCCGTGCACGACGCGCCCGGCGATGCTGAAATCGCGACCCAGCATCGCGGCCGCGGCCGCAAGATCATCGGCTTGCAGCGCCGCGCGGATGCGCGAACTGCTGATCCGTTCGCCCTGCCATTCAGCGCCCGAAATCGCCTCGGCGGTAAAGCCGTACTGTGCACCCAGCCGACGCAGCAAATCGAGATCGCCGCGCCGTTGGTGACCAAAGCGGAACTCAGGCCCGACCCAGACTTCACACGCCTGCAGCCGCTCGACCAGCAGACCACGGACGAAATCCTCGGCCGAGGTTTCGGCGAGTCGGCGATTGAAGCGCAGCAGGCCAACCCGATCGACACCGGCAGCGGCAAGCCGTTCGAATTTCTGACGCGCCGAACTGAGCCGGGCAACCGGGCCCTCACGTCGAAAAAACTCGCGCGGCAAGGGCTCGAAGGTTACCGCTACACAATCGGCCGCACGCGCACGCGCGCGCTGCCGCACGTGCTGCAGCAACTGCTGGTGCCCGAGGTGGACGCCGTCGAAGGCGCCGATGCAGACGACAGAGGCGCTGGAGCCCAGGCGTGGCCCGATCGCGTCGCGGAAGAGTAAGGTCATGATCTGAACCAGTATAGCGGGATGACTGCGCTCACCTGATCGAATCAGGTCTGCGCTGCGCTACGGCGCGTGACAAGACGCAAGCTGGCAGGATCAAATCGCCGCGGGCGGCTCACGCAGCATGGCCGGGCGCATGCCAAGGGCGAGCAGCACCAGGGCAAAGGTGGTCGCACCAGCGGCAACCGTCAGGCCCATTGCTGACAATCGCCAGTACCAGGCCCGTAGCATCCAGCCGGCAAGCGAATCCTTGAGCAACCAGACCACCACAGCCATCAGTACACAGCCGAGCAGCAGCCTCAGCAGATAAGCAGGCCAGCCGGGTTGCGGAACCAGCAAATTCTGTTCCCGCAGTTGTCGCCACAGCCACCAGGCGTTGAGGATGCCGGCCAGGCCGGTGGCGAGCGCTATGCCGGCGTGCGCCGACGGCACCTGGTAGTGCCACAACGGGGTAACCAGGCTAATGGTCAGCACAACATTTGCGATCACGGTCCGGATCGCGATCCGCATCGGGGTACGCGTATCCTGGCGCGAATAGAAGGCGGGCAGCAGCACCTTGGTCAGCATGAAAGCCGGCACGCCGATGCTCATGGCGCGAATACTGATCGCGGTCATCTGCGAATCCTCAGAGTTGAACCGACCGTACTGGAACAAGGTCGCCACCAGCGGCTCCGCCAGTACGGCCAGACCCGTCGCAGCAGGGAGCGCGACAAGCAGGACACCGCGCATGCCCCAGTCGATCGCAGCGGCGTAGCCCGCGCCATCATCGGCGGCATGACGCCGCGACAGGTGCGGCAGGATGACGGTGCCGATAGCCACGCCGAACAAGCCGAGTGGAAACTCGATGAGTCGATCCGAGTAGTACAGCCACGACTGCGCGTGGACGACCAGCAGCGAGGCGAACATGGTCCCGACCAGCAGGTTGATCTGCGCGACCGATGACGAAAACACGGTGGGCAGCATCAGCCGGAAAACCCGGCGCACGCCCTCGTGGCGCAGATCGAAACGCAGACGGGTACGCAGGCCCAGGCGCCGCATTGCCGGCCACAGCAGCATCAGTTGCAGCAGTCCGGCGACGCTGACGCCCCAGGCCAGCGCCTTGGCGGGGATCGCCAACAGCGGCGCGAGCAGCAACATGCCCGCGATCACCGCCAGATTGTGCAAGACCGGGGCGAAGGCGGGCAGCCCGAACTGACGAAAGCTGTTCAGCACCGATCCGGCCAGGGCCGTCATCGAGATGAAGACAAGGTAGGGAAATGTAATCCGCAGCATCTGCGCGGTCAGCTCGACCATGGCCGAGTCTTTTCCGGCAAACAGCAGGAACAGCCGCGCAATCCACGGTGCCGCCAGGATGCCCACGCCGGTGACGATCACCACCAGGGCCAGCAGCGCGCCGGCGACATGGTCGAGAAAATCCTTCAGCGCGGCCTGATCGCCTCTCTCGCGCAGCTCGCTCAGTACGGGCACAAAGGCCGACGCGAACGAGCCCTCGGCAAAAATCCGGCGCAGATAATTGGGAATCCGATACGCCACCACGAAGGCGCTGGCCGCGGCGCCAGTGCCGAACAGCGCACCCTGCAGGGCATCGCGGACAAAACCCGCAATCCGCGACAGCAGAGTGAACGCGCCGAAGACCAGTGAGGAACGGAGCAGCTTCATTGGACGGCCGATACTGAACGGGCAATTCGCTGATGAATCAGCGGAAATTCGTGTAGGGACCAGACTTTGATTGACGCGGGGGCCCGGGACACAGATAATGCGCGCCCTTTCTGTACCCCCGATTCCGGAGCAACATAGTGGCAAACATCAAGTCCGCGAAGAAACGCGCGCGCACGTCGGAGAAAAACCGTCTGCAAAACAACAGCCATCGCTCGATGATGCGTACCGCTGTGAAGAAAGTCATCAAAGCGATCGAGACCGGTGACAAAGCCGGCGCTGAGTCCGCTTTCGCAACCGCCCAGCCCCTGCTGGACCGCTTCAGCGTGCGTGGTCTGATCCACAAGAACAAGGCTGCTCGTCACAAGAGCCGCTTGACCGCCGCGATCCGCGCGATCAAGTAATCCTGTGCCTGGCGCAGCAAAGAGCCGGCGCAAGCCGGCTTTTTTGTTTGCTGAATCGGGCCACGCCGGCGCGATCATGCGTCGGCGGATTCGGCCGCGTCGCGGCGCTCGGCATCGATGAAGGCCATCGCCTTGCGGCAAACGATTTCGGATCCCTCTCCCGAGTAAGCCGAGACCGCGAACCAGGGCTTGCGGCCCCAGCGCAGGCGCTTGATGATGTCCTGAACGCGTGCCTCGCGCTCCTCCTCGGGAATCATGTCGATCTTGTTGAGCAGCAACCAGCGTGGCCGCTTGGCCAGAGCCGCGTCGAATTTCTTCAGCTCGCGCTCGATGATTTTCACCTGGGCAACCGGATCGGTATCGTCGAGCGGTGCAATGTCGACAACGTGCAGCAGCAGACTGGTACGCGAGACGTGCTTGAGGAACTGGATGCCCAGGCCCGCGCCCTCGGCCGCACCTTCGATCACGCCCGGAATATCGGCGATGACGAAGCTCTTGTCGCGACTGACCGAGACGACGCCGAGATTCGGATACAGGGTCGTGAACGGGTAATCCGCCACTTTGGGCGTCGCCGCCGAAACCGCGCGGATGAAGGTCGACTTGCCGGCGTTGGGGAATCCGAGCAGCCCGACATCGGCCAGCAGCTTCAACTCGAGACGGATTTCGCGCTCTTCGCCGGCCATACCCGGAACCGACTTGGTCGGCGAGCGATTGGTCGAAGTCTTGAAATTGACATTGCCGGCACCGCCATGCCCACCCTTGGCGACCAGCAGGCGCTGGCCGTGCGCGACCAGATCGCCGATCACCTCGTCGGTGCCGACATTGATGACCACGGTACCGACCGGCACGCGGATTTCGGCGTGCTCGCCATTGCAGCCGGTCATCTGGCGACCCATGCCGTTCTCCCCGCGCTGGGCAGCGAACTTGCGCTGGTGGCGGAAGTCGATCAGCGTGTTGAGGTTGATGTCGGCGGTGACGTAGACATTGCCGCCGTCACCACCATTGCCGCCATCGGGCCCGCCCAGCGGAATGAACTTCTCGCGGCGAAAGCTGATCGCGCCATTGCCTCCGGCGCCGGCGTGCACTTCGATTTCGGCTTCATCAACAAACTTCATGACGGCATCTTCTTCGGGTGATCTGCAAAAGAAAAGCCCCGCTCGAGGCGGGGCTCTTCGCTAACGCGGGCAATACTGCTTACGCGGTCTTCACATTGACGGTGCGGCGACCGCCATTCGGGCCCTTGACAGCAAATTCCACCTTGCCATCGGCCAATGCGAACAGCGTATGGTCGCGGCCGAGGCCGACGTTCACGCCTGGGTGATATTGGGTACCGCGCTGGCGCACGATGATGTTGCCGGCCTCAATGGCCTGGCCACCAAAGATCTTGACGCCGAGGTATTTGGGGTTGGAATCGCGGCCGTTGCGTGAACTGCCTACGCCTTTTTTCTGTGCCATGACGAATTACTCCTACGATGCGAAACGGAAGTGAAAACCTGAATTGGAGGGCGATCAGCCCTTGGCAATGCCAGTGATCTCGACTTCAGTGAAGTGCTGACGGTGGCCCATCTGCTTGCGATGGTGCTTGCGGCGACGGAATTTGACGATCTTGATCTTGTCGGCGCGGCCATGACTCTTGACCTTGGCGCTGACCGAAGCCCCACTCACTGTCGGCTGACCGACCAGGATGGAATCGCCATCACCCACCAGCAGGACCTGGTCAAACACGACCGCCTCACCTGGCTCGATATCGAGCAACTCAACACGCAGGGTCTCGCCCTGCATCACGCGGTACTGCTTACCGCCTGTAACAACGACTGCGTACATGATAAACCTCGGTTCTGTAGTTATTCTGAGCCCCAAAAAAAGGGCGCGCGAGAATAGCGGACTGGGCATCCGGGGTCAAGACAGGCAAAAAATCACGCCGGCCGATTGCCCCTTCATTCCGTCTATTCCCTTGGACCTCCCGGCATGACCGGTCGGACTCCCATCATAGCGCATCCATGCGCCACACCGGAGTGCAGGCCGCACCGGGTTCAGCCGGCGTCGGGACAGCGGCTGAACCGCAAGGTTCACATTGCCGACACCAGCGCTCCGGGATAAGGTGTCCGTTTAACCGGAGCCGGCCATGGCGATGGACACGATCCGCATTCGCGGGGCACGCACGCACAATCTCAAGAACATCGATCTCGACCTGCCGCGCGATCGCTTGATCGTGATTACCGGTCTGTCCGGCTCGGGCAAGAGCTCGCTCGCCTTCGATACCATCTATGCCGAGGGCCAACGGCGCTATGTTGAATCGCTTTCGGCGTATGCGCGGCAGTTTCTGTCGATGATGGAAAAGCCCGATGTCGACCACATCGAAGGCCTGTCGCCGGCGATCTCGATCGAGCAGAAATCGACCTCGCACAATCCGCGGTCGACGGTCGGCACGATCACCGAGATCTACGATTATCTGCGCCTGCTGTTCGCCCGCACCGGTACGCCCCGCTGTCCGGATCACGGCGCTCCGCTGGAGGCACAGACGGTCTCGCAGATGGTCGACAACACCCTTGCGCTGAACGCCGAGCACCGCTACATGCTGCTGGCGCCGGTGATCCGCGATCGCAAGGGCGAGCATGTCCAGATATTCGAACAACTGCGCGGCCAGGGATTTGTCCGGGTGCGGGTCAATGGCGCGATCCACGAAATCGAGTCGGTGCCGGCGCTTGCGCTGCGCCAGAAGCATACGATCGAGGCCGTAGTCGATCGCTTCCGACCGAAGACCGATATCAAGCAGCGTCTGGCGGAATCCTTCGAGACCGCGTTGCGCCTTGGTGAGGGACTGGTGATCGTCGCCGATATGGACGATGCCGATGCCAAGGAGACCCTCTACTCGTCGAAATTCTCCTGCCCGATCTGCGACTACTCGCTATCGGAAATGGAACCGCGGCTGTTCTCGTTCAATTCGCCAATGGGTGCCTGCAGTGCCTGCGACGGCCTCGGCGTCACCCAGTATTTTGATCCGGCGCGCGTGGTCGTGCACCCCGAACTGGCCCTGGCAGCGGGCGCGGTCCGCGGCTGGGATCGACGCAATCCGTACTATTTCCACATGATCCAGTCGCTGGCGCGGCACTATGGTTTCGACGTAGAAACCCAGTGGAACCAGTTGCCCGCCAACGTGCGCGAACGTGTACTGCAGGGCAGCGGAAAGGAGGAGATCGAGTTCCGTTATCTCTCCGATAGCGGCACTTCAATGAAGCGCAAACACCGCTTCGAGGGCATCCTGCCCAATCTCGAGCGCCGCTACCGTGAAACCGATTCCGCCGTGGTCCGCGAGGAACTGGCCAAGTTCATCAGCGAGCAGCCCTGCCCGGAGTGTGGCGGGCAGCGACTGAATCGATCCGCCCGGCACGTCTTCGTCGCGGACCGCAACTTACCCGAGATAACGGCTCTGGCCATCGAGGAATCGATGCGGCTGTTCGATACCCTCACATTGGCCGGCTGGCGTGGCGAGATCGCGGCTAAGATCATCAAGGAAATCCGTGAACGGCTGCGCTTCCTGGTCGATGTCGGACTCGAATATCTGACCCTGGACCGCAAGGCCGATTCACTCTCCGGCGGCGAAGCCCAGCGAATCCGCCTGGCCTCGCAGATCGGCGCCGGCCTGGTCGGCGTGATGTATGTGCTCGACGAGCCCTCGATCGGCCTGCACCAGCGCGACAACGAGCGCCTGCTCGGTACGCTGACCCGACTGCGTGATCTCGGCAATACGGTGATCGTGGTCGAGCATGACGAAGACGCTATCCGGCTCGCCGACCACCTGCTCGACATCGGCCCCGCCGCTGGCGTGCATGGCGGCGAGATCGTCGCTCAGGGCACACTCGAAAACCTGCTGGCGGCACCGCGCTCGTTGACCGGCGATTACCTCAGCGGACGGCGCCGGATCGAGATTCCGAGCGAGCGCCGCCCCTGCGATCCGGACAAGATGCTGCGCGTGCTTGGCGCGTCGGGCAATAACCTGCGCGATGTCGATCTGGAAATTCCCGCCGGGCTATTCACCTGCATCACCGGTGTATCCGGCTCGGGAAAATCCACCCTGATCAATGACACCCTGTACCGTCTGGCAGCGACCGAGCTCAATGGCGCCAGCGAGCGACCAGCCAGCCATCGCGAGGCCTCGGGACTAGACTTGTTCGATAAAGTTGTCGATATCGACCAGTCACCGATCGGTCGCACACCGCGCTCCAATCCGGCAACTTACACCGGCCTGTTCACGCCCCTGCGCGACCTCTACGCCCAGGTACCGGAAGCACGTGCGCGTGGCTATGGGCCCGGACGCTTCAGCTTCAACGTCAAGGGTGGTCGCTGCGAGGCCTGCCAGGGCGATGGACTGATCAAGGTCGAGATGCACTTTCTGCCCGACGTGTATGTGTCCTGCGATGCCTGCCACGGCAAGCGCTACAACCGCGAGACGCTGGAGATCCATTACAAGGGCTACAGTATTCACGATGTGCTCGAGATGACCATCGAGGATGCCCTCAAGCTGTTCTCGAGTGTGCCGGTGCTGGCACGCAAGCTCGAGACCTTGATGGCCGTCGGGCTGAGCTACATCAAGCTCGGACAAAGCGCGACGACGCTGTCTGGCGGCGAGGCACAGCGCGTGAAACTTTCCCGCGAACTGTCCAAACGCGATACCGGCCGCACCCTCTACATACTCGACGAGCCGACCACCGGCCTGCACTTCCACGACATCGCCCAGTTGCTTGAGGTGCTGCATCGACTCAGCGACGATGGCAACACCGTGGTGGTCATCGAACACAATCTCGATGTGATCAAGACGGCTGACTGGGTGATCGATCTGGGCCCCGAGGGTGGTGATCGCGGAGGACGCATCGTTGCCAGCGGCACACCCGAGCAGGTGGCGCGCAGCGAGGGATCGCATACCGGTCGCTTTCTGGCGCGCGTGCTGGCCGGGCGGCTATCGGCATCACCGCCAACCCGGGCAGCGGGCAAGTCTGCACGCGCTGCATTGGCCAAACCAGCACCCGCCGCCCGGCCGGTAGCCAAGGCGAGTTCGAAGCCCGCTGCAAAGGCGAGTGCCAAGGCGAAAACCACCGCGAGGAAGCCAAAGAAGTGAGCGAGCAGACGATCCTGATCCGCGTTCCAGTCACCACGCGCTGGGGTGATATGGATGCACTCAACCACGTCAACAACAGCGTCTACGCGACCTATGTCGAGGAGGCGCGGCTACGCTGGTTCGAGTCCCTGCCTGAGCCATGGGTCAGTGCGCAGGCCGGCCCGGTCATCGCCGGCATGCAGATCAATTTTCGCAAACCGATCCTGTGGCCATCGGAGTTGTCGGTCGAGATATTCTGTTCGCGCATCGGAACACGCAGCCTCACACTCGGATTTCGCATCGTTGATCGCGGCGATGAGGCCATCGTCTACGCGGACGGAGATTCGGCTCTGGTCTGGGTTGCCGCTTCGACCGGCACATCGGTGCTCTTGCCCGATTTTGTGCGGCGCGCTGTCGAGCCCGCTACCGGCTAGCCGCGCCCACCGGTACCGTGGCGAGGCAACTCGACTCGCTATTGGGGCGGCGCTGCATCTCCCGTGGACAGCCGTCATCGTGGCCTCTTGCTCAGTCGGCGCCAGGCCTCACACCGATCAGAAACTCGACGTCCTGCTCGGAACCATCCTTGAAACGCAGACGGATCAGGCAGGTTTCACCTCTGTTGATGCTCCCCTGTCTGCGCATCAGCATGAAGTGCGCGCCGCCGGGCGCGAACGAAAACATCCCGCCCGCGGGAATGCTTACCGACGGAAGTTCGATCATCCTCGCCACGCCCGCCTCGACGCGGGTCTCGTGCATTTCCACCAGGCCGAATCGCGGGCTGCTGGCCGCAACAATCTCGACCACGTCTTCGCTGGCATTGCGCAGCTCCACGTAGCCGGCGCGCATCGGCGCTGTCGCCGGCGCATCACCAAGCCAGGCAGCGCTGACCTGGAGTTCCGCTGCGCCGGAACTCAGGGATACGGCGAGCAGCCCAGCAGACAAATAACGCACGATCATCGACCTGACTCCTTCAACAACAGCTGGAAACAGCAGGCCCTCGCCAGTCTCGTCGCCATCCGCAGCGACAGGCCGGGAACTTATCGGCTCCAGCCGCGCATGATACTTTGAGCCACCCTTTCCATCGAGCGCCCGCCATGATTGAACGCATTGTGCACGACAAGATACTCGAGGTCCGCTTGTCGCGCCCTCCTGTCAATGCCATCTCTCCGGAGCTGACCAAGCTGCTGCTCACAGCAGTGCGCGAAGCGCCCTCGCAGGGATTTCGCGCCCTGGTGATCAGCGGCATGCCCGGCATGTACTCGGCGGGACTGGATGTGCCCACCCTGCTCACCCTGGATCGCGCCGGCATCACCGCGTTCTGGAATGACTTCTTCGCGCTGATGGCAGCCGTGGCGCGGTCGCCGATTCCCACCGTCGCGGCGATTACCGGACACTCACCGGCCGGTGGCGCGGTGATCAGTATTTTCTGCGACTACCGGGTCATGGCGACCGGCAAGTATCGAATTGGACTGAATGAGGTCCAGGTCGGGCTGATGGTGCCCGAGGTCATCCAACTGGCCTACAAGCGATTGCTCGGCGCACACCGCGCGGAACGTCTGATGGTCGCCGGCGCGATGGTCGAACCGGATGACGCGCACGTGATCGGTCTGGTCGACGAATTGGCTGAAGTGGACCAGGTCATTCCCCGCGCGATCGCCTGGTGCCAGGCCACCCTGGCACTGCCGAGCGAAGCGATGAGCGGAACCCGGCGCATTGCACGACGCGATCTGGCCGACATCATGTCCGATGCCAGCCGCTTTCCGGCCGACCATTTCGCCGACGCCTGGTTTGGCGAAGAAACCCAGAGCACCCTGCATGCCCTGGTCGCCAAGCTCAAGTCGAAGTCGGGCTGAGGCCAGTAAAACTCAGGCGTTGAACTGCAGCAACTCGCGCAAGGTCGAGGTGGCGTAAGCACCGGCCGGCAGCGAGAACTCGACGCGCAATACATCCTCGGCGATCCAGGCCGATGTCAGATTGCCCGGCCTGATTCGCAGCGCGCGCCGCTCCTGCTCCATGCCTGCTGCTTCCACACCAGCAGCAAGCTCAGGGTGTGCGCCGGCGGTTGCCACTTCCAACTCGGCGACCGCCTCGGTGCTGCGCACCCCGCCCCGGCCCCACAGCGGTCCGGTTGGATGAACCTCGCCGCCCGCCACGCGCGCGGCCAGGATTGCATCGATGGGTTCTGGGCCGAAGATCGCACTGCGTCCGTCGAGCTGATAGACATCGCCCGGTTGGGCTTGATCCCAGCTTCCGGCTTCGACGCGGGCTGCGAGCACAGCGTTGAATATTTCCGAACGCGCTGCGCTGAGCAGGATGGAGCGCTCGTTGCGCTCGAAACGACGGCCAGCAAACATGGCGCGCGCCTTCTCGACATTCGCACCGCCGCGCCCGAATCGCTGCTCGCCAAAATAATTGGGAACCCCACGCGCCGCGATCGCGGCAAGTATGCCGGTGGCCGCTTCGCGTTCGCCGACCACCTCGCGCAGGGTCAGCACGAAGCGATTTCCCTGCAGGGCACCGCGCTGGATCTTGCGGGCGTGGCGCAGCGCGCTGAGTATCCGCACGTCGGGATCAGCGAAGCTGGACCAGTCCAGATCCGCACCCTTCTTTGCCGGCACGCTGAAATACTGGCGCGCCACCGCATGCCGATCCTTCATGCCGGCATAGCCGAGTTCACGCTCGCCCACACCAGCAAAACTGGCCAGCCGACGCAATGCCCATGCGGTATTGGCGGCGCGCTTCTCGACATGCACGAGCCAGTGCTCGCCGCTTCCGCTGGCACTGAATCCGATCAATTCATCAACGAAAAAGTCTTCTGGCTCCACGCGCATCCGCCCCACCAGGGGCGGACCGCCGAAGGCATAGGGAAGACCGGCGCTCATGCGCGAGCTTCGATCAGGACCACGGCCTCGGCCGCAATGCCCTCACTGCGACCGGTGAATCCCAGTCGTTCGGTGGTCGTGGCCTTGACGCTGATCAACCCGATCTCGCAGCCGAGCACATCGGCCAGGGCGGAGCGGATCGCCTCACGGAACGGGCCGATTCGTGGAGCCTCGGCGAGTACCGTGATATCGGCATTGCCCAGGCGCCAACCTGCGCTCTGCACCAGCCCGCTGACATGACGCAGAAAGACACGACTGTCGGCATTTCTCCAGCGCGCATCGGAGGGCGGGAAATGCTGGCCAATGTCACCCAGGGCCAAGGCACCGAGCAAGGCATCGCAGAGCGCATGAATGATCACATCGCCATCCGAATGCGCGACTACACCGTGGGTGTGCGGAATCCGGACACCACCCAGCACGACGCTATCGCCGTCGCCGAA
>JBBSLG010000012.1:0-130550 GCA_038255435.1 Lysobacterales bacterium
TGCCGTGGTCCACGTGGCCAATCGTGCCCACGTTCACGTGGGGCTTGGTGCGCTCGAATTTACCCTTTGCCATGGCTGCTTATCTCGATAGCTATCTGAAGGTGGTGTTGCGAAATGGTGCTCACGAAAGGAATCGAACCGTCGACCTCCTCCTGACCAAGGAGGTGCTCTACCGACTGAGCTACGTGAGCGAAACTTTCAACTACCGCCTTGCCGCAAACTCCAACTACCTGCCGCAAAGCGTTTCAATGGAGCGGGAAGCGGGAATCGAACCCGCACCATCAGCTTGGAAGGCTGAGGTTCTACCATTGAACTACTCCCGCGTAAGGGCGGAACACTTTACCTGCGATGCTTCGAACCGTTCTGGCTGATCCGTGGCACCACAGCACAACAAAATCTTCTGGTGGAGGGAGGTGGATTCGAACCACCGAAGGCATGAGCCAGCAGATTTACAGTCTGCCCCCGTTGGCCGCTTGGGTATCCCTCCACGGAGCCGCGCATTCTGGCCATCGCAGCCCATGATGTCAAGCGAATTGGAGCAGGATTCCTGTCGAAAGTTCCCGATTCCAGCGGGAGCAGGCCGACAACTCAAACGTTGAAACGAAAATGCAGGACATCACCTTCCTGAACGACGTATTCCTTGCCTTCCAGGCGCAAACGGCCCACTTCTCGTGCCCCCGCCTCACCCTTGTGCTTGATGTAATCATCGTAGGCGATGGTTTCGGCGCGGATGAAACCGCGCTCGAAATCGGTATGGATGACGCCAGCAGCCTGCGGCGCAGTGGATCCGCGCTTGACGGTCCAGGCCCGCACTTCCTTTTCCCCCGCGGTGAAATAGGTCTGCAGACCCAATAGCGCGTAGGCAGCACGGATCACCCGATCCAGGCCCGGTTCCTCGAGGCCGAGATCGGTCAGGAAAGCTCCCTTGTCCTCGTCTTCGAGTTGCGAGATCTCCTCCTCGATGGCGGCACAGACCGGCACGACATCGGCCCCTTCAGCGGCAGCATGAGCGCGCAACCTGTCCAGGAACGGATTGTTCTGGAAGCCATCTTCGCGCACGTTGGCCACGTAGAACAGCGGCTTCATGGTGAGCAGGAACAGGTCCCGGATCGCGGCGCGCTCCTCGGTATCCAACTCGACACTGCGCGCCGGCTTGCCAGCATTCAGGGCTTTGGCGAGCTTTTCGAGCACCGGCTTGCGCGCAATCGCCTCCTTGTCGCCCGATTTGGCTGATCGTTCGGCGCGGTTGAACGCCTTGTCGACGGCATCGAGGTCCGATAGCGCGAGCTCGGTATCAATGGTCTCCACGTCGGCCAGCGGATCGATCTTGCCGGCGACGTGGACGATGTCGCCGTGCTCGAAACAGCGGACGACATGGGCAATCGCATCAACCTCGCGGATATGCGCGAGGAACTGGTTGCCCAGACCTTCACCTTTGGATGCTCCGGCGACCAGACCGGCAATATCGACAAACTCGATGACGGTTGGAATGATTTTCAGCGGTTTTGCGATCAGCGACAATGCCTTGAGGCGCAAATCCGGCACCGCCACCACACCGATATTGGGATCGATCGTGCAGAACGGATAGTTGGCCGCGGGAATCCCCGCCTTGGTCAACGCATTGAACAGTGTCGACTTGCCCACATTGGGCAGCCCGACGATTCCACATTTGATGCCCATAGCCGTTTCCTCGAACCAAGTACTTGGGTTTGGTGCGGGGGCCGCGCCGATCGATCTGCCGGCACAGGCACCACACGCACCAAACCCAAACGCTCGCTACTTCGAGGTGTGAAGTTCTCGCATGGCACGCTCGAAATCACCGGACACCAGTCCGGGCACCTCACCCACGGCACGGTCGACACCGGCCCGTATTCGCTCCTCGTCCTCCTTGCCAGGTCGACCGAGCACCCAGGGCGTCACCTGATCCTTGTGGCCAGGGTGGCCGATTCCAAGTCTCAGCCGATGGAACTGTCCATGCCCAAGCTGGGCGATGATGTCGCGCAATCCATTCTGGCCGCCGTGGCCGCCGTCGAACTTCAGCCTGACCGTACCGGCCGGCAGATCCAGATCATCGTGCGCGACCAGGGTCTCCTCGGGTGCAATCTTGAAGTACCGCTGCGCCGCGGTGACTGCCAGGCCGCTGCGATTCATGAAGGTTCCCGGCTTTAGCAGCCAGACCGACTGGCCCGCCAGGAGCACCTTGCCATTCTCCGAGTGCAGCTTGCTGTCACTGCCGAGGCGAACGCCCAGATGCGCCGCCAACGCATCGAGGAACCAGAATCCCGCGTTGTGCCGAGTCTTCGCGTACTCGCTGCCCGGATTGCCAAGTCCGACGATCAGGCGGATGCCGTTCATGCGATTCCGTAGGTTCATGCTGGGAACGCGCGCCGCCGTAGCAGCGCGCCTCCCGCGCACCGACTGGGCCCGGCGTGCTGCCGGGCCAAGATCGGACTGTTACTTCTTCTTCGCCGGTGCTGCGCCCTTGGCCGGAGCTGCGCCCTTGGCCGGAGCCGCACCCTTGGCTGGAGCCGCGCCCTTGGCCGGAGCTGCGCCCTTGGCTGGAGCAGCACCCTTGGCCGGAGCTGCAGCGGCGGCGTCACCCTCGGCGACGACTTCGACTTCTTCGCGTGCCATGCGGGCCAACGCCACGGCGAGATCGTATTCCTTGCCCAGACGCAGGGAAGGAATGCTGACGCCATTGCCCAGCTTGAGGCTGGACAGATGCACGATGTCGCCAATCTTCAACTCGGTCAGATCAACCTCGACGAACTCGGGGATGTCCTTGGGCAGACAGTAAATCTCGACCTCGTTGAGCTCATGGGTCACGGTAACGCCCGCGGTCTTGCCGGCCGGCGAGATTTCCTGATTGACAAAGTGCAGCGGCACCTTCAGGCGCAGTTTCTCGGTTTCCGAGACGCGCTGGAAATCGAGATGGGTGATGCGCGGCTTGAAGGCGTGACGCTGCATATCGCGCAGCAGCACCTTCTGGGACTCGCCACCGATCTTCATCATCAGGATCGACGAGTAGAACCACTCGTTGTGCGAATACAGCAGGGCGAGTTTGTGATCGAGCTGAATGTTCTCGGGCGCCTTCTTGGCGCCGTAGAGCACGGCCGGGACCTTATCCGCATGGCGGAGGCGGCGGCTCGCACCCTTCCCCTCTACCTCGCGGCGATCGGCCTGAATTTCATGAACAGTTGCCATTGTGACTTCCTCAGTTGGTAGTCCCTTCGCGACCAAAGGGACCAGATGACGGGCTCGGCAACAGCGCCAAACCCGGTAAATCAATCCACGTACAAAGAGCTGACCGACTCGCCGAAGGCGATGCGACGCATCGTTTCGGCCAACAGTTGCGCCACCGAAAGCTGGCGGATCCGGCCACATTCGCGCGCCGCCTCCGACAATGGGATGGTGTCGGTAACAACCAGCTCATCCAGCCCCGAATTCATCACATTGCTTACTGCCGGACCCGACAGGACCGGATGCGTGCAGTACGCCACCACCCGCTTTGCACCGCGGTTCTTCAGCGCCGCCGCAGCTGCGCACAAGGTTCCGGCGGTATCGACGATGTCGTCGACCAGGACACAGGTCTTGCCTTCCACATCGCCGATGATGTTCATCACCGCTACTTCATTTGCCCGCGGCCGCCGCTTGTCGATGATCGCGAGATCAGCATCATCGAGTCGCTTGGCAATGGCCCGGGCTCGCACGACACCACCGACATCCGGCGAAACCACGATGATCCCGTCAGTTCCGTAATTGCGCCAAACATCGGCCAGCAGCACCGGTGAGGAGTACACATTGTCCATCGGTATATCGAAAAAACCCTGGATCTGGTCGGCGTGAACATCCACGGTCAATACGCGATCGGTACCGGCGGCCTGGATCATTTTGGCGGCCACCTTGGCTGTGATCGGTACCCGCGCGGAGCGCGGCCGCCGATCCTGCCGGGCGTAGCCGAAATACGGCACCACGGCAGTCACCGAGGCAACCGACGCCCGCTTCAGCGCATCGATCAACACCAGCAGCTCCATCAGGTTTTCTGCCGTGGGCGCACAGGTCGGCTGCACCACGAACACTTCCTGACGTCGCACGTTCTCCTCGATCTCGACCTGGACTTCGCCATCGGAAAATTTCCCGATCAGCGCCTTACCGAGGGGCGCGCCCAGTTGCTTGCATACCGACAGCGTGAGGGCGCGGTGCGCGTTGCCGGAAAAAACCAGCATGCCATCCGTCTTCAACATGTTTCCTGCTCCGCGCTGCGCAAGTCATCGAACCGAAGATGTTGGCTGGGACGGAAGGACTCGAACCTTCGAATGCGGGAATCAAAATCCCGTGCCTTACCGACTTGGCGACGTCCCAGTGTTTCGAACTTACGTTTGCCCGGACTACCGCCCTCGTTCACGCCAGGCTTGCAGAGCCTGATGCAACGGCGAACGCGGCAAGCCCCTTGCCACAAAAACCTGCCACTGCGATGGACACTTGCGCGCCACCGCTTCGGCTTGGGCAGCACCCGCAAACTGCGCGAATACCGCTGAGCCACTACCACTCATCCGTGCCTCGGAAAAACCCTGCAACCAATCCAGTGCCGCCGCAACGCGCGGCGAACGCGCGCAGACCACGGCCTGCAGATCGTTGTGAGTGGGTTCGCCCGAAAGCAAGCGCGGGATTGTGGTGTGCGGCGTGTTCCGTGTCAACGCAGGGTCTGCGAAAACACTCGCTGTGTTCACCGATTCGTCAGGATAAACAATAACATACCAAAGCTCCTCCAATTGTAATGGAATGAACTGGTCACCGGTTCCTTCCGCCCAGCAGCTCTCGCCGGCGATGAACACGGGTACATCGGCGCCAAGTCCGCGACCCAGCACCAAAAGCTCAGCACTGCTCAGCCCGGTCTCCCACATGGCATTCAGGGCGAGCAGTACCGTTGCGGCGTCGGAACTGCCACCACCAAGCCCTGCCCCAGCCGGGATGCGCTTGTGCACCCAGATGTCGGCGCCGCGCGTGCATCCTGTGGCCTGCTGCAATAGCCGAGCCGCCCGCACCGCCAGATCGTCGGATTCCGCGACGTCGGCCATGCCCAACGGCCGCCGGATGCAGCCATCATCACTGACCCGAAGCTCGATCCGGTCGGCCAGATCGACCAACTGGAAGACAGTCTGAAGTAGGTGATAGCCATCGTCCCGGCGCCCGACGATGTGCAAGAAGAGATTGAGCTTGGCCGGCGCGGGCCACTGACTCGGCTCAGTGCTGAACGTCATCGCCCGGCCCAATCGCGTCCTGCCAGCGTTGAATCACCAGCCGGACCTGATGGGCGCCGCGACGCGCCGTGATACGGCGTGGGTAGCGGACGCCATCCGCGACCTGCCAGTCTCGATACTCGAGCTGCCAACCGGCGTCGCTTACCTTCAAGGGCGCGCCCTCGGCATCGCGCTGGGTTATTGCGCGATCGGACAATCCCACGGCGAAAATCCAGTCGGCCATTTCGCCCACGGGCAACTCCCAGCCGAGCTCCCGCCGCAGCAGTTGCTGGGCCGAGTCGCCGGTCACCGGGGTCGGTTTAACCCCCTCGAGTTGACTGAAACCGCGACTGCCCGACAGTCGCCAGCTCTGGCCGCTGACCGGCGCCCGCATCACGATCGAATACTGATCGCCCTGCTGCTGCCAATTGACCCGCCCACTGCCACTTTCACGGCCATCGCTCACCGCAATCTTGCCCTCGAGAGTCCAATGCGTGGGCGCCGCCGTAGCCGCAACCAACTGGGGTCGCGGTCCCGGCCGCGTGGGCTGGGTGATGCATCCAGACAGCATCAGCGCGAGCAATACCAGAACACCACGGTGCCAGCGCTTCATAGCCCGTGCCTGCGCAAGGTATCGAGCAGCACGGGATTGCCCGGATCAAGATTTCGCGCCTCGCTCCATATCCTGCGCGCTTCGTCGCGTTGATCGTTTGCCCACAGGGCCTCGCCCAGATGCGCGGCGACGTCAACATCCTTCACCAGAGCATGGGCTGCCCGCAGGATTTCCACCGCCTCACCGGGTTTTCCCATCCGATATGTGACCCAGCCGAGGCTGTCGAGCATCGCGCCATCGTCGGGTCTGAGCTTCAATGCGGCCTGGATCAAGGCAAGGGCTTCAGTCAATCGATCAGTACGATCGGCGAGCGTGTAACCGAGCGCGTTCATCGCGTCAGCGTGCTCGGGATCGATGGCCAGCACGCGCCTGAGATCGGTCTCGGCGGCCGCAGTATCTTCGAGTTCGGCATGCTCGAGCGCACGCGCATAGAGCAACTGCGGCTCATCGGGAAGCAGGGTGAGCGCGGCGCTGTAGAGCGCACGCGCGGCAGCAGCCTCGCCGGCGCGACTGAGCAGGCTGCCCTCGATCAGGTAACTGCTGACCAGAGCCTCGCGTTCCACGCCGGCGAGGCCACGCACGCTCCGCAGCAACTCCAGCGCATCCTCGGTGTCGCCAGCCTGATTCAATAGCACCGATGCCCGAAGCCAGGACTCGGCTTGTTCCGGACCAGCAGGAACAGCACGCAGCCAGGCAATGGCCTCGCCCGGTTTACCCAGCGTCTCGGCCACGGTGCCCAGCATCTGCAGGCGCAGCGGCGGACGCGGCTCGGGCAGCGACTGCAGTGCTGCATAGGCATCCTGCAGTAGTACGGGATTTTGCGAACGGGCTGCATAGGCGACCTGCGCCTGGACGACCAGGTCGTCAGCGGGCCGGATCTCGGCCACACGGCGCGCCGCGGCGGCCGGGTCACCTGCGGCATCTTCGAGTTGCGCGATGGACAGCCGCAGAAATCTTGATTCAGGATCGAGCACCAGGGCAGCGTGGAAATCGGCCAGGGCGCCTTCGTTGTCCTTCATATCGCGCTTGAGTTGGGCGCGCCAGGCCAGTGCTGACGACTGCTGCGGAAATCTGTCGACCAGACCCGAAACCAGGATCAGTGCCAGATCCGACTCATTTAGGCGGTGCACGAACGAGCACCAGCGCAACGCAGTGGACAGATCGGCGCTGGTTTCGATCGTGCGTTCGATGAATGGCAGGATGCGCTCCCGAACCGGCACCGCGGCGAGCGCTTCGCCCAGCTGACGATTCTCTATCTTCGCGCCCGCGTCCGGACCGGCGAGACGCCAGGCTTCCTCGGACCGCCCCATGTCCAGGGCCAGCGCAATGGCCCAGGCCCGCGGTTCGCTTGAATCAGCGGCAAGCCGGGTGAAGCGCGCGAGCATGGCCTCGGCAAGCCGTTGATTCGAAACAGCTAATGCGGCGCGGAGCGCGGTTTTTGCCTGCACGGGGTCGTCGGAGGCTTCTGCCGCCTTGACCAGATGCAGCAAGTGCGCCTCGCCATCTCCCTGCTGCAAGGCGAATTCAGCAGCCATGCGCTCTGAGAGCACCAGATCGGACGCTGTCAGCGCGCGGGACTCGTTGCTCGCGGTCTGGCCTGAGCTGCGCTGGGGGCCGCCTGCGCAGCCGCCAAGAACGAGAAGCAGCAACCATGCGGCGCCATAGAAAAAAAGTTTCAATGCAGATTCCTTGATCGTAAGGTCCAACCCGCCGAGAATGCGCGTCCGTTGTATTTTGTCACGCTATGCCTCTCTTCGCGCTCGGACTCAACCATCAAACCGCGCCGCTCGCCCTGCGCGAGCAACTCGTATTTGCTCCTGAGCAGATCGACGCGGCCCTGAGGGCGCTACGGTCAGTGGCTGGAGTCCGCGAAGCCGCCATCCTGTCCACCTGCAACCGAACCGAACTGTACTGTCAGGTGGATGAAGGCGGGGAAAACATACTGGCAGATTGGCTACACCAGCATTTCCAGCTGAGCCCTGGCCGGCTCGAGAGCTATCTCTATCAGCATAGTGAAGAGGCCGCGGCCCGCCACATCTTCCGGGTCGCCACCGGGCTCGACTCGATGATCCTGGGCGAGCCGCAGGTGCTTGGTCAGCTCAAGTCGGCCTACCATTCCGCTCTGGCCGCCGGCGCCCTGGATACCCGGTTGAATCGCTTGTTTCAAAACGCATTCGCGGCCGCCAAACGCGCGCGCACTGAAACCCGGATCGGCGCCAGCTCGGTGTCGGTGGCATTTTCAGCCGTCCGGCTGGCCGGCCAGATTTTTGCCGACCTGCGCAAGGCAACGGTCCTGCTCATTGGCGCGGGCGATACCATCGAACTGGCGGCCAGGCATCTGATCGAGGCTGGCGTCCATCGTATGCTGGTCGCCAATCGTACGCTCGCCAATGCGCAGGCGCTCGCCGAAACCTATGGAGCACAGGCGCTGGCACTGAGCGATCTGCCGATTCATCTGGCCGATGCCGATATCGTGATCACATCCACCGCCAGCCGCGAGCCCGTGCTGACCCTGGGTCAAGTCCAGGATGCCCTGAAAGCGCGCAAGCGTCGGCCGATGTTCATGCTCGACCTTGCCGTCCCACGCGATATCGCTGCGGCGGTGGGCGAGCTTGAAGATGTGTATTTGTATACCGTGGACGATGTCGGCCGGCAGATAGACGAGTCGATCCGATCGCGCCAGGAGGCCGCCGTCGAGGCAGAGGCGATCATCAGTCTGCAGGTCGACCACTACATGAACTGGCGTCGGGCGCTGGACTATCAGGGGCCGCTCAAGGCAATCCGTGCAGACGGAGAGGCGCAGCGCAATCAGGTCCTGGAGCGCGCACAACAGATGCTGCGCAACGGCCAGCCTGCTGAGGATGTTCTGCAGTTCCTGGCGCACACACTGACCAACAAGTTGCTGCACGGACCGAGCAGCCGACTTCGTGATGCCGCTCTGCGCGGCGACGCCGAATTGATCCGTGCCGGCGAGCGACTGTTCGCGGTGCCTTCCGACCCAGGCAGCAAGACGCCATGACGCCCTCGATCCGCCGCAAGCTCGAAGCACTCGCCGAACGCAAGGAAGAAGTCGAGCGCCTGCTGGCCGAGCCCGAGGTCGTCGCCGACAACAAGCGATTTCGCAGCCTCTCGCAGGAGTACGCCGGGATCGAGCCGATTGCGCACAAACTGGCCGAACACGACAACACGCAGGCGGCGCTCGAGGGAGCACGAGCAATGGCCGCTGGCGCCGATGCCGAGATGCGCGCGCTTATCGACGAGGAGATTGCCTCGTTGCAGCAGCAACTGCTCAACCTCGATACCGATCTCGGCGGGCTACTCGTGCCACGCGATCCGCGTGACGATGCCAACATATTTCTTGAAGTCCGCGCCGGCACAGGCGGTGACGAGGCGGCGATTTTTGCCGGGGACCTGTTTCGTATGTACCTGCGTTATGCCGAGCGTCGGCGCTGGCAGGTCGAGATCCTGTCGAGCAGCGCGGGCGAACACGGTGGCTTCAAGGAAGTCATCGCGCGGGTCGAAGGCGCCGGCGCCTATGCGCGGTTGAAGTTCGAGTCCGGAACACATCGTGTCCAGCGCGTACCGGCCACTGAATCGCAGGGCCGCATTCACACCTCCGCCGCAACGGTCGCGGTTCTGCCTGAGCTCGACGAGATCACGGCGGTTGAGCTCAACCCCGCCGAACTGAAGGTTGATACCTTCCGCGCCTCTGGCGCCGGTGGTCAGCATGTCAACAAGACCGATTCGGCGATCCGTATCACCCACCTGCCGTCGGGCACCGTGGTCGAATGCCAGGACGAGCGCTCGCAGCACAAGAACCGGGCACGCGCGATGAGCCTGCTGGCGGCACGTCTGTTCGACGAGAAGCAGCAGAAGCAACATCAGGCGCAGTCGGACCTGCGCCGCACCCAGGTCGGTTCGGGCGATCGTTCGCAGCGCATCCGCACCTACAATTTTCCGCAGGGCAGGCTGACCGATCACCGGATCAATCTGACCTTGTATTCGCTTGAGACGATCGTTGCCGGTGATTTGGACCAGGTCGTCGATCCGCTCACACTCGAGCATCAGGCCGACGAACTGAAGTTGATGACCGAGGCGGCGTGATCCTTGCGGACAGCGCTCCTGCGCTGCCGAAGGATGCGTGCTGCTGGGCGCGTCAAGGATTCAAAGCTCAAGGCATTCCAGAGGAGCAAGATGAGCACCGAAGTCCGATTCATTCCCCTCAACATCGCCGTATTGACGGTCTCCGACTCGCGTACTCTGGACAACGACAGCTCCGGCACCTACCTGGCCGGCGCGCTCGGCGATGCCGGGCATCGACTTGCCGATCGCCGTGTCGAACCCGATGATCGCTATCGATTGCGCGCCGTATTATCCGCCTGGATTGCCGATCCCGCGATCGACGGTGTGCTCATCACCGGCGGGACCGGATTCACCGGTCGGGATTCGACGCCCGAAGCGATTCGACCTTTGCTCGACAAGGAGATGCCCGGCTTTGGCGAGCTGTTCCGCGCGCTCAGCGTGGACGACATCGGAACATCGGCGCTGCAATCACGGGCGTTCGCCGGCCTGGCCAATGCCGTCTTTGTTTTCTGCCTGCCCGGTTCAACAGGTGCCTGTCGCCTGGCCTGGGAGCAGATTCTCGCAGCGCAACTCGATGCGCGAACAGCTCCCTGTAACCTGGTCACACTCAAGCCACGTCTGCGCGAAGCACCCTGACCAGCCCTGCTCATTCCTCGCGACAATCGGCGCCGGGCAAAATCGCAACTGAATCTTTGCGTGCGCTGGGACCCCGAACCGCGCTCAGGTTCGTAGTACCGTTTCCCCTACCGAGGAATGGAGTGGACCATGACACCAAGAATCCTGAAATCCAGCGGCCTGGCCCTGTCGATTGCCCTTAGCCTGAGTCTGAGCACCGCCATGAACGAAGCCAACGCCGCCGATCCTCAATATGCCTTGACGATCTACAGCTCGGCCCAGCCAGGTCAGCTCAGTCCGGAAACACTGCAGAATTACGGAAGCGCCCTGCCCGGCTATGCACTTGTGCGAGATCGCCGTCCCTTGATCCTGCCAAACGGCAGTGGCGAGGTTCGCTTCACCGATGTCGCCACCCGCATCGATCCAACCACGGTGAGCTTTGCCTCGCTGACCGATCCCGACGGCACCCGGGTCATCGAACAGAACTACCAGTTCGATCTGGTCGATGGCCTGAAACTGCTGCAGCGCTACATCGGCGAACAGGTAATCGTCGGCCAGGTCCAGGCGCAGAAATTCACCGAGATCAGCGGCACGCTGTTGTCGGCGAGCAATGGCCTGATCCTGATGAAGGAATCCGGCGAAGTGGTCACCCTGAGCAACTATTCCAGTATCCAGTTTCCGTCGCTGCCCGGTGGGCTGATCACGCGCCCGACCTTGGTCTGGCTGGTCAATGCGCGCAAAGGCGGTGAACACGATGCCGTGGTCAGCTACCAGGCCCAGGGCCTGACCTGGTGGAGCGACTACAACGTCACGCTCGGCTCCGACCCTGAGCGTTGCACAATGAATCTGGCTGCATGGGTCACCATCGTCAATCAGAGCGGCGGAAGTTTCCCGGCCACTCAGCTGAAACTGGTCGCCGGCGAAGTCAATCGCGCACCCTCGGCGCCGATGGCGGCGGCAGCGCCGATGATGAAAACGATGCGCGTGGCAGAATCGGTGAGCGATGGCTTTCAGGAGTCCTCACTGTTCGAGTACCACATGTACACCCTGGGTCGGCGCACCGATCTGCCCAACAACTCGACCAAGCAGCTGGAGCTTTTCCCTTCGGCGATCGGAGTCGGTTGCAAACGTGAGCTGGTGTTTACTGCCGGACCAGGCCCATGGCGTTGGTACGGATCGCCGGTGACTGATCAGGGCTTCGGTGCGACTCAGCCGGGCAAAGTCGGTGCCTACCTGGAATTCAAGAACGACAAGACCAATGGCCTCGGCATCCCCTTGCCGGCCGGGCGCGTGCGCGTCAATCAGGCGAGCAAGGCCGATGGCAGCCTCGAATTCATTGGCGAAGACCTGATCAAGCACACGCCACGCAACGAGAATCTGCGCATCAAGCTGGGCGAGAGCTTCGACATTGTTGGCGAACGCAAACAGACCGACTTCAAGATCGATATCAATGCGAAGTGGATCGAGGAAACTTTCGAGGTCAGCGTGCGCAATCGCAAACAGGAGGCCGCCACCGTGGTGGCGCGTGAGTATCTGTATCGCTGGAGTGGCTGGTCGATCAAGACGGCGAGCCGCGACTACGTCAAGCGCGATGCCGAAACCATCGATTTCAACTTGAACATCCCCGCCGATGGCGAGGCCAAGTTCAGCTACACCGTCCGCTACACCTGGTAGTGACGGCCGGGCCAGCCGCGCTTATCCGGGCGCGGCTGTGCAATTGAGCGTCTCAAGGCCGCTGGTCGATCGGCACGAAGGCGCGATCTTCCGGGCCTACGTAGTTGGCACTCGGCCGGATGATCTTGTTGTCGATGCGCTGTTCGATGACATGCGCACTCCAGCCGCTGGTGCGGGCGATCACGAACAGCGGTGTGAACATCGCGGTTGGCACGCCCATCATGTGGTAACTGACCGCACTGAACCAATCGAGATTCGGAAACATCTTCTTGATGTCCCACATCACCGTTTCCAGGCGTTCTGCGATATCAAACATCCTTGTCGTACCCGCCTCTTTCGAGAGCTTGTGGGCGACCGCCTTGATCACCTTGTTGCGCGGATCGGAAACCGTGTAGACCGGATGCCCGAAGCCGATCACCACTTCCTTGCGTTCGACGCGGGCGCGGATATCGGCCTCAGCCTCGTCCGGGGTTTCGTAGCGCTTCTGAATTTCAAAGGCGACCTCGTTGGCACCGCCGTGCTTGGGTCCACGCAGCGCACCGATCGCGCCGGCGATGGCCGAGTGCATGTCCGAACCGGTGCCGGCGATGACACGGGCGGCAAAAGTGCTGGCGTTGAATTCGTGCTCGGCGTACAGATTGAGCGAGATATGCATGGCGCGTTCCCAACTCGCACTGGGCTTGTGCCCATGCAGCAGGCGCAGGAAATGACCACCGATCGAATCATCGTCGGTCTCCACTTCGATGCGGCGGCCATTGCAGGCGAAGTGATACCAGTACAGCAACATTGAACCCAGCGAGGCCATCAGGCGGTCGGCGATATCACGCGCGCCGGGGGCAGCATGGTCGTCTTTCTCAGGCAGCACGCAACCCAGCGCCGACACGCCGGTGCGCATCACATCCATTGGATGCGCCGAGGCCGGAATCGTTTCGAGCACGCGCTTCACTTGCGCCGGCAGACCGCGCAGTGCGCGCAGTTTGGCTTTGTACGCGGTGAGCTCAACCCGGTTGGGCAATTTGCCGTGCACCAGGAGATGAGCGATCTCTTCGAACTCGCAGTCATCTGCCATGTCGAGAATGTCGTAGCCGCGATAATGCAGGTCATTCCCGCTGCGACCTACAGTGCACAGCGCGGTATTGCCGGCAGCCACGCCAGACAGGGCGACCGATTTTTTCGGCTTGGGCAGAAGGCTCGGGGTTTCACTCATCGTTACCACTCCACAGTGCTGATGACGCAGCGCGGCGGCGCTGCGGCTGGGATGATCATTCCGGTTTGGTCGCCGCAAAAAGCGCGTCGAGCTTGTCCTCGTAGGCGTGATAGCCGAGGAAATCGTAGAGGTCAGCGCGCGACTGCAGGCTGTCGATGATGTTCTTCTGCGTACCTTCGCGACGCACCGTTTCGTAGAAGTGCAGAGCCGCCTTGTTCATCGCGCGATAGGCGCCGCAGCAATAGAGTGCAATATCGACCCCGGCCTCGCGCAATTCGTCCGTAGTGAAGAACGGTGTCGAACCGAATTCGGTCAGATTGGCCAGGATCGGCACTTTCACCGCCGCTTTGAAGCGACGGTAGTCATCGAGCGACCGCATCGCTTCCGGAAAAATCATGTCAGCGCCCGCCTCGACATAGGCGCAGGCGCGATCGATTGCCGCGTCGATACCTTCGACAGCGGCCGCATCTGTCCGCGCCATGATTACAAAGCCGGAGTCGGGCCGCGCATCGACCGCGGACCTCACCCGATCCACCATTTCGCCGACCGAAACCACATCCTTGCCAGGCCGGTGGCCGCAGCGCTTCTGTCCGACCTGGTCTTCCATGTGCACGGCGGCGACACCGATGCGATGGAACGACCTGATCGTCCGCGCGATATTGAACGCCCCGCCCCAACCGGTATCGATATCGACCAGCAAGGGCATCCCGGTAGCGTCGACAATGCGCCGCGCATCGGTCAATACGTCTTCCATCGTACTGATACCGAGATCGGGCATGCCCAGCGAATTTGCCGCTACACCGCCACCAGACAGATAAAGCGCCTTGTAGCCCACACGCTTGGCCATCAGGCCGGCATAGGCGGTGATGGCGCCCATGACCTGGAGTGGCTGTTCCGCTGCAACGGCGGCGCGAAACATCGCGCCCGATGAAGACTGACTCATGCTCGCTCCCTCGCAAAGCGCCCATTCTAGCTGCATTCGCTCGGAGACGAACGGACGCAGCGAGCGCCCTGGGCGACGGTCGTTGCCCGACCGATGGCCCGCCGCCGCGTCTACCGGAGCAGGTTTTCAGCCCAACAAATGCGCCACACCCGCGCGCTCTTCTTCCAGCTCGGCCAGGGTCTTGTCCATGCGCTCGCGCGAGAAAGCGTCGATCTCGAGACCGGTCACGCGGGTGTACTCGCCGTTGACGGTGGTCACTGGAACGCCGTACATCACGCCCTCGGGAATGCCGTAGCTGCCATCGGACGGCACGCCCATGGTCACCCACTTGCCATTGCTGCCGAGCATCCAGTCATGGACATGATCAATCGCGGCGTTCGCAGCGGAGGCGGCCGAGGACAGACCGCGTGCCTCGATAATCGCGGCGCCACGCTTGCCGACCAGCGGGATGAAGCTGCCGCTGTTCCACTCGGCGTCGTTGATCCGGTCCTTCAGCGATGCGCCAGCGACGGTCGCGAATCGATAATCGGGGTACATGGTCGGACTGTGGTTGCCCCAGACGATCAGCTTCTCGATATCGCCCACGGCCACATTGGCCTTGGCGGCGAGCTGGCTCAGCGCACGATTGTGGTCGAGCCGCAGCATGGCCGTGAAGTTTTTTGCCGGCAGATCAGGCGCTGATTTCATCGCGATATAGGCATTGGTATTGGCTGGATTGCCGACCACCAGAACCTTGACATTGCACGAAGCCACCGCATTGAGCGCACGGCCCTGGACGGTGAATATCTCGGCATTCTTCAGCAGCAGATCCTTGCGCTCCATGCCTGGACCGCGCGGCATCGCGCCGACCAGGATGGCGACATCGGCGTCCTTGAAGGCGACCATCGGATCGTCGCTGCCGATCATGCCAGCCAACAACGGGAACGCGCAGTCCTCAAGCTCCATCATGCAGCCGCGCAGCGCGGCCTGGGCCTTTTCCATCGGCAGTTCGAGCATCTGCAGAATCACCGGCTGATCCTTGCCCAGCATCTCGCCCGAGGCGATGCGGAACAGCAACGAATAGCCAATCTGGCCGGCGGCACCGGTCACGGCAACACGGATGGGGGCTTTCACGGTATCGACTCCTTGAATACTACGTTCGATTGATGCGGGGTTTGGGCGCGGGCGCAATAAGTCAGCGGAGCTCGGAACAGAACTCGACAAATCGGCGCAGCCCTTCGGTCAACTCGGCTGCCTTGCAGGAATACGAGATGCGGATCGCTCTGGGTTCACCAAAGGCCGAACCGGGCACAATGGCAACACCCTTGCTGTCGAGCAGGGCACTGCAGAAGTCGACGTCGTTGCTGATGACGGTGTCGCCATGCCGCTTGCCGAACGCGAAGCTGATGTCCGGGAACACGTAGAATGCGCCTCCCGGCGTCGGACAACGCAGACCATCAACTGATCGCATCGCCGTCATCACCTCGTCGCGTTTGGCCTGGAATTCCTTGCATTTCTGCGTCGGGATATCCTGCGGACCGGCGAGCGCCGCGGCACCTGCGGCGTTGACGACCTCGGGCACATTGGTGATGTGATTGGAATTGAGCGTCACGATGGCCTGCGCCAGCATCGGCGAGGCCGCGACGAAGCCAAGACGCCAGCCGGGCATGCCGTAGGTCTTGGACAGCGAGTCGATCAGGATCAGGCGATCACGCAGTTCCGGCCTCGCCTTGAGCAGATGCGCATAGGACCGGCCATCGAAGATCATCCGGTTGTAGATGTCATCCGACAGGATCCAGATCTGATGCTCGACGAGGACATCGGCGAGCGCCTGGATCTCGGCTTCGCTGTACACCATGCCGGTCGGGTTGGACGGGTTGTTGAACAGGATCGCCTTGGTACTCGGCTTGATGGCGGCACGCAGTTGCTCGGGCGTGAGCTTGTAATCCTGCTCGGGACTGCAGTAGATCAGCGTCGACTTGGCACCGAGGATGTCCGCGATGTCGACATAGCTGGTCCAGTAGGGCGTCGGGATCAGGATCTCGTCACCTTCTTCCAGCAAGGCGTACATGACATTGAACAGCACCTGTTTGGCACCGATGCCGGTCGCCACATTGGCGCGCGTGTAGCCAGTCAGACCGCCTGCCTCGAGATGCTTGACGAATGCATCGAGCAGGGCATCGGGACCACGATTCGATCCATAGCCGCCAGAGTCGTGTTTCAGCGCATCAGCGGCAGCTTGGTAGACGTGCTCACCCGGGAGAAAATTAGGCACGCCAATCGAGAAACTGATGATGTCGCGGCCTTCGGCCTTGAGTTTCTTGGCCTTGTCGGCCACCACCATGATCGCACTGGGCTTGGCGCGGCCCATACGGTCGGCGAGCTTGAGCATCGGCGGACTCCGAGACAGTTCAAAGGGGCTCCCGGCTGAGGGCGAGCCGCAGGATTCTATCACGCGGCCGGCCAATGCTGCAGCGCGCCATTGTGTGTGGAGACTGACCTGGCCGCGTCCCCAAGCGTCACAATCTGGCCGCCCAGCGCGCCCCAAATGTGCAGCGTGATGGCATACCATTGAGCCATCATGCTGACTGGCCGCGTCCTGATCTTCGCCGCCCTGCTGGCCGTCGCCGCCGGCACAGCTTGTGCGCAGGAAACAGCACGCACCGGGCCCGGCGATGTGTCGCAGCCGCCAGAAGTGCGCCAGTTGCGCGCCCGCTTCGACGATAAAACCGAGGCCCTGCGTGATCGTGCCGAGGCCCTGCGCAACGCGGCCGCGGATCCGGTCAGCCGAAGCTGGGCCACGCTCGCCCTTGCCGAGTTCGAGAATGAACTGGAGCATGAGCCGGCAACCTTCAAGCTACTCGATGAAATGGAGGGCTCGGTGAAGGGGCTTGGCCTGCCTGATCTCGAATTCGCGGTGCAGACCTTGATCAATGTGGTCAACGTCAATCGGGGTCGCCCGAAGAAAGCGGGAGCGGCCATCGCGCGCATGCAGGAGCTGGCGGAGGACAGCGGCAACTTGGTCTGGCGCGCCCAGGTCGCGCATGATCGCGGCGTCTTGTTTCGCAAGCTCGGCCAGTTCGATGATGCGCTCAAGCAATTCGAAGTAGCGGAAAAGCTCAATCGCGAAATCCCTGGCACGCCCCAACTCGCGCACGAGCTCAATTCGATTGGCATGCTGCACGGCCGTACCGGCCGCTTCTCGGATGCCGCCCTGGTCCACAAGGAAGCGCTGGAAATATCCAAGAAAACCGACGACAAGCCGGAAATCGCCCGCAGCCTGCGCCTGCTCGGCATCCTCTACCGCAATCTCGATGACGAGGAACAGGGCAGCGAATATCTGCGCGAGGCACTCAACCACATCCAGGAACGCAATCGGCGCGAGGCGATCATTCTCAATGCCGAGGTCGGTATCGCCCTGATGCAGCTGGAGCGTTTCGACGAAGCCGCGAGCTACATCGAAAAAGCGGCTGCGATGGCCGCAGTGTCAGGGAACTCACCGAACAAGGTGAATGCCTATAGCCGCATGGCCGATCTGCAGTTGGCGCGCGGCAATTGGGAGGAGGCCAGACGCTGGGCCGATCGTGCCTACCGTGAATTTGACAAGGTCGCGATCCGCGATCAGGTGTTGCTGCGGCTTACCCGCGTTCGCGTCTGGGCGGCCAGGGGTGCCACGCCCGAGGCGCTGGCCGAAGCACGCATCACCCTCGAGGGCACGCGCAAGATTGGCGATCGCATTCTGGAACGCGCGGCCCTGGATATCGTCGCCGACCTTGAACTCGGCCTCGGTGACGCGGCCAGCGCCTACGCCACCCGAAAGGCGCACCAGCAACTCGACAAGGTCCTCGCCATGGACATGGCCGGCCGCCGGATTGCCGTGCTGGAGGCCAGCCTCGAAAAGGAGCGCGCCGACATGGAGCGCGGCCTGCTCGAGCGCGACAGTCAAATCAAGGATCTGCGCATCCTGCGCCAGCGTTATCTGGGACTGGCCCTGATCGCCGGCATCTTCGCGCTGGCCTCGGTGCTCGGACTGCTGTACTGGCGGGTCCGCGGCATGCGGCAGAAAAACGCCGAACTGAGGGCGAGCAGCGATCAGCTGGCTGAACTGCACTACGCCCTGCTCGGCAGTACCGAGCAGTTGGAAAACATGGCCAATACCGACGCCCTGACCGGTCTGTCCAACCGGCACGCGGTCATGCGCCGCCTTGAGTTGACCTGGCAGCGTGCCGCGGTGCCGGACTCCGCCTGCATGCAGTTGATCGACCTTGACCACTTCAAGCAGGTCAATGATCGGCACGGCCATCAGGCCGGCGATGCCGTCCTGCGTGCGGCCGCCCAGCGCATGCAGGCGATGCTCCCGGACACTGCCATGCTGGGCCGCTGGGGCGGTGAGGAGTTCATTGTCGTGCTGGAATCCACCGACCAGGCGCGCAGCCTCGATTTCGCCGAACGCCTGCGCCATCAACTGGGCGACACGCCGGTCAATTGGCAGGCCGGTGAGATCGCGATCAGCGCGAGCATAGGCGTCGCGATGCTGGACAAGGCTCGCTATTCCAGCCTCGACGAGTGGATTGCCGCCACCGACCGCGCCCTCTATCGCGCCAAGCGTGATGGCCGGGACCGGGTCGAATTGTCGCGACTCGGCGAGTCGATCCTGAGCAAAAGCTAGCTACGGCCCAGTCTCGTTTCCCCTTCCGACCGGCAAGATCATCGCGCTTCTCAGGCCGTGAACATATCCAACGTCGATCGGCTTGGTGCCCTCAGGATTCGGCAGCGCGATCGATCCGCGCTAATCTTCGCGCCCATGAAAAAACCTGCTCCCACAAAAGACTTCACGCTCGAGCCTGAAGACGCCGAGCGACTGGGCAATCTGTGTGGTGCGCTCGATGCGCATCTGCGCCAGATCGAACGCGGCCTTGCGGTCGAGATCGCCAATCGTGGCAATGTATTTCGCATCAGCGGAAGTGCTGGCAATGCGAGCAAGGCGCGCAAACTGCTCGAGTCACTCTATGAAGCGACCGTCGACAGCGTGCTTGGCCCGCATCAGATCCACCTCGCCCTTGCCGAAGCTGGCGCCAGTCCGGAGCCCGCTGCCGGCGGCGATCCGCGCGATGTGGTGCCGCAGGAAGTGGCGATCCGGGTGAAGCGCGGCACCATTCGTGGCCGCGGCGACAATCAGCAGCGCTATCTGCACGCGGTGGCACGTCACGACATCAGCTTCGGCATCGGGCCGGCCGGCACCGGCAAGACCTATCTCGCGGTCGCCAGCGCAGTGCAGGCGCTCGAAGACAACCGGGTCCAGCGCATCATCCTGGCGCGTCCTGCGGTCGAGGCCGGCGAGAAGCTCGGCTTCCTGCCCGGTGATCTCTCGCAGAAAGTTGACCCCTACCTGCGCCCACTCTACGACGCCCTTTATGAAATGCTCGGTGTCGAACGCGTTTCCAAACTGATCGAACGCAACGTGATCGAGATCGCGCCACTCGCCTACATGCGCGGACGCACCTTGAACGACGCCTTCGTGATTCTCGACGAGGCCCAGAACACCACACTGGAACAGATGAAAATGTTCCTGACCCGCCTCGGATTTGGCGCAACCGCGGTGATCACCGGAGACATCACCCAGACCGATCTGCCGCGCCACATTGTTTCGGGTCTGCGCCATGCGATCGAAGTCCTGCGCGACGTCGAAGGGATCAGCTTCACGTTCTTCGGCGCCCGCGATGTTGTCCGACATCCGCTGGTGCAACGGATCGTCAGCGCCTACGAGGCGTTCGAATCCGTGCACGCCACCACCGGAAAGTAGCTCCTCATGCAGCAGAAAATCGAAGACTGGGTGGTGTTCGATATGGACGGCACCCTGGTGCATGGCGACAGCGGTGCGGTGCTGATCAGAACCCTGATAGGCCGCCACTATTGGCGCCGGATACTCGCGATCCTGGTAGCGCCGGTCGGATTTCCATTGATGGCGGTATTGGCAACCCGGCGCGTGGGCGTGTCGATTTTTTTCTGGATCGCCACTTATGGTCTCGCCGAATCCGAATATGAGTCCCTGCTCGACGACTTTGTCCGCGCGCACGCGCCAGCTCGGATTGAACCAGTGCTCGGCGCAATGCAGGATGCGCTGGATCGCGGCCAATCGGTTGCGGTGGCAACCGGCGCAGGCCAGACCCTGGCCGAACGAATCGTGGCGCAGCTGCAGTTGCGCGGCCAAGTCCGGGTAATTGGCTCGACGATCCAGCCGTTCGCGGGCGGTTGGATCGCGCGCATCCAGGCCAACGGAACGGCCAAACTCTGGCGCATGGCACAGTGCGGACTGCATCCGCCGTTCGCGGCCGCCTGGAGTGATAGCGCGGTTGATCTTCCCCTGCTCCTCTCTGCCCATGAGGCGCATTGGGTGGGCCAGGCAGCCGATGCACCTGATCGCGTGCGCAGTCGCCTGCCAGGAATCATCGTCCACCAGGTACCCGGGCACCGAACTCGATGAGCTACGTTGTGCATACCAGTTTCCAGGTGCCACGCAAGGGATTACCTGCGCCGATCCGCCTGCGCAGTTGGGCCGAGGCGGCGCTGCGCAGCGTGCGCAAGCGCAGCGGCGAAATCAGCATCGTCCTGGTCGATGAGCCCGAAGGGCGGGCCTACAACCTGCAGTACCGTGGTCGCGACTACGCCACCAATGTGTTGTCGTTCCCGGTGGAACTGCCACCCGGTGTCCGCTCGCCCCTGCTCGGTGACCTGGTGATCTGCGCGCCGGTGATCGCGCGTGAGGCGGCCGAACAGCGCAAGTTGCTGAGTGATCACTACGCGCATATGGTGATCCACGGCACCCTGCATCTGCTTGGCCACGACCATATCGACGATGCCGACGCCGAGCGGATGGAGGCGCTCGAACGACGAATTCTCGCCCGGCTGGAGATTGCTGATCCGTACAGGTGAGGCTGTAGCGTTCGTGCCGACAGTCAGCCGCGCTGCGGTGGCTGCACCCTCTCCGCCTCGAACTTGTGGCAAGCATTTGATTTCACAAAATAAATTGAGTGCATTCCGTCCGTACCCCGGTTTTCGCTACACTGAGCGCCTTGCCCCATGGGGCGATGTCCGCGATGTAATGAACGACGAACCTCCCAGTAGTGGCGTGCCCGCGCCACGTGGCTGGCTAGATAGATTGGGCCACATGATTTCCGGCGATGCACGCAACCGCGTCGAACTGCTGGAAGAACTCCACACCGCACACGCCAACGGACTGATCAGCGCCGATACATTGGCGATGGTCGAAGGTGCCATCAATGTCTCCGACCAGCAGGTCAGTGATGTCATGGTGCCGAGTTCGCAAATGGTCACCGTGCCGGTCAACGCCGATATCCGCCAAGTGCTCCAGCTGATGATCGAATCCGGTCACTCACGCTTTCCGGTTACCGGCGAGCACCGCGACGAGGTGCTTGGCATCCTACTCGCGAAAGATCTGCTGCCCTGCTTGGCCGATCAGGAAATGCCCTGCAGCATTGCCGAACTGATTCGCCCTGTCAGCCTGATTCCGGAGAGCAAGCCACTCAATTTGTTGCTCAAGGAATTCCGCACACGACGCAGCCACATGGCGGTCGTCATCGACGAGTATGGCGGCGTTTCCGGGCTGGTGACCATCGAGGATGTGCTCGAAGTGATCGTCGGTGAAATCGACGATGAGCATGATGATGAGGCCAATCCCGATCAGCATATTCGCGCCGAAGCCAGTGGTGGCTACTCGGTCGATGCGATCACTCCCATTGGCGAATTCAATCAGCGCTTTTCCTGCAGGGTCTCCGACGAAGAATTTGATACGGTGGGCGGAATGGTCACCTCGGCCTTTGGCCACGTTCCCAGCACTGGGGAAGAAATCGAGAGCGAGGGATTCCACATTCTGGTGACCCAGGCCGACGCCCGACGCGTCCAGCAGGTGCTGGTGCGTCCGCTGTCTGGCAATGCGGCGTGAGTTGGCTCCGGCTTCGGGTGGCGCGCGCAGCGCCTCCGACGACGCCGACCAGGAAACCGCGGTGGAACTGGCAACTCGTGTCGCTGGCCATCCTGCTCGGCGTCAGCAGCCTGGTCTTCGCGCAGGAACCTGATCAATCGCCGGGTCCGTTCGCAGCCGATGACTTGCGCGTAGCCCTGATCACGGCAGCCCCAGGCGCGCTTTATTGGGAACGCTTTGGCCACAACGCCATCCTGATCGAAGACGAGCGGGACGGTAGCCGCCGGCTCTACAACTTTGGCTGGTTCGATTTTCAGCAGGAGAACTTCCTGCTGAATTTCGTGCGTGGTCGCATGCTGTACCGGTTGGCCGTCACCAATCCGGACTATGACCTCGCCGGCTATCGCGAAGATGGCCGCTCGGTCTGGTTACAGGAACTCGATCTGGATGCTGCGCAAAAGATCGCGCTGGCCGAACTGCTCAACCAGCACGCCCGGCCCGGTCACGACGAATACCGCTACGACTACTACCTCAACAACTGTTCGACCAAGGTGCGCGATGCCCTCGACACGGTCCTCGGTGGACAGCTGAAGGCCGCCTCGGTAGCGCGTGGAAGAGGCGAAACCTATCGCTCATTGTCACTGGCCTATGCACGCGAGATTCCCTGGCTGGCAACCGGCATCCATCTCGGCCTGGGCCCGATGGCCGACCGCCGGATCAACTTCTGGGAAGAGTCCTTCCTGCCACTCCGGCTGCGCGATCTGGTCGCCGAAACCTCGATCGGCGACGCGCAGTCAGGAACCCGGCCCCTGGTCCTCCACCAGCGCGTGCTGTTTGAGGGTCCGCACTCGGACCAGATCCCCGCTGCCCCGCCATGGTTCTGTATCTTCCTGCTTGCCGGGATCGTGCTGGCCACGGTCATGGAATGGGCAATGCGCAGCGCGCGACCAATCACACGAACCATTGCCGCGGGTTCATCCGCTGCCATCAGCCTGGGGTTCGGCCTGCTCGGTATTGGATTGCTTGGCCTCTGGCTCGGCACCGACCATCAGATCGCCTGGCGCAACGCCAATCTCTGGCTGTTTTCGCCACTTTGTCTCCTCCTCGCGTGGCCGCTGTGGCGTCTGCGCAGGCCGGCAGCGGCGAGCGGATTGGCCGCACGCGGCATCGCGGTCGTCGTGCTCGTTGTCGCGTTGCTGGCCTTGGTGGCAGGTCTGCTCAAGCTCAACACACAGTCACAGTCAACCTGGCTGGCCCTGCTGCTGCCCTGGCATCTGATGGTCTGGCATCGGCTTTCTGCATCTACCGCTGTCGCAGTGCCGGATACCGCCGCGCTTCGATAGCAGAGATTCGTCAACGGGTTGCGCATTGCATCAGCGGACGCGCATCATGCGCCACCTTAGGAAAGCTGGGAGGCGCGCATGAGCTTGAACGTGAAATACACGCCGCCGCCACCGCCGATGGTCGTCAACTGTGTCGCTTACCACAGTGACGGCACACGGCTTCCAGATATCAGCGTCGACCAGATCAGCGACGCATTGCAGAGTCCGGACGCCTTTGTCTGGGTCGGCGTGCAGGAACCCAACGAGGAATTGCTCGACAAGCTGCAGGAAGAGTTTTCACTGCATGATCTTGCCGTCGAGGATGCCCATCACGCGCATCAGCGCCCGAAGATCGAAGTCTACGGCGACTCCCTGTTCATCGTGCTGCACACCGCGCAATTTGTCAGCGGCAATATCCGCTTCGGCGAGACGCATATTTTTCTCGGTCCGCGCTATCTGGTGACGGTGCGCCACGGTGCTTCGCTTTCCTACCAGCCGGCACGCTCGCGCTGCGAGAAAGAGCCTGATCTGCTCTCGATCGGTCCGAGTTACGCGCTGTATTCGGTCATGGATTACATCGTCGACAACTTTCTGCCGATTGTGCGCGAGTTCCAGACCGAACTGGCCGAACTCGAAGTGGACGTTTTCGATTCCAACTACAAGCGCGAGACCATTCGCGCCCTGTACAACCTCAAACGCGAACTGGTGAACCTGCGTCTCGCGGTTGCACCCATGCAGGACATTCTCAATCAGCTTGTGCGCTTCCACCCTGCCCTGATTCGTGAGGAGGTCCGCCCCTATTTCCGCGACATCTTTGATCACGCGGTGCGGGTGAAGGAAGCCTCGGACACCATGAGTGAGATGCTGTCAGCGGCGATGAGCGTGAACCTTGCCATGGTGACGGTCGGTCAGGGCGAAGTGGTGAAACGGCTCGCAGGCTGGGCAGGACTGCTCGGAATCCCCACCCTGATGACCAGCTGGTATGGCATGAACTACAAGCACATGCCCGAGTTGAGCGGACCCTACAGCTATTACATCTTCACGGGCGTCACCGTGGTGGTGATCGCCACCACCTATGCCCTGCTCAAGCGCGTGAAGTGGCTTTGATTCGGGGTGTCCGGACGACGGCGCGGCAGGCGCCGTCGTAGCCGAAGTCCGACTCAATCCGACTTGGTCCAGCGCTTCAGCCAGGCATTGACCTCATTGTGCCATTGCACCGAGTTGTGCGGCTTGAGGATCCAGTGGTTCTCGTCGGGGAAGTACAGGAATTTCGATTCGATGCCACGCCGCTGCAGAGCGGTGAACAGACTGATGCCCTGCTCAACCGGTACGCGGTAGTCGAGCGCGCCATGCACCACGAGTACTGGCACCTTCCAGTCCTTGACGAAGTTGAGCGGGTTGTGGCGCTCGTAGTTTTCCGGCTTCTCGTAGGGCGTGCCCTGCATTTCCCATTCGTCGAACCAGAGCTCCTCCGTCGAGTAACCCATGAAGCGGTTGTCGAAGATGCCGGCATGACTGACGATGCAGTCGAACTGATCGGCCCAGTTGCCGGCGATCCAGTTGACCATGTATCCGCCGTAGCTTCCGCCCAGGGCACAGGCGCGCTGGCCATCGAGCCAGCTGTACTGCTTCAGTGCAGCCGCCATCCCCTTCTTCAGGTCTTCCAGTGGCTTGCCGCCCCAGTCACCCGAGATCGAATCGGTGAACGCCTGTCCGTAGCCGGTCGAGCCATGGAAATTGATCGCGATGACCGCGAAGCCCTGACCCGCATAGGTCTGCGGATTCCAGCGATAGTGGAAGTCATTGCCGAATGCGCCCTGCGGTCCGCCGTGAATCAGGAAGGCGATCGGATAGGTCTTGCCCGGCTCGAAGTTCCAGGGCTTCACCACGTAGCCCTGCACACTCTCATCGTTCCAGCCCTTGAAGGTGAAGAACTCCGGAGCGCCGAAGCGCACGTCCTGCAGCCGGTCCTGATTGAAGCGGGTGAGGCGCAGCTCCTTCTTGCCCAGCACATAAAGATCGCTCGGCGCCTGCAGCGTGTCGCGCGCAACGACAATGCGCTCGCCCGCGACCGAGTAGCCGCCGATATGGCCCTCGCCGGAAACATTGCGTACCTTGCCACTGGCAATGTCGATCGCAAACAGCGGAGTCTGTCCGTTGTCATTGGCGGTGGTGTAGAGCGTCTTGCCGTCATCGGAGAGACTGAGCGAACCGGGCGAGCGGTCCCAGCCCGCAGCAATCTCGCGACTGCTGCCATCGGCCACATTCAGCTCCTTGATCCACATCCGGTCGGCCTCGAAGGTCGGCCGCTTCATCGCCAGATAGTAGAGATGCTTGCCGTCCTTCGAGTACAGCGGATAGGAGTCCATGGCCTCGTTGGCCGCGGTCAGATTGCGTGGCGATGCACTGCCGTCCACAGCGGTCGAGTACAAATCAAAATTGGTCGACCAGGCCTCGGTCTTGCCAGCGATACGCGCGGCGAAGATGATCGTCTTGCCATCGGGCGAGAACGCGGTTTCACCCAGATCACCAAAAGGTTTGGAAGGCACATCGCCATCAATCCCCTTGCTCACCCACGCGGGCGCGGCCTCGGCCTTGCCATCGGCACCGATATCGGCGACAAACAATTGCGAACGACGGCCGTCGACCCAGGTGTCCCAATGGCGGATGAAAAGTTTGTCGAAGACTTTACCGGTGGTCTTCTCTGCTGCGGTTTCATCGAGCCGCTTCTTGCTGCAGTCGATAACGCCTTCCGCGGCGCCACCGCAGTCGTTGAACACTTCCATGCTGACCGCGATCTGCCGGCCATCAGGTGACAACAGATAGCTGCCAACGTCGAGGGCATACTGGGTGACCGGAGCGGCCTCACCGCCGCCCAGTGGCAGATTCCACACCTGCATCGAACCACCGCGGCTCGACATGAAATACAGCGATTTTCCATCGGGTGCCCAACGACCGGAAACCGAGGTCTGGCCCTGGGCGGTGATGCGGCGCGGCGCGGCTGAGCCGTCGGCGGCGACCAGCCACAGGCTCTGCATGCCCTTGTTGGCGTCAAAATCGGTCTCGCGCAACTGGAATGAAACCCAGCGACCGTCGGGTGACAGCTGGGGATCGGTGACTCGATCGAGATTGACCAGATCGGTGACCGTAAACCCGCGCGGGTCGGCCATCGCGGACGAGGCCAGTAGAAGACTGAAAGCCGATGCAAGCAACAGGCGCATGAGTACACTCCGTGCAGGGGAAAGCGGCATGGTATTGGCTCGCCGCCACCGCGTCCAAGCGCCGGTGGTCATGCTGTCGGTCAAAGATGCGCTGCACGAGCCGGCCGCTGGCCCTGCCCATTGCGACAATCGATCAACTGGAGCGACTGATCGCGTAGTCCGCCAGAAGTTCGAGCGCCTCGGTCTCCGCACCCGCCGGAATCGGGGCCAGCGCGGCGAGCGCCTGCTGCGCGTAATCGGTGGCGCGTTTGAGGGTGTATTCCAATGCGCCGGATTCGCGAATCGCGGCGACCACCAGATCCAGTGATTCCAGACCGCCGGTCTCGATCACCCGGCGCAAGGCCTGGGCCTGATCAGCCGGCGCATTGTGCAGGGCGTGGATCAGCGGCAGAGTCGGCTTGCCCTCGGCCAGATCATCACCCACATTCTTGCCCATGGTCTGGGCGTCGGAGGTGTAATCGAGCACATCATCGGCGATCTGGAACGCGTAGCCGAGGGCCATGCCGTAGTCGGCCAAGGCCTGCTCGATCGCGGCCGGTGCATCGGCAAGAATCGCCCCGATCCGGCACGCCGCCGAGAACAGCACGGCGGTCTTGCGTTCGATCACCCCCAGATAGGCCGCTTCGTCGGTGTCGGGATTGCCGACGTGCATCAACTGCAGAACCTCGCCCTCGGCGATCGCATTGGTCGTGTCAGCAAGCACCTGCATGATGCGCATGCGGCCCAGTTCGACCATCAACTGGAACGAACGCGAATAGAGATAGTCGCCGACAAGCACACTGGCGGCATTGCCAAACAGGGCATTGGCGGTCTCACGGCCACGACGCAGACCAGATTCATCGACCACGTCATCGTGCAACAGCGTTGCGGTGTGGATGAACTCGACTATGGCAGCCGCTTGATGATGCAGCGCGCCCTGATAGCCGGCGGCCCGAGCAGCCAGCAGAACCAGCATCGGGCGCAGTCGCTTGCCACCAGCCGCGACAATATGCTCGGCGACCTGGTTGACCAGCATGACATCCGAGCCCAGGCGACGCCGGATCAGGCTGTCGACATTTTGCATGTCATCCCGCACCAGGGCCTGGACGTCGGGAAAGCTGATCGATTCGGGGGCGCGCTGTGCGGACAGATTCACGGCAATTCCGGCGGAAAGGTCGGCTGATTATACGGGCTGGCGCGGCCGGATCGCTGCACCTGGCTTGAAGCTTCGCGCGAGCGGCCTGTGGCGGGATGTCTGCTGTCGCAGTCGCTGGGATTTCTCGCAGCCAGGATTACGCCTTACGCTGTGGCGGGCCGGCAAAGTCGGCGTGGTAATCTTCTCTACAGCTCCAACGGCAACCACCCAAAGTACGAGGCATCCCATGGCACGCGGCATCAACAAGGTCATCATCGTCGGCAACGTGGGCAAGGACCCCGAAACCCGCTACACCGCCGGAGGTGCAGCAATCACCACGCTGAGCGTGGCCACCAGTGAGCAGTGGAAGGACAAGCAGACTGGCGAGAACAAGGAACACACCGAGTGGCATCGGGTGAAGTTTTTTGGACGCCTGGCCGAGATCGCCGGCGAGTACCTGCGCAAGGGCTCCCAGGTCTACGTCGAGGGCAAGCTGCGCACCGACAAGTACACCGACAAGGAAGGCGTCGATCGTTACAGCACCGACATCATCGCCGATGAGATGCAGATGCTCGGCAGCCGACCGGGCTCGGAAGGCGGTGGTGAACGCCCAGCCCGAAGCACGGGCAGCCGCAGCAGTGATGGTGGTCGCGATGAGAGCCGAGGCGCCCCGAGCTCAGCCCGCCCTGCCCCGCAACCTTCCAGCGCGCCGTTCGAGGACGATGAAATTCCGTTCTGATCTGCGCCAAGCCGCTTAATTCTGCAATATTTTCGTATATGTTTCATGGAGTTGTGGCGCTGTTGCCGGAATGGGCGCAGCGTCGACTGCGCACCTGAAGCGACCGCCCTGTCCTGTTGCTTGTGGCCAAACGCAATTGACACCTACGTTCTGGCCGCTCGCAATCCCGGCAGGTGCGTGCGCATCGGTCCAGCCAGATTTTCGGCGACCAGGGTATTCCGCCCGCGCTGAGCGATCTCTCCGGGCTGCCTGATGAACCATGCACCTGCGGCGCGCCGGCCGAACTCCGAGCGAGAGCGAATTGACGGGACGGCATCGTGGCGGCGCTCAGCACTGCGAGCTGCGATCGGCCGTCCTGGTTCGGCCAAGCCATCGTCAGTCGTATTCGAATGCATCCGCGGCCAGTACGACAGATCCGCTGGGCTGACCATATTCAGCCCGGCGCGCACAAGCCGCAAACGCGCAACCGCTACCTGCCATGCTTGCGCTCATGCAGCTTGCTGTCGCATCCAACCGCAGGGACACAGGATGACCATACTGAAGAGCATGACCATTGACGAGATCCAGATCGGCGATCGCGCAACGATCGAGCGCAGCATTTCACGCATGGATTTCGACGCGATCGCCTCGGGCTGCGTACTCGAAATCGAATCGGATGCCGGCGCCTGCGCAACGGGTAGATCCGACACCGCCGCGACCGAGACAGTGGGGCTGGCCCTGCTGCTATCTGCGCTGATTCACCGCCAATTGCCAGGCCTGGGCACCCAGATCATCGCCCAGGATCTGAACTACGCGGGCCTGGTATGCGTAGGCGACCGGATCACCGTTGAATTGAAGGTCATCGGCAAGCAGGACAAGGAACGCATCGCGCACCTGGAATGCCTCTGCCGAAACCAGACCGGCGATGTGCTGGTATCCGGGACCACGACGGTGCTCGCGCCCACTCACCCACACCAGCACGACCACATGCACCCGGCCGAAGTCGCACTGCAGCGCGGTGACGCATTTGCCGCGCTGGTCAATCGATGCCGCGACCTGCCCGCGCTGGCCTGTGCGATTGTCCATCCCTGCGACGCCGCCTCGCTGCTCGGTGCCATTGCGGCAGCTGAGCGCGGTCTGATCGTGCCGGTGCTGGTTGGCCCCATCGCGAAAATCAGCAGTGTTGCTCTGGCTGAAGGCATCGACATCAGCGGCTACGCCCATGAGGAAACCGAGCACAGCCATGCGTCGGCGGTGCGTGCGGTGGCGCTGGCGCGCAGCGGTGCGGTGGCCTCACTGATGAAGGGCAGCATCCACACCGATGAACTGATGATCGAAGTCATGCGCGCGGAGGTCGGATTGCGCACTGGTCGCCGGATGAGTCATGTCTTTGTCATGGATGTGCCGGCCTACCCCAGGACCTTGTTGATTACCGACGCCGCGATCAACATCCAGCCCACGCTGATGCACAAGGCCGACATCATCCAGAATGCGATCCACCTCGGTCAGGCCCTGGGTATTGTGCAGCCCAAAGTAGCCATATTGTCGGCGGTAGAAACGGTCAATCCGAATATCGCATCGACTGTCGACGCCGCTGCTCTATGCAAGATGTCCGAGCGAAATCAGATTACCGGCGGCGTTCTCGACGGACCGTTGGCGTTCGACAACGCCATCAGCGTCGAGGCCGCGCGGCTCAAGAACATCAGCTCGCCGGTCGCCGGACAGGCCGACATTCTTGTCGTCCCCGACCTCGAGTCCGGCAACATGATTGCAAAACAACTCCAGTATCTCGCCGGTGCGCGCAGTGCCGGCGTGGTGCTCGGCGCGCGCGTACCGATTGCCCTGACCAGTCGTGCCGATTCGATCCAGTCGCGCATTGTGTCGGCAGCCGTGATGCTGCTCTCTGCGCAACCCAGGCCGACAGCCGCGTCCATCGAGACCTCGGTCGCCCCAGCGCAATCTGGTAGCAATGCCTGACCGTCGCGGAGGCGCATCGGACTCGACCGTCATGAACCAAGCCATCCTGGTCATCAACGCCGGCTCATCCAGCATCAAGTTTTCGGTGTTCGAGGCGCACCAACAGCAGCTGAAACTGGCGCTCAGCGGGAAATGGTCAGGTCTGGGCACGACGCCGAAAATGGCCATCTACAATGAACTGGGTCATGCGCAAGCAGAGTTCGCGACCCCGCTGGCTACGAGCTTCACCTACGAAAACGCTATCTCGCAGCTCCTGTCCTCACTACCGACATGGAGCAAAGGACTTGAGATCCGTGCAGTCGGTCATCGCGTCGTCCATGGTGGCGAGGATGCGGCAGCAGCTTGCGTCATTGATGACGAAGGCCTGGAGCGCCTGGAACGTCTGGTCCCCCTGGCACCGCTGCACCAGTCGCACAACCTGGCGCCGATCAAACTGCTGAGGGCACGAGCACCAGACCTCCCGCAGGTTGCGTGTTTCGATACGAGCTTCCACCGGACCCAGTCAGCGCTTGCGCGCGCGGTGGGTCTGCCGCCAGAAATTACCGAGGCCGGTATCCATCGCTACGGGTTCCATGGACTGTCGTATGAGTACCTGGCCTCGATCATGCCTGCCGTCGATGCCAGCTTGCAGGGACGTGTTGTTGCACTTCATCTCGGCAATGGCGCCAGCATGTGCGCGATGCGAAACGGCGTCAGTGTCGCCACGACGATGGGATTCAGTACCCTGGACGGGTTGCTCATGGGCACGCGCTGCGGTTCGCTGGATCCGGGAATCGTGCTGTATCTGATGACCACACTGGGCAAGAGCGCGCAGGATATCGAGACTCTGCTCTATCACCGTTCCGGCCTGCTGGGAATTTCCGGCGTGTCGTCGGACATGCGCATCCTGGAAGCCAGCAATGATCCCCGCGCACGATTCGCCGTTGAACTTTTCGCCTATCGCATCGGCTGCGAACTGGGTGCCATGGCAGCGACACTGGGCGGTCTTGATGCCGTCGTATTCACTGCCGGGATCGGCGAGAACAGCGCGCAGATGCGAGCGCGCGTGTGCGACGCTGCGCAATGGCTGGGCATCGATCTGGATGTAGCGGCGAATGCCCAACACCGCCAACGCATCAGCACAACGTCGAGTCGCGCCAGCGCCTGGGTGCTGCCAACGAACGAAGAATTGATGATTGCCCGGCATGTACTGGCTGCGGTTTGAAAGCAACCGGCCGCCGAATGGGGCTGCGACTCATTGCACAAAACCTGTCCATCTATTCGCCGCGCGGCCACGGCACACCGGAGCGTGGAGCAAAGCGATCCCTGTCCAGCAAGAATGTGTTGAGTAGCGAGATGCTGCCTGGCCAACGCGTGACCCTGGCAAGTCCTGCTGTGCACACAAAGCATGTGCCGCCTGCAGGCTAGGCCAGATCAGGCGGCAGCACCAGGGTGCGACGGATTTCATCTGATTGAAATCCAACTGCGCCGGGATTGCGGCAACCGGGCAGCACGGCGGTGTCGAACAACTCGACGACCGCACCTTCGATGCGCAGTTCGTGCGCGACATCGCCGCTGCGCAGATCGATGATCTGGATGGCGCAGCGCGCTTTTACGCCGCGTTCGGTCAATTTTTCGTCGAGCACCAGATCGTTGAGCGTGCGATTTTCCCGCTGCTGCGAAATGCCGACCACGGCAAAGTCTCCGACAAAACTCAGCCCGCGCAGAAAGCCCGGACAGAACGCGATGGGCACGAAGCGGCCGCTGGCCAATTCGACATGGCCGAACTCGCCGGTGCCAGCGTTCAACAACCATAGTCGATCGCGATACCAGCGTGGCGAATGCGGCATCGACAATCCCTGCACCACGATTTCGTTTTGCGCCACATCGATCAACAGACCGCCCGCGCGTCGATGTTCGCGCCATCCTTCGTTGGCGTCGCTGCGACCCACGCAGGTGACGAACGCGGGCTGGCCATGGCGCATCGCCAAGCCATTCAAATGGCAGCGATCTTCGGCAGCGTAACGCGATACGAATGGTGGCTTCCAGAACGGACGGAGGCTGAACTCCGGATCGGGGCGCGCCAGACACGAAAACAGCGTGCTGACGAATACCGGCTCGCCACTGCCGTCGACGGCGACATCATGCACATCGATGTCGCCGGTTGTGTAAGCCAACTGCGGCACATACCAGCGGTCATTGGCACCCTTGCTCTGACCCGGCTGCAGGGCGTTCTCAAAACGCCACAACTGCCACAGTGTGGCGACCCACAGGCTCTGTTGATGCACGGCCAACCCCATCACCCGTGCCAGCGTGCGATTGAAGATCGCCAATTCACCTTGCGCATTCAATCCGACAAAAAACAGTTTCCCGGCCTGATAGGTCGAGAACGCCAGACCGGCCTTCTGCTCGTTGAGCCAGCTGACAAACAGGCGCGACGCCTGGAATGTTGTGTTGTTGTCGGTCATGGGTGTTCCGGGGCCGTGAGCGCTATCACCGAACGATACGAAGGGCGCGCGCTCGCGATGACGATATCGAGGGCAGACGCAGCGCGAGGAAGTTATCACTATCGCGCCAAACTCCGCACGCCTGCTCGCTCGGGCTTACGAAAGCTTGAGTGGATGCGCGCGCCAAGCTCCGCCAGATCTGTACCGCGGCCACGGTCACAGAGGCGGTGCGGCGATCGACCAGGGGCAAGGGCAATCGTGTGTACATCCGTCAAACGTGGCGACGCAACCGATCGCGGCTGAGCCGGTACTTCAGCGCTCCGATCATGATCGGCGCGCTCGACTGCACAACCCATGCGATCGAATCGGAGTGCGGGGGCCTGCGCGAGCACCCGACGAATCATGCCGCCAAAGCGGGCCCCAAGGCTGTATCGAATTGGCTCGAACCGGCCAACCGCCTTCCAGCACGCCTTTGGATGACGCGGGAATACCAACCGGTGACCCGTCGTGATGCCGGCAGGGCAGTTGTGGCCCCTTTCACAGCGCAATCGCCGGGCCATCCGTCGGGGCAGTCGCGTCGCCGGCACTGGCCAGAGACCAAACTTTCCTGCCTTTTCGATTCTCATGGACGAGACCCTTGACCTCAGCGGAGCCAGCGTGTCGGGCACCAAGTCGGTCGCTGGCACCTTTGTTGCGGGTTCGACGGTTACCTACACCGTCGTACTCGGCAACAGCGGCACCGGCACCCAGGCCGACAACCCGGGCGACGAGTTCGTGGATACCCTGCCCGCGGGCCTGACCCTGCAGACTGTCTCGGCGAGCTCGGGTACCGCCAGCATGACCGGCAATGTGGCGCACTGGAATGGCAGCATCCCGTCGGGCGGCAATGTGACCATCACCATCACCGCAAGCATCGACTTGAGTGCGAGCGGCACCATCGTCAACCAGGGCAGCATCATGTTCGACGGCGATGGCAATGGCAGCAACGAATCAACCGTGTTGACCGACGATCCGAATCAGGGTGGCAGCAGTGATGGCACGCCATTCACTGTGATCGGCGTGAACAACGTGCCGGTGCCCACGCTGAGTGTCAGCGCACTGTTCGCGCTGATGCTGATGGTGCTGGGTCTGGCCTACTGGCGGACCCGCGCTGCGGCGCGTTGATTGGACCGAGGCAGGACCGGAGGGATGGCCTGCGCCATCCTTCCGGATGGATACCCAGTGACCCACCCAGCGTTCGCTGAGGTGGGCCCGTCAGGGTGCGGTAGCCTTATTGCTGACCTCGCCACCATGATCGGCGCACCGATACCGGGCGCGATTCCCTGGCAAACTCGGGACGTCTCGCCACGGCGTAGTATGTGGATACGGCGCACGCGCAACCGACATTATCGGTGCCGGGCAAGCCGCTGGTGCGCGTCCTAAGCTGACCTGTCTACGTCAAAGGACGCAACTGATCGGCAATCGAGCGTGTCTGTCCGCCAACCGTATCACCAGTATGCAGGGTGCTCTTGCGCTCGATCAGCATGATGTGGCATTCCTGTTCGGCGACCGGATTGTGGCGCACGCCCTTGGGCACGACGTAGAGCTCGCCGGGCCCGATCTCGATGGCACCGGCTTCCATCTCGATGCGCAGCCGGCCGCGCAGGATGAAGAAAAGTTCGTCTTCATCGGCATGCGCATGCCAGCCCAGGCTGCCCTGCACCTTGGCGACCTTGACGTAGGAGTCTTCGACTTCAGCAACCACCCGCGGCGACCAGAGTTCGGTCAGGGCGGCGGCCACTTCAGCGGGGGCGGCGATCTTGTTCATGGCGAATCCAGACTCCCGTTTTACCGACAACCGGCACAGGTCGCCCCGACGATCCGCATCCGTGGCCGAGCCTGCATGAACCTGAGCTTGAGGATCAGCGCAGGGCCTTGGCAACAATGTCCGAGGTCAGAATAGCCGGCAGTTTTTCAGCCGGACCGTTGCCGGCTGGAAAATAGACGTAAAGCGGCACGCCCACGGCATGATGCGCCTCCAGGAAATCACTGATCGCTGGATCTTCATTGGTCCAGTCACCCTTCAAATAGACCGTGCCGGTTGATTTCAGCAACTCGGCAAACGCATCGGTGCCGAGCGTGGTGCGCTCATTGACCTTGCAGCTGAGGCACCAGTCGGCTGTCATGTTCACGAAAACGGGCGTGCCTGCGGCGCGCAAACGCGCCAGAGCCTCGGCGCTGTAAGGCGCACTGATACCGGCGCTGACTGCTTTGCCGGAGGTCGCCCGCAGCTGGTGGATGCTGTAGACCGCAAACAGGCTGAGCGTGACCAGAATCAGGGTGACCAGGACACGCGAGATCCGCGCCTCGGCATAGCGACCGCGCTCCCACCACCATAGACCCGCAGCCAAGGCGAGCGCACCGGCCATCCACAGCGCCATCGCATCGGCGCCGCGTTGTTGACCGAGCACCCAGGCCAGCCATACCGCTGTGAGGTAGAGCGGGAACGCCAGAACCTGCTTCAGCGTTTCCATCCATGCACCCGGCTTGGGCAGACGGTGGGCCAGGCCAGGCACAAATCCAACGATCAGGAACGGCAAGGCGAGTCCCAGCCCCATCACCAGAAACACCACGAGGGCAATCCACGCCGACTGGGTAAAGGCGAAGGTGAGGGCTGTGCCCATGAAGGGTGCGGTGCAGGGACTGGCCACCACGACTGCAAGCACGCCGGTGAAAAAATCACCCTTTGCGCCGCTGGCGCTGGCCAGATTGCCACCCATATTGCTGACCCCGGCGCCAAGTGTGAAGACACCGGACAGGCTCAGACCGAGCACTACCATTACATAGGCCAGCACGGCGACGATCACCGGCTGCTGCAACTGGACGCCCCAACCGAGCGACCGGCCGCCACTGCCGAGTCCGATCACCAGAAGACCGACAATCGCGAATGAACTCATCACGCCCGCGGTGTACCAGAGCGCATGAACGCGGGCACTGTGCGGGCTTTCACCGGCCTCGGCCAGACTCAGTGCCTTCAGCGAGAGCACCGGCAGGACGCAGGGCATCAAGTTGAGAATCAGACCGCCAATCAGGGCGAACAGCAGGGCGGTCCAGATCGTCGTTGCATCCACACCATTTGGCGCCGATCCGTTGCCGGCGCCCGCCGTCACTTCAACAGTGGAGAGTTGACGTTCGACGGCGGCCGCGGCGAGGCGCAGTGATTCGGGGCTCGAAGCCGGCAGCTCGATCGGCACCAGACGCGTCATCGGCGGGTAGCAAACGCCGCCGTCCTCGCAGCCCTGGAATTTCGCGATCAGGTCGATGTGTTGCGCTGCCGGCGAACCGCGCGCCAGGGTCAAGGGCACTTCGACCAGATCGAAGAACACCGGCACCGGCCCGAATTCCGGATCGTCGATGGTACGCGCCTCGGGCCAACGCGGTACGCCCAGCGTGCCTGCGGCCGCATCGGCGAGCGCAAACGTCGAGTGATCGCGATAGAGGTAATAACCCGGCGGCATTGAAAAGCGCAACAACAGTTCATCAGGCGAATCAGCGATGGCCTCGAACACAAAGGCCTGCTCCGGCGGCAATGGCAGGGCATCGGTCGCGCCCGACGAAATGCTCGCGCTGCCGGGTCCCAGCAGCGCAGGCTGACTGCCCGCACCTGACAGGAAGGAGTTTGCTGGTGCGGCGCCAAGTCCACTGCTCATCGCGCCGTCGCTGCCCGTCGACGCGGCTCCGCCTGCGTCGGACGCAGGCAGGGCAACCGTCATCTGAGTACGCTGAGGTGGATAACAGATCCCGATATCGGCGCAGCCCTGATAGCTAAGCTTGAATACCACCGAATTCACACCATCGGCGGCAGCGCCCGTCAGCTTGGCGGTGAAGTCATTGTGATAGACCTCCATCCGCCCGAAGTTCGGATCTTCCTTGAACTCACCCGGCGGTGTGTGCAGCGGATTGAACTTGAATGAAGCATCGGCGGGCGTGATCTTGATGCGCTCGCGATAGAGGTAGTAGCCCGGCGCCACCTTGAAATGGAATTCGATCCAGCCGCGCGACACGGCCTCGGCCTCGACCCGGAAGGCCTCGTCGACCGGGAGCAACTGCGATTCATCGATGCCCTGGGCCGCTGTCCATGTCGACAGTACGGACAGCAGAGCGACGGCGACAAGCCGCAGTGGCTTGAACAAGACGGTGTTCCTCAGCGACATGAGCATTCCAGGGTAGCGAGAGACGATGCGGTGCATCGACCGCGAAAGGTCGTTGCAAGTTCCTGCATACCGCAGTGGACCGGCACAGGAGCGCGATTATGTCAGGCCAGAACGGCTATCCAGCGTCGATGCCGGAGAGCGCCAGGTTTCGGCGCAGCGCGTGGACCCATAGGAACCGTGCCGTGATCAGCTCCGCCCCGGCATTGATCCGGGACGGAGCGGCGCTTTCAACTCACTCGAAGCCGTTGCCAAAGATCGCAGCGCTGTCGGCCGTGATCGTCAGGGTGAAGGTCTGCTCGGCAAATCCGGTCAACGGAGCGGGCTCGGTAGCGCGCACGGTAACCGTGTACACGCCTGCCTGCGGCGCGGTCGGCGTTCCACTGATCACGCCGCTCACTCCATCGATCGACAGGCTGGCCGGCAAAGCCGGCACACTGCTGACGCTATAGACCAGATCATCGCCATCGACATCGATGAAGGCCTGCGCGGTATTGATCGACAACGCAGCACCGGCATTGGTCGACACATTGCTGATCGAACCGACCGTCGTCGGCAGGTCGTTCACGCAGGCGATATGGATGTTGGCGGTAGCGGTGTCATTGAGCGTGCCATTGCCGACCTGGTAGATAAAGCTGTCCTTGCCGCAGAAATTTGCCGTGGTCGGCGTGTAAACGAACTGGCCATTGCTGCTCAGACTGACCGTGCCGCGCAGAGGCAGAGACACCGGCACCGTGCTGACCGTCAGCGCCACGCCTTCGAAAACACGATCGTCATTGAGCACGCCGATATCATTGGCCGTATTGCGACTCAGCACGGTGTCCTCGATCGCCGCGAAGTCATCATCGACCGCGACAAAGGCCGGGCCGGTGCAGGCTCCTGCAAACAGCGTGTCGGCCCATTCGGGGTGATCGACGAACGGATTGCGATTGCCCTGCACGCTTTCCACCACGGCGTTGCGGATGCCCTCACGCACAGTCGGCAGATCACCATTGTGCCAGGCGAGCAGTGGCGTCAGCAGGCCGGAGTAGCCCTGCGCCACGAAGCCACTGGTTATCGTGATCAGCGAGCGATTGTCGGTGAGAATCAAGTCGGGCTCGCGCTGGAAATTGCGGCTGTTGCGACCGCCTTCAAAGCGCACGTCCATGTACAGCATCGCGCGGGCAAGATCGCCACGGCGGAAACTCCAGGGTTCGTACGATCCGCTGTTGCCGTCCTGACCCGAGGTGTACCAGTTGTGGCCGGGCGGCGTGGTGTATCCGGTGGCACCGCCGCCGGCACCATTGGAGACATTGGCGATGGTGGCATCCACTGTGCAGGTGCCAGTCATCGCCGGATTGCAGGTGGCAAAGACCCGGCTGCCGCGATTCGAGTTGTAGACCGTATTCGAGGCCATCAACATGTGCGTATCCGTGTAGGGCGGATTGGGGAAGCCGTCGAGCGTGTCGAGATTGTTGAAGCCCTGCGAATTCGGCCAGACATGCTCGCGGTTGTAGATCCCCGTTCCGCCGGTGATCTTGGTGTAACTCTCGTTGCGATAGATATCGAGAATCTTGCTGGGATCGAGCGGGTCTTCGTCAGCGATATTCAGGATTTCCCAGACGTCATAGGTGCTCGGATCGCCAGGCGTCCAGTCATTGCCACTATCGGAATAGACCACCGCGGAATGATCATCGATCACGCCATGCAGGGTCGCGCGCAGGGCGCGGCAACTGCTGGTATCGACGCGCTCGTAGTAGCCGGCAATGCCAGCGCCCACGGTGAAATCGATGCGTACATTGGCGGCCAGCGGATCGGCTGCGCCATCAATATCGGTGATCAGGCTGGCGGTGATATCGAAGGTGCAGCTCTCACCGGCGGTGAAGTCGGTGCCGGGATTGAGCGTATAGCTGGTCAGGTTGCTGTCGGTCTGCACAAAGGGGTGGCCACCGCTGCCGGCGCAGTTGATGCTGAAGGCACCGGCCTGCACCGTGACCGGCTCGGAGAACACCACGGTCAGATTGCTCGCCGCCGGCACGTTGACATCCATATGGATCGGATAGGTACTCAGGATCGTCGGCGCAATATCGGCCGCGACGGTGAATCCGAATGAGGGATTGCCAGCGACCGGATGCGGCGTGCCATCGACGTCGACCACATTGGCGCCGGTGATATTTACCGTGCAGGTATCGTTGTTGTTGAAGTTGGTATCGGGATCGAGCGTCCAGGTGGCATTGCCATTGCTGCCGACCAAGGTGCCGTTGTAGCCGATGCTGTTGCAGGTGAGCGTGATCCAGGGAATGGTCGGATTGACCGGCTCGGAGAAATTGATCACCACGACCGCGTTGACCGCGACACCGGTTGCGCCGGATGCCGGCTGGGTCGAAGTGATCGTCGGTGCGGTGTCCACGATCGTGCTGAACGACCACAGATGGTTGGACGCCATCGGATCAATCATGCCGTCGAGGTCGGTGACATTGGCCGCAACTACCGTCGCCGTGCAGGTTTCGCCAAAGGCGAAATCGACGTCGGGATTGATCGTGCGGCTATTGCCGGTGCCACTGACTGTGATCGGATAATTACTGTTCGAAGGACAGTTCAGCGTAAACGCGCCGGCCGCCGTGGTGACCGGCTCGGAGAAGGTCACGACCAGATTGCTGTTGATCGCTACGCCGCTGGCGCCGGGGAGTGGCGTAGTGCTCGCGACGACAGGGGGCAAATCGGCTGTGACGCCGAAGCTGATGTCGTCGATGGCCAGGCCGTCGTCGTTCCCTGACGGGTTCGGGTCAGTCCAGCGCACCCAGAATCCGGCACCGGGTGCAATGGAAAGACCACCAATGACAGAGGTAATCGAGACACGGTTGATCGCCAGATTGCCGTCATGCGCGCCGATGGCACCAGCGGGATTTGGCGCGACCAGATCCAAGGCATCGACATCGATCCAAGTTCCGGTAGTGATCGAGCTAGCGTCAAGACTGTATTGAAAATTGAGTTGGTCCGGCGGAACCCGATTCGTTACACCGAGTCGCCATTGCTCGCCGGTATACGTAACGCGGACTTCCGGCAATTGCGCGCCAGTGTCGTTTTGCAGTCGCGCCCCAAACTTCGGCTCGGTGCCATTGGTACGCAATGCGCCCAGCGCACGCTCGGGGCCAGCGCCAGTGCCGTAGGAATAGACCCCGCCACTGGTGCCATTGCCGTCGTTCGCCGTGTAGGTACTCGCAAGATCATTTTCGACGAAATACCAACCGGCCGGCACGGCTGCGCTGTCGCCTGTCGCCGCCAGTGTGTCGAAGTCCTGTATCGGTGGAGCCCCCGAGCCGACGGAAACCGACTGCGCCCACACGCCGTTCGCAACAACCACAGCAAGAAAACCCACCAGCGCCTTCGCTGGTATCAGCCATTTCGACGACATGCCTTTCTACCCCGGACCGTTTATTGAACCGGGCACTCTAGCGCCATGACATGACGGTTGCATGTGCCCTCGCAGCATGGGCCGTTCCGGACCAGGGGCGGGATCGAAGATCAGTCCGTCACGGCGCGCGCAATACCTTCGGTCGCCACCTGGACCATCAGTGCGATCTCGTCCGGTTCGATGCAATACGGCGGCAGAAAATACACCACGTCGCCGAGCGGACGCAGCAGCACACCACGACTCAGGCCATGCCGGTACACCTTCAGTCCGCGGCGTTCGCGCCAGTCGAAGGGTTCGCCCGTGGCGCGGTCGCGGACCAGTTCGACGGCGGCGATCATGCCGGTCTGACGGACATCGGCCACGTTTGGATGCGCGCGCAGTGGCTCCAGTGCCGCGGCAAGTTGCTGTGCGCTGCCGCGGTTGCGTTCGATCCAGTCGCCCTGCTCGAACATCTCGACCACGGCGCAGGCCGCCGCGCAGGCGAGCGGATTGCCGGTGTAGCTATGCGAATGCAGAAAAGCGCGGCGGGCCTGGTATTCGGCATAGAACGCATCGAATACCGTCTGTGTGGTCAACACTGCGGCCAGGGGCAGAAAGCCACCGGTGATGCCCTTGGACAGACAGAGAAAATCCGGCGTGATCGCGGCCTGCTCGCAGGCGAACAGGGTTCCGGTTCGGCCGAAGCCGACCATGATCTCATCGGCGATCAGGTGCACGCCGTAGCGATCACATGCCTGGCGGGCACGACGCAGGTACTCGGCCGGATACATGCGCATGCCGGCCGCGCCCTGGACCAGAGGCTCGAGAATCAGTGCGGATATTTCTTCGGCGTGCTCGCCCAGGGTCGCATCCAGCACATCGGCGCAGCGCGCAGCGTAGGCATCGGGTGATTCACCGACGGCGCGCGCATAGCTATCGGGTGAGGGCACAAAGATCGGCTGCATCAGCAGCGGTGCATAGGTCTCGCGATACAGCGGCACATCGGTAACCGACAACGCGCCCAAAGTCTCGCCGTGATAGCTGCCGCTAAGCGCAACAAAGCGTCGCTTGTGGGTATTGCCGGCATTGCGCCAGGCATGAAAACTCATCTTGAGCGCGACTTCGACCGCACTGGAACCATTGTCGGCATAGAACACCCGGGCCAGCCCTGGCGGCGCCAGTCGCAGCAGACCTTCGGCAAGCTTGACGGCAGGCTCGTGGGTAAATCCGGCGAGGATCACGTGCTCGAGCCGATCCAGCTGGTCAGCGATGGCCGTTCGTATGCGCGGATGGCCATGACCAAATAAGTTGACCCACCAGCTCGAAATCGCATCCAGATAGCGATTGCCGTCATGATCGATCAGCCAGGCACCCTCGCCGCGCGCAATGGGAACCATCGGCAGGCTTTCGTGGTCATGCATCTGGGTGCAGGGATGCCAGAGCACGCGCAGATCGCGCTCAGCCAGTTCCTTGTTCATCGGCATGGAAGCATCAGCTCTCGGCGCGGGCGGGGTCCGCCAGTATGATTGCGCCCATCCTCTCAACACCAGCAGGTCATATGCCATGTCCCTTCCCCGCTCCCGCGCACGCGGCTTCACCTTGATCGAGATCGTGGTCGCGGTCGCCATTCTGGCGATCCTGTCGTCGATCATCGCGTTCAAGGTGATCGGCAATGTGGAAACCGCCCTGATGGCCAAGGCCAAGACCGATGTGCAGTCATTGTCGAGCGCGCTCAACATGTACAAATTGAACAATTTCACCTACCCAAGCACCGATCAGGGCCTGCGTGCCCTGGTCGAAAAGCCCTCGGGCCAACCCGAGGCGGCGAACTGGCAGACTGGCGGCTACATAGATCGCCTGCAGAAGGATCCCTGGAACCGTGACTATCAGTACCTGAGCCCAGGCCAGCATGGCGAGTTCGATGTCTACTCGCTGGGCAACGACGGTCAGCTTGGTGGTGAGGGCGAGAACGCCGACATCGGCAACTGGTAATCGTGCACGCACGCGGCTTCACCCTGATCGAACTGCTGGTTGCCCTGGCCATCCTGGCTGTGGTCGCCAGTGTGCTCGTAGTGTCGACATCGGGTGCGGGCAACGAGCCGCGCCTGCGCCGCGAGGCCGAACGTCTGCAGGCCCGCATCGATGCCGCCTGCGAGCGCGCCGAACTCAGCGGACGCGATCTCGGTCTGCATCTGGGCGAGGGCAGCTATGCCTTCAGCAAGCGGCGCGGTGAGGATTTCGATTTGCAGGTCGAGGCGCCGCTGGCGCCCTATCAACTCCCCGCCGACATCCGTCTGGCACTCGATGAGCCCGAGTTGGGTCCGGTGGTTTCGGAACGGCCACTGATGCTCTGCTTTTCTTCCGGCGAGCGCACCAGCCTGATGCTGCAGTTGCTGGCCAGCGCGAATGATCCCCGCTATCGTCTGTTGATCGAGAGCACCGGCAGCAGTCGGCTGCAACGCCGACTGCCCGACTCCCGCGAGTGGCTGGACTGGAAATACGCGCCGTGAATCCGACCCGGCGATCGCGCCAGCACACGGGCTTCAGCCTGATCGAAGTGCTCGCTGCCCTGGCCGTGATCGCCGTCGCGATGACTGCCCTGCTGGCCTCGACGGCGCGCATGGCACAGCGCCAGGCACAGCTCGAACAACTCAGCTTCGCCGGTTGGCTTGCCGACACCACGATGACCGAGTTCCGCTTGCGCGAAGGCTTTCCGCGCGTTGGCAAGCGCGAGGGCCAGGGTCGCGCAGGTCCCTATGACTTCAAATGGACCCTCGTCGTGCAGGCGACGCCTGAGCCCTCGATCAGACGCGTGGACCTGCATGTATTCCCCGCCACTGCCGCGGTCGATGCCGCGCCGGTGATCAGCCTGGTCGGGTTTGCCGGACTATGAACATGCGCGGTGGAAGCAGGCGTGGTCCGATGGTCGGGTTCACCCTGATCGAGGTCCTGGTTGCGGTGGTGATCTTTGCGCTGATGTCGGCCGCAGCCTATGCCGCGGTCGACACCTTGCTGCGCGCCCGCGAAAACCTGCATGCGCGGGCCGAGAATCTGCGCAGGATGCAAACGTCGGTCGGGCGGCTGGAACGCGATCTGCGCCAGGCCATCGACCGCGGCATCCGCGAAGGCTATGGCGACCGCGCCGACATGCTGCGCGGTGATGGCGTCAGCATCGAACTGACCCGCGCCGGTCTGGCCAATCCGCTGGGTGTCACCAGGTCGCGACTCGAGCGCGTGCAGTGGGCCCTGGCCGATCAGCAACTCAACCGCATCACTTTCGCTGTACTTGATCGTGCCATCGACAGCCAACCGCTGATCACACCGATGCTCGATTCGGTCAGCCGGCTCGAGTTCCGCTACCTCGATGGCAATCAGTGGAGCAACCAATGGCCGCGGCCGAATGCGCGTGAAGGCGTCGCCGCCGATCTGCCGCGTGCGATCGCCATCGTGATCACCACGCGCCAATACGGTGAGCTGCGCCGCGTGGTCGAGCTCGCCGGCGCCCTGCCTGCCGAGTCTGACGGGGCCTTACGACCATGATCCGCCAGCGCGGTGTCGCCCTGATCATTGCCCTGCTGCTGGTGGCGATTGGCACCCTGATCGTCGCCGCGATGATCGATGACGGCGAAATGGCGGTGGCACGCACCCGCAATCTGCTCCGCGAGCAACAGGCCTATGGCTATGCGCGCGGTCTGGAAGCGTATGCCATCGAGGTACTGCGACGCGATCTGGCCGATGGCGATCCGGTCGATTCGCGCCAGGACCTGTGGGCGAACGCGTTGCCACCGACCGATGTACCCGGCGGCAAGATCGCCGGGCGACTCAGTGACATGAACGGCTGTCTGAACGTCAATCGCCTGATTCGGGGCAGCGATGTCGACGAGGTGGAACGCCAGCGTTGGGAACGCCTGTTGCAGATCCTCAAGCTCGATGCCGGACTGCTCGAGGCGATCATCGACTGGATCGACAGCGACAGCACGCCGATGCCACGCGGCGCCGAAGACCTGAGCTATCTGCTGCTGACCCCGCCCTACCGCGCCGCCAACCAGCCAATGGCCCATGTCTCCGAGCTGCGTCTGGTCCGGGGTATCGACGCCGATATTTATGCCGCGCTGGAGCCGCACGTCTGCGCTGCACCGGCCGAATCCCTGCTCAATGTGAATACCGCCAGCCTCAGCGTGCTGATGAGTCTGGCGCCCTCGATGAGCGAGACCGTCGCGCGCCGGCTCTACAACGAGGGCCGGGCGCGCTTTGACTCGGTCGATCTGCTGATCGGCCAGCTGCGTGAGGCCGGCCTCGAGCCCGGCGATGGCAGCGGACTGACCGTCTCGAGCACCCGCTTTCTGGCCGAGTCGGTGATCGACATGGAGGGCATCGAAATCGCCTATTTCAGCGTGATCGAACGCAAGCCGCAGCAGGAACTGCGGGTCGTCGCGCGCAGCCGCGGCTCGTTCTGAGTAAGATCGCGGAGATGACTACCGACTCCCGAACCCTGCGCGACACCTTGCTGATCCATTGGCGCGGCGAGCAGCAAGCACTCGACTGGCTGCGCGTGGATGCCAATGGCCGCATCGGCCATTCGCTGCGCGAGCACGCGCCGCCGGCATCAGTGCTGGCCGCCGCGCGACAGATCCTGGTCCTGGTGCCCAGCGAATCGATCTCATTGCTGACCACCAACCTGCCCGCCCGCAATGTCGAACAGGCCCGCCAGGCCGCGCCGTTTGCCGTCGAAGAACAGATTGCCGGCAATGTCGATGCCCTGCATTTTGCCGTAGCTGCGCGCGGCCCAGGCAGCTGGTGCATCGCGGCGATCGAACCCGAACTGCTGCGTCACTGGATATCGGGATTGGCAGCGCGCGGCATCGTGCCGGACGGTGTCAGCCCCGATGTGCTGGCGTTGCGCGCCGGCCGCGACCACGGTTCGGTGCTGATTGAAGGCGAACGCGCCCTGGTCGCACTGCCCGGTGATCGCGCCTTCGTGGTCGATACCGATCTGCTCGACAGCATGCTGCCCGACAGCGCGGATCTGCATATCGACCGACGCAGTGTCGAGGCCGGCGGTTCGGCGCTCGCCCTGCTGGCGCCCGGTGCGGCGCAGGCAGCTGAACTGAACCTGCTCAGCGGACCGTTTGCGCAAGCCCACCGCGGCGCCGATCTGCGTCAGCGCTGGTCGCGCATCGGCTGGCTTGCCGCTGCCGCCCTGGTCCTCGCGATGGGCTATCTGAAATTCGATGAGATCCGACTCGCGCGCCGCGTGCAGGCACTCAACGCCGAGATGGAGCGCGTTTATCGCGAGCGTTTTCCCGAAGCCCGCAGCGTGCCCAATCCGCTCGCCCAGATGCGCAACGCGGTCAAGGTCGCTACCGGCGGCAATGGCATTGAAAGCGGCGGCCTGCAACTGCTGGCGCTGAGTGCACCGGTGCTGGCCAGTCAGGCACGGATCTCACTGGAGGGCGCCGAGTATCGCGCCGGCGTGCTCTCACTGCGGCTGTCAGCGCCGAGCATCGAAGCACTCGACGGACTGCGTGAGAGTCTCGCCGCCACAGCCGGACTGAAGGCCAGTTTGGAGACCGCCGAAACCCGCGGTGATGTAATCGAAGGTCGCATCAAGCTGGAGGCCCGCGCATGAAGACCTGGTGGCTGTCGCTGAGCGATCGCGATCGCCGCATCCTGCGCCTCGCCACGCTGCCGATCGCGCTGCTGCTGTTCTGGGCCTTCCTCTGGGATCCGACGCTGCGCTCGCGTCGATCGCTGCTCAGCCAAGCCAGTCAGAGCGAAGCCGACCTCGCCTATATGCACCAGGCCTCGGCGCAATTGCAGTCGCTGGGCTCGGCCGGCAGCGCCAGTGTATTCGAGCGCGGTGGCCGCTCCCTGCTCGCGCTTGCCGATGGCACGGCGCGCGAGGCGCGCCTGGGTCACGCGATCAAGCGCATCGAACCGGTCTCGGGCGGTCGCGTCAATGTATTCATCGAGGCCGCCGAGTTTGATCAACTGGCACTCTGGCTGGAGCGGCTGAATTCAGCCTATGGCGTGCGTGTCGACGAGTACTCCCTGCAGCGCGGTCCGGCACTTGGCACGGTCGAGGGCCGCGTGGCCCTGGTCGAATCGGGGACTTGAACGCTCTTCGGTCCTGGGCGAGATTCTCCGATCGCACTCCATAATTTTCGGGCACGCGCCCGACATCCCCGCACGGTACATTTGTCCATGAGTCATCCCAAGAAGCGCCGCTGGCCAGGCTTGCTGGTCTTTCTATTGTTCCTGATCGGCATCGCCGCAGCGCTGGTGATGTCGGTACCGGCTCGCTATATCTACGATCGCTACGGTGGCCGGGCGCAGCCACTGCGCCTGCAGGGTATCGAGGGCACGCTCTGGCAGGGCAAGGCCGCCATGTTCAGCTATGCCGCCAGGCCGGTCGGTCCGGTGATCTGGCGGCTCGATCCATGGACCGCACTGCGCGGAAGCGCACGCGGAACGCTGAGCCTGAGCGGGCCTGAATGGCAGGCCGAGTCGGATTTTCTACTGCGCGGCAAACGCATCGAACTCGCTGCAGCGCGCGCGAGTTTTCCTGCCAGCATGCTGACCCCGGTGCTCGACATTCCTTCGCTGCGCCTGCTCGGCAATATCCGCGTCGCCATGGACGATGTGGTGATCGAGGATGGCGCCGTAGGTCTCGCGATCGGCCAGATGATCTGGGACGAGGTCGGCGTCAGCGGCGCGGCCGAGGCCCGCTTCGGCCGCATCATCGTCGATTTCGCGCCACGCGCCGATGGCTCGGTCGAGGGCCGCGTCCGCGACGATGGCGGCCCCTTGCAGGCACACGGCATGATCGAGTTGCGTGGGCTGGCGTTCAAGGCGGAAGTCCATCTGCAGGCGCGACCGGGCAATGAACAGATCCACGAAGCCCTGATGTACGTGGGCGAACGCACGCTCGACGGCGGCTCCCTGCTGCGCGTCGAGGGAACGATCAACAAACTCTACTGAGCGCGCAGCATGGCCAGGACAGACAGCGAATTTCTCGATCACGCACTCGCCGTCGCACGTCGTGCCGCGGATGCCGCCGAAACCATTGTGGCGCGCTACTACCGGGCGCCAATTGACGTCGAGACCAAGTCCGACGAGTCACCGGTAACCATTGCCGATCGCGAATGCGAGCAGGCGATTCTGTCGGTGCTGCGCGCTGAATTCCCTGATCACGCCTACTATGGCGAGGAGTTCGGCCGCTCGGGACAGGGCCGGATGCTCTGGCTGATCGATCCGATCGATGGCACCAAGTCGTTTGTGCGTCGCTACCCGATGTTCTCTACCCAGATCGCCTTGATGGTCGACGACGAGCTTGTGCTCGGTGTTTCAAGCGCGATGCAGTACGGCGAATGCGCCTGGGCGCGCCGTGGTGGCGGCGCCTGGATCAATGGAGAGCGCGTCGACATCGGTCCCGCCCGTAGCCTGTCCGCCGCGCAGATTTCAACGGGCAATATCCGCAGTCTCGCCGCCGATAGCCGGCGCTGGACGGCGCTCGGCCGTGTGATCAGGGAATGCAACCGAATCCGTGGCTATGGTGATTTTCTGCACTATCACCTGCTCGCCAGTGGCGCAGTCGATGCCGTGATCGAGTCCGACCTCAATATTCTCGATATTGCCGCGCTGACCGTGATCGCTCGCGAGGCAGGCGCAACCCTCAGCGACCTCGACGGTGCACAAGTCGGCCTGGAGACGCGCTCAATGCTGGCCGCCCGGCCCAATCTGCATACCGACCTTCTGGCGCGCCTGCGCTAGCACTGCAATCCCTGCCATTGCCGCCGCCGGTCCGAGGCAGTTTGCTGACCTGATGCAAAAGTCGCGCCGCGCCCCTGCCCGGCCCAGTCCGGCCGACATGCCCCAGCGCTACAATCCACTACATGCGAAAACTACCGATCATCCACGAACGACGAATTCTCAACGAGGGCACCCGCTTCCAGCTCGAGCAGATCGATCTGGAATTTGGCAATGGCGCACGCCGGACTTTTGAACGCATGCCGGGTTCCGGTCGCGGCTCGGTGATGGTGGTGCCTATGCAGGACGCCGAGACCGTGCTCCTGGTTCGCGAATACGCTGCAGGATTACATGCCTATGAACTCGGTCTGCCCAAAGGCCGGCTCGAGCGCAATGAAGATGTACTCGAGGGTGCCAATCGCGAGATGAAAGAAGAAGTGGGTGTCGGCGCACGCCGTCTGACCCTGCTGACCAAACTTGCCCTGGCGCCCACCTATATGGCCAATATGATTCATGTGGTGCTCGCCGAGGATCTCTACCCTGAACGTCTGGAGGGTGACGAGCCCGAAGAGCTCGAGGTCGTGCCCTGGCGCCTCGATGAACTCAATAAGCTCGTTGGTCGCGATGATGTCACCGATGGTCGCTCGATTGCCGCGCTGTTTGTCACCCGCGAATATCTGCAACAACGCGCGCGGGAAGTCTGATGACTGCCAGTCATGCTGAACTGCTCGGCGCGGTGCGCGGGATCGCCGAACGTGCCGGCCAGGCGATTCTCGAAGTCTATGAAAGCGCGTTCGCCGTCGAGCTCAAGGACGATCGTTCGCCACTCACGGCCGCCGACATGGCAGCACATCGACTGATCGTGCGCGAACTCGGCGAATTGACGCCGGGCATTCCGGTGCTCTCCGAGGAATCGGCAACCAGCCATACCGATCAGCGTCATCAGTGGCCCACCTATTGGCTGGTCGATCCGCTCGATGGCACGCGCGAATTCATCAAGCGCAATGGCGAGTTCAGTGTGAACATCGCGCTGATCGAAAACCATGAGAGCGTGCTCGGCGTCGTTCATGCCCCGGTGCCGGGCTATTCCTGTGCGGGCGCACGCGGCCTGGGTGCCTGGCGCCATGAACGCGATGGATCCCGGCGTGCCATTGCAGTGACGGGGCAGCGCGGCAGTAGCCTGCGCGTGGCCGGCAGCCGTTCCCATGCCGATCCGCGCCTGCTTGGCGTGCTTGATGCGATTGGTGAGCACGAGTTGCGGCCGATGGGTTCAGCGCTCAAATTCTGTCTGATCGCCGAGGGTGAGGCCGACGTCTATTTCCGCTTTGGTCCGACCAGCGAATGGGACACCGCAGCAGGTCAGGCCGTGGTCGAGGCGGCTGGCGGTCGGGTCACCAATATGGCGCTCGAGCCGCTGCGCTACAACCTGAGCGACAGCCTGCTCAATCCCGACTTCATGGCCTATTCCGATACCTCCGCGCCATGGTCGCGGTGGCTGGGGGAAGCGGGCGGGCCCGCGCACAATGGCTGATCCGGCAGCGTCGATGCAGCGCCTGCTCGAGATCATGCGTCGGCTGCGCGACCCCGAGTCCGGTTGCCCCTGGGATGTAAAGCAGAATTTCGACACGATCGCGCCGTACACGATCGAGGAAGCCTACGAAGTCGCCGATGCCATCGACAGAAAGGATTTCCAGGATCTGCGCGATGAACTCGGCGATCTGCTGCTCCAGGTGGTATTCCATAGCCAGCTTGCCAACGAAGCCGGCCACTTCGGTTTCGATGACGTGGTCAGCGCGATCTGCGACAAGATGGTGCGCCGCCATCCGCATGTATTCGGTGACGCAACGACGCGCAGCGCCGAAGAACAGACCCGACTCTGGGAGCAGCAGAAGCGCAGCGAAAACCCCAGTGACGATGCCAGTGCGCTGGCCGGAATCAGTCAGGGCATGCCGGAGTGGCAACGCGCGCTGAAATTGCAGAAGCGGGCCGCAACGGTTGGCTTCGACTGGCCGGATGTCACACCCGTGTTCGGGAAATTGCATGAGGAGCTCGACGAAGTCCGCGCCGAGATGGCACAGGGCAGCGATCCCGAGCGGCTTACCGACGAGATCGGCGACGTGCTGTTCGTCTGTGTCAATCTGGCCCGTCATGCGAAGGTGGATTTCTCGCAGGCACTGCGCCACGCCAACCGAAAATTCGAGCGGCGCTTCCGTCTGATGGAAATTTTCGCGCTCGCTCGCGGTCAGTCGCTGGAGACGCTCGACCTGGCCGCCCAGGATGCGCTCTGGGACGAGGCAAAGCGTAGCGAACGCCGTTGACCCAAGTCTTGCCAGCTTGCGCAGAACGCGGCATCGCGGGCGATTGCTGCCCTCGATCTGCTGGTTTTTCAGCTGCGCGCGCAACGGCAGACAACGCCGCCCAGATGAACGGCGGCTGAAATAACCAAAATTCAACGGTGCCCAGTCAAAATGCATCACGGCACGCCGATACAATCGGCGTATTGTGTATTCGAGACATTGGCGCGGCGGAGATTAATGTGCCTCCAGCCCCAGCCTGTGAGTATGAGGCCTACAGAGCCTCGCCCTGCAAGGAGTGATGGAGTGACTGTTTTCAGAACCGCATTTTTACTTGGTGGCGTGCTGCTGGCCGCTAGCCTCATCACGCAAGCCCCCGCCCAGGCTACAACGACAGCAGACGCGCTGACCGGCAAGGCCTCGCGCGCGTCCGTCAAATCCCTGCCGGTATCGCGAATCGGCATTCGCCTCGCCGATGTCAGTGAGTCCTTCAAGCTCCTGCCCAATGTGGGTGAAGGCGCAGCTGAAGACAATATGGGTTACTCGGTTGCGGTTTCCGGCGATACCGCCGTGGTCGGCGCCTATCTCAATGATGAGGCGGCTGCTACCGATGCGGGCTCGGTCTATGTGTTTGTGCGCAGCGGCGGCAGCAGCTGGACCCGCCAGCAGCGTCTGGTGGCTTCCACGCCAACGGTAAACGCCAACTATGGCTACTCGGTCACCATCTCGGGCGACACCCTGGCAGTCGGCGCTCCGTTCGAAGGCGGCAGCGGAGCGGTCTACGTCTACACGCGTAGCGCTGGCGTGTGGACGCTGCAGCAACGTCTGGTTTCGACCGATATCCAGCCCGGAGACAATTTCGGCTTTTCCGTTGCGCTGGACGCAAACACCCTGGTCGCCGGTGCAAATCTCGACAGTATTCCCACCCTCAACACTGGCTCTGCCTATGTGTTCACCCGTTCGACGGGAACCTGGACCCAGCAGCAACGTCTGACCGCATCCGACGCCGCAACCGGCGATCAGTTCGGCAATTCGGTATCGATTTCCGGCGAACGTGTTGTCGTCGGCGCGCCCAAGGACAGCAACGGCTTTGGCGTCCAGGCCGGCGGCGCCTACGCCTTCACCCGCAATACCGGCGTCTGGACTCAGACCGCAAAGCTGACACCGCCTACCGGAACCAGCGAGGACGAATTCGGCGCCAGCGTTTCGATCAGTGGTACGTCGGCCATTGTCGGCCAGCCATTTTTCAATGGTGTTCCTGGCAGCAACTCGGGCCGGGCATCCGTGTTTCTCGAGACCACCGGAACATGGAATTTCCAGGCCCATCTGCTCGCATCCGATGCCGCCCCCGATGATTTCTTTGGTCACTCGGTTGCAATCTCGGGTGACCTCGCCGTGGTCGGTGCCTATGTCGACGATGTTGCTGACGTGGTCAACGCTGGATCGGCCTATGTGTATCGACGTACTGGTACGAACTGGACTCAGCTCGACAAGTACATTGCCAGTGACGCAGCGCTCAACGACAACTTCGGATTCGGCGTCGCGCTTGCCGGTGGTACAGCCGTCGTTGGCGCCCCCATGGACGATATTTCGGGCGTAGGCAACAACGCCGGTTCGGCCTATGTGTTCAACAACGGCACTGCCACGACGACCACGCTGAACGTCAGCAGCAACAACATCGTGTTCGGCCAGAACCTCACCTTGACTGCCCAGGTCAGTGGCGGGACCCCTACCGGCTCGGTCAACTTCCTCAACGGCATCGCCTCGCTTGGATCTGCGGCAGTCAACGGCAGCGGCCAGGCTCAGTTGGTGCTCAGTGCGCCGAATGCAGGAAACTACAGCATCACCGCCAACTACGCCGGTGACAGCGAGCACCTGCCCAGCGCATCGGCCGCCACGGCGGTGACGGTGGCGCGTGCAACAACCACGATGATCCTGAACTCCTCGTCGATCTCGGCCCCTTATGGTCAGGCGGTGACGTTCACTGCCAACCTGTCGGTCACTCCGCCAGGTGGCGGTACGCCAGCGGGCAACGTGGTGTTCAGTGACAACGGCACGCCGATTGGCACCGTGGCCCTGGTCGCGGGCTCAGCACAGCTCACGATCAATAATCTCAATGCGGGTACGCACCCGATCACCGCGAGCTATGCGCAGACGGCAAATTACTTCGGCAGCGCTGCCGGTCCGATTTCACAGGAGATCACCCAGGCAGCGGTCGTGATGGTGCTGACCAGCGCGCCCAATCCCAGCCTTGAGGGTAACGGAACGACGCTGACCGCGACGCTGACCGGTGGTATCCCGGTAGGTACGGTCGCGTTCCAGATGGTTTCGCCGACGTCCGGCCCGGTCGGCAACGCCAGCATCAGCAATGGCGTCGCGACGATCAACACCGCCCCGCTCAGTATCGGTACCTACGTGTTCCAGGCCTTTTACACGGGCGATGCCAACCATGCGTTCGCGACCGATACCTCGCCTGATCACGAAGTGATTCCGGCGGCCGACCTGTCGATCAGCAAGAGCAATGGCGAGGACATGGTCCAGAGCGGCTCGACCACGGTCTATACGATCGTGGTGAGCAATGCCGGCCCCGCCGCCACGGTCGGCGCGCTGGTAAGCGATGATATTGACGATGCCCTGTTCGACGAAGCAGCAAGCAGTTGGATCTGCGTCGACGATGGCAATTCCAGTTGCGCAGTCGGATCCGGAATGGGCGACATCAGCGTGCTGGTCGATCTTCCAGCCGCGAGCAGCGTAACCTTCACGGTCAATGCACCGGTTCGCGTCACTTCGGAGTCCGGCATCAGCAACACCGCCACTGTGAGCACAGGCGCCGGCGTCGGCGATCCAGACATGGTCAACAACAGCGCTACCGACGCCGACAACAGCGGAATGTTTGCCGATGGATTCGAAGACTAGTGTTGCGTTGCACACTAGCGCCACGCTGCGATTGCGGGCCGGCGCATCGGCCGGCCCTGCGCGCAGACCGATCGCCAGATCATGCGCGACGCAAGGATATGAGGATGCGCGCATGAGCCAACGATTCGACAGCTTCCGCAGCTTCTACCCCTACTATCTGGGAGAACACAAGCACCCGACCTGTCGGCGCCTGCACTTTGCTGGCAGCATGCTGATCGTGCTGGTCGTGCTTGCCGTGGGTCTGCGCTGGTTGGCGCCGTGGTGGCTGTTCAGTCTGCCGGTGATCGGTTATGGCTTCGCCTGGCTCGGCCACTTTGGCTTCGAGAAGAATCGTCCCGCGACCTTCAAGCATCCGTTCTACAGCCTGGCTGGCGACTGGGTGATGTTCAAGGACATGCTGACCGGAAAGATACCTTTCTGATTCTCGAGCTGTCGCGTTCAGGCCATGAACACCAGGGCGGCTCTGGCCGCAATCAGGGCAAATCCGGCCAGATGATTCCAACTCAGCGACTCGCCCAGATACCAGACCGAGAACATCGCGAATAGCGATAGCGAGAGCACCTCCCGGATCACCTTCAATTGGGCCGCGCTGTAGACCGCATGCCCGATCCGGTTGGCTGGTACCTGCAGGCCCGTACTCGAAAAAGGCGATGCCCCAACTGATCAGGATCACGGTGGTGAGGGCGACCTGCTTGTGCCGCAGATGGCCATACCAGGCGATGGTCATGAACACATTGGAAGCCAGCAAAAGCCCAATCGGCGTCAACCATACAGGCATCAGGCGCTCTTCAAGGACGCCGGCGACAGGGTGGCACCAGCGGCACCTGACCGACCAGTTCGGGCTGTGGGGTAGATGAAAATCGAAGCACCGCCCCGCGGTCGGGACCGGCTTCAGGCCCCGCTGGCCTTCATCGCGCAATGCCGCCGGTGGCAATGCGCTGCGAGCGCCTCAGGTCGTCTCCGACTCCAGAAACCGCGCCTCGTACATCAGTTGCTGGACGCGATCTTCCTGGCCTTCAACAAACTTCAGCCCGATATGATCGTCACCCGAGCGGACCACGCGCACCGCAAGGCTGATCACCGTGTCCTGGTCGAGCATGAAGAACACCCGAGCCAGTTCGGACCCCGTCGATGGCCAACGCTTGGGCCGACCCAGACGTGCTCCGCCCTGAGAAATATCCCATACCTCAGATAGATAGCCTTCATCACCCAGAACCAGCATGGCGGCGGTGAACACGTCTTTGCGTGGGTGCAGTCTTTTTTCGCTCGCTTCCATGAAACCCCCAATGCTCCGAATCCGAAGAGCCCAAAGCAGGCTATGTGCCAGCGGCTTGACCAATGTGATCGAACCCGCATTCACAAAAGCCCAGAAATTCACCTTTCCATCACATCGCTTCGATTCTAATTTTCACACTTGTGAAAGGAGCCCGCCATGACTGTTCGTGAAGATACCCCCGGCCTGATCCTGTTGGTCGAAGACAATCGCGGAATCGCCGAGATGGTAGGTGAATTCCTTGAACGCCGTGGCTTCAGTGTTGATTATGCCAGCGATGGCGTGACCGGCCTGCACCTTGCGGTGACCAACAGCTACGACGTGATTGTGCTCGATCTGATGCTTCCCGGCCTGGATGGAATTGAAGTCTGCCGCAAGTTGCGCCATGACGCCAAGCGCGCCACGCCGGTGCTGATGTTGACCGCGCGCGACACGCTGGACGATAAACTCGTCGGCCTGGATGCTGGCGCTGATGACTATCTGGTCAAGCCGTTCGAGATCCGCGAGCTTGAGGCAAGGGTCCGTGCCCTGATCCGTCGCGACCGTCGCCAGGTATCGACCGAGGTGCTACGCGTTGCTGATCTGGTTCTGGATACCGCCACCCTGCGCGCCACCCGCGCCGGCCGGGATCTGCTGCTGTCGCCCATTGGCATTCGCCTGCTCACCATCCTGATGCGCGAATCGCCGCGCGTGGTCAGCCGCCGCGACATCGAGCGCGAGGTCTGGGGCGATCTGCTGCCCGATTCCGATACGCTGCGCAGCCATCTCTACAATCTGCGCAAAGTGATCGACAAGCCCTTCGACAAACCGCTGCTGCACACCATCCACAGTGCCGGCTATCGTCTGACCGACCTCGATGCCGAGCTGACCAACAGTGCGAAAGCCGGATAAGCCACACCCCCCGAAACGTGGCCTGCGCGGGAAGCTGTGGATTGCCTTTGTACTGCAGACGGTCTCGATTGCCCTGGCCACCCTGCTCGGCGTCTACGCCGCGATGGTGGTGCTGCGCGACGTTTTGATCCATCGCGCACTGACCGACGAGGCCACGCATTTCTGGGAAGGGCGCAAGCGCGATGCCGCCTGGCCCGTTCCCGACACCTACAATATGCAGGGCTATCTCAGCATCGGCAATGTCGAGAACCCCGCGGTTCCGGCCAGCCTGCGCGCCCTGCCGCCTGGCTTCCACGCGCTCAGCCTGGACGGCGCCGATGAACTGGTCTACGTGGACCAGCATGGCGTGGACCGGCTCTGGCTGATCTTCCATCAGGAACAACTGCGCAGTCTTGCGCTCTGGTTCGGTCTCATTCCGCTCAGCTTTGTGCTGGGTGCGGTCTACCTGGTTTCGTTCTTCACCTATCGGGTATCGCGCCGCGCGGTATCGCCGATCATCCAGCTGGCGCAAAGTGTCAGCGCGCTCGATCCGCACAAGCCCGATCTCAAGGCAGTCGAAGAAATCCGTCGCTCATCCAACAGCGACGAAGAAGTACAGACCCTCGCCGAATCCATCGAAGTATTCGCCAGGCGCAATGAACATTTCGTCGAGCGCGAGCGTAACTTCACCCGCGACGCCAGCCACGAATTGCGCACACCGCTGACCATCATCAAGATTGCCACCGATGTGATGCTGAGCGATGCCGAGCCGAGCGATCTGATCGCCAGATCATTGAACAGGATCAAGCGCGCAACTGGCGACATGGAGGCATTGATCGAGGCATTCCTGATCCTTGCGCGCGAGGCCGACGTTGGCCTTCCCACTGAACAATTCAGCGTGAATGATGTAGTCGCCGAAGAACTGGAACGCGCCGCAGTGCTGATCGCCGGCAAGCCGATCGAACTGCGTGCGCAACTGGACTCCCGCATCCAGATCAACGGTTCGGCACGCGTCCTCTCGGTCATGCTGTCAAACCTGCTGCGCAACGCCGCCCAGTACACCGAGACCGGCCGGATCACCGTACGACTCGCGGCGGACTATATCGAAGTCGAGGACAGCGGCAGCGGAATGTCGTCCGAGGATGCCGAGCATGCCTTCGATCCGTTCTATCGTGGCCGCCGTTCGGATCGCGGTGGCCATGGCGTAGGCCTCACGATCGTGAAGCGCCTGTCCGATCGCTTCCAATGGCCGGTCAGCATCGAAAGTGAACTCGGTCGCGGTACCCGTGCCCGCATTCGGATGCCGAACGCAATCAGCCTGTAGATGGGGGCTCCGAGTGAGTCACCACATCGGCTTCGCTACCCAGATTCATCCTTGCGATGCCCCCGCCCTCAACTGCGGAGCTGGTCAAAACCCCGGGTCTTTCGCCGCCTGACTCGCGAGCCCATCGCGGCGCCGAGCCGATCAGAATATCCATCTCAGGCCCACGGCAAGCCCCAAAAGGAAAAGCCCGGCATGACCGGGCTTTTCGTTTTACCTGAGCAGCGGCTCGAAGGCCGCGGCCGAATTACTTCTGCTTGACCAACTCGGTGCGGCGGTTGCGTGCGCGACCGTCGGCATTGTCATTGGTGTCGATCGGACGGGCTTCACCGTAGCCGTTCGGACCCGACAGACGCGAGGCAGCGATGCCCTTGTCGGTCAGATACTTGTAGACGACTTTGGCGCGACGCTCGGAGAGACCCTGGTTGTAGGCATCGGTACCGACCGAGTCGGTATGACCGGCCACTTCAACCCGCATCGCCGGGTAACGGTTCAGCACGTCCACGGCCTGGTCCAGAATCGCGATCGACTCGGCGGTCAGGTCAGACTTGTCGAACGCGAAGTTGACGCCACGCAGATCGATGACGATTGCCTGTGGGCAACCATCCGGACCAACCACTTCGCCTGGTGCCGAATCGGGGCACTTGTCGTCAGCGTCGAGCACGCCATCATTGTCGCCATCGGTCGGCTGCGCTGGTGGGGTGGTCTCGACCGGCTCAGCCGGGTAGTCAGCCGGATCAGTCGCTGCCGGCTCTTCAGGTGCCGAGGGGCTGCCGACGTTGAACAGGACCGCTGCAGTCAGGAACAGATCGCCAAACTCGGTCTGGCCCGGGACAGTGCGATTGTCGTAGTCGGCGCGATAGCCGAGCTCGGTGCGGAACGCCTTGTTGCCGCCGAAGGCGCGCTGCATGCCGACGCCGAACTGCGCAACCGGATCCCAGCCATCGACATCGATTTCGCCGCCGACCTGTCGGTCAGCCTGGTGGTAACCCATGCCGAGGCCGCCGAAGACGTACGGGCGCCACGACCAGTCGGTAAAGAAATGGCGCAGGGTTGCGGTGACATCCAGCGAGCTGGAGTTGCCGACATAGTTGAATTGGCTACCGAAGTCGCGCGTGGTGTAGTCCACAGCGAATTCCAGCGAGCTGTTCGGCGCGATCAAGCGGCCGAGGCCGACACCGAAAAGGACCGTTTCGTCGTCATCGACGTAACGCTCGTTATCGTTCAGCGACACGCCCAGCGAAGGCGCGACGTACCAATTATCGGGATAGTCCTGTGCCTGGACCGAAACGCCGCCCAGAGACAGTGCGATCAATGCACAAAGTGTTTTACGGTTCATCGGGATCTCCATTGTGATTTTATTCGCGGCCACGGCGCCGGGAGATGGCGCAGCAGTTGGATTATAAGTCAGACGACGTACAAATCAGGGCAAAATTTCAGATTTCAAGTACCTGATTTGCTGAGGTATTTGACACTGCCTGCATTGAACCAGTGCTAAACGGTGCCGCCGCAGTGTGTTCTGCCGCACAGAGACGCGCACAGCACGGGTGATCCGGTGACCAATGCGACGGGGCGCACGCTGCATGTGCGCCCAGCCACGGCCGATCCAGTCAGACCGCGAACAGATCCATCCACTCGTGGATTGGCATCGCCTCCATTCGCGCGGCATCAGCGCAAATGTCCACGATTTGCCGTGCCCGCTTGGCGCCGAACTGGGCATTGATCGCCGATTCGAACTTCTTCACCAGCACCGGGATGCCCTCGCCGCGGCGCTTGCGGTGTCCGATCGGGAAGTCGATCGAGACCTTGTCGGTCTTGCTGCCGTCCTTGAAGAAGACCTGGATCGAGTTGCCGATGTAGCGCTTGTCCGGATCGAAATAGTCCTTGGTGAACTGTGGATTCTCGCTGACCGTCATCTTCTCGCGCAACGCATCGATGCGCGGATCGGCGGCGACATCGTCATTGTAGTGATCGGCCGTGAGTCCGCCGAAGATCAGCGGGATCGCCACCATGTACTGGATGCAATGATCGCGATCAGCGTAGTTGGACAGCGGCCCGGTCTTGTCGATGATGCGGACACCGGCCTCCTGGGTCTCGATGGCGATGCGCTCGATCTGATCGATCCGGTCGACGACCTGGGGATGCAACTGCATCGCGCATTCCACTGCGGTCTGGGCATGGAACTCGGCGGGGAAGCTGATCTTGAACAGCACATTTTCCATGACGTAGCTGCCGAACGGCCGTTCAAATTCGAACGCTTTGCCCTTGAACGCGACATCGTAGAAACCCCAGGTCTTGGCGCTCAGCGCCGAGGGGTAACCAACCACACCCTTGTCGACCGCGTTCAGCGCATGAATGACCGCACGCCGGCAGGCATCACCGGCCGCCCAGCTCTTGCGCGGCCCGGTATTGGGTGCGTGCCGATAGGTGCGCAGGGCGCCATTGTCGATCCAGCTATGCGACACCGCCGTGATGATCTCTTCCTTGCTGGCGCCGAGCATGTGCGCAGCGACTGCTGTCGAGGCAAGGCGCACCAGGATCACATGATCCAGACCGACTCGATTGAAACTGTTCTTCAGGGCGTAGCAACCCTGGATCTCGTGGGCCTTGATCGCAAAGCGCAGGATGTCGCGCACGGTCAGCGGCTTGCCACCATCCTGCACGGCGCGGCGGGACAGATAGTCGCCGACGGCGAGGATCGCGCCCAGATTGTCCGATGGATGGCCCCACTCGGCAGCGAGCCAGGTGTCGTTGAAATCCAGCCAGCGCACCTGGGTGCCAATGGCAAACGCGGCCTGCACCGGATCGAGTTGATGCGAGGTACCCGGGATCTTCACGCCGCCCTTCATGTCGGCACCGGGAACCACGGGACCAAGATGTTTCACGCACTCGGGAAATCGCATCGCCAGCATCGAACAGGCGAGTGAGTCCATCAGCATGTAGCGCGCGGTCTCGAAGGCCTCGGCCGAACTGATGTGGTAGTCCGCCACATAGTTGGCGATATCGACCATGGGCTGGTCGGGATCTGGGCGCTTGGCGGAACGAACGTCAAAATGCGACATGGAAACCTCGGAAGGGGAAAGAAGAGAGCGCATATTGTGGCAGATCGAGGCCCCGGAACTCCCGGGCTCCGCGCTGGCGAATCCGGGGTCTACGTGACTGCCGCTTCGCGTAGCCGCGGGTCGCCGCGAAGCTTTTCGGTGAGAAAGTCCATCACCGCCTTGATCCGACCGACGTGGCGCAGATCAGGATGAGTGAGCAGCCAGAGCCCGCTTTCGAAGCGCGAATCGAGCTCGAACAAGCGCGATAGTCGCGCCGAAGCGCCGTCGCCAGGCAGCAATGCCACACCGATACCCGCCTCGGCCATGGCCGCCATTGTGCGCAGATCTCCGGCACGCGCACGGATGCTGGCATCCGGCACCAGTTCGCGCAGCCAGGAGAAAACCGGCAGCCGCTGAAATGCCGGATCGGCGCCGATAAGCGCATGCTGTTGGAGATCTTCGTGCGAGCGTGGGCCGCCGTGCTTGTCGAGATACTCCGCGCTGGCGTACGCCCACCAGCGGATTCTGAGCAATTCGCGGCCGACCAGCCAATCGGGCGGCGCCTGGGTGGCGCGCAGGGCGATATCGGCTTCGCGTCTGGCCAGGTCGAAATCACTGTCGGAAGCCGCGATCTCCAGCCGGATGCCCGGATGCCGCTGGTAAAGCTCTGGCAGCAGCGGCGCGAGAAACTCGGTTGCCAGATTGCCCGGCGTGGTAAGTCGCACGTCGCCTTCCATGGCCAGGTCGCGCCCGGCAACGCCGCGCTCGATCGCCAGCACACTCGCTTCAACGAGCTCGGCCTGCGGTCGGATGGATGCGCCCTCGGCGGTCAGCGCATACCCGCTCGGCAGTCGATCGAACAGGCGCACACCCAGCGATTCCTCAAACGTATTGAGACGCCGGAACACGGTGGAATGATTTACCGCGAGCTGGCGTGAGGCCGCAGCGAGACTGCCGCCACGGGCGATGGCGAGGAATACCTGCAGGTCGTTCCAGTCGAACATGATCCACCATCCGAGCCACTAGAAGCACAATTGTACGACCGGAACACCCCGCCGACTTCTCCTGCACGCGCTGACCTCGCCCGACTGGCGCCAGCTTGCAGTACTGCAACGCGGCCGTGCAGGCGCGGCGAATGTACGGAGAACGCGCGGGTCGCGAAAATGCAAGTACTGAGATCAGGGTGGGCAAGCCCTTTCTGATCGGTCTGCATGCATGCGAGGTCAAACCGGATGTCCAGTTTTCCGACATTGTTCATTTCACACGGCGCGCCGACGATGGCGCTCGAGGACAACCAAACGACGCGTTCATGGCGGGCGCTGGGAAAACGATTCCCAGCTCCGCGCGCGCTGCTGGTGATCTCGGCCCATCATCACGGCGCGGAGCCGACGCTCACCGCGAACAGCAGCCCGGAAACCATCCACGACTTCGGCGGCTTTGCGCCTGCACTTTATCAACTGCGCTATCAGGCACCCGGCAGCGCCGATCTCGCCGAGGACGCACGCCGACTGTTGCTAACTGCTGGATTCGATGGCGCCGCCGTTGATCCGACGCGCGGCCTCGACCACGGAGTATGGGTGCCGTTGCGCCACATGTATCCGGATGCCGACGTCCCTGTGGTCTCGCTGTCGGTGAGTCCGGCGCGCAATGCCCGCTGGCACTTCGATCTCGGTCGCGCGCTTGCACCACTGCGCGAAAGTGGCGTGCTGATCATCGGCTCCGGCGGTCTGACCCACAACCTCGGCGCACTGGACTGGCATGGCAGCCCGAGTACCACGGCGGCCTGGGCGATCGCGTTTGCCGACTGGTTCGTCGCCAGGCTGGGCGCGCAAGCCATCGACGACCTGCTCGAATGGGAACAGGCGGCACCGGAACCACGGCGAAATCACCCGACCAGCGAACACCTGCTGCCGGTCTTCGTCGCCCTGGGTGCGGCCCGTGTGGGCTTCACTACCGAGGTGACGTCAGCCATTTTCTCGCATGGATCGCTGGCCCTGCACGGGCTCGAATTCGCCTGAGGTCGGGGCGCTCAATCCAGCCGATGCACCAGCAAGCCCGCCAGTTCCTCGGCGGACATCGGCGCCGTCAGCGACCCGGGTCGTTGCTCGATTTTGTGCACCAGCTCGACCATTGCGCGATTCCCTGGTGCGTCGCGCCCGATCGATTCGGCGAGCCGAACCACTTCGCCATTGATGTAGTCGATCTCGGTGGCGCGGCCCCGCTGCAGGTCCTCCCACATCGAGCTGCGCGCCTGCGGGTCGATCTTCAGCATCGAACTGGCCACGCGCAGAAATACCGCATCCGGCAGATCCAGTACCCAGGGCACCAGACGCGGGGCAAGGCGTGCTGCCTTCACCGGTTTGACCGCGGCAGCGCGCATGATCTGCAGAGCTTCCCGCATCATCCCGGCCAGGATTCTGCGATAGCCGCGCCGCGCCAGCTGATCGCGCAGGGGCAGGCCGGACAGTGCATTGATCGGATTATTGAGGTTGAGCAGAAGCTTTCCCCAGAGCACGCCGGGCAGATTTCGATGCAGCAGGGTTTCCAGCCCAGCATCACCGAGCATGTTGCTGACCCGGGCGGATTCTTTGCCCTGCGCGATCATCAGCTCGCCCGCGCTGCCACGGTGAAAGACGGCCCCCGCTTTCCAGACCACATTCCACGGCACCATTCCGGCGATCACCTGAACTGCGGGCAGCCGTTGGCGCAGCAGCTCGGCGTTGCGTACACCGTTCTGGAAGCTCACTACGACGCGTCCAGGGCGGTTCGGCAAGCTGGCAATCGCCAACGCGGCCTGCCCGGTATCGGCACTTTTCACGGTCACCAGAATCACGTCGCAGTCAGCAAGCTCGGCGGGATCGGTGGCAATCCGGACACGATCGGCGGGCAGGTCGAACGAACCATGTTTCGAGCCGCTGACGTGGAGACCATGCGCGGCCACTTCCTCGTGCAGTCGCTGCCGCGCGATCATCAGGGTAGGAATCCCGGCGCGGATCAGATGGGCGCCGAGAAAACAGCCGATACTGCCGGCGCCGAGGATTCCGACCGCGATCACGGAGCTAGTAAACCAGTTTCCAGCGTCGATACAGCGCCGCCAGAATCCACATCGGACCGACCAGCAGAAAAAATATGTCGCGGAAGAACGAGGGCTTCTTGCCCTCGAGCTTGTGCCCGACAAACTGCGCGATCCAGGCCGCAATCCAGACCGCCGCGGAAATCCAGAGCAGCAGATCACGCGGGACCTTCCAGAGGACGGCGACCATCGCTACGCTGATCAGCGACATGCCAGCGGCAAGCGGGATCGACAGCCGCAGATACCAGATCAGGCTGAACACAATCAGTGCCAGCGCAATGTAGGGATGGACCCACCACAACAGACCCAGGGTCGAGAACTGGATCAGCGGCACACAGACCCAGTGGATGAGCTTGTTGGTAGGGTTGCGGTGCGATTCGGAGTATTCGCCCAGCAATTGATCAACAGCACGCATGGTCGGGATTCCCCTCGATGGAGACTTGAGAATAAGCCAACCGGGTCAGCTGTGCACCTGAAAGCAGAACTCGATTCGCCAGATATCCCGGTTTCGACTTGCCAATCGCCAAAGCTTCGATACGATCCAGACTCGTCCGCATGAGATTCCAATGGCCGCCAGCCCCGATCTGAGTGATGACCAGGTTGAAGCCGATCTCATCGGCCTGGTCGCGCGCATCCGCGAGGGTGACGTCCAGGCCGAGTCGCAGTTGCTCTCGCGGTTCTCGTTTGGTGTGCGCGTCATCCTGCGTCGTCACGCACGCGGTGCGGCGCTCGATGTCGATGATCTTGCCCAGGACGTGCTGGCAGCCGTGCTCGAGCAGCTGCGCAAAGGCGGGCTGCGCGATGCTGCTGCCCTGCCCGCCTACATTCGCACCAGCGCGATGCATCGACTGCACGCCGAACAGCGCGCGACTCAGAACAAGCAGCGGACGCATGAAAGCGTCGAGTCGGAAGACCCGCGGCTGCTCGCCAGCAGCCCGGCGCCGGCCGACGAGCTGGATGCCGCCCGCAAGGCCCGACAGGTGCGCGAGCTACTTGCCGAACTGCCCGTTGCCCGCGACCGCGAGGTTCTGACCCGCTTCTACCTACACGAACAGGATTGCGCGCAGATCTGCAACGAGCTTGCGATCGACCCCGAACATTTCCGCCGGGTGATCCATCGCGCCCGTACCCGCTTCCGCGAAATCCTGAACCGCGCCGGACTCGGCCCGGACATGGAATGAGACAGATGCCGCCACTCCAACTCTTATCCGATCAAGGGCAGACAACTGGGGACTTCCACTGGAGTCACAAAAGATGAACTTGCCCGGAAACTCACCGATGGCGAAATGGCTGGAAAATGCCTGGCTCAATCGCTACCTCGACCGTGAACTCGACGAGGCCGAACAGGAATGGTTCGAGACCTATATGCTCGACAAGCCGCGATTGCTCGAACTGGTCGACAATGACACCCGTCTGGGCGATGCCCTCTCGGCCATGCGAACCGCGCCGCCGGCGGCCAATATTGACAACGCAACCGGATTCATCGGTAGTCAGACGCGAAGACGACCTGGCTTGGCTGCAGGTATCGGACTGGCTGCCGGTCTGGCAGTCGGGGTGTTGATTCCCAATTTGCGTGGCACGGACGAACTCATCGTGGCCAGCCCTCAACGGATCGTGTTTGATACGCTGCGCGGAGAGGCGACCTCCGCGGTGAGCGAAGTTGGCGCCAGCGCTTCGAAACTGCTGATCGTGGACATTGCGATAAGTTCCGACATGAATGTCATGCGTGCTTCGGCGACCACTCAGGGGCTGCGCACCGAACTACCGACCCCGGTCACCTCTGCCGATGGATTCATCACGTTTGTGGTGCCTGCCGACTGGCGAAACCGTGCCCGCATTGAGCTCGAATTGCGCGGAAGGGATGAAACCTACAAACGAAGCTACGATCTCTGACAGGCTCCCGATACATCGATCGCTCCTGGTGTGGTGTTGCACACTAGCCTCGACGCGCCGACGTGCGCACGGATACCCCCGGCCGTAGACCGATAATGGCACCCGATGCCATATTGCGTTCGCTGAGCCCACTGACATCGCTGGCGCGCACTCCGTGGCTTGCGCCCTCCACCCAGCTATGCGACGTTTCGCTCTTCGCTCGCGAAGGCACGACGCATGACTGCTGGAAACTACCCTCACCTCCTCGCCCCGCTCGACCTCGGCTTCACCACGCTGAAAAATCGCGTGTTGATGGGATCGATGCATACCGGACTAGAGGACCGGGCGAAGGATTACGATGCCTTGGCGGCGTACTTCCGCGAGCGCGCGCGCGGCGGCGTCGCGCTGATGGTGACCGGCGGGGTGGCGCCGAGCCTGCGTGGCTGGCTGCTGCCGTTTTCATCGAAACTCAGTTGGGCCTGGGAAGTCACCCGGCACAAGAAGCTGACCTCGGCGGTTCACGCCGAGGGCGGCAAGATCGCGATGCAGATCCTGCATGCGGGGCGCTACGCCTACCACCCGCTCTCGGTCGCACCGAGCGCGATCAAGGCGCCGATCACGCCCTTCAAACCGAGCGCCCTGTCGGCGCGCGGAGTGGAGGCGACGATCCGCGATTTTTCGCGTACTGCCGCTTTGGCTCGCGATGCCGGCTACGACGGCGTCGAGGTGATGGGCTCTGAGGGCTATCTGATCAATCAGTTCCTGTGCACGCGCACCAACCAGCGCAGCGATGAATGGGGTGGCAGCTACGCCAACCGCATGCGCTTTCCGGTCGAGATCGTGCGTCAGATGCGCCAGAAGCTCGGCCGCGACTTCATCATCATCTACCGGCTCTCGGTGCTCGATCTGGTCGAGGGCGGCCAGAGCATCGAAGAAGTCAGCCAGCTTGCCAAAGCCATCGAGGCCGCCGGCGCCAGTATCATCAATACCGGCATCGGCTGGCACGAGGCACGCATTCCGACCATCGTCACCAGTGTTCCGCGCGCGGCCTTTGCTTTTGCCACGGCACGCATCAAGCAGGAGGTGACCATTCCGGTCATCGCGAGCAATCGCATCAACATGCCGGATGTAGCCGAGCAACTGATCGCCAATGGCATCTGTGACATGGTGTCGATGGCACGACCTCTGCTTGCCGATTCGGAGTGGGTGAACAAGGCGCGCGATGGTCGTGCCGACGAGATCAATACCTGCATCGCCTGCAATCAGGCCTGCCTCGATCATGTCTTCGAAAACCGCAAGGCAACTTGCCTGGTCAATCCGCGCGCCTGCAATGAACTCGAGCTGGTCATTCGCCCAGCAGCAGTGCGCAAGCGCATTGCCGTGGTCGGCGCCGGACCGGCGGGCCTCGCCGCGGCCACCACCCTGGCCGAACGCGGTCACGACGCCACCCTGTTCGATGCCGCCAGCGAGATCGGCGGCCAGTTCAACATGGCGAAGAAGATTCCGGGCAAGGAGGAATTCCACGAGACGCTGCGTTATTTCCAGCGACGCATCGAAGTCACCGGAGTCAAGCTGAAGTTGAACACGCGCGTCCAGGCGGCCGATCTGCAGGACTTCGACGACGTGATCATCGCCACCGGCATCCTCCCGCGCGCGCTACGGTTGAGCGGCAGCGACCATGCCAAGGTGCTCAGCTACGTCGATGTTCTGCAGCATGGCAAGCCGGTCGGCAAGAGCGTGGCAATCATTGGCGCCGGTGGTATTGGCTTTGATGTCGCCGAATTTCTGGTTGCCGAGGGGCACTCGGCCACGCTCGATGCGGCGCTCTGGCGACGCGAATGGGGTGTCGACGATACCTTCACAGCGCGCGGGGGCGTGGAAGGCGTGCAGCCGATGCCTGATCCGCCGGCACGTCAGGTATTCCTGCTGCAACGAACCGAGGGTAGCCCCGGCAAGCGACTGAACAAGACCAGCGGCTGGGTCCATCGCGCGACACTGAAGATGAAGCGCGTCGAGATGATCGGCGGTGTCGAGTACGAGCGTATCGATGATGCCGGCCTGCACATCCGGATTGGTGAGAACCGCCAGTGCCTGGCCGTCGACAATGTGGTCATCTGCGCTGGCCAGGAACCCAATCGCGCGCTCTTCGACGATCTGCTGGCTGCCGGCAAAGCAGTACACAAGATTGGCGGCGCGGACCTCGCCGCGGAACTCGATGCCAAGCGCGCGATCGACCAGGGCACTCGCCTGGCTGCACGACTCTAGAGCCCGAGCGCAACGGGCTAGCGTGTCTCGCTGAAGAACTTGCGGAATCGCGGCGAGAAATAGGCGTTGTCCGGAACCTTCCCGGGCGCCAGCTTCTTGGCCGTCTTGATGTCATCTTCCGCTGCGGATCGTTGCGGACCACCCTCGGCACCTTGCAGCTCGGACAGGGCATGACGTGCGGCCGAGCGCAGCAGTAGTGCATGGAAGCGGACCGCTGCAGATCCTGTAACGCCGTTCGCATCGGCGCGCGCGGCCTCGCTGAATCGGCCGGCAAGGTAATCATCGAGCAGCCCCTGCAATGCAGCGGGCAGGCTGGTGTTGGCCGCCGTGACGGCAGGCGGGGTTGGCGTCGGCTGACTGACTGGAGGCGTTGCCTTGGGCACATTCTGTGCCGGCGGTTTGGCTACCGGTGCAACCGCAACGGGCTGGGCAGGCGCGGTTACCGGAGGTGGCGTCGGCTTGGCCGCGGGTTTGGCCTGGGCGAGCTGCGCCTTGCACTGCTGCCGCGCCTCGTCGGCAATGCCGCGAAACTCTTTGTTGTCCGCGATGACACCGGCCGCGGCTGGATCGTCGAACCAACGCAGTGCCTCCCGACAATTCCCCTGCCGATACGCAGCGAGGCCGAGGTAATAATGGGGCACATACGGCATGAACACCTGTCCGTAGAGTCGCGTACGCGCCAACGGTTGCGTCGAGCCCTTGAGGGCCTCGCGCATACGCGCTTCAACCTCGGACCAGTCCTGCGACTCCGCTGCCTTTGTGCCGCGCGCATAGTCCTGCTTGTAATCCGCGCGCGCTGGGCCAGCTGCCAACAGCAAGCTGACCAGTAACACTGCCAGCCGATGATCAAAGCCCGGCACGACGTGCGTACTCCCTGGCACTCAACTGAGTAAAACTTGCCGAAACCGAGGCGCGCGCGCCGGGCTTGATCTGGACCAGCTTCTCGCTCGAACGACCACCCTCGGGATGGCTGAAGACGACGCGATAGACGCCGGCAGGCAGTCGCAATTGCAATGGCGTGGTGGCATCGGCGGGCAGGGCGACCGCCGCGCGCTTGCTATCGGTGATCGATTCGACCTTGCCCCAGGGGTAGGCAATCAGGATCAGCTCGCCGGCGCTGGCCTCGATTCTGGCGTTTTCGGCCGTGCTGATCCGATCGCTGGCACTGGCGAATTCAGAGCCGAGTTTGCCGGCTGAGGGATCCGATGCGAAACGGGCACGATAGCCTTCGCTCATCTTGCCGAGCGACTGCAATTCGCCGGCACTGCTCGCGCCGGACAGAGATTCGGTGAGGGCATCGGCCAATCTGTGACGCGCCGTCAAGACGTCTACATCGCGCGGACTCGCTGTCAGCAGGGCAGCGGCCAGATCGATTGCGGCGATCACTTCCGACTCGACCAGAGGTCGCTGATCGGACGCGCGTTGAATACGCTCGATCTGGTCACGCCGGCGTTGCTCGCGCTGCGCACCGGCCAGCTGCTGATCCAGCTGTTGCGACAGCACAAGCAGACTATTGTCGGTCGGATAGAGGGGACGCGCCTCACGCACCAGTGCAATGGCCTCGGCAATCTTGGCCTCCTCGGCGAGCGCCCGCGCCGCCTCGGTGATTCGCTGCGGGATGCTCGTCCGCATAGCCTGTGCATCGGTATTCTGCGGATCGAGGCGCAGGACCTGATCGAGCAGTTCGCGGGCATTGTTGCCGACCGGAGCAACGAAGCGCCGATCGACCAGAGCTTGCCTGGCATCGCCAATCAGCTTGACCAGCCTGCGTTGATCGGCGCTGAGTTGACCCTCGGCATCATCCTTCAGTGCCGTCGCAGCGGCCTGGCCGGGCGCCACGCGCAGAGCCACATCGATCATCTGCAAGGCCGCGCTGGCATCGCCAGTGGCAAGGCTGCGGCGGGCGTTCTGTACCAGCGCATCAGCGAGCCGTGCAGTACGTCCCGGCAGTTCCGGATGCGCGGCATCCAGCTCACGGATCTGTTCGAGTGTCTGCAACGCGTTGTCGGAGACCGGATCGGTGAGCTGGCCCTTGTTGATCTCGCCATCAAAACGCGCATAGAGCGCGGACAATCGTTGTTCAAGCTCGACGCGTTTTTCGGCCTGATCGAGGCGACTACGCAACGCAACCCAGGCGCTGTCACCACGCAGCTGCGGGGCCAGGGCTTCGAGACGACGACCGGCCTCCTCGATATTTCCCGATCGCAGGGCATCTTCGACTGGCATGAGCAATCGAACCATCAAGGCGTCATGCATCTCGCGCACACGATCGTCGGCCGGCGCGATCATTGCGGCCTTGGCAAGCAGTGCGTAGGTGCCAGCTGGCCCTATATCGCGCCCCGCGGACTGCGCGGTGCGCGCATCTTTCAGCAATTGCTCGACTTCAGCGGCCTGTTGCGCCGACTTGCGCGCAGCTTCGATCGAGTCAGGCAGAGCAGCTATCTCGGTGTCGCCCGGCCAAATGCTGGCCACCACGCCCTGGGCAATGAGTGCATCGTCAAATTTCCCCTCTTTCACCTGCCGGTCAATACGCTCCTTGAGCGCGGCGAGCAAAACCTCGCCACGTTGCACGACCCCGGAATACTTTGGCGCACGCGCCTGCTCACCGCGGAAGATATCGAGCGCATTGCTGCTGGTGTCATCGGTAACGATCAACTTGCCATCAATGATCAACTGATCGACCGCACGCAGGCGAAGATCGACATCTGCCTTGATCTTCGGATCAATCTCGGCGCCGGGGCGCATGAACATCCAGCCCATCGCCAGCACCAGTACGGCGGCAAAACCGATCCCGCCTGGCACCAGCCAGGCCGGCCGGGCACGCGAACGCGCCGCGCTGGGCTCGCGCGAGGGCGGTGGCAGGGTCGTACGCGACATCGCCGTCGGCTGACTTTGCGGCCCGGTCACTGCACCAGATCGCGCCGGCGCGTCGCCCGCTACGCCGGGCAGCTTGCCGCCCTGGGTCGGCAGTTCGCGAAATCCGGGCAATGAGGCCTGGCTGCGACGCAGCGAGCCAGGCGATTGCAGCGCATCACCTACCGTCTGCGAGACCGAAAATCCGAGCGCGCGCAGCTGTTCCGACGAGCTCTGATTGGGATCCGCCTGCAACCTCGACCACAGGGTTTCATTGTTCACCACCACGGCTTTCAGCGCCTTGGTGAACTCCTTGAGATCATCGAAACGCTCTTCGCGATTCTTCGCCAGCATGCGATCCAGCACCGGCTGGAACTCCTGGTAAGGCATCGGCAGCGGCGGCGGCGGCGTGGTCAGGTGCGCCATCAATACCGCAATGGGCGAGTCTCCCTGGAACGGCGGCTTGCCGGTCAGCAATTCGAAGAACATCACGCCCAGGCTGTACAGATCCGAGCGGCCATCGACCTCCAGAGCATTGATCTGCTCGGGGCTCATATAGGTCGGCGTACCAACCAGCATGCCGGTCTGGGTCAACCGCGTGGATTGCGCATCCTGCTGGCGGGCGATCCCGAAATCGGTAAGGACCGGCGTGGTCGGATCGCGGAACATGATGTTCGCGGGTTTGAGATCACGGTGCACGACGTTGTGATCGTGAGCAAACTGCAAGGCTCCGGCAATTTGCACAACGATCGCCACCGCCTCGCCCAGCGACAGGCCTGAGGCCATCTGATCGTGCAGGGTGCCGCCCTCGAGGTACTCCATCGAGATATAGGTGGCACTCTCGCTCTTGACGATGTCGTACACCGCGACGATGTTGCGGTGTGGCAGCTTGGCCAGGGTGCGTCCCTCGACCAGAAAGCGCTTCTCGAATTTTTCGGCGTCGTCGATATTGCGCCGCATCACCTTCAGCGCCACCTTGCGGTCCAGCGAGGTCTGCAGCGCCAGATGCACAGTCGCCATCCCGCCGACACCCAGCTCGCGGATCAACTCATAGCCGGGGATCTGGATCGACGAGACTGGACTCATTGTGCAAGGCTGAAATTTGACTCGATCATAGCATTGGGAAATTGCTGCGCCGCCTATTCATTCGCTACCAAGGCCCACGTCGATGCAGTGTCGAAAGCCCCCAGCGCCGGCCACGCAGGCAGCCACTGGGAGAGCTGAACACCTGTGCGCCTGTTCCCTGGCGACGAAACCGGTTCTACTGCAGCGCAGCATACATTTGTCGAGTGCGCAAGCCGCGCCGCCGGGTTTAAGTGATTGCCGCCCGGGAATCGATCGGGCGGAAGGCTGCCGCCATCCGCCGTGGCCGAATCTGCGGGGATTTATTACACTCACTGCACGCCAAGACTCAAAGAACTGCGTTGCGTGCGCAGCCCCGATCCCACTATTCAGAGGACTACCTCATGTTGAACAAAGCCCTGCTTGCCTCCGCCCTCTCGCTTTGCTTGGTCGGCAACGCCTTGGCCCAGGATGAAGAATCCGAAGCCACCGGTTCGTGGGAAATTTCCGCCGACCTCGCCGTGACCAGCGATTACGTGTTTCGTGGTGTCTCGCAGTCACAGGAAGATCCCGCACTGCAGGCGGGCCTGAATTTCGACCATGAGACCGGCTTTTATCTGGGTCTCTGGGGCTCAAGCGTGGATTTCACTCCGGACGACACCCTGGCCGTGGACGAGGATGGCGCCAATGTCGAAATCGATGCGTTCATCGGCTACGGCTTCGATTTCGCCGAAGACTGGAGCGGCGATGTCCAGGTCGTGCATTACCTCTATCCGGGATCGAACGCCGGATTCGACTACGACTACAGCGAGTTTCTTGGTGCAGTCAGCTTCAAGGAGTACGTCACCGCGACCATCGGCTACTCCAACGACGTGTTCAACTCGGATGAGGACGGTGTCTACCTCGGCCTGAGCGGCAACTACGAGCTGCCCTGGGGCGGCCTGAGCCTGACCGGCGAAGTCGGTACCTACGACATCGACAAGGGCAATGATGACGGCTCCGATTTCAGCTACTCGCATTGGGGCCTTGGCGTGTCCAAGAGCTGGGGACCGGTCACGACCTCGTTGAACTGGGCCGACACCGACAACGATGGCGAGAATTTCTACGGCGACATTGCCGACGCGCGCGTGTACTTCACCGTCGAGATATCGACCGGCCTGTAATCCCGGTCCTGGTTCACCCCGAAAGGGCCGCGGACTTGTCCGTGGCCCTTTTTTGTTGCCGGAACCGCAATTCGCTGCGACCTTTGGGCGACACCGCGCATCCTGTACACCGTGAGCACATCTTCCTTCGCAATCGACGTACCAGCATCCCTACTGGATCGGGCCAGACGCGGAGAAGCGCGCGCCTTCGAGCAGATCTACCGACTGTTCGAGCGACCGGTCTACAGTCTGGCCTGGCGCATGCTCAATGATGCCGACGAGGCACAGGAAATTCTCCACGATGCCATGCTCGCGCTGTTCGGCAAGCTCGATCAGTTCCGCGGCGACGCACCTTTCTGGGGCTGGCTGCGTCAGATCGCCGTCAACGAAGCCCTGATGCGCCTGCGCAAGCGCAAGCTGATCGAATTCACTGATGAAGTACCCGAACCTACCGATGCGCTCGAGCCTGAGCCTCCGCGCATCGACAGCCGCGATCTCGAAGTGGCCCTGCGCAAACTGCCGACGGTCACCCGCAGTGTGGTCTGGCTTTACCACGTCGAGGGTTACTCGCACGAAGAAATCGCCAGTCTGTTCGACAAGACGGTGAGTTTTTCCAAATCCCAGCTCTCGCGCGGCACTCAGCGCCTGCGCGGCATGTTGACTGTAGTAGAAGGAGGACTGGCTTATGCCGGATGAAATCGATCGTATCAGCGCACTCGGAGGCGCCGCTGACGACCGCGCGCTCGCCGAAGCATTGCGGGCGCTGCCGCTGCTGACACCCCAGCGCAGTACATTGCCCGCACTGCTGGCACTGCGCCAGGCACAGGCAAGGCGCGCAACCGGACGCCGTCCGAACTGGATGGCCTGGGCCGCCGGCGTGATGGTCATTGGCCTCGGCTTGCTGGTGTTCAAGGCGCAGACCGGCGATTCCGGACACCCGACCGGAACCGACGAACCCGACCGGCTGCAGGCACTGATGCAGCGTTCACTTGAGTGGGAAACCGCGCTGCGCCGGCTTGAGCAACAGAACATGCCGATGGATGCCGGAACTGCCATGGCCAGTGCCGAGCTTGAGGACCTGATCAGCCTGACCGATCTGCAACTCGGTGCCACCGAAAACGATACCCAGGCGCAGTCCTTGTGGGAACGCCGTATCCGCCTGATGAGCCGGCTGGCGGAAGTGCGTTCGCAACCTGCCTGGGACAAAGCCTTTCCCGATCAAAGCCCGACGCTGCTGAGCGCCGCCTATCCCATTAACTGAGCGCACCCAGCGCAAACCGAAGAGGAACACCCATGAAGCTTCGACTCTCCCACCTCGCACTGGCCTTGATGCTGGCGCTTCCGACCAGCTATGCCTCAGATGCGCCAGCGACCGCCGAGATGGCGAAGGCACGCGCTGACCTGCAGATCGCCCGCGACGAACTACACGACGTCACCCGTCGCATCGCCGAGCTGTCGGCGAAGCTCGGCGAAGGCGGCCCACAGGCTTTCGCGTTCCGCTACCTGCACGAACCCAAGCGCGCCATGGTCGGCATTGTCATGGTGCCCGACGACAAAAATGTGCGGATCGGCGCAGTGACACCAGGCGGACCGGCCGCAAAGGCCGGAATTCGCGCCGGTGATGTGCTGATCTCGGTCAATGGCAAATCGCTGACCCAGGAAAAGGGCAGTCAGGCCGGGGTGGACAGCGCGCGCGCGTTGCTGCGCAATCTGGAAGCCGATCAAAACGTGAAGCTCGGCGTGCTGCGCGATGGCAAGGCGCAGACCTTCGAGTTGAAAGCGGAGCGGCGCGAAAGCTGGGACTGGGCGGGGATGCTCGACAGCATGCCCGAGCTGTCCGGCTCATTGGCACCGCTGGCCAAGCTGCACCCGAGCGTCGACGGCCAGAAAATCGAAGTCATCGTCAACGGAAAGCGCCGTGAAATGGGCGCCCCGATGGCACCGGGTGCACACGTCTTCGAGTTCGAAAGCGAAGATGGCGAGCACAGCAGCGGTCATGTCGAGAACATCGTGCATCGAGTTCGTAGCGGCGGCGCGCCCTGGGCCACCTTGAACCTGAGCAAGTTGAACCCCGAACTTGGCCGCTATTTCGGCACCGATCGTGGCGTGCTCGTCATCGAGAGCAACGAGCACACCCTCAAGGAACTCCAACCCGGCGACGTGATCCAGATAGTCGATGGCAAGCCAGCGGACTCGGTGGTCGCTGTGATGCGCGCCTTCGCCAGCAAGGACCCGGGGCAGGCGATGAATGTGGAAGTGTGGCGTGACCGCAAGCCCAAGGTGCTGACCGTGATCGCTCCGGAACGCGACCATTTCATGTTCCGGGTGCCACCGGCGCCACCAGCGCCGCCTGCGCCGCCAAGTTTGCCTGCCGTGAAGGGCGTACCGCCGGTGGCTGCGCCACCCGCACCGCCGAGTCCGCCTGCCGTGAAGGGCGTACCGCCGGTGGCAGCACCACCCGCACCACCCGCTGCACCGGCATCGCCACCCGCACCGCCAGAATTCGCCGGCCTTGCCTACGAGGCCTGATCGCGGCGAGGAAAACTGATCACCATCGCCGCCCGGTCCTCGCGCCGGGCGGCGATCCAAACTGGTGAGGTATGCGCCGCCACGTCCGCTGCCGCTAAGATCGCGGCATGGAGACACGCGTCGAGAGTTTTGCAGACCTGATGCATGCCGAGATTTTCGCTGGCCTGTTGCGGCGCCACGACATCCCGGCACGGGTCGAGAATTCCGACACGCTGTCAACGCAGGGCCTGTGGGGACACGCGCTTGGCCACTTCAAGGTGATGGTGCCGAACGCGCGGCTACTGGATGCGCGCGGCATGCTGAGCCGATGGCGCGAGGGTGAGTTCGCATTGGATGAGGCCGATGGCGGCGAGCCCGCGACCGGCTACTGATCTGCACGATGCATCGTCTCGATTCTGCGCCAGACTGGGGCGGCCTGGAATCTTCTGGACCGCCAGCATTGACAAGCAAGGAATTGTGCAATGACTGAAGCCTGCGCCCGTTGCGGGTCCGTGCCCGCAATCCCTGCCGCGCGCACGCGGGCGACCGCAGTATGCAGCGCCTGCGCCGCGCTTGCGGAAGTCGCCGCATTTCTCAGCGAAGAAGCGCGCTGGCGCGCGGGCGAGACCGTGCGTGCCCAGGCGGCGCGACTGCGCTACGAAGCACGCGCACGGCGCCTACAGCATGAAGCCGCGCAGCGCGATCAATTGCTGGCCGGCAAGCGCGATGCACTGGCCGCCAGCAGCGACGCGAAGGCTGACCCGATCAGCGCTGCCATCGAACGTGCCAAGGCTCGTCTGCGCAAGCCCTGACACGCCCCTGATCAGGCCCTGGCGAATCTCGCGAACAGGGCCAATACTGCGGCCAGCACCAGCAGCCCCGCACCGAACAACGGCATCAGCATCAGGAACGGCAGCCCCAGCACAGCCGCTGCAAGCGACCAGGCATAGATATCCGCAAGCGGGCGCGACTCGCCGTCCTCCATGAACCAGTGCGCGATCAGCCGATCGAGACTCAGTTTTCCGGCGCCCATGAACACCAGTGGCAGCAGCATCACGACGAACAGCAGCGGCAGCTTGAAATTGCCATGGCCATCGTCCGAGATCGCATAGCCCTTCAATAGATCCGACCACATCGACCACATATCAGGCCAGTGCACGGCGGCCGTTGCGACAAAGGTAAGAAACAGCAGATTGAACGCCCAGAATCTCGTCGCCAGACCCAGCCACAGGCAGATCGCGCCGACCAACTCGAACCAGGTCGCAATCTGCCAACTCAGCGTCGCCGGGACAACATCGAAGGGAAATGGAAACTGGTCCTGGATGCCACCAAACCAGTTGCTGCCGTGCAATTTCTCGCGACCGGCCTCAAAAAACTCCCAACCCATTATCAGACGCATGGCCAGCAGGGGGATGACCTGACCGGCGCCCTCGAGACGCGACACGATCTGCTGCCACGCATTGACAGCGCCCGCGACGGAAAACTTGCTCATCGATCTTGCTCCATTGCTCTTTGAGTGGTGACAGCGACACGCCGGGTCGGATCACTGGGAACCGAGGATGATGTCGCGGTCGCGAAAGCGCTCCAGCATCGCCTTGGCAGCCTCGGTCATGGCCGCGGCATCTGCGGAGCCCAATGCCCCGATCAGCGCCTCGATGACATCAAGACCGGAAACGCCGGGGTTGGCTTTCAGCACTTCGAGCAATTTGAATGACAGCGGATTGAGTTCGGTGAAAACGATTTCATCGGCGCGATTGCGCGATACAACCAGAAATGTTGCGCTGTCCGGCGCGGCTTCCGGCTGGTAGCTGTCGCTGATCCGTTGCACCGGAAAGCGATACTCGAGCAACCAGGCGAGTGGCGATACCACCGGCGCGCCGTCGAGCAGATCACCACGGGGATCGTGCGCAACCGCGTCGATTTCGTGCTCATCGAGGGAGAGTGCGAGCTCGACCCACTCGTAATGTGCCAACTCGACCAGAAAGGCGGGGTCGGCACAGCCGCGCTCGGCACGCGCCTGCAGATAGCGTTGGAATTCACGGCCGATCTCGGAGAACAGCGGGGTATGTGATTCGTGCTCGGCATAGAACCTGCGCACCATATGCAGCCAGCGCTGCTTGCCGAGCAGACGCTTGATCACCGGGAAGCCGGTACCGAGGATGTTTTCGATGTTGTTGAAAAACAGATCCCGATAGATTTTCAGGCGGCGGTCTTCGATGCCTGGCAATCCAGGATGCGCCTGCGGATCGCGCAGGTGCGCGGCGAACCGATACTGCAGCTCCTTGAAACCCGGTGTGGGCTCAGGCACGGACACGGGCGGACTCCGACCTTGCCTGCCTCGGCATCACGTTGATCGCATGCTGCTGGCGCTGTCGGATCTGATCGACTTCGGCGAGCAACTCCGGCACCGGCGGAATATTGAAGTCGCGCTCAAGCAGGGTCGGCATTACCCCGAACTCGGCATAGGCGGTTTCAAGCAAAGCCCATACCGGCGCGATCACATCGGCAGCATGCGTATCGACGATCAGGTCACTGGCCTCGTTGTAGTGACCAGCGATATGGCAATAAGCGACGCGCTGCAGCGGAAGGCCGCGCAAAAAAGCGACCGGATCGTAGCGATGGTTGACGCTGTTCACGTAGATATTATTGAGGTCGAGCAGCAGGTCGCAGTCGGCCTGTTCCAGCACCGCGCGGATGAATTCGAGCTCGCTCATCTCGGCACCGACCATGGTGTAGAACGAAACGTTCTCCATCGCGATGCGGCGGCCAAGCACATCCTGCACGCGGCGAATGCGCGCCGCCACATGCTGCACGGCCGCTTCGGTAAACGGGATCGGCATCAGGTCATAGAGATGACCATCATCCGAACAATAGGAAAGATGCTCGCTGTAGGCGCGAATCTGGTGTTCGTCCAGAAAGCGCTTGAGCTTGATCAGGAAAGTCTCGTCGAGCGCCGATGGCGCGCCAATCGACAAGGACAATCCATGTGATACGAAGGGATAACGTTCGGTATAGGCGCGGATCTGGCGACCCAGTTTGCCGCCCACATTGATCCAGTTTTCCGGCACCAACTCGAGGAAATCGAAGCTATCCGCGGCGGCGTCCCGCAACGGGCCCATGAGGGCCCGTCGCAGACCGAGGCCAGCGCCTTGCACGACAAATTGGCGTGGACCTTTATTCATCGTCGATCGTTGCCGATCAGTGGTCTTTCTTCTCGCCGCAGCTGCCTTCGGCCTTCTTCTCGCCGCAGCTGCCGTCAGCCTTCTTCTCGCCACAGCTGCCGTCGGCCTTCTTCTCGCCGCACTTGCCTTCGCCGCACTTGCCCTCGGCCTTGGCCTTCTCGCCACAGCTACCGTCGGCCTTCTTCTCGCCGCACTTGCCTTCGCCGCACTTGCCCTCGGCCTTGGCCTTCTCGCCACAGCTGCCGTCGGCCTTCTTCTCGCCGCATTTGCCTTCGCCGCACTTGCCTTCGGTGGCCTTGTCGCCGGCCAGCATATAGCCGGCACCCAGATCGGTAAGCGCGAACGAGCCGGCATTGGCAAAACCGACGGCACCGAGGAGCGCTGCGCCAATGGTCAGGGTCAGGGGATTGATCACTTTTTTGGACATGGTTGTCTCCAGATGCATCGTGTCGACGGGAAACGCCCGTCATCGCTGCCGCTTGCGCGACGATACTCAATCATGTTGCAACGCAAAAACCCGCGAACCGGTGTTCACGAGCAAATTAGGCCGATTGCAGAAAAATGCAAGCGCCCGACCCTGCGTGCACGACCCCTAGGACCGGAGCAGTGCCCAATAGCTTTCACTGTCAACCGTGAGCGTGCAGTGAGCGCCGCCTCCATGAGCGCGGTCGCGCTCAGGAAGCGGCAGCTGCTTTGTCGCGATATCCACAGAATGGGCGAACCGGACAAATTCCGCACAATGGAGTGCGCGCCTTGCAGACGTAGCGACCGTGCAGGATCAGCCAATGATGGGCGTCCTGCAGGTATGCCTTCGGAATGCGCCGCAGCAAGCCCTGTTCCACCGCCAATGGCGTAGCACCCGGCGCCAATCCGGTGCGATTTGCTACACGGAAGATATGCGTATCCACGGCCATCGTGGGTTCGCCAAATGCAGTATTCAATACGACGTTCGCAGTCTTGCGGCCTACCCCGGGCAACCGCTCCAGCGCATTGCGATCACGCGGGACTTCGCCGCCATGATCGCGCTGCAAGATCGCGCAGGCGGCAGCGATGTGGCGCGCCTTGGCGTTGAACAGGCCGATGCTGCTGATGAACGGCTTGATGCCCTCTTCACCCAGTTCCAGCAATCCCTGCGCCGTGTTGGCGCGGGCAAATAATTTTTTCGTCGCCTTGTTGACCGAAACATCGGTCGCCTGTGCCGACAGGATCACCGCGATCAACAACTCGAATGGCGTGCGGTATTCGAGTTCGGTCTTCGGATGGGGGTTGAGTTCGCGCAAACGCGAGAAAAAGGCAAGGCGATCGACGGGCTTCATGACCTCGCATTCTAGTGACCTGCAGCAGCTGCGCGCGAGCGGGATCTCGATTTATCTGTTGCCGTGCACGGGTCCAGAGAATAGAGGCCGCCGCGAAGGCTACGCAAGAATCATCCGAACTTCGGCACCGGCATGCCGGTGCATCCTGGCGACGGTGAGTTCCAGTTGCCGCGCGGGGGCTGCGTCGCGTTGCGCCATCAGTACCGCCAGGGTGTGATAGTAGGCCAAGGTTCCCGCCGCTCCGCCGGTGAATCGCTCGAAGACCTGATTGCCAACGGCAGGGTCTTCCATATCCGCGACAATGGCGCGGGCGTTGTGCAATTTGTCGCAGGCCGATACCAGCAGGCTGGCCGGATCGGCGCTACTCAGATGGGCCAGATACCGCAGCTTGCGCCGCTTCCAGTCCGCGCGTCGTTCGTCCGGCGTACGCGCTGCGCCCTTCTGCTCGGCACTGCCGTCGCTGCAATCCTGCACCATCCCGGCAACACGCGGCCCAAATCGCGCCTGGACATCGGATAGATAGACTTCGCCGCAATCCTCGATCAGATCGTGCAGCAGGCCGGCGATGGCCTGGTCTTCATCGCCGCCAAATTCCAGCACCAGACTGGATACCGCCAACAGATGATAGAGATAGGGAATCTTCGTTCCCTTGCGGAACTGGCCCGAATGCGCATGACGGGCGAGTTCGACCGCCTCAGAGTAGCTTGGCGTCAGTGTGGTCATCGCGTGGCTCCTTCGATATCAGGGGATGGGGGTAGCGCCAGCAGTTGGCCGCTGCCGTTGCGACCGGGGCATCGGAAGTGATCTGCAGCAAACTCAAGCCGGAGCGGCGCTTCGGTACTAGGCCTCGCAACGCACGCTGCGAAACCCCTGGCCTGGCTTCAGCGATCCGAACTATCCGAAGCGCCATGTACGCGCCAGCATTCACGCAGGGTATTGTCGTGGATCTCGAGCACGCGGCGCAGGGGTTCCTGATAGCCGCCCGCAAGATTCCATGCCACGGGAAGCCCGATGATCGCTGCGGCCTCGAATACAATGCGATCACGCCGAACCAGTTGCGCTGTGGTCAGCCAGCCGCCGAGGGGATCATCGATGTGCGGATCGGCACCAGCCTGGTAAAGCAGCACATCGCAGCCGGCGAAAGCGCCGACGCGACGGCCAAGCGTCTGCAGGAACGGCTCGGCATGTTCGCTATCGAACTCGCGCGCGCCTACCGTGTCGTGCTGCACGCAGTCGGCCAGCTGCAGGCGGCGGATGATGTCCACGGTACCGTTGCCGTAGTGGTGATCGCAGTCGAGGATGCCGACCCGGCGCGCCTGTCCCTCGTCGATCAGGGTCAGCGCCGCAACCATCAGCCCATTGAAGGTGCAGAAACCGCCGCCTTCGGCGTAGCAGGCGTGGTGGAAGCCTGAGACCGGCGCAATGGCGACGCGACGATTGGCGAGCGCGCTGATCGCGGCATCGCACATCGCGCCCGATGTGTAGGGCAGGCTTGCTGCGATTGTGGCATTGCGATTGCCGAATCCATTCTCCAGACGCAGAGCCAATACGCCTTCCACGTAGCGCGGATCGTGTGCGCGTTCCAATTGCGAACGCCTGACGGCACGCGGCGCCTGCACGTCGAGCGGTACACCCATCCGTTTCCAGCTGTCCAGTACGCGCGCTGGCTTGGCCGCGCTGGGCGAGAACGAATAGGAGTCAGCCACCATCGACGCGCTGAAATAGACGGGTAAAGCGGACAGCCGTGGGAGCGACATCGCGAATCCTCGTTTGCGCCATTGCGGGGTGCTGCGGGTTGTCTGCAGCGCCCGCGCATTGACGCGCACCAGTGGATCATAGTCTGCGATCTGGGGTGCCGGCGGCCTGCAGGGCGTCACCTGCGTCAGTCGCCGGTCTTGCCGTGCCGTCCATGGCGCGCGACCAGTCGCGGTGGCTCGCCGCCGAACGCTGCAGGGCTTCGGTCATACCGCGTCCCGCTATGCTGATCGGAACTATTGCCGGGCGCTGGCCCGCCATCACCCAGCCGAGGTACCTATGTATCCGATTGCCGCGCCACTGATCACCGATTCCTGGTTGAACGCAGCTGATGGCTTTTCCCTGTCGGAACTGCGCGGTCGCGTGGTCCTGGTCGAAGTGTTCCAGATGCTTTGCCCGGCATGTGTCAGCCATGCCCTGCCCCAGGCACAACGGGCCAGGCGGCAGTTCTCCAGGCGGCAGCTCGCCGTGATCGGCCTGCATTCGGTGTTCGAACATCATCAGGCCCAGGGCACGATGACAGCACTGCGCGCATTTGCTCACGAATACCGGCTCGATTTTCCAATCGGCCTGGATGCCGCAGATCCGCGCAGCGGCATCCCGAAAACCATGAGCGCCTATGCCATGCAAGGCACCCCCACCACCCTGCTGATCGACCGTGAGGGGCGGCTCTGTCTGCAGCATTTTGGTGTGCTCGACGACATCGCCCTGGGTGCCGCCATCATGGCCGCCATCGCCGGCTATCAGCCGCAGACAGCAGCCCACCCGGCGGGCGCCAATGCAGGCGATTGCAGCGATTCGGACTGCGTGCGGCCAGCCGACTGAGCGAACCGCGTGCGTTCTGGTCGTGCAGAATCAGTTTGATCGCTCGCGCTTCAGCGTGGATCACCCATAATGTCGGCTTACCGACAACACGACGACGCATAGATGAAAACCCCGAAGGGCCTGCAGCCACTGATCGATGATGGCGTCATCAGTGAGGTAATGCGCCCATTGAAGAGCGGCAAGGAAGCATCAGTCTACGTCGTGCGCGCCGGCGACCAGGTGCTTTGCGCCAAGGTCTACAAGGACATGGCACAACGCAGCTTCCAGGCACGCGTGCAGTACCAGGAAGGCCGCCGGATTCGCGGCAGCCGGCAAACCCGTGCCATCGTGAAGGCCAGCAAGTTTGGTCGGCGCGAACAGGAGACCGCCTGGAAGAACACCGAAGTCGATGTGCTTTACCGGCTGGATGCAGCGGGCGTCTCCGTTCCCAAGCCGCACGGTTACTTCCATGGTGTGCTGCTGATGGATCTGGTCACCGATGCCGAAGGATTCAGCGCAGCGCGTCTGGGTGAAGTCGAACTCAGCCCCGAGCAGGCCCGCGATTTTCATGCGCGCCTGATCCGCGATGTCGTACGCATGCTCTGCCTCGGTCTGATCCATGGTGATCTGTCCGAGTACAACGTCCTGGTTGGCGAGGGCTACCCGGTGCTCATCGACTTTCCGCAAGTCGTCAGCGCCGAGGGCAACAATGCGGCGCGCGCCATGCTGCTGCGCGACGTGCACAATCTGCGCGACTGTCTCGGTCGCTTCGCTACCGAATTGAATGACACGCACTACGGGGAGGAAATGTGGGCTCTTTATGCGAACGGCGAACTGCGCGCCGATTCTGAGCTCAGCGGCCGCTTCGTGTTCGATGAAAGCAGCGCCGATGTCGGCGACATCATGCTGTCGATCGAAGACGCGCGGCAGGAAGCCTTGATCCGCCAACAGGGCCGCGAAGCCGCTGCCGAAGGCGACTGATCGCGAAGCTGTCGGTGCGCAGGGTTCGAGGCCGACGCCCTGCGCAGAACGCCGATCAGGCGAACGGATCCTTGAGCACGATGGTGTCGAGGCGATCGGCGCCGGTGGCCACTATGGCCAGCGGGCAACCCGAGAGCTCTTCGACCGAACGCAGATAGGCGCGTGCCGCCGCCGGCAACTTGCTGAATTCGCGGATACCGCTGGTGGGCTCGTCCCAGCCCGGGAATTCCAGATAGACCGGTTTGACTTCGTCCCAGCCGGCAGCGTCGAGCGGCGCCAGTTCGCGGCGCTTGCCGCGGTATTCGTAGGCGACGCAGACCTTGATGCTCGGCAGCCCGTCGAGCACGTCGAGTTTGGTGATCGCCAAGCCCGACATGCCATTGATCTGGACCGCGCGCTTGAGCGCAACCATGTCGATCCATCCACAGCGACGCGGTCGTCCGGTGGTGGCACCGTACTCATTGCCGCGTTTGCGCAGATCTTCACCCATGGCATCGTTGAGTTCGGTCGGGAACGGCCCGCCCCCGACACGGGTGGCATAGGCCTTGGCGATGCCAAGCACATAGTCGATGGCATCGGCACCGACGCCGGTACCGGCGAGCGCGCCGCCCACCGTGGTATTGCTGGAGGTCACGTACGGATACGTGCCGTGATCGATATCGAGCAAGGAGCCCTGGGCACCTTCGAACAGAATGCGCTCGCCGCGACGGCGAGCTTCGTAGAGCAGGCTGCTGACATCGGCCACCATCGGCTTAACGTAATCACCGAATGCCAGCGCCTCATCGAGCACCTGCTGGTAATCAACAGTATCGGACTTCAACCAATTGGCGAGCACGAAGTTGTGATAGTCGATGGTCGCGCGCAGCTTGTCGGCAAGCTGGCTCGGGTAGGACAGATCGGCAATCCGGATACCGCGACGGGCGACCTTGTCCTCGTAGGCGGGTCCGATGCCTCGGCCGGTGGTGCCGATCGCCTGCGCGCCGGAAGCGCGCTCGCGGGCCTGATCGACCGCAATGTGATACGGCATGATCAGCGGCGTTGCCGGGCTGATCTTCAGGCGCGAGCGCACATCGACGCCATTGCCCTCGAGCTCACCGATTTCCTTGATCAGCGCAGCGGGTGAGAGCACCACACCATTGCCGATCAGACATAGTGCACCATCGCGCAGGATTCCGGAGGGAATCAGGTGCAGCACGGTCTTTTTACCATTGATCACCAGAGTGTGACCAGCGTTATGGCCGCCCTGGAAACGCGCTACCGCGCCGACGCCCTCGGTCAGCAGATCGACGATCTTGCCCTTGCCTTCGTCGCCCCACTGGGCCCCGAGGATCACGACTGACTTGCCCATTGCCTAGCTCCAGATCTACAAATTGATTGGCCTGCAAGCGCCCGCATCAAGCCCGGCAGCGGCGCGGACTGATCCACAGCATCGCCACCAGAAATTCTCGCAGGATCACCTATTCAGCGCCCGCCGACTCGGGCGCGAACCTGCCGGGCACCGTCGAGATGCCGGCAGTTTACCCCTTAACCAGTTTCAGGCAGAGCAGTCCGATCGCCATGGCCACAATTCCGCCCGTTCGCAGCTGCCGTGGCGAGACCTGTGCCAGCTGCAGCATCATCCGCTGCCAAGCGGCGGGGAACGCCGCCAGCACCAGGCCTTCAATCACCAGGACCAGACAGCCAGCGATCCACCATTCCTCGCTCATCCGATTGTGCCGGCGCGATCAGCGCTTGCCGGCCTCGCCGAAATACTGGAAGAACTCCGACTTCGGATCGAGCACCAGGACCGAATCATTCTTGGCAAAGGCGCTGCGGTAGGCCTCCAGACTGCGATAGAACCCGTAGAACTCGGGATCGCGCTGATAGGCTGCGGAATAGATCGCCGCCGACTCGGCATCGCCCTGACCACGGAGTTGCTGGGCATCACGCTCGGCCACGGCAACCTCGACCTGGACCTGCTGATCGGCCGTTGCGCGGATCTGTTCGGAGGCCTCGATACCCTTGGAACGCAGGTCATTGGCAACGCGCTCGCGTTCGGTCGACATGCGGTCGAACACTTTCTGGCTGACCTCGTCCGGCAGGGCAATGCTCATGACGCGAACATCCACCACTTCGATACCGAGTTCACCCACCGTCTTGTTGAGCGTGATCCGCATGGCGTCCATCAGCGAAGACCGCTGATCGGCGACGACTTCCTTGAGTTCCATCGCGATGATCTCGCGCCCCAGCACATCACGCGCCGTGTTTTCCAGGCGGCTCTCGGCGAGGGATTCGTCGCCGCTGGATGCGGTCCAGAACTTGGAAACATCGTTGATCTTCCACTTGACGTAGAAATCAACCAAAACGTCTTTTTTCTCCGAAGTCAGATAACGCTGCGGATCGCGATTGAGGGTAAGAATGCGGCGTTCGAATTTGCGCACAGTCTGGATACCGGGCCATTTGAAGTTCAGTCCGGGCTCGAAGTCGGCGCGCTTGACCGCACCGAACTGCAGCAGCACGGCATGCTCGCCTTCACGTACCACAAACACGCTGTTGACTGCGATCAGGAAAACCCCGAGCAGCGCGATCAGGATCAGGTTTCTCATTGACGTGGCTCCCTCGAAGAGCGCAGCGGATCCTCATTGGGATCGCGCGCAGGTCGCTCCAGCGCCGGCACCGGCGTAGCGCGGACACTGGGTGTGCTGTTGACCGGTACCGCTGGCGACGACGGCGCCACGCCAGCGTTCTGCAGGAGCTTGTCGAGCGGCAGATACATCATGCTGCCATTGCCACCCTGGACATCGACCATCACCTTGGGATTCTTCGAAAGCACTTCCTGCATGGTCTCGAGCAGCAGGCGCTTGCGGGTTACCGCCGGCGCCTTGACGTACTCGGCAACCAGCAACTCGAAACGGTTGGCGTCACCGGTGGCACGCGCGATTGCCGCCTGCTTGGCGCCCTCGGCCTCGGTGCGAATACGTGCGGCAAGACCGCGTGCCTCGGGAACGATCTTGCTGGCGTAGGCTTCGGCCTGATTCTTGTACCGCTGATTGTCTTCGCGCGCGGCGATCGCATCATCGAACGCGGCCTGGACCTTTTGTGGCGGACGCAGATTCTGGAAATTGAGGCCGGTGACCACGATGCCGGTGTTGTAGCGATCGAGCAGACTCTGCAGTTCGGCCTTGGCCGCACTAGCCATCGCCGTGCGCTCCTCGGAAAGAATCTTGTCCATGGTATTGGCGCCAACTACCTGGCGCACAGCGCTCTCCGAGGCGCCTTCCATCGTGACCACGGGATCGCGCACGCCGAACAGCCACTTGACCGGATCGGCCGCCCGATACTGCACGTTGAAATCGATATCGAGCAGATTTTCGTCGCTGGTCAGAATGCGCACACCGGGCGCGGAAAAACTCTTGACCTGGGCGGTCTCGACGACCAGCACTTCCTCGATCGGACGCGGCCACTTGAGCTGCAATCCGGCACCCATCACGCGATGCACCTTGCCGAAGCGCAGGACCACACCGCGTGTCGATTCATTGATCTGCTTGAACGAGTCGAACAGCCCGATCACCACCACCAGACCGAGCACGATCGCAACGATCAAACCCGCGCCGGAGCCAGAGCCGCCGCCAAAGAAACGCCCGAAGCGATCCTTGAGCTGCTTCAGTGTCTCTTCGAGATCCGGCTGCTCGCCGTCCTGCCAGGGGTCACGCTTCTTGTTGTTTCCGGGCTCGTTCCAGGCCATGTCCGTTCTCGTTGGGTCGCGGGCGACCGGGGATAAGCAAAACACCGGGCATTGTAAGTAGCCGGTCGGGGTCCGGCAAACCCGGGCAATCCCCATTATGCATCGTGGCCTGCGCCAGGCAGCCCACGGCTTCTACTATCTGGTGTCCAACTCAGGGAATTTCAAGCGCTCGCGCAGCCAGTCACCGTCGCCGTCGGAGAGCCCGAACAGGGGCGTAAGGAGATTGCGTGGCGCGTCGATATCCAGATGCCAGCCAGCCTCGTCCATGGTCTCGGCCTGAACCACGCCGGCGGCGAACAGCCGCGCGCGTAGCCGTCCCGCCTGCAGCGGCAGGTGCAGACTGCCATGCCAGCGCTCGGACCCAAGCAGCGAACCGATTGCCTCGCGCAGCAGGGCGATACCCGCCCTGCTGGCGGCGCTGACCCAGACCTGCTCGGTGCTGCCGGCATCGGTACATTCGCGGCGCGGCGCCGAGCCCTCGACCAGATCAATCTTGTTGTAGACGATCAGCTGTGGCACATCGGCGGCGCCGATTTCGGCAAGGACCTCGTTGACCTGATCGAAGCGCAGGTCACGATCCGGGTCCGAGGCATCGACCACATGCAGCAGCAGATCGACATCGCGTACCTCGGACAGCGTGGAACGGAAGGCCGCCACCAGATCATGCGGAAGATCGCGTACGAATCCAACGGTATCGGCCAGAATTGCCGGGCCCGAGTCCAGACCGTCGAGTTTTCTGAGGGTGGGATCGAGCGTGGCGAACAATTGATCGGCGACGTAGACCCCGGCTCCGGTAATGGCGTTGAACAGGGTCGACTTGCCGGCATTGGTGTAGCCAACCAGGGTCACCACCGGGAGTTCTCCGCGGCTACGCCTGCGCCGCGACTGGTGCCGCTGCAATTCCACCTTCTCAAGCCTGGCTTCGAGCGCCTTCACACGATCGGCCAGCATGCGCCGATCCAGTTCCAACTGGGTTTCACCGGGTCCACGCAGGCCGATCGAACCGCCACGCTGGCGTTCCAGATGGGTCCAGCCGCGGACCAGACGTGTCGACAGATGGCGCAGTTGGGCCAGCTCGACCTGCAACTTGCCCTCGTGAGTGCGCGCACGCTGGGCGAAGATGTCGAGAATCAAGCCGGTTCGATCGACCACACGGCACTTCAACGCAGCTTCTAGGTTGCGCTCCTGGACCGGCCCAAGCGCTCGATTGATCAGGATCAGATCGGCATCATGCTCGGCGCGCAAGGCGGCGAGCTCGTCGACCTTGCCGGTTCCGAGATAGAAACGTGGATTGGGCCGCTCGACTCTGGCGGTAACGGTGTGCAGAACCTGGGCGCCGGCAGAGCGCGCCAGTTCGACGAATTCGGCCAACTCATCGGCGCTGTCGGCACCGGGCGCATGCGGCTGTACCAGAAGCGCCCGTTCACCGGCCTTGGATCGATTGAAGAAGTCCAAGAGCTATCAGCTGTCCGGGCCGTCGGAGGGGCCATCATTGCTATGGGTGCCACCTTCTACCCGGACGTTGCGCGCAGGTACTACCGTCGAGATGGCGTGCTTGTAGACCATCTGACTGACGGTATTGCGCAACAGAACGACGAACTGGTCGAAGGATTCCACCGTGCCTTGCAGCTTGATGCCGTTGACCAGATAGATGGATACGGGAATGCGCTCACGACGCAGGGCATTCAGGAAGGGATCTTGCAGGGACTGGCCTTTGCTCATTTTTGTTCTCCTAGGGCACCACACGTAAATTTCTGACAACCGGCGCAAATGCGCCTGATGCGGCAACTGCCAGCAAGCGGTCGTGAGCGCAACCAGATATCGAATCGGTGCAAGATCCGGATCCGGCGACGCACACTCACTTTAGCAAGGAATGGAGCCGAATCCGCAGCAATCAAGCGCCGCTGAACCCCTGTTCAGGCGCGGTTCTCGGGCGATCATGACTTCCGACAGGGGTGGCCGGGGCATATCCATCCGATCGACGCGCGCGGCCAAATCCGCAGTTCAACGGTCACCGGGCCGCGCCGCAGAAGCTTTCAATCATTCGCGCGACATCGGCGCGATCGGCGGCCAGCGCCGGGTCGCGCCAGAATGCATCGTGCTCGCTGCGCAACCAGGTAATCTGGCGCTTGGCCAGCTGTCGCGTCGCGAATACGCCGCGCTCGACCCAGTCCTGCCCGGCCATTTCGCCGCTCAGGTGCTGCCAGGCCTGGCGGTAGCCTACGGCGCGCATCGCCGGCAGGTCGGCGTGGATGCCGGGCAGTCGCATCAACGAGGACACCTCGGCCAGCAGACCGGCATCAATCATCGCGGCGAATCGCCGGGCAATCCGCTCATGCAGCACAGCGCGATCGGCAGGGCACAAGGCGAACTTCAGCACCCGGAACGGCAACGTACTTCGACGCTGACCCTGCTGTTCGCTGAGCCTGCGGCCACTGATTTCGATCACTTCGAGGGCACGCTGGATGCGTTGCGGATCGTTGCGATGGATACGCGCGCCGGCCGCCGGATCGAGCCGACTCAGGCGCTCGTGCAGAGCCGCCCAGCCTAGCTCGGTGGCCTCGGCCTCGAGTCGCTGGCGCACATCGGGATCGGCTTCCGGCAAATCGGACAGCCCCCGCTGCAGCGAGCGGAAATACATTCCGGTGCCACCAACCAGCAGGGGCACGCGGCCGGCGGCACGACTCTCGGCCATCGCCGCCGCTGCTTCACGGCAGAAATCCGCTGCCGAATAAGCCTCGGTCGGTGCGCACAGATCGATCAGGCGATGCGGCGCCAGGCGAAGTTCATCCGGCCCCGGTTTGGCGGCGCCGATATCCAGCCCGCGATAGACCAGGGCGGAGTCGACGCTGATGATGTCGAGCGGATAGCGCTGGACCAGTTCGATCGCGAGATCGGTCTTGCCGGCAGCAGTTGGACCCATCAGGAAAATGGCGGCAGGGCGACAATCGGGCATCTGCCAATTGTAGGGGCTTGCTGCAACCGCCGGTTCACCGGGCAGGCCCTATAATCCGGCCCAGACCCGGAGACCAACATGGCACAGATGATCAAGGCGCTGGTGAAGCGCGAAGCAGGCAAGGGAATCTGGATGGAACAGGTGCCGATGCCAGAAATCGGACCCAATGATGTCCTGATCAAGCTCGAGAAGACGGCGATCTGCGGCACCGATCTGCACATCTACAAATGGGACGAGTGGAGCCAGCGGACGATCAAGCCAGGGCTGGTGATCGGCCATGAGTTTGTCGGTCGCATCGTGGATATGGGCAATGGCGTGCGCGGCTATCGGGTCGGCGAGCGCGTTTCCGCCGAGGGTCATATTGTCTGCGGAGTCTGCCGAAACTGCCGTGCTGGCCGCCAGCATCTATGCCCCAAGACGGTGGGTATCGGCGTCAATCGCAACGGCGCCTTTGCCGAGTACATCGCAATGCCGGCGAGCAATCTCTGGCCGATTCCGGACCAGATCCCCTCAGAGCTGGCGGCGTTCTTCGATCCTTACGGCAACGCCGCACACTGCGCGCTGGAATTCGATCTGATCGGCGAAGATGTACTGATTACCGGGGCCGGCCCGATCGGCATCATCGCGGCGGGCATCTGCAAGCACGTCGGCGCGCGCAATGTGGTGGTCACCGATGTCAATGACTATCGACTCAAGCTCGCCGCCGATATGGGCGCCACCCGCGTGGTCAATGTCTCCAAGCAATCGGTCAGGGACGTGATGAAGGATCTGCACATGGAGGGCTTCGATGTCGGCCTGGAAATGAGCGGACACCAGAGCGCCTTCAATGACATGCTCGACTGCATGTATCACGGTGGCAAGATCGCCCTGCTCGGTATCCTGCCCAACGGCGCCGGCATCGACTGGGACAAGGTCATCTTCAAGGGACTGGTACTGCACGGCATGTACGGCCGCCGCATGTACGAGACCTGGTACAAGATGACCCAGATGCTGTTGACAGGATTTCCGCTGCAAAAAGTGCTGACCCACCAGATCCATATCGACGATTTCCAGAAGGGCTTCGATCTGATGGAAGCCGGCAACTGCGGCAAGGTGGTCTGCAGCTGGAACTGAGCGCATGGCCAGGGCGTGATCCGATCTACCTGTCCGGCCCAGGCAGGATCACCTGATCGCGCGCCGGTAGCGCTCGAGCATGCGCTCATCCAGCGTGATCAACGGCGCACGCAACAGATCGGCATGGGCAACGATCAGCCGATCGAACGGATCGCGGATAAAGCGCAGCGGCAGGGCGTGCCGCACGATGTCGCTCATGCGCTCGGGGCTTTCGTTGATGCCCAGCTCACCGCTCAGAAACTGGCATACCTCTTCAGCATCGACCTGAGCCCGACCGATCTCACTGAGCAACTCCAGCTCGAGCGTGACGATCGGAGAGTAGCAAGCAAGCGATCCATCGAGCAGCCGTTGCGCCGCCTTGGACAAGCCTGCAATTCGTCGCTTGTACAACGCAACCGCGACATGAGTGTCGATCATGACAATGCTCACGGCCTGATCCGGCTCACTTCTTTCGGGCGCGCGAAACCGCAGAACGCCGGCTCGACTTCGCGGCGTAGGGTGCGGCCGGTTCGTTCGCGACGCTGTCGAGCTCGGACCACTGCGCCGGGGACTCATGGGGATCGAGCGGCGGACCGATTTCATAAACCTGCGGCGGCAGACTGCGCAACTTGGCCAGCCGCGAAATGGCCTTCGGCTGAACCTCGTCGCGGACAATGCGCAAGGTCCGCCCACGCCGCGCAATAACGATGGGCTCGCCGGTTTCGATCACGCGATCGGCCAATTCAAAAAGCCGCTGCCGCAGTTCAGTAAGCGACACTTCCATAGGATCTCTGCCTGCCATATGTACGTACAGTACGTTCGCAACCAGAGGATGTCAACGCGACCGATCCAGGATTTACTCAAAGCCATCGCCATACAACAATCCAAACTGCCCGCCACCGACCGTGGTGTCGCATACTCCATCGCCGTCGTATTCGACTGCACCGATGTCGGCCATTCCGTCGTTGCGCAGATTGGCGCAGAAGTCGTCACTGACCAGCGGCGCTGCTACACCCAGATTGACAAACGAGCTGCCATTGAGCAGCTGGAAATTGGCCAGCGCTGGCCCTTGGAACCAACTGGCGAACGAGGCCAACGATACCTGGGCCAGATCGCCCGCACTGGTATGGCTGCCACCATCGCGGTTGCGGATCTGTCCGCTCAGCAGATTGTTGCGCAGGTCCGCCGTGGAAGCGGCAAAGCGGACATCGATGCCGGTCGTGTTGTAGAGCGTATTGTGCTGCAAGCGCGAATTCGTCGCGGAGTTCAGATAGATGCCGACGTCCATCGGGCAGTTGACGATCACATTGTTCCGCATGATGCCGTTCTGATGTTCGGGAATGCAGTTGCCGTCTTCGCAGATCGAGTTCGGTCCGGTGCCACCGCCGCCGAAAGACAGACCCAGCCGCACACCGCCCGAGAACTGCCGCTCGCAGATCACCAGATTCCGCTCGAACAGGCCATCGCGCGAATTCCCCTTGAGAAAGGCCGCATAGCTGATGAAGTTGCCGCCGCCCTTCTCGAAATCGTGGATCGTGTTGGCGCGCACGATCCAGCGGCGTCCGCCGACCACATCGATCTTGGTGACCGGATTTCCGGTCGCGCGCGCGCGGCTATCGTAAAACAGGTTACGTTCGATCAGGACATCGTCGGGGAATACAAACGTCGGCCCGACGAAATCGCCATTGCTCTTGATCTGGGCATTGAAGTCACGCACAACATTGTCGCGGATCACGGTGAAGTCGGCCGCCCCGAAAATATGGAAGGCGTGCTCACAATCACTATCGACCGCGCAGCCACCTTCGATATCCAGACCCTCGAAACGCCAGTAGGGCTCGCTGACCTTGAAGCCTTCGACTGCATCGAAGCGGATCAGGACCGCTCGTGGTGTCGCCGCGCGCACCGTGATCGGCGCACCGGCGCTTGCCGCCGTATCGCAGAGCAGATTGCCAGCGACGTTATACGTGCCCGCCGCCAATACGATCTGCTGTCCGGGCACCGCGGCGTTGATGGCATTGCGCAAACCGGTGGCATCGGAAACCGGCACGATCTGGGCTTCGACGGCCCCGGCGGACAACAGCAGGGCGCACCATGTGATAGCGCCAATTCGCCGGTCCGATCTTCGAAGGCGCGCGCGCATGACTGCACCCGGCTGGCTGGGATGCGGGGAGTGTAGCGCGGACCCCGACCATTCATCGCGCAGCGAGGCGGGCTGCGCCATTGTGTCGTTCCACAACGCTGACAGGTTTGTCCGCACAGACGCCAGATCCGCCGCACAGCCCTCGGCTTTATGGCGCGCAGGCGCTTATACTGGCCGCCGAGCGAACAGATCGCGATGTCGATGGGCAAGACTATGAACACAGCGCAATTTTTCCAGCTGGCCCGCCGGAGTCAGATCGTTGGACTGGCCCTCCTCCTGGTCGCCGCCAATGTGCGCGCCGAGGAAATTCCGCCCGCCTACGCGACACCGCCGGTTGATCAGGCAGGTAGCGATGGTTTCGAGCAGGCTGCGGATGACAGGAATTTGACTGAGCCACTGCCGTCGAATGAAGAGTTTGTTGAACTCCCTCCCGCATCGACGGCGCTACCCGTCATGGAACACTTGGCGCCGATCGAAGCCGGCCCGCTGACCGATGTGGCCCCGGGCCCGCGCACTGAACGGGTCCGCGAGGCCGCTCCGCCTCGCCCCAATGCCGACGGTCACTATCTTGCTGCCGACCTGGTCAGCGCCGGCATGCTCAGCGGCCCCGGCTTCAGCCTCGCTCCCGAGGTCGAGGTGCACGGCTACATGCTGCACTTTGTTCTGCAGACCGAATTCGGCGATATCCAAGCGGAAAGTCGCGACCTGTTGCCGATTCGCATCGAAGAAATGGCCGCGCTGGAACGCCTCGAAGACACCGCCATTACCGAAGCGATCGGCAAGCGTGCCAAGCAGCGCAGCAAGCGCGTCTGGACCGGAATCAAACGAATCTTCACACGCCCGAAGGAAACCATCGTCGGCCTGCCCAAGGGTGTGGCGCATATGGTCAGCACCAGGGCGCGCAAGCTTGGTCGTCAGGTCAGCAATGCCTACGACAAATCACGCGATCGAATGGCCGAGGACGAGGATGCGCCCGATCCGACCGGGCCATTCACGGCTGCCCGCCCACCCGAGCCCGAGCGCGATCCAGACGAATCTGGCACTGAACGCGAAGCCAAGCGCGCCGGCAAGAGCCTGCTAAAGCAGGAACTGGACTTCTCCAGCACGCGGCGATTCATTGCCCAGGAAGTCGGTGTCGACCCCTACACCAGCAACCCGGTATTGAAGGAAAAGCTCAATTCCATCGCCTGGGCAGCGACCAGCAGCAATGTCGCATTCAAACTGGTGATGGGGGCGCTCAGCACAGCCACCGCGGGTGTACTGCCGCAACTTCTGAAGATCGACAAGACCGTCTGGGAGCAGGCTCCGGAAGAACTGTCGCAGATCAACCGCGGCCGACTGAACGCAATCGGCTGCAGCGGCGGACTGACCCGGCGCGTGGTCCGCAACGGCGCGTTCTCGCCGACGCTGGAAACCGATCTGGTCAATGCGCTGGAAAAGCTCGCGCTGCGCCGCGGCTGCGATGATGTACTGGAGATGGCGATTGACGCTTCCGGCGAAGTCGAGGCGCGTTTCATGGTCAATTCGCTGCGCCTGTTGTTGGCTGCACCACTGCCGGGTCGCGTGGGTTATGGCCCCGGAGAATGCGAGATCGAGGCCTTGGGCGGCGGGCTCGGGGCACGCTGTCAGAACGAGTTGCTGGTTCCGCTGCCGCTCGATGCCCTGCTCTGGGACGAAGACATCGCCCTGTTCCTCGATGTCGATGATGTCCGCCAGGCTGGCGCCCGCACCGTGCTGCTGACCGGATTCGCCGATCCCGAAGCGCGCCGGCAGCTGACCGATCGCGGCTTTGCCATAGTCGAGCGCGCACCGCTTGATTGATTGCCGAAGGTGTATGGCCTGACACCAGGCCAGACCACAGCCATGGGTTGAGGAAAGATTGATGACCTATCCAGCACAGAATCAGTACGCCGCCGAACTCGCCCAGATCGAGGCCGATGGTCTACTCAAGCGCGAACGCATCATCGCTTCGCCGCAGTCGGCTGAAATCACCCTGGCCGACGGCCGCAAGGTGCTGAACTTCTGCGCCAACAATTATCTCGGCCTGGCCGATCATCCCGAGGTCATCCAGGCAGCCAAGGATGCGCTCGATTCGCACGGTTTTGGCATGGCCAGCGTCCGCTTCATTTGCGGCACCCAGGATCTGCACAAGGAACTGGAAGCGAAGATCGCTGCTTTCTTTGGCACCGAGGACACGATCCTCTATGCCGCCTGCTTCGATGCCAATGGCGGTCTGTTCGAGCCATTGCTGGGCGAACAGGATGCGATCATTTCCGATGCGCTCAATCACGCCTCGATCATCGACGGCGTGCGCCTGTGCAAGGCCAAGCGCTTTCGTTACGCCAACAGCGACATGGCCGATCTCGAAGCCCAGCTGCAAGCGGCCGATGCCGCTGGCTGTCGCAACAAGATGATCACCTCGGATGGCGTGTTCAGCATGGACGGCTTCATTGCGCCGCTGGATCGACTGACCGAATTGGCGCGCAAGTACAAGGCGCTTGTGCATATCGACGAATGCCACGCGACCGGCTTTCTCGGCGCAACCGGGCGCGGCGCGGCCGAGGTGAACGGCGTGATGGATCGCATCGATATCTTTACCGGCACCTTGGGCAAGGCACTCGGCGGCGCCCTCGGCGGCTTCACCACCGGACACCGCGAGATTATCGAGCTGCTCCGCCAGCGCTCACGCCCGTATCTGTTCTCGAATTCACTGCCGCCGCATGTGGTGGCAGCCGGCATCAAGGTGTTCGACATGCTGTCGAGCGCCGCCGATCTGCGCACACGCCTGCACGACAATACCGCGTACTTCCGCGAACGGATGACGGCAGCCGGCTTCGAACTCAAGCCCGGTATCCATCCAATCGTGCCGGTCATGCTGCATGATGCGCCACTGGCGCAGCGCTTCGCCGCCGCCTTGCTTGATGAGGGCATCTACGCGATCGGATTTTTCTTCCCGGTCGTGCCCAAGGGCCAGGCCCGCATCCGCACCCAGATGAGCGCTGCTCATACCCGCGATCACCTTGACCGCGCGATTGCCGCCTTTGTACGCGTCGGCCAACAGCTGGGCGTGATTTCCTGAGACCAGGGGAGCCAGCGGCAGCCGTCGCGTACTGTGCTGGACCCCGGTTCGCGTTAGAGCTCACACCCCGCGCGCGGATCAACCGCCTCGCGACGCATCTGCAGGCGGCGCTGCCGGCTTTTGGCCAACAAGTTGAGTGCCTCGACAATCCCCGAGAACAACATCGCCGAATACAGATAGCCGCGCGGAATATGGAAATCGAGGGCATCGGCGATCAAGGCAATACCGACCAGCACGATGAAGGCGAGCGCCAGCATCTTGATCGTTGGATGCCGATCGATGAAATTGCCGACGATGTCTGATGCCAGCAACATCACGCCGACCGCGATGATGATGGCGGTCGCCATGATCGGAACTTCCTTTACCAGACCGACCGCGGTGATCACGCTGTCCAGCGAAAACACGATGTCGATGATCGCGATCTGCAGGATCACCAGCCAGAACACCGAACTTGCCTGACGTTCGCTCGGGTCCTCTTCGGCATCGCCTCGGATGGCCTCGCCAATTTCCATGGCGCCCTTGATCAGCAGGAACAGTCCGCCACCGAGCAGAACCAGATCGCGCACGGACAAATCCTTGCCGAACGGAGACCAGATCGTCTGCGTCATGCTGGCGAGCCAAGCGAGCGAAAGCAGCAGGCCAAGACGCGAGAAGCACGCCAGCATCAGGCCGAAACGGCGCGCCGCTGATCTTCGCTCCGGCGGCAATTTGCCGACCGCGATCGAGATGAAAACGAGGTTGTCGACGCCGAGCACGATTTCAAGTGTGGCGAGCGTGAACAGGGCGATCAGCCCTTCCGATGTCAGGAAAACTTCCATTCGAGATTTTTGTCCGCAATCAGTGCATGAAACGTGGCCACAGCACGGCCGTCCAGATAGCGACGACATTGACCATGGTCAGAAATACCGCAGCCGAGCCCATATCCTTGGCGCGACCCGCGAACACGGCGTACTCGGGACTGATTCGGTCGACGACCTGTTCGATCGCCGAGTTCAGCAACTCCACCGCCAGCACCAAGACCAGCGAACCAAACATCAGCGCGCGCTCGATACCGGTGGGGCCCAGCACAAACGCCGCCGGCCCAAGGATCAACAGCAGATAGGTTTCCAGTCGAAACGAGCTCTCGGTCTGGAACGCTGTCGCGAGGCCCTTGCACGACCACATGAAGGCGCGCCAGACCTTGCCCGGCCCGCGTGGCAGTGCTCCGCCCACATCGGCCATTACTGTGGCCCGGCCGCTGTCGGTCGATAGGCGATGTCGAGTTCGCGCACCGCTTTCACATCGTCGAGACGGCGGACTGGAAGGGTGTAGGGCGCGCCCTTCATCTTCTCGGGATCGCTGGCGGCGAGCTCGAGTATTTCACCCATCGCATCGACAAAACGGTCGAGCTCTTCCTTGGTCTCGGTCTCGGTCGGCTCGATCAGCAGGCACTCGGGCACGATCAGCGGAAAATAATTGGTCGGCGCATGGATCCCGTAATCGAGCAGGGTTTTGGCGAAGTCGAGTGCGCTGACGCCATAGGCCTTCTTCTGTCTCGCCACGGTGACAATGAATTCGTGGCTGGCGCGTCGATCCGGCAGGGCCAGATCAAAGCCTTTTTCCTTGAGACGCGCGGCCAGATAGTTGGCATTGAGCGTAGCGAACTCGCCAACGCGGTGCATGCCGACGCGACCCAGCAAACGGGCGTACACATAGGCACGCAGCAAGACGCCGGGATTGCCACCGAAGGCGCTGAGTCGACCGATCGATGTGGGCAAATCCTTCTCATCGGCAAGCCGGTAGCCAGCCGGCTCATCAAGTATCAATGGCAGCGGCAGATAGGGCAGCAGCCGCGCCGAAACGCCGACCGCACCGGCGCCCGGACCACCGCCGCCATGCGGCGTGGAGAAGGTCTTGTGCAGGTTCATATGGATGGCGTCGAAACCCATGTCGCCCGGCCGGACCTTGCCAAGGATCGCGTTGAGGTTGGCGCCATCGTAATAAAGCAGGCCGCCGGCCTCGTGCACCAGGCGGGCGATCTCAACGATGCCGCGATCGAATACACCCAGCGTCGACGGATTGGTCAGCATGATGCCGGCGGTCTTCGGGCCGAGCACAGCCTTCAACGCTGCGACATCGACATCGCCATTCTTTCCGGTTGGAATCTCGCGCACGACGCAGCCGCACTGCACCGCGGTCGCCGGATTGGTGCCATGCGCTGCATCCGGAACAATGATCTCGTTGCGTTCATGATCGCCGCGGGCGCGGTGATAGGCCATGATCATGGCGACGCCAGCGAACTCGCCTTGAGCGCCGGCCATTGGCGCCAGCGAGACGCCCTTCATGCCAGTGACCTCGGCCAGGATCTGCTGCAGGTCATACATGCAGGACAGATATCCCTGCGACTGGGCCGGCGGCGCCAGCGGATGCCGCATCAAGAACCCATCGAGCATCGCCAGCGCATTGCAGGCGCGCGGGTTGTATTTCATCGTGCAGGAACCCAGCGGATAGAACTGGGTATCGATCGAGAAGTTCTTGCGCGAGAGATTGGTGTAGTGACGGACCGCCTGCAACTCCGACACTTCGGGCAATCCGATGGGAGTATCACGCAACAGCTCACGCGGAAGATCGGCGGGCACGACGGCGTCGGCAGGCAATTGCGCACCGGAAACGCGCCCCGGTCGGGACTGTTCAAAGATCAGCATGGAAACCACGCGAGGGGAGGAGTTCAGCGCGTATCATGCCAACTGCGAGCATCGGCAACAAGTTTTGCCGCGCTGAGCCGCAATTCCTCACGATTCCTTAACCTGCCAGAGAGGACCTCGCGGGCGTCGCATTGCCGCTCTGGCTTGAATCTGCGCGCGCCAACACCATCTGCGGCCTGGTCGGCTCAGCACGCGCCTGCGTCCGCCACCCACTAAGGAACCTCTGAATAAGTCCGGAGCCGCGATAGCCCCCTGAGTCAGGGGGCGGCTTTCAACAGCGGAGCTGGTCAAAACCGCAGGTTTTTTTGGGGTTGGCAAACACTAAGCTGGGTAGCGAAGACGTTGCGATGATTTATTCAGAGTTTTCCTAAGGAGTAAACCGATGTTCGATCCCGAGCAGCTACTGGGCAGTATCGTGGGACAGGCCATGGGCGGTGTCTTCGGCGGCCGCGGTGGCGGACGAAAATCGATGTTCCGGACTGGAAACCTGGCCAGCAAGGCGAGCCTGGGCATCGGCGCACTCGGCATCGCGATGGCGGCCTATGAGCACTACAGCAGCCGCAATCAGCAGCCATCGTCTACAGCGCTACCAGCATCCCCACCGCCGCCTGCATCAGGCTTGCCGCCTGCTGCGCCCGGCTTGGGCGTCGGCCCCTCAGCACCGCCACCACCGCCACCAGCGACCGATCTGTCCAGTCTGAGCGCAGCACAGAGTGAGGCCGTGCTGCTGATCCGCGCGATGATCGCCGCGGCCGGCGCCGATGGGGTGATCGACGCCGAAGAGCGTCAGCGGATTCTGGCGCGAACCAGTGAGGGTGGGCTCGACACGGCGACCCGCGGTTTTCTCGAGGCCGAGCTGGCCGTTCCGCGCAGCGCTGATGAAATCGGCGCAATGACGCCGGGCGCCCTGGCCAACGAAGTGTATGCGGCGGCCCTGCTGGCGCTCAATCTGGATAGCGAATCGGAGCGCCAGTTTCTGGATCGGCTTGCCGGCGCGATCGGTCTGGCCGAGCAGGCGCGCGCCGACATCCACCAGCAGTTGCTGGCCTGAGCGCCGCGTCCGTATTGGCGTCTCCTGAACGTATGCTCGGCAACGTCCGGGCGTCCGCAACTTACACTGCACCCCTCAACTACAACCGGAGATTGCAATGCACCAGTGGTATCTGAGCTACAACGGTCAGCAGGTCGGTCCGCTCGATCATGCCCAGGCTGTGCAACAGGCCTCCGCCAATCCCAATGGCCATTGCTGGCGCCAGGGTCTGGCCGAGTGGATGCCGATCAGCAAGTGCGCCCAACTGTCTGCAACTGCGGGGCTGCCAACGATGCCGGCGCCACCGGCGGCCACGCACCGGGCCGGCGCCGACGTCATCGACTACAAGATTTACGGCAGCGACATGCAGTTCGTTGAAGTCGAACTCGATCCCGGCGAGAGCGCGGTCGCCGAGGCCGGATCGATGATGTACAAGGAAACCACGATCAAGATGGAAACCATCTTCGGCGATGGCTCGGCGCAGAGCCAGAGCGGTGGATTCATGGACAAGCTGCTCGGCGCCGGCAAGCGCATCATCACCGGCGAGAGCCTGTTCACCACGGTGTTCACCCATATCGGCAGCAGCGGCAAGGCCAAGGTCGCATTCGCGGCGCCCTATCCGGGCACGATCATTCCGCTGACCCTGAGCAACTTCGGCGGCCGCATCATCTGCCAGAAGGATTCCTTCCTCGCCGCCGCGCGCGGCGTCTCGATCGGACTGTTCTTCCAGCGCAAGATCATGACCGCCCTGTTCGGTGGCGAGGGCTTCATCATGCAGAAGCTCGAGGGCGATGGCATGGTGTTCGTACATGCCGGCGGCACCACGGTCGAGCGCGAACTGGCGGCCGGCGAACGCCTTGAGGTCGATACCGGTTGTGTGGTCGCACTGACCAGCACGGTGCAGTTCGATGTCGTTCCGGTCGGTGGCGTCAAATCGATGCTGTTCGGCGGCGAAGGCGTGTTTCTTGCGCAGTTGACCGGACCGGGACACGTCTGGCTGCAATCGCTGCCGTTCTCCCGCATGGCCGGGCGCATGTTCGCCGCCGCCTACCAGAAGGGTGGCAGCAAGGAAGAGGGTTCGGTGCTCGGTGGCCTCGGCGGCATCCTGTCGGGCGACCGCGGCTTCTGATTGCAGCGGGCTGGTCGAGCACATCAACGGTCCGGCCGTGGCGCCGGACCGTTGGGTCGATCAGTGCCGCATCAAGCTGCGGCGCGGCGTCCGCCGCCGAGCAGACGGGCTGGCAGCATGATGATCGAGCGCAACAATTCGAATACGCCTTCGACGGCGATGCCAACCAGGCGGAACGGCAGGCAGATCAGCCAGATCAGCGGATACAGCACCAGAGCCAGCAAGGCCAAGGGCCAGCACAGCACCAGCAGGATGAACCACAACAGGATCTTCATTCGATATTGCTCCAGTTTCGCGAACCGCCAATTTGTCTGCACAGGTGCGGCCAGCGTCCTCAATACGGACAATTTTCCGACCACGAGGCCTGCACGGCCCTGACTTCGGACTCCGACGCTGGCGTAGGTGCGGGCCCGCCGCCATCAAACATTACCCGCCAGCGTCCATCCTCAGCCAGCGTCCATACCGACTGGAATACTCCGATGCGAAAACGCGCCTCGGGGTTTAAGTCGGCGTTCTCCATTGTGAACGGACCGCGCGACAGGGCGGTACGTCCATCGCCACCGACCGCGACGAACTCGGGATGCCAACGCAGGATCAGCGGCTTGCCGGCAATAATCGCCTGCCAGCCCTGCAGGATCTCGTCGTGGCCGTGCAGATGCGGCGGCTGGCCGTTGATGAAGACCGCGTCTTCGGCCAGATGTTCGGCGAAAGCAGACGCGTCATGTCGGGCTACCGCATCGGCAAAGCTGGCCTCGCGTTGCCAGACCGCGCAGCGGGCAGAAGGGCTGAGCGCGGCAGCAGGCCTGCCCTCGCTGGGCTCGCCGGCCCGTAGCGCTACCGCGAGCAGGGCCATCGCCAGCGCCAACGCGGCGGTCACTATCAGGGTGTTGTTCGGCATCCGGGCGTCCTCAGCATGGCAACAGAATGCGCTCCTGTGCCCGCTGGCGCACATGTGGGAAGTCATTGCCGCCATTACACTGCGCGGCGCCACGACCGCCACCACTGTTTTCTTCTCACTGCTCGCCGACCAGGTTGCTCATGTCCAGATTCGCATTGATCACGGTTCTCGCCTGGCTGCTCGCCGGAAATCTGGCGGCGCAAACGCCAGCGAATGGCGATGGTGTCGGCCTCGTGCTCGGCGGCGGCGGCGCCCGCGGCGCCGCGCATATCGGCGTGCTCAAGGTGCTCGAGCGCGAGCACATCCCGGTCAGCCATATCGCCGGCACCAGCATGGGCTCGATCGTCGGAGCACTGTACGCCTCGGGCTACAGCGCCGACGAGATCGAGGCAGTGATCACCGCGGTCAACTGGCGCGACATGCTCAGCGACGATCCGCCGCGCGATCAACTGCCGATGCGGCGCAAGGATGCCGACCTGCGCTATCTGCTCAACTTTAAGTTCGGCATCCGCAGGGGCAAGCTGATTTTTCCACGCGGCGTCCTGCAGGGCCAGAAGCTGCTGCTGTTGTTGCGCCGACTGACCCTGCCGGTTTGGGATGTCGAGCATTTTGATGAGCTGCCGATTCCGTTCCGCTGCATCGGCACCGATATTGGCAACGGTGAGATGGTCGTCTTCGAAGACGGTGATTTGGCGCTTGCCATCCGCGCCAGCATGTCGGTGCCGGCAGCCTTTGCGCCGATCCGCGTCAACGGCCGGATGATGGTCGATGGTGGCATTGTCAACAACGTACCGGTCGACGTGGTGCAGCGCCTCGGCGCACGCCGGGTGATTGCGGTGAATGTCAGTGAACCACTGACTGCGGAAGAGTCGCTGACTTCGCCGCTATCGATCTCGAATCAGATGATCACCCTGCTGATGAAGGATCGCACCGACAGCATCCTGCGCCACATGAATCCCGAAGACGTATTGATCACGCCCGATCTCGGCGACTTCGGCTCGGCCAGCTTTGACCGCAGCGCCGAAGCCATCGCGATCGGCGAGAAAGCGGCCATGGCGCAGATCAACGAGCTGCGCGCCTTTGCCGTGACGCCCGAAGAATATGCCAGCTGGCGCGCCGGGCGTCAGCGCGCGCGCTTCGAGCAGGAGCGGCTCGCCTTCGTAAACGTCAGCGACAAGCGTTCGCGCTCACCGCGTGCGGTCGCTGATGCGCTGAGCGAACTGGTCGGCAAGCCGCTGGATACCGATACCATCGAGGCGGGTATTTCTACGGCCTACGGCCATGGCCAGTACGAGCGAATCATGTGGAAGCCGCGGCAGCGCGATGGTGAGGTCGGTATTGAGGTCACGCCAGTGGACAAAGGCTGGGGTCCGAACTTCTTGACCTTCGGTCTGCAGCTGAGTGACGACTTCGAGGGCCGCAGCAGCTACCAGCTCGCCGCCGAGGCCACGTTTGCCGGCTACGACTGGATCGACGGCGAGAGCCGGGTGCGCATCGATCTCGGCCAGCTCGCGGGATTCCGGGCCGAGCACTACCTGCCAGTCTCGCGTACCGGTCGAACCTTTGTTCTGCCCTTCGTCGACTACCGGGCAGAAAACCAGCCGCTGAGTATCGAAGGTCAGGACTTTGCCGATTACCGCATCCGCCGCAGCGTCGGCGGACTGATGCTCGGCTACAACCTTTCCAATGACTGGCGCATCGAGACCGGACTGATTCGTGGCGAGAGCAGGGCCAGCGTCGGGGTCGGCAATGGCGCGCAGAGTCCATCCTCCGATTTTGGTGCGCTGAGTTTTGGCTTCAGTCATGACACCCTGGACAACAGCGCGTTTCCGACCTCCGGCAACCGTACCGATTTTGTCTTGCGCGCTGACCGCGATGCCCTGGGCAATGACGGCAATGGCGAGTTCCTGCGCCTGCGTACCGATCAGGCGTTTGCCTGGGATCGTCACCATCTATTGCTCGGCTTCCGTGGCTTTACCACCTGGGGCGAAGCCGATCTACTGCAAAGCCTGGATACACTGGGCGGATTCGGCCGGCTCTCCGGCTACACCGAGCGCGAGTTGATTTCCCAGCACGGTCTGCTCGGACGTGCGGTCTACTACCGGCGCTTTGGCGATGCTACCCGCCTGTTCACGGTTCCTGCCTATGCCGGCGCCTCGTTCGAACTGGGCAATGTCTGGCCGCGCCGTCAGGACATCAGCGTCGATTCGCTGATCACGGCCGGCAGCCTGTTCCTCGGCCTGGATACGCCCTTCGGACCGATGTTTCTCGGCTACGGACTGGCCGACACCAGGGAGAGCGCCGTCTTCCTGACCTTTGGTTCCCTGCTCGGTGGACAGCGCTGATTTCGACCGCAAACGCGTGCCTGCTCGCGTCGACCGCGTCAGCTCGACGGTGGATGGCGCAGATTGCCCTGGCCGCGCACCAACCATTTGCGCGTGGTCAGCGACTCCAGTCCCATCGGCCCATAGGCATGGATCTTGGTGGTCGAGATGCCGATCTCGGCGCCGAGGCCAAGCTCGCCGCCGTCATTGAATCGGGACGAAGCATTCCACATGACCGCCGATGCATCCACCTCGCGCAGGAAACGCGCTGCCAGCATCTCGTCGCGTGTCGCAATCACCTCGGTGTGCAGGCTGCCGTGGGCCGCGATATGGGCGAGCGCGGCATCGATGTTGTCGACAACGCGGACAGCAAGCACAAGATCGAGATACTCGGCATCCCAGTCTTCTGCAGTTGCCGAGAGCGCGCCGGGCAGCAGGGCAAGACTGCGCGAACAGGCGCGCAGCTCGACACCGCGACTCTGCATCGCGGCAGCGGCCAGCGGCAGAAATTCTTCGGCGACGGTGGCATCCACCAAAAGGGTTTCGAGTGCGTTGCAGACGCCCGGGCGACTGGTCTTGCCATCAATCAGCAAGCTGACCGCGCCGGCCAGATCGGCGCTCGACTCGACATACAGATGGCAGACACCCTTGTAGTGACGGATCACCGGAATGCGGCTGTTTTCGGCAACGAAACGGATCAGGCCCTCACCACCGCGCGGAATCACCAGGTCGACCTCGCTGTCGAGCTGGAGCAGATCGAGCAACTCGCTGCGATCTGTGGTCGGCAACGCCGTCACCGCGCCGCGCGGAAAGCCGACCGAAGCCAGCGCCTGATCGACAATGGCGATCAGCGCCCGATTGGAATGCACCGCCTCGCTGCCACCGCGCAGGATCACCGCATTGCCGCTCTTCAGACAGAGCACAGCGGCGTCGATGGTCACATTCGGCCTGGCCTCGTAAATCATCGCGATCACACCGAGCGGCGCGCGCAAGCGACCGATCTGCAGACCATCGGCGCGCGCAGGCTGCCATTCGGGCGAGCCGAGCGGATCGGGCAGGTGCGCGATTTCACGCACGCTGGCGGCCAGGGCGCGCAATCGCGGCGCATCCAGTCGCAGGCGATCGGTCAAGGCCGGGCTGCGGCCGGCAATCTGGGCCGCTTCGACATCCAGCGTATTGGCCGCGAGGATATCGGGATGCCCGAGGTCGAGCGCATCAGCGATGGCCGCCAGTGCCTGGTCCCGGCGTACCGCGTCGAAGTTCGCCAGTTTTCGTGCCGCGGCGCGCGCCTGCTGCGCCAGCGCGAGCACCAGCGGATTCATTCCACCACCCCAACCGGCGCAGGCGGCTGCACGGGATCGTCGCGAAACACCACCATGTCATCGCGATGGACCACGACCTCGCTGCCGACATAGCCGAGCAGTCGCTCGATATCGGCCTTGCCATGACCCTTGATGCGCGCCATTTCGCCGGCATCGTACTGGCTGACGCCTTTGGCAATGCTGCGTTCCGTGCCAGCCTCCTGGCTGAGGATGTCGATCGCATCGCCTGCGCGAAAATTCCCGCGCACCTCAACCACCCCAGGCGGCAGCAGGGACGCGCCGCGCTCGCGAAGTGCCCGCGTCGCGCCAGCATCGATGACGACCGCGCCCTGCGATTCCAATCCATGTTTCATCCAATGCGCGCGCGCACTGAGCTTGCTGCCATTGGCACGGAACAAGGTGCCCGGATTCTGGCCACGGCGCAGTGCATCGAGCGCATCAGTGCTGCGCCCATTGAGGATAAGTGTCGCGATACCGCGGCGCGCGGCCTTGTCGGCCGCCTGCAATTTGGTCCGCATTCCACCGGTGCCGACACTCGATCCGGTTCCGCCGGCCAGCGCGAAAATGCTCGCGTCGATCGTGGCCACTTCGGGGATGAGGCGTGCCCCGGGCTGACTGCGCGGATCGGCGCCGAACAATCCATCGACATCGGACAGGATGATCAGGATGTCGGCTTCGATCAGCACCGCCACATGGGCGGCCAGATTGTCATTGTCGCCAAGCTTGAGTTCCTCGGTCGCCACCGAATCGTTTTCGTTGACGATCGGCAAGGTGTCGAGTGCGAGCAGTTCGCGCAGCGTGTTCTTGGCATTCACGAATCGGCGCCGATTGCTGATGTCATCGGCAGTCAGCATCACCTGGGCGCAGGGACGATCAAACAGCCGCGACCAGGCTTCCATCATGCGAACCTGGCCAACCGCGGCAAGGGCCTGCTTTGCCGCGACACTGCGGCGACCGGTCGGCTCGAGCCCAAGGACGGAACGGCCCGCTGCCACCGCGCCTGAGGAAACCAGGACGATTTCGCGGCCTTCGCTGCGACATTCGGCAATCAGTCGCGCAATGCCGAGCAGGTAGCGCGTCGACAATCCGCGGCCCTCGGGCGCAATCAAGTTGCTGCCGACTTTGATGACAGCGCGTTTCCAGCTCGGCAGATTCATGACGATGCGCTTGCGGATTCAGGAGCTTCCGAGACTAGCGGCAGCGTCGCAGAGTTGTCACTTCTATCACTGAGACCGTGACTTGTGAGCCTGCATTGCCGACCGTTGACGCAGGTAGACTTATTATTGGCCAAACCGGACCGAGTCCACTGGATTATTCAAGGAGCCCGCCATGATCAGCCGTCGCGACTTGCTTGTGCAGACTTCACTGCTTGCCGCCTGCAGCGCGCTTCCCGCGTTAGCCCTGGCCAAGACCGCAATGCGTCATCGGGTGATTCCGTCTTCCGGCGTGGCGCTGCCGGTGATCGGCCTCGGCACCTCGGGTAATTTCGAGGTTGGCGATTCTGCAGCCGAGACCGATCCATTGCGCGAGGTGCTCAAGCGCTTTTTCGCCAGTGGCGGCCGACTGATTGATACCGCACCCTCTTACGGACGCGCCGAACTGGTACTGGGCGGCCTGCTCGCCGAATCTGGGCAGCGTGCTGCCTGCTTCCTGGCCAGCAAGCTGTCGAGCGTCGGCAAGGAAGCGGGACTGGCCCAGTTCAATGATTCGCTCACGCGCTTGCGCACCGATCGCCTGGACCTGCTCCAGGTCCACAATCTGCGCGACTGGCGCACGCAACTGGCGCTCGCCCGCGAACTCAAGAGCGAGGGCAAGGTCGGCCACATCGGCGTCACCCATTATGTTGATTCCGCGCATGCGGAAATGGCTGACGTGATCGCCAACGAAAAACTCGATTTCATGCAGATCAACTACTCGGTCGCCTCACCCGCCGCCGCCAATAAATTGTTGCCGCTTGCAGCGGACCGCGGCGTTGCCGTCATCGTCAACCGTGCCTTCGAAGACGGCCGCCTGTTCGGCCAGGTACAGGGGCGCGCATTGCCCGCTTGGGCAGCCAGTCTGGATATCAGCTCATGGGCGCAGATGTTTCTACACTTCGCGATCAGCCATCCGGCCGTCACCGTGGTGATTCCGGCAACCTCCAAACCCGAACGCCAGAGCGACAATCTGCTCGCCGGCTATGGACCTGATCTGGACAAGGCACAGTGCGCCGAATTGATCGCGATGTTCCAGTAAGCGCCTTGCCCTTCCCGGCTGCGCTGGCATGAGCATGCTCCAGGGCGTTCTGCGCATCAGCAGAACCGAGGCCGCTGGCGTGGTCCCCGCGGTACAGATGTTTTTCCTGCTGTTCGCCAGCTACTTCATGCTGCGGCCAGTGCGCGAGACCATGGGCCTGGTCGGTGGAGTCGACAATATTCCTTGGCTGTTCACCGCCACCTTTGTCGCCACACTCGCCTTCCTGCCCCTGTTTGGCTGGCTCGCCAGCCACGTGCCGCGGCGGTTGATCCAGCGCTGGACCTATGCTTTTTTCGCGTTGAATCTGCTGATATTCGCGCTTGGATTTCGTTTCTATCCGGAACACGTGGGTTTGGCCCGCACGTTCTATGTCTGGCTCTCGGTATTCAATTTCATCAGCATCTCGGTGGCGTGGAGCCTGCTCGCCGACCTGTTCGCAATGAGCGACGCCAAACGCATGTTCGGCCTGATGGCGAGCGGTGCAAGTCTGGGCGGCTTGGTCGGCCCCGCTCTGGGTGCGCTCGTGGTCGGGGCGATTGGCCACTCCGGGCTGATCCTGATTTCGACCGCGCTGCTGCTGCTTTCGATCATCGCCGGCGAGCGCGTGCAGGCCTGGCGCGAAGGCCAACCTGAGGCGAACCCGACCGGCGACCAACGCCTGCGGGCCCTGGGTGGCAGTCCCTGGGCCGGCGCCGCTGCTGTATTGCGCTCGCCTTATCTGCTCGGAATTGCGGCCTTCGTCGTGCTGCTCGCCAGCGTCAGCACCTTCCTTTACCTGGAACAGGCGCGACTGGTCGACTTGATCTTCAGCGACCGTACTCGGCAGACCCAGGTGTTTGCGGCCATTGACGTCGTAGTGCAGACCCTGGCCATACTGACCCAGATTTTTCTGACCGGGCGCCTGGTCGAGCGGCTCGGCCTGCGTGTGCTTCTGGTCGCCCTGCCGCTCGTTGTCGCAGCGGGCTTCATCTGGCTTGCGATGGCGCCGCTCTTTGCGGTTTTCGTCGTGGTTATGGTGATCCGCCGCGCTGGTGAGTACGCGCTGGTCCGACCGGGGCGCGAGATGCTGTTCACCCGCATCTCGCCCGAGGCCAAGTACAAGGCCAAGAACTTCATCGATACCACGGTGTATCGAGGTTCCGATGCGGTCAGTTCATGGATCAAGGCCGGTGTCGATCTGCTCGGGCAACATCCGGCGGTGGTCGCAATCCTGGGCGCCGCGGTGGCCCTGGTCTGGGCAGCCACCGGCCACTCGCTGGCCAAGCAGGCCGAATCCAATCGCGACCAGCAACTCGACTGAACGATGCCCGCAGTACTTGCCGAGGCGAGCGAACTGCGGAATGCTGCCGCTTGCCAAACAAATCCGACAAGCCGATGAAAACTCCAGACGCCAGCAAACTTGACAGGATCGTCGCCTCCGCGCGCCGCGACAGCGAGGAGCGTGATCGCGGCTACCGCGAGCGGGCACTGAAGATGTATCCCTGGGTGTGCGGACGCTGTGCACGTGCGTTCACCCGCGGCAATCTGCAGGAACTGACAGTGCACCACCGCAACCACAACCACGATGACAACCCAGCCGACGGCAGCAACTGGGAACTGCTCTGCGTCTATTGTCACGACAACGAGCATTCGCGCTACATCGACAACGCGGCCGGCTCGGCCACAGGCGCGGTCCAGAACGAGGCCGCCACGTCCAAGCCGTTTGCGGATCTGGCCGTCCTGCTCAAGCTCCGCAAGTAGCGGGTCGGCGAGAAGATTGTCGATTGGCGGACGGCAACAGCGGCCGACCGTGCCCCAATGCCTGCGCAAGCGCTTACAATGGCGCCCTCGCGATCCCCGGAGCGCAGTGCTTGAATCCTCGCCATCGCCATCTCCTGCGCGTATTGCTCGGCCCCGGCGCCCTGCTCGCAGCCGCGCTGGTGGCCTATGCCGGATCCATGGTCTATGAGGTGCAGACGCCTGGCCAGATGCGCATGGTCATGGTCGCCGCCATGCTGGCCTTCTTGCTGATCTTTCTGGTCTGGTGGCGCGTCGACCGGGCGCTGTCACAACGCGCACTGACCGATGGCCGCGAGCGCGCCCTGGTCGAGCAGCAACGCGCTTACGACCGCCTGCTTACCGGCGTCGGGAAATTGCGCACGCAGCCATGGAAATCACGCTGGCTCGAACTCGCCGAAAAGATGCGGGTATCCGACCCGGCCGTGCTGGCGGGGTGGGAGAAGCGCTACCAGGAACTGCTCGCCCATCCGACCCGGAATACCTGGGCCGCCGAGGCACTGAAAGGCAATTTTCCGAGCGATGCGGAAATCGACTACGAAACCGATGCGAATCTGCTGCTGACCTGCGTACACCTGCAGCCCGTCGAGTCGGGAATCCGCCAGGCCAACGTCTACTGCAGCGCGCTCTCGCCCAACAGCATCGTCACCTTTGCCAGCATCCACGCGCCGCGGGCGCGACGTCACTATTCGCTGCCCGAGTTCGTCGAATGGCAGACCACGCCGGAATCGACAGATGACCCCGGCACCTCGGCCCTGATCTGCCGGCAATGCGGCTCGCGTATCCAATCCGGCAGCGGCGAACCATTTCCGGTGTAAAGCACTGCTTCAGTAGCGTGCACGCAGCAACTGGCTGGAACCGTCGCCAATCCGCATCACGAACAGATTGTCATAGTCGTTGTCGCCGATTTCCGGAATCACCGGGCCGCCGAGCGCAGCGATAATTGCCGGTACGGTATTACTGTGACCGACCACCAGAATCGTGCCTGCGTCCGCTGCACGCACAGCAGCTGCGATCTTGCCGGCATGGGCAGCGGTCCCGGTATCGTCGGTTGCAACCACGACCGGCGCAATCGATCGGGCCGCGGCAAGTGGCGCCGCAGTCGCCCGCGTCCGCTGCCACTGGGTAGTGACAACCGCATCCACCGTCCAATACTTGAGTGCTTCAACGAGCGAGCTCGCCCGCGCCTGGCCCGCTGGGGTGAGCACGGGATCAGCCGCCGGCTCGCCCGACTTCTCGGCGTGACGGACGATGACCACCCACTGCGCGCGCACTGGCTCGGCACTGACCTTGATTTCTGCTGCGGAGGCCAGGGCCGACATCGCCAGGCAGGCGCCCAGCACGACGATCATCAAAGCAGAAATGCGTTTGTGCATGGCCGAACCTCCGAACTGTTGCATGTTCACCAGAGCCTTTGTGGCAGGCCGTGATCGTTTCCCTCGCCGCGGAGCAAAACAAAAACGGGAGCGCCGCAGCGCTCCCGTCGTTCAGAACCCGCGGCGGCGCATCAGCGCTTGGCAGTGTGCTTGTCCAGGAAAGCTTCCATCGCAGTATAGAGATCCACCTGATTCTTGAAATCATAGAAGCCGTGGCCTTCCTTGGCCGCGACGATGGTCTTCTCGGGGGGCTTGCCGGCCTTGGTCAGCGCATTCAACAGCGCCTTGTACTGCGAGATCGGAACCCGGCGGTCCTTGGCACCCTGCACCAGCATCACCGGAATATTGATCTTGTCGACATTGTAGGCCGCCGACTGTGCTTCCTGCTCTTCGCGGGTCTCGGGCATCACCCGCTTGAGGAACTTGCGGCCGGATTCGCGCTCCGGAATATCGCCATCGGTGAACATCAACGGCAGGCTGTAGACGCCGACATAGCCGATCGTGCACGCATACTTGGTGGGCTCGCGCACCACGGTCTGCAGGGCCGCATAACCGCCGTAGGAAGCGCCGTAGGTGCAGATGCGATCCTTGTCGGCAATGCCCTCGGCGATCGCCCAGTCGACGGCATCAGTCATGTCATTGATCATCGTGGTGCCCCAGTTGCGATAGCCGCGCTTCTCGAACGCATTGCCATAGCCGCCCGAGCCACGGAAATTTATCTGCAGCACCGCGTATCCGCGATTGGCCAGGAATTGCACTTCCGGATTGAAGCCCCACTCGTCACGCGGACCATGTGGTCCGCCGTGCGGATGCAGAATCAGCGGCAGGTCACGACCGTCGCTATCGACCGGCAGGGTGAGATAGCCATGCAGGGTCACACCGTCACGGGCGGTGACCTTGATCGGGCGCATGTCAGCCATTTCTTCGGGTTTTATCCAGCTCATGTTGGAGAGCAAAAAGCGCGCCTGTCCGCTCTCGCGATCAAACATGTAGAACGATCCGGGGTCGGTGGCACTGGCGGCACGGAACAGGATGTAGCGACCGTCTTCGCTGATCCCGCGGAATGTCACCACATGATTCGGGAATGCATTGATCAGGCCAGCATAGGCCTTGGACTCCGGATGCTCCTTGTTGACGAAATTGTAGTAGGGCACGCCATCCATATAGCGCACGGCGAGCAGCTCGGTCCGGTCGCTGCTCATCAGCTCGCTGTTCGGCTCGACATTCTCGTTCTTGCTCAGCAAGGTCGACTTGTTCGATTCCGGATCGACCAGCATGGTACGCGAGGGCTCGCCCTCGTCGCTCACGACCATATAGACCAGCTTGTTGCTGGGATCGAAGCCGCGTGGAATACGCGCGCCGCCACCCATCTCGGTCTCGTGCACGGTCTCCCATTCGTCACCATTGCGGCGCAGGGTCTTGATCTTCAGATCATTCATCTGACCGATGGCATAGCGCACCTTGTGCTCATGATCGACGACGAATCTGCCCTGATCGAGCGGAGCAGTGGCGACCGTGCGCGTTTTGCCGTCGTAGACATTGAGCTTGAACAGATACGCCGACTCGATCGAGCGCTGCACCAGAATATGCTCGTCGTCATCCTTCAGGCGATCGACGACATCGAAGAATCCGCCATTGGGAATATCAGCGCGCTTGGTGCCGTCGACATTGCTGGCGAAGACATCGGCCAGACCCTGGCGCTGATCGAAGCGACCGGTCTTCTCGGTCACGTACATGAAGAAGCGCTCGTTGTTGACCCAGAGCACAGTGCTGATGTGTTTGTTCAGTCCGTAGTCCCATTTGCCGACCAGCTTCTTGTCGGCGGCGTTCAACACGGCGAGCATGGTGCGATCACCGAGCGGCACGGTGACTGCCAGGTATTTGCCATTGGGCGACAAGGTCACGTCGGTAAATTCGGGATCCTTGAAATAGTCCCCTACCGGAACCTCGCGTGCCTGCACGGCCGCAGCCAGCAACAGGCCAGCCAGGGCAATGATGTACTTGAACATGGAAATCTCCTCGATTGAAACGCGCGGGATCGCTGATCCGAACTGGTGAACGGCGCTGCGGGCACTGACCAGAGGCCTGGTCTGTGGCGACCAGCCGGGTTTCCGCCGCAGCGTCCAACTCGGGCATTCTAGGACGGCATAGGCCCGCTTGCAGCGTACATTTGTCATCCATGACATCTGGCCTTTGTCGTGGCTCAGCAGCGGATGTAGGACCAGCCGGGCATCCGATCGGTTCCTGTCAGCATCCGGCCATGGACCCGCGCCGATTGCTTGCCGATACTGCGGCCTGTTCCCGGGAGGTCCCACCATGCCAATGACGGCGGCGCAGCGTGCACAATGGCAGATCCACTTCTGCGTGCTGCTATGGGGCTTCACCGCGATCCTCGGCAAGCTGATCTCGCTGCCGGCCCTGCCCCTGGTCTGGTGGCGCATGCTGCTGGTCGTCGCTGCGCTCGCCATGGTGCCCAGGGTATGGCGCGGATTGCGGCTGATGCCTGCCCGCCTGATCGCCGCCTATGCCGGCATTGGCGTGCTCGTCGCCCTGCACTGGCTGACCTTTTATGGCGCGATAAAGCTCGCCAATGCCTCGGTCGCCGCCACCTGCATGGCCCTGGCCACGGTGTTCATTGCCCTGATCGAACCCTGGCTGGCGCGCAGCCGCTTCTCTCGTCGCGATCTGGCGCTCGGCATCCTGGTGCTGCCTGGCGTGGCGCTCGTGGTCGGCGGCGTTGTGCCGGGCATGCGCCTGGGCATCCTGATCGGCGCTATTTCGGCGGCATTTGTCGCAGTGTTTTCGTCGCTCAACAAACGCCTGGTCGATCATGCCGATCCGCTCACGGTGACCGCCATCGAGCTGGGCGCCGGCACCCTGGCGCTGAGCCTGCTCGCACCGCTGATGCCGCATATTTTTCCTGCCTTCGGCAGCGATCTGTATGTGCTGCCTGGCATGCAGGACCTGATCTATCTTCTGATCCTGGCCATCGCCTGCACCTTGCTGCCGTTCACCTTGTCGCTGATCGCGCTGCGCCATATGAGCGCCTTCAGTGCGCAGTTGGCGATCAATCTGGAGCCGGTCTATGCCATCGCGCTGGCCATCGCCTTCCTGGGCGAGCACTACGAACTGAGCGCGCAGTTCTATATCGGGGTGATCATCATCCTCTCGGCTGTGATCGTGCATCCCTTGCTGTCGCTGCGCAGCAGCCGGATCGCAGCGAACAGCGGGCCGCTGGCCTGACACCGGCAGTCGCTCAAAGCATCGGCATCTGCAATCCCTGTTCGCGCGCGCAGCTGCGCGCGATCTCGTAGCCGGCATCGGCATGGCGCATGACGCCGGTAGCGGGATCATTCCAGAGCACGCGCGCCAGCCGACGATCTGCGGCCTCGCTGCCATCGCAGACGATTACCACACCACTGTGCTGGCTGTAGCCCATACCAACGCCGCCGCCATGATGCAGTGATACCCAGGTAGCACCGCCGGCAACGTTCAGCATCGCATTCAGCAGCGGCCAATCGGAGACCGCGTCGCTGCCATCCTGCATGGCCTCGGTCTCACGATTGGGCGAGGCCACCGAACCGCTGTCGAGATGATCGCGCCCGATCACGATCGGCGCGGAGACTTCGCCCCTGCGCACCATCTCGTTGAAGGCAAGTGCGAGACGATGGCGATCGCCCAGACCGACCCAACAGATGCGTGCCGGCAAGCCTTGGAAATCGATGCGTTCGCGTGCCATGTCGAGCCAGCGGTGCAGAGCCGGATTGTCCGGGATCAATTCCTTTACCTTGGCATCGGTCCGGTAGATGTCCTCGGGATCGCCGCTCAGGGCAACCCAGCGGAACGGCCCGATGCCGCGACAGAACAGCGGCCGTACATAGGCCGGCACGAATCCGGGAAATGCAAAGGCATCTGCGCATCCCTCGTCCTTGGCCATCTGGCGGATATTGTTGCCGTAGTCGAAGGTCGGGATGCCCATGCGATGGAATGCCAGCATCGCTTCGACATGGACGCGCATCGACTGCTTGGCGGCATCGCGCGTACCCTCGGGATTGCCCAGCCGACGCTCCAGCCATTGCTCGATTGTCCATCCGGCGGGCAGATATCCATTGACCGGATCGTGTGCCGATGTCTGATCGGTCACTGCATCCGGGCGGACACCACGGCGCACCATTTCCGGCAGGACTTCGGCCGCATTCCCCAGCAAGGCAATCGATATCGCCTTACCCTCGGCGGTATAGCGCGCGATGCGCGCCAAGGCATCATCGAGGTCGCGCGCCTGCTCGTCGACATAACGCGTGCGCAAACGCATATCGATGCGCGACTGCTGGCATTCGATATTCAGCGAACAGGCTCCAGCGAGCGAGGCGGCCAGCGGTTGCGCCCCGCCCATGCCACCGAGCCCGGCAGTCAGTATCCAGCGGCCGGACAGATTGCCTGCGTAGTGCTGACGCCCCATCTCGACGAAAGTTTCGTAGGTGCCCTGCACGATGCCCTGCGAACCAATATAGATCCAGCTGCCGGCGGTCATCTGGCCGTACATCATCAGGCCCTTGCGATCGAGTTCGTGAAAATGTTCCCAGGTTGACCAGGCCGGAACCAGATTGGAATTTGCCAGCAGCACGCGCGGCGCATCGGCATGCGTGGGGAAAATACCGACCGGCTTGCCGGACTGGATCAGCAGAGTCTGATCGTCACCGAGTTCGCGCAGAGAACGCAGGATCGCGTCATAGCTGGCCCAGTCACGGGCGGCGCGACCAATGCCGCCATAAACCACCAGTTCCGCTGGATTCTCGGCCACGTCCGGGTCGAGATTGTTCTGGATCATCCGATAGGCCGCTTCGGTCAGCCAGCTCTTGCAGCTGAGTGTGGAGCCGCGTGGCGCGCGGATCACGCGGGTGGCGTCGGAACGAGCATTGGATGCAGACATGGGGGCAACCGGTGGCAGCGGAAAGACGCGATTATCGCATTGTCGCGCGCTGACCACGATGTACCCGCGGCCAGTCAGCGAGCGACCGACAAGGTGAGGCCGCAGCGCCAATGCATAGGCAACAGGCGACCCGGCATAGATGTCCGAAAACGGCGAGCGACGACAGGTCACGCGTGGCACCATGCACGCCATGAACACGCCAGAGACCCTTCCCGATAGCCGCATCTGCGATCAGGCACGCCGCTCGCGCGACGCACGATTCGACGGGCTTTTCTTCACCGCAGTCACCAGCACACGGATCTACTGCCGCCCGGTGTGCCCAGCGCCGGCACCCAAGCCGACCAATATCCGTTATTACTCCGATGCCGCCAGCGCCGAGGCTGCAGGCTTTCGTCCCTGCCTGCGCTGCCGTCCCGAGCTCGCACCGGGTAGCGCCAACTGGCGTCGCGCCGACGATCACGTCGCGCGCGCGCTCAGGGCAATCAACGAGGGCGTACTGCAGGAGGGTGGCGTCAACGCAGTATCGGCTCGACTGGGCATCGGAACCCGCCAGTTGCGCCGACTGTTCGAGCAGAGTTTTGGTGCCTCGCCGATAGCCGTCGCCAACACCCAGCGCCTGCTGTTTGCCAAGCAGCTGCTGTCGGAAACCGCGTTGTCGATGCTTGATGTCGCGCTCGCCTCCGGATTTGGCAGCCTGCGCCGATTCAATGCGGCGTTCCAGGACGCGTACCGCATGCCGCCGAGTCGATTGCGCGCCGGCGCCGATGCGGCAGAGCGCAATGATCGTCTGCAATTGAAGCTGGTCTATCGACCGCCGTTCGATTTTGCCGGCAGTCTCGCCTTCCTCGCTGGCCGCACCATTCCCGGTATCGAGCGGATCGAGGGCGGTCGCTATCGCCGACTATGGGCCAAGGCCGATGCCCCGGCCTGGTTCGAGGTCGAGCAACTGCCCGGCGAACATGCGCTGCGTGTCACTGCCGACAATGTCGGTGCCGTGGAGTTGCATGATTGCGTGCGCCGTATCCGCCGGATGTTCGATCTCGATGCCGATCCGGCCAGCGTTACTGCCGTACTCGCTGGCGATCCACTGTTCGCCGGCGACCGACACTTCAATCCGGGCCTGCGCATACCGGGCGGCTATGACGGATTCGAAGTGGCGGTTCGCGCAGTGCTTGGTCAGCAGATTTCGGTGGCCGCGACCACTACCTTCGCGCGCCGTCTGGTCGCACGATTTGGCGAGGTGATCAGTGGCGCTGATGGAGTGGAGATCGCCAGCTTTCCAACGCCCTCACGTCTTGCCGAAGCCGATTTCGAATCGATCGGCATCATCCGAAGTCGTGCGCATACCCTGCGTGCGCTGGCGCGGGCCACGTCTGAGGGCCGGCTGCATTTCGCCACCGACCAGTCGCTGGAGCAGTTCGTCGCCAGCGCCACCGCCCTGCCCGGCATCGGCGATTGGACCGCGCACTACATCGCGCTGCGCGGGCTTTCCCATCCCGACGCCTTTCCAGCCGGTGACCTGATCCTGCGCCGGCAGGCCGCGGGCGGCGGCGATGCGCTGAGCGAGAAAGCGCTCAGGGCCCGCGCCGAAGCGTGGCGACCCTGGCGCGGCTACGCCGTTATCCAACTCTGGCAGCAAGCGAGCAAACAACATGGAAAATGACATCACCTGGTACGACAGCATGCCGACGCCCGTCGGAGCACTGTTGATTGCTGTGCGCGGCAATGCCCTGGTGCATGTCGGCTTCGCCGACGAGCGCCACCCGCACGTGCGCCGTGGCGAATGGCGACAGGACAGCGCTCGGCTGCGTGGCGTACGCGACCAGCTTGAGGCCTACTTCGCTGGCGAACGGCGCGGCTTCGATCTGGATTTGCTGGCCGTCGGCACGGAATTCCAACGCAAGGTCTGGAACGAGCTCAGCCGCATTCCTTACGCCAGCACGATCAGCTATGCCGAATTGGCGCGTCGGATCGACAACCCCAAGGCGATGCGTGCGGTCGGACTCGCCAATGGACGCAATCCGATTCCGATCATCGTGCCCTGTCATCGGGTGATCGGTGCCAATGGCAGCCTGACCGGTTTCGGTGGCGGTATCGAGCGCAAGCGCTGGCTGCTCCAGCATGAGGCAGAGCACGCTGGGTGAGTTGTTGAAATCCAGTCGGCAGCGCCGCGGCATTCAAAGCGCGCGATTCACATCGCGGCAAGGAGTTTCGTCAGTACCCCGCGATACTCATGCGCGATCTGCTCGCGCTTCGGATGCAGGCCAGCGCGGACGACCCAGCGACCACCGACCATGACATCGCGCACCAGTGGCCGATTGCCCGAGAACACCCAGGCGTCGATCGCCTGCTCAGGCGTGCGCGCGCACAGGATGGGATGCTGATCGTCGAGCACGATGAAGTCGGCGCTGGTCTGCTCGGCACGGCTTCCGTGCGCGGAGTGCCAGCCGCCACGCTGGATCGCCGCGAACAGCCGGCTGCCGACGTGTGCGCTACCCGCCCCGACGGCCACATTGCGCCGGCGCGCCTGCAGGCGCTGTGCATACTCCAGCCAGCGCAATTCCTCAACCGGTGAAATCGAAACATGGCTGTCCGAGCCGATCGAAATCGCACCACCGGCATCGAGATAGGGCTTCAGCGGAAAGATGCCGTCTCCAAGATTGGCCTCGGTAGTCGGACAGACCGCGACCGTCGCACCCGATCCGGCCGTAGCCGCCAGTTCCGCGGCGTCCATATGGGTGGCGTGGACCAGTGACCAGCGTGTGTCGAGCGCGGCGTTGTCGTGCAGCCAGGCCAGCGGCCGCTGACCGCGCACGGCCACGCACTCGTCCACCTCGGGTATCTGTTCGGCAATGTGGATATGGATCGGCCGCAAATGCCCCGCCTCGGCCGCGAGCACTTCGCTGAGCGCGGCAGCGGGCACCGCGCGCAGCGAATGCAGGGCCATGCCGACCGTGCAGTGCGCACTCTCCTGCGCGCGCAGGGATGACAGCAGGGCGAGAAACGAATCGATATCGTGCGAAAACCGTCGTTGCCGATCGCTGAGCGGACGCTCGTCAAAACCACCGCACATGTAGAGCACCGGCAGCAGGCTGATCGCGATTCCGGTGTCGCGCGCTGCCGCCAGGACGGCCTGCGCCATCGCCGCAGGATCGGCATAGGGCCGACCATCCGCCTGATGGTGCAGATAGTGGAACTCGCAGACCCGTGTGTAGCCGGCTTCCAGCATCTCGACATAGAGTTGCGCCGCGATCGCGTAGAGATCGTCCGGCTCGACCAGACCGGCGAAGCGATACATGGTCTCGCGCCAGGTCCAGAAGCTGTCGTTCGGATCGGTCTGGTACTCGGCAAGCCCGGCCATCGCGCGCTGGAACGCATGCGAATGAGCATTGACGATACCCGGCAGCACCAGCCGGCCGAGGTGGGTCGTCTCCGGCACACTTGGACCGGCAGACCCGGTCACGTCCGGCGCAGCGACACGCAGCTCGGTGACGAATCCCGCGGGTGTCCAGAGTTGATCAGCGGTAAAAGTGGTCATGGTTCCGCCGTGGGCAATCGCGGCCATGTTCGCACAAGCCGACACGCCCTTCCTACTCGCGCAGGATAGAATCCGGGCTTTGCAGGACCGGATGCATGAAGACTGGAAACACCCGTTGGGACCATCTGCTCTACAACGCGCGCGCGATCGAAGCGCGCGCCGACGGCAGCGGCTACTCGATCATCGAGTCCGCCGCGATTGGCATCGCCGGTCACCAGATCGTCTATTGCGGCGGCCTTGCCGATCTCCCTTTTGCGCCGGAACTCTGTGCACAGGAACTGCACGATCTCGCCGGCCGAATGGTGACGCCCGGCCTGATCGACTGCCACACCCATCTGGTTTTTGCCGGCAACCGCGCCAATGAATTCGAGTTGCGCCTGGGCGGCGCCGACTACGCCCAGATCGCGCGCGCAGGCGGTGGGATCGCATCGACGGTGCGCGCCACCCGCGCTGCGTCTGACGACGAGCTTTTCGCACAATCGCTGGTGCGCGCCCGCGGCCTGCTCGACGATGGCGTGACCTGCATCGAAATCAAGTCCGGCTACGGACTGGACCTGGCGACCGAGCGCCGCATGCTGCAGACCGCGCGGCGTATCGGCACCGAACTCGGGATCGAAGTACAGACGACTTTTCTCGGCTTGCACGCCCTGCCACCGGAATACCGCGAGCAGCGCGATGACTACGTCGGCACGGTGATCGATCAGTGGCTACCGATTCTGCACCAGGAAGGCCTGGTCGATGCGGTGGACGCATTCTGCGAAGGGATCGCGTTTACGCCAGCCGAGGTCCGTCGCCTGTTTGAAAAGGCGCGCAGCCTGGGCGTGCCAGTGAAACTGCACGCCGACCAGCTATCCGATCTGGGTGGTGCCGCGCTTGCCGCCGAATTCAATGGACGTTCGGCCGATCACATCGAGTACACCGGTGAGCTTGCCGTCGCCGCCATGGCCGAACACGGAACCGTGGCCGTGCTGCTACCGGGATCGTTCTATTGCCTGCGCGAAACAAAATTGCCACCGATCGAGGCACTGCGCAGCGCAGGAGTGGCGATGGCGGTATCGACCGATCTCAATCCCGGCACATCACCGCTGTGTTCCCTGCGCTTGGCGATGAATCAGGCCTGCACCCTGTTCCGGCTGACGCCCGCCGAGACATTCGCCGGTGTAACCCTGCACGCCGCACGCGCACTCGGACTGGGCGATCGCAAGGGACAACTGCGCGCCGGCTACGATGCCGATCTGGCAGTATGGGACCATGCCAGCCCGGCCGAACTGTCCTACTGGATCGGCGCGCCCGGCCCGCAGGCGATCTGGGCCGGCGGCAAGCAGCGCCGATAAACTCATTGCCCAAGCGCAGAAAGCAAACAGGGCCCCTCAGGGCCCCGTTCGCTGGCGGATTCGCTGGCGCGAATCAGGCCTTCTTTTTGGCTGCTGCCTTCTTGGCGGCGGCTGGCTTTGCGGCGGCCTTGGGAGCAGAAGTTGCCGGCTTGGCAGCCGCATCCTTCTTCTCGGTGTGCGGTCGCACATTGCCATAACTGCGGATCGAAATCTTGCCCTTGCGGGTCTTGCGGTCACCCTTGCCCATCTTGTTACTACTCCGGTATTGATTCTTGGGTTGCGAAGGCTAGCAGCAATTCCCGCTCAATCAATGGGCTCGGACTCGAGCACACGGGCAGGACGCAGGCGCTGCCAAAGCACTTGGGCATCGTTTCGGCTGAGCACGGAGTGGCGATTCAAAGCGTGCGCGGCGCCAAGCGACAGGCCGCCAGCGACCATCAGCACGGCATGCACCAGGTCCGATGCATGCAGTGAAACCCCGAACGCCAGCAGCACAATCGCTGCCAGAAACAGCGGAATCACCGTCGATCGGCGCGAGCGCGACAGACCACTGGCCAGCACCACAGCGCCGAACAGACTGGCGAAAAGCACGAAGTACAGCTCCAACTGGTGACCGCCCAGCACCTCAACCGCAGCCAGTGGCATCGCCACCGCGGCCAGTGGAAGAAACGCACAGTGCACCGCGCAAATCAGCGCCGCAAGCGAGCCAAATGCGTCCATACGCGGCAGCCAACTGGAATGCGCGTGCGGATGAGCGTGATGGCGGCAGTTCGTCGTGGTCATTGAGGTTATAGCGTAACAGAAGGAGGACCATGACACTGCACCCGAGCGGTCTGGGGTGCTTGACGTCCTGGCTAGGCAATAATATAACATTCCTTACCCAAGCAGAGAAGCCCGATGTCCGCCAAGCGCCCCTACCTGTTCAGTTTGTTGGCCCTCACCATGACAGTTGCCGGCCCGGCCGCCGCCGAATCCCGGTCGGCAGCCGCGCGCGGGCATGAGAAGGAGCTCAGCGAGATCCTCGTGACCGCCGATCCACTGCAACGTGCAGCGCATGACCCGGTGCAGCCGACCGAGGTGATCGCCGGAGCTGATCTGGAAGACCAGCGCCGCGCGACCATAGGTGAGACGGTTGCCGCCCAGACCGGGGTGCAGAGCTCGTACTTCGGTCCCGGCGTCGGACGCCCGATCATTCGCGGCCTTGATGGTGCGCGTATCCAGGTGCTGGCCAATGGCTCGGCCGGACTCGATGCCTCGGCCGTCAGCGTCGACCATGCGGCCACGGTAGATCCCTTTCTCGCCGACCAGATCGAAATACTGAAAGGCCCCTCGACCCTGTTCTTCGGTTCTGGCGCCATCGGCGGCGTGGTCAATGTGGTGGATGGCCGGATTCCCGAGATTGCCGAACCCGGACATCGAGGTCGCGCAGAGCTGGCCGCCGACAGCGTGGCCAACACTCGATCAGGAATGGCGCGACTTGATGCCGGCAACGACAGCGCTGCGGTCCATGTCGACGCCTTCGAGCGCAATACCGATGAATTTGATGCCCCAGATGGCCGCATCGCCAATACAGCACTGCACAATCGGGGCGGCGCGCTCGGCGGCAGCCTGTTCGGCGCGCGCGGTTTCGTCGGTGCCGCGGTGTCCCGATTCGAATCGCTGTACGGCATCCCCTTCGCTGCCGATGGTGCGGAAGAAGGTGTCCGCATCGATATGCAGCAAACCCGCGCGGACGCCAAGGCCGCGTGGGACGGACCCTTGCCCGGCATCGAACGGGTATTGATCAAATTCAGCCGAAACGATTACCAGCATGTGGAGTTGGAGGGAGACGAATTTGGTACTCGCTTCGACCTGGACAGCCACGAAGGACGGATCGAGTTCAGCCATGTTCCGCACGGCGATTGGCGCGGAGCTTTTGGCGCTCAATTCGGCGCCCGTGATCTGCTGGCCATCGGCGAAGAGGCTTTCATTCCGCCGACCGGGACCGCGGACTGGGGCCTGTTTGCCATCGAGCGATTGAACTCTGGCCCCTACAACATCGAACTTGGCCTGCGCCATGACCAACAGAAAATCGATGCAGCAAGCATCGGACAAGCCCGCCACAACGCGCAGAGCGCCTCGCTGAGCGCAGCCTGGCAGTTCAGCAGACGCTGGAGTCTCGCCCTCGGCTTCGACCATGCCGAGCGCGCGCCAGTCGCTGAAGAGCTGTACTCGGACGGTCCGCATCTGGCGACGGCAGGCTTCGAGCGCGGTGATCCGACGCTCGACGTCGAAACCGCTGCTCAGGCCGAGTTGGGGCTACATTTCGACGGCGACGACGTGCACTTCAAATTTTCGCTCTACGCGAACCAGTTCAAGGATTTCATCTATCTGCAGGAAACCGGAACCGTCGAAGACGACTTGCCGCTGCGCCAATGGAGCCAGGCCGATGCGCGCTTTCGCGGCGCGGAATTCGAGCTGAAGACCTTGCTCGCGGATACGCCGACCGGCCGGTTTGAATTGCGCCTGTTTGGCGACCGCGTGCGCGCTGAGCTTGGGTCGGGTCGCAACCTTCCGCGCATTGCGCCAGCTCGGCTCGGCGCTGAGCTCAACTGGACGCTCTCTGGCTGGCGTGCCGGCTTGGGCGCCTTGCACTACGCGCGCCAGGATCGCGTTGCCGATTTCGAGAGTGAAACCGCCGGCTACACTTTGATCCACGCGCATGTTTCCTATGCTTTCAATATCGGCGCCAGTGAGTGGGAGTGGTTCGCCGATGGCAGCAATCTTGGCGACCGCGTGGCCCGCGTGCATACCTCCTTTCTGAAGGACGTCGCGCCCTTGCCTGGGCGCAATCTTCGGACGGGGATGCGCCTCTATTTCTGAGTGCTCCAGAGCAAAGCGCCGCCGCACTACCCCGCCTGCGCTGGCAGCTCCCCGCAATCCAGCCGGCGGTCGGTCGAGCGCTACCGCTGGTCTCCACGGTGCGGGCAAGCCATTGATTGACCAGCTATTCAGCCACGTGCTCAAGATGCTGCCCCGGCCCGCGATCCGTGCCGCGGGTCAAGGTTTCCTATCCGCGGGACACGCATAATCGACGCCGATTCTTCTGGGGGTCGTGTATGAAACGTTTGGCTGTCAAATTTCTCGGCGCGCCGATGGTCGCGCTGCTTCTCGGTCTTGGTCATGCGTCCATGGCGGTGGGAGGTGAGCTGCTGTTCACCGCCAGCTTCGATGAGTCGCCTGAGGGCCCGTACAACGACTACGAGGCTTCACGCTTCCTGAATCAGACCACTTTTGGTGCGACCGTGGCGGAGATCCGCCGGCTGCGCCAAATGGGCTACAACGCCTGGCTCAATGAGCAGTTTGCGATGCCGCTGAGCGCCCACCGACCCTACCTGCAGAACCTGCAGGCGCAGCAGGTCGACATCTATCACAACATCCGCCACGAGGCCTGGATGCAACGCGCGATGACCGCGCCTGACCAGTTGCGCCAGCGCGTGATGTTCGCGCTCAGCGAAATCCTGGTGACATCCGATCAATCAGGCGCGCTCGAAGGTCAGCCGTTCGGCCTGAGCCATTACTACGACAGTCTCGGCAGCGGTGCCTTCGGCAACTACCGTAGTCTGCTTGAGAACGTCACCCTGCATCCGGTGATGGGCCATTACCTGTCGATGTTTGGCAATCGCAAGCCCGATCCTGCAATCAATCTCCGGCCCGACGAAAACTACGCGCGCGAGATCATGCAGCTGTTCTCGATCGGCCTCGTGCAGTTGAATCTGGATGGCACGCGGGTTCTGGTCGGCGGTCAACCAGTCCCCACCTACAATCAGGAGACGATTGCCGGATTTGCCCACGTATTCACCGGCTGGAAATGGTTCAACTGTCCGGCCAACAACTGGCAGTGGTGCGGTCCCGGCGACAATGGCGAAGGCTGGTTGCAGCCGATGGCGCCCAATGTCGAATTCCACGCGGTCGAAGGCAGCAAGCAGCTGCTCAATTACAGCGGCGTGACCCTGCCCGGTGGCGTCATGCCAGCGGGCAATCGGCCGAGCGCGACGGTACAGACCGTGCGCGACAACATGACGACCGCGCTCAACAATATCTTCAATCACCCGAATGTCGGGCCGTTCTTCAGCAAATTGTTGATCCAGCGCCTCGTGTCGAGCAATCCCAGTCCGGCCTATGTGCAGCGCGTCGCCACCGTGTTCAACAACAATGGATCGGGTGTGCGTGGCGATCTGCGCGCGGTCGTGCGCGCGATCGTGATGGATGCGGAAGCCCGGGCACGGCCAGTGACTGGCGCCACGACCGGCGGCAAGATGCGCGAACAGCCCCTGCGCTGGACCCAGATCTGGCGTGCCTTTGGTGCCAGCGATCCCGATGGTCGCTTCAATGACTGGTACCTGCACTGGCCGTACCACACGCCGGTGATGCCACTGCATTCACCAACCGTGTTCAATTTCTATCTGCCCAACTATGCCGCTCCGGGGCCCGACGTCGCCCAGGCCGGCCTGCTCTCGCCGGAGTTCCAGATCGAAACCGACACCTATGTCACCCGTTTCAGCAATCTGATCGAGTGGTTCGCCACCGATATGCATGTCGGTTCGATCCCGCCGGACTTCCAGGGTACCCGACTGAGCTTCGAGCTCGAGCGCGGAATGCGCAACAACCCCGACCAGTTGCTGGAGCACCTCGACGTGCTGTTGATGGGCGGAACGATGAGCTCATCGATGCGAACGACGCTGCGCAATTATGTGATCAGCATCCCCGTGGGCGATTACAACGGCTATCGGCGTGTCACCGATGCGCTGAGCCTGATCGTAACCTCCCCCGAATACGTGATCGAGAAGTGAGCACCCCATGAAACGTCGCGAATTTGTCCGCAACTCCGTCTGCGCCGCGGTTTCCAGCGCCGCCTTCAGCTCCCTGATCACCAAGATGAATCTGGCGCATGCCGCCGCGCCGAGAATCATCCTCGGCGGCGGCGATGACTACCGCGCCCTGGTCTGTCTGTACATGTACGGCGGCAACGATTCCTGCAACATGGTGGTACCGCGCACAGGATCGCACTACACGACCTATGCGGCGACGCGCGGCGCGCTGGCCCTGCCTTCGGCGGGATTGCGCACGCTCAATCCGATCAACGCGGCATCCGACGGCGGCGTCTACGGACTGCACCCGTCGATGACGCATCTTGCCGATCTGTTCAACCAGACCACCAGTCCGGTTGCCATCGTCGCCAATACCGGTCCACTGCTGTTTCCGATCACCAAGGCGCAGTACCAGAATGAGTCGGTGCCGGTGCCGGCGCAACTGTTCTCGCACTCCGACCAGACCGTGTTCTGGCAGACACCGAGCGCTGACACGCTCACCCGTCTTGGCTGGGGTGGTCGACTTGCCGATCTGACCGATGTGGCAGGGCAGAACCCTGCCCTGTCGATGAACATCTCGCTCGATGGCGAAAATGTCTTCGAGGCAGGACAGGATGTGATCCCCTACTTCATCAGCCCCTACGGTGTTGAGGGCATCGAGATGGACAGCACCAGCACCTGGCCGCCTGGCCAGCAGGCGCGGCGTGCGGTGTTCAACGCCCTGCTCAATGCCAACCAGGCGCATCCGCTGGAGCGCGCTTATGCCAGTCAGGTCAAGCGCACTCTGAACACGTATGAGCAAATCGACGCCGCGCTGGATCTGCCGCTCAACACCGGCATGGAGTCCAACTTCAGCTATGCCGTCGACGGCCAGGGCAATACCCTGGACTCACTCGGCGTGCAATTGCGGATGGTGGCGCGACTGATCAATCGACGGCAGACGCTGGGTATGGTCCGGCAGATCTATTTCGTCGGCATCGGTGGGTTCGATACCCACCAGACCCAACTGACCGATCACGCCAGCCTGATGAGCTCGGTCTCGCGCGGTCTGAGCGCCTTCTATCAGGCGACCGTCGCCATGGGCCTGGAGCAGAATGTCACCGCCTTCACCGCCTCGGAATTTGGCCGCACGCTCTCTGGCAATGCTGGCGTCGGTACCGATCATGGTTGGGGCGGACATCAGTTTGTTGTCGGCGGTGCCGTGCAGGGCCGACGCTACTACGGCAATTTCCCCAGCCTGCTCGCCAACAACAACCCGGATGACGCCGGCTGGGGCCAGATGATTCCGACCACGTCGGTCGATCAATATGCCTGGACACTGGCGCGCTGGTACGGCCTGCAGGATTCGGACCGCGACCTGATCTTCCCCAACGTCTCGCGCTTCGGTGCCGTGAACAATCATCACTTGGGATTTTTGGCGTAAGTCGCAGCGATTCGATGGTGCGCTCGGCATCGTCGGCTGCGACGAATGCCGGGCCAATGCGCGGACATTGCAGGAGCGGTTGCTGAGTGCCTACGGCTTGCTTCGGCACATCGATCCGCCCGAGATTCTGAACAGCAAGCCGCCATAAGCTGGTCAGGCGCTGGCAAAATCGCCCGATTCGACTCGATCGACGGGCGATTTGCACAATCGCGCCTACCCCTCTCCAGCTCGAATGGTCATAATCGGCGGCCCAAGACTGTCGATCACCTCATGCACGAGTTCTTTCCCGGCCAGCGCTGGATCTCCAATGCCGAGCCCGAACTTGGATTGGGAACGGTCCTCCGCGTTGAAGGCCGCATGCTGCAGGTACTGTTTGCGCGCAGCGGCACCTTGCGCCAGTACGCACAGCAATCGGCGCCGCTGACGCGCGCCCAGTTCCGCGCCGGCGATCTGCTCGGCGCACACGGCAAGCAGTTCGTGATCACCGAAGTGGAGACCAGCGACGGCCTGCTGCACTATCGGCATGCTCAGGGCCGACTCAGCGAATCCGAACTGGACGATCTGCAGAGCATATCCAAGGCTGAGGATCGTCTTGCCCAGGGCCGGATCGATCGCAATAGTCAGTTCGAGTTCCGCTTTGAAGCACTCAAACGCCGCGCCGATGCCCGTCGCAGCAGTGCCTATGGCCTGATGAGCGCGCGCGTCGATCTGATCAGTCACCAACTGCGCGTCGCCCAGGTTGCCGCTGAACGCCGGCCACCGCGCATCCTGCTCGCCGACGAAGTCGGCATGGGCAAGACCATCGAGGCGGGCATGATCATCGCCCGCCAGATTGCGACCGGGCGCGTGGGTCGGGTGCTGGTACTGGTGCCAGAGCCGCTCGTGTACCAGTGGTTCGTTGAACTGCTGCGCCGGTTCAATCTCAACTTCGCCATTTTTGACGCCGAGCGCTGCGATGCCATCGCTCAGTCGGAAGACGGCCGCAATCCCTTCCAGGACGAACAACTGGTCATCACCGACAGTGCCTTTCTGGTCCACGATCCCGAGCGCGCGCGCCTGTTGGTGCGTGCCGGCTGGGATTTGATGGTGGTCGATGAGGCGCATCATCTGGCCTGGTCACCCGAGGAAGAGAGCGCCGAGTATGTGCTGGTCGAGGCACTCGCCAAGCGCACGCCCGGCGTTGTGCTGCTGACCGCCACACCCGAACAGCTTGGCCGCAGCGGCCACTTCGCGCGTCTGCGCCTGCTCGACCCGGCGCGTTACCACGACCTCGAGGCCTTCCAGCATGAGGGCAGCCGCTTCGCCGCACTCTCGAAAATCGCCTCCGACGTTGCCGACGGTGTCGCACTGACCGAAGCGCAGACCGAAGCACTGCAGAACCTGCTCGGCGACCAGGCCGATCAACTGCTGGCAGACGGTGCGCGCGAACAACTGCTCGACGCACTGATCGATCGCCACGGCACCGGGCGCGTGATGTTCCGCAATCGCCGATCGGTGGTTGGTGGCTTTCCGCAGCGCGTTGCCCACCTTGTGCTGTTGCCGCTCGCCGGTGAGGACGAGGAACTGCACGGTCATCTGCTTGCCGAGTTTCTCAGCGATGTCGATGAGGATGCGCATGCGCTGCCGCTCAATTTCAACAAGGACCCGCGACTCGACTGGCTGGTCAGCCTGCTTGATCGCCATCCAACCGAGAAGTTCCTGCTGATCTGCCGGACCCAGGCCAAGGTACTGGCTCTGGAAGAGTCCCTGCGTCTGCGCAGTGGGGTCGGAATTGCCCGCTTCCATGAGGGCATGAGCATTGTCCAGCGCGATCGCAATGCGGCCTTCTTCTCGCAACCCGAGGGCGCACGCCTGTTGCTCTGTGCCGAGATCGGATCGGAAGGACGCAATTTCCAGTTCGCCCACCATCTCGTGCTCTGGGATCTGCCGCCCGACCCGGATCAACTCGAACAGAGAATCGGCCGACTTGATCGCATAGGCCAGAAGCAGGATGTGAACATCCACTTCGCCTGTTTCGCCGACACCGCTCAGCACGCATTGATGCGTTGGTATGACGAGGGCCTCGACGCCTTCCGCTCGTCACCACAGGATGGCCGCGAACTGCTGCGTCGCTTTGGCGAAGGGCTCATCGAAACCGCACGCGCGTTTGCGCTGCGCCAATCCGCTGCCGAGGAACTGCTCGACTCCCTGGTTTCGCAAACCCGGGCGGCGCATGCGGAGCTGGCTTCGGCGATCCAGAATGGTCGCGACCGTCTGCTCGAGTTAGCCACCCAGCGCGCGGCTGGAGATGGTCGCCTGCTGCACGCGCTGGGTCAGGACGACAGCAATCCCGGCAATGATGCGTTCATCATCCGTCTGTTCGAGCAGTTTGGCGTAAACGCCGAAGAGCTCAACGATGACGACTGGCTGCTCGATCCCGAATACCTCAGCACCGAAGCCTTTCCGGGTTTCGAGAACGGCCCACGCCAGGCGACATTTGAGCGCGCGCGCGCACTGACCCGCGAAGACCTGCTGTTCCTGCGCCTCGATCACCCGATGATTCAGGGCGCGCTGGACCTGCTGCTCTCCTCCGAGACCGGCAACGCGGCCTTCCTGGTTGATCCGGAATTGCCAGCGCGCAGCGCCCTGCTCGAGTCGATCTTTGTTCTGGAATGCGTGGCACCGGCAACGCTGCATGTCGATCGCTTCCTGCCGGCGATGCCCATCCGCGTGGTGATCGATAGCCGACTCAGCGAGCGCAGCAATTTCAGGCGCTCAGACGAAGCCATGCGACGCGCCGGCGACAGCATCGTCGACCTCAGCAATTTTCGAAAGGTGCTCGCCCAACTGGTGCCGGCGATGCTGAAGACCGCCGCAGCCGAATGCGAACGCAAGGCGCGGCGCGAAATCGAAGCGGCGGCCGCCCACGCCGACGAGCAGCTCGATCAGGAAATTGCGCGCCTCGAAGCCTTGGCCCAGGTCAACCCGTCGGTCCGCGAGGAAGAAATCAACGCCGCGCGCGACGAGAAGGCACAACTGCACGAACTACTGCCCGCAGCCCGTCTGCGCCTTGAGGCCGCCCGCCTGATCGTCAGCCCGGACTTTCTCAATCTGGCCGCACGCTAGTGTGGTGTTGCACACTGTGCGACACCACACTAGTGATCCTCCACTCGGGCAACGTCGGTAACATCCAGCTAACCAATTTCCGACGCGGGTCCGACGTCGCCTGACCGAAAGTGCAAGCCACTGAGCTGCACCACATAGGGCGTACCACGAATTCAGTTCCACACCGGCCAGGCAGCGACAATCGCCGGGGCCGGAATGAGGCGCCTCGGGCGCTTGGTTCGATCCGCGCGATCCGCGCGAAGATCGCGCCCTGTTCCGGCTGACCAACCGCCTGCACATCGAGACACGACCCGAGCTGATTCTGCAGCAACTGCTGTTCAAGCCGGGCGATCGCTATTCGACGCGCCTGATCGAAGAGTCGGAGCGCATCCTGCGCCGCCTTTTGTAGGGCAAGTCTGTGAGATGCCATCCCAACCCCGCCGCGCCGCGCGTTCCTGTAGGGCATCTCTGCGAGATGCCATCCCAACGCCGCCGAAGATTCATGACGGCATCCGCACACCGCGAAAAATTCGAGCCGGCATCTCACAGAGATGCCCTACAAAAGATCGCGGCACGCCACAGAGATACCTCACAACAGCACCGTTCCTGTAGGGCATCTCTGTGAGATGCCATCCCAACCCCGCCGCAGATTCATGACGGCATCCGCACACCGCGAAAAATTCGAGCCGGCATCTCACAGAGATGCCCTACA
>JBBSLG010000013.1:0-128940 GCA_038255435.1 Lysobacterales bacterium
CAACTGCTCCTGCGTTGCCCTACCTCGGGCATCCGTGCCCTCGCCATGCCCTCGCCCTGTACAAGCGTAGACAGGCCGACATCCTGTCGGCCTCCCTTCGGGCTTTTCGCGCCCACCGATCACCGCCGCTCAGGGGCCCCGGTAAAACAGAGAAGCGCGCTCCAGGCGCGCAGAAGCAACATCAAAGCTCCCGCGCCAGCGCGCGTAGATCGGCCAGGCAATGTCGAAAAGCGGTAGCTGTCGGCAGTCGATTGACCGCTTTCGACCCAAAGCGGCCGTTCGTTGACTCAGGGGTGTCCTAAGTCGACGTTGTCGCGCCAGCGCGCGTTGATCGGCGAGGCAATGACGAAAAGAGGTAGCTGGCGGCAGTCGATTGACCGCTTTCGACCCAAAGCGGCCGTTCGTTGACTCAGGGGTGTCCTAAGTCGACGTTGTCGTGCGTGGACATGCTTAATCCTCCTGTTCGCCCCCAAGAGCTGCTCTCGTGTCGGACCCGCGCCATTACTGGGTTTGCGGCCGATCGCGTTTTCCCAACGGTTTTCCACGCGAGTTGCACGCACGCCATTCCATGCCAATTTGATCGTGAGCGACGGCAGTCTTCCAAGGAAGGAAGCGAGAACAGGAAGTTCTCTTGAGTCAGGACCAAGACGGACCAGGGTGCGCTTGATCGACAGGAGTTGGTCGCAGGGAAGGGCGCAAGGATCCGCGAGTGAAGAAGGGCAGTAGCCTGGGATCAGGAGGATCCGGAGCACAACGCCGACAGGAGTTGGGGTCAAGGAAGGGCAGCGGAGTGCTGCAAGGTGGCATCGCGCGACCGGCAGCTCGTGGTGGGGTCAGCTGGGCGCGGTTCGATGCGGCATCGTAAGGAAGCTCGTAGCGCGGCACCCGAAACCCAGCCCTCATCCGGCTGGGTTTCGGCTTTCTGGAGGTACGTACGGAGCTGATGCTTCTCGCACGAAGCCCCATTTGACAGTCTCGGGCTCCCCGAGTTTAATAGGGTCAACATTGGGCGGCCGCCCGGTCGTCCCTCGTCCGCGTTGGCAGGGGGCACCCCATGCACGCTCCGCAACCCGCGATCTATGCCTGTCGGCGTTTGCTCTGTGTCGGGCTTGCGACGCTGCTGACAGTCTGCCCTTGTATTGCCCAGCACCTCGAGATGCTGCCCGAGGCGTCCACTCCGGACATGCGGCGGTTCGCGGTGTTCTTCGATTTTGATCTAGACAGTTGCTATCCCTCGTCGGCGATCTCGCCCGGTCTGGTGGTCAACAGTGGCCTTAGCGTCAACAGTTACGATCCGTCGTACGTCGAAGGTTGTCGCGACGAGGAGCAGCTGACCAAAGCCAACACGTATCACCGGCGCGCAGCCATCACGCAGAACGGCAACACCTATGCGGTGCACATGTATGCCTTGTACTTCATGAAGGACAAGGACCTACCTGCGCATCAAGCAGAAGGCGTGCTCGGGCATCGACACGATTGGGAGTTCGCAATGATCTGGACGACCAACAACGCCATGACCCATGCGTACGTGAGTCAGCATTCTGGTGGCGAACTGCAGCCCATCAGCGCGCTCTACTTTGATGCCTGGTGTCCTGAGTGCGTCAAGGTCGTGTATGACAAACACGGCGGGTTGACGCACCGGATGCGATTCGCGAATAAGAACGAGAAGGCGGAAAACCACACCCGATACTGGATCAAACCCCCCATCGTGGACTGGTGGCGGATGTCCGCTGCGCTTCGATCAAAACTGAACGCCGCCAACTTTGGGCAGGCCGATTGTTCGGTGTGCGATGCGAGATTCAAGTACGCCATCAGCGCTGATCCGCCCGCCGGGTATCCCAACGGCGATGCCTGGAAGGAGGCGGCCGAGAAAGTACCAGTTGGGGTAGAACGCCTCATGGAAGAGGTGCCGCCGCAGCCCCCTCCAGATATCAAGTCGAGGGTGAGGCCTTAGTTTGCGCAGCAACGGCCGCGGGGTCCCGCGGACATTGGACGGGGGAGCCTATGCGTTGGATATCGCTAGTCGCGCGCATGACCTTGGGCGGTTCACTCGCGGGCCTTCCCACTGTGGCAGACGCACAGACGCAATATGCGAGTGTGCGGGCCGCTGTTGAATGTGCCGCCCAAGATGGGCCGGGCACGGTGCCTGTCCGCCTCAGGGGTGTGATGGTTCGATTGAAGGCAGTCCTCGAGGCAGAGCCGACGCGCCGGACGGACAACAACGGCGTAGTCACGCTGGCCTATGCTTCACATGACTTGGCCCCCGTCCTGGAGGTCGTCTACAACGGCGTTGTAGAGACGCACCCAACTCGCGGAGGTCTGACCCGCACAGTTTCTTCGAGACTACAGGTCGTCGGCGACGGCTACGCGCCGCGTGCTGAATTACTGAAGCCCGCACAGCTGGCGGGAACGATCAGCGCGGGTGTACTCGACCGGGGTGTGGTCCGTGTTTCGTCCGTCGATTGCAGCATCTGGGACAGCGCCACGACGGTCCTCGATGACTATCACCGTACCATCGAGAAAACGGTTCCTTCGGGCCGGTTTCGAATTCTGCGCCGAGGCGGGGTGATGACCGGAGGTCCGTGGACGTCCTACGACACGGTGGAGCTGCCCACCGACTTTGTCACTTCGACCGAACACGGATACACGCGAGATCAGCGAAACTGCACCATGTACCACGAATTCGGCCACTTCGTTCGGCATAAGCTCGATGGGTCCCATGCGCACTTTAGTAACGATGTGGTCAAGTACGCCTACGGCAGGAACCACAAGGGTGGCGAGATATTCAATGTGCAATACGCCTTCAACGAGGGCTGGCCCAACTACTGGGAACTGCGCAAGGGATGTAGTCCGCTGGCTTCGCTACCAACAGACCGGGACTGGAACGAGTGGAACGTAGGCAAACGATTGCTCGAGATCGGACGGATGTTCAGTCCCGCAACGACCAACGACAAGCCCGGCGCGATGGTTATGGACAGTCTGTTGAGAAACTCCGCTGGCAGAATTCACTCCTTGCATCAGTTCGAGGTCGCGCTGCGCGCGGCGCGCCCGGATGTGATGCCTCCGCCTCCGCTGGTCGGAAGGTGTCCGCTTCGATATGTCGATGACGGCGCAACCTGTCGGCTCGACACCACGCGAGCCAAGCCCAGTCGCACGCGAGATGCCGGAACTCCGTTGAACGCTTGTCGAGCCGGCCTTGAGCGTTCCGGCCAGCTCTGCTATCCGCAATGCGGGCCCGGCTATGTCGGGAAGGGTCCTGTGTGCTGGCAGCAGTGCGCGCCGGGCTTTAGCGACGACGGCGCAACATGTCGACGCGGTTTGGACATTTCTATGAAGGCCTCGCAAGGCCGCGGCGCCGGCGAGCCCATGACCTGCAGCCCGGATCGGGTGAAAGATGGCGCTCTCTGCTATCACGCGTGTCCGAGTGGATTCACAGGCAAAGGGCCGGTTTGCTGGGGTGCCTGCCCCGCCGGTACCCGGGACGACGGTGCCGTCTGCTTTGGAAGTGTGAGCATTCTCATCAAGGATTGAGGATGCGCGTCCTTGGCCGCTTGCACGCCCGTTCTGCTGCACGGTAGTGCTCGCGGGAGGGAGTTGGCATCACTGAAGGGTGCGCTCGGCGAGCTGCGCAGAACGTCTAGGCGGCTAGGCTCCATCTCTCGTTGGCTCATGTTCTTGCAAGGAATCTTCTTCTTGAGCGCGGCCGCCTTCTTCATCGCACTAGTGCTCGTTAGATTCAGTGCTGTGTTGTACCGGTAGCCGATACTTGGCAATGATTCATCCATTGGGTATCGGGTCGCGGATTGACCTGATTCAAGCTCGGAAATGTCCGCTTTTGGCCGAAAGCAGTCACTCGGTTGGTGCGACCACCGATATCTCGGCATCCCCTTGGCGATCCATGTGCGCTGGCGCGGTAGCTGTTGCTTCTGCGCGCTTGGAGCGCGCTTCTTTTCAGTGGGGCCCCTGAGCGACGGTGATCGGTGGGCGCGGAAAGCCCGCAGGGAGGCCGCATGGATGCGGCCTGTCTACGCTTGTACAGGGCGAGGGCATGGCGAGGGCACGGATGCCCGAGGTAGGGCAACGCAGGAGCAGTTGCCGGATGCCCGAGGTAGAGCAACGCAGGAGCAGTTGCCGAACGTACAATCGTAGACCAGCGAGCACCGAGCACGAACCTGGAGGGCATGGATGCCCGAAAGGCGTCGCTCCGGGGTGGCGTTCTCCGTTGGTGACTTTCTCTTGCGCCATCCAAGAGAAAGTTACTCGCGCGAAAGCGCGAAAGCTCTTTGTCGTTGCGCAGCGACGACGCGCCCGCTGGGCGCCTGCTGTTGATGTTCGGCCACGAAGCGATAATGTCGCGCGCTTCCCTCATCCGGCGCTACGCGCCACCTTCTCCCGCAAGCGGGAGAAGGGAACTGCGCTATGTCGTTGCGCAGCGACAACGCGCTCGCAGAGCGCCTGCTCCTGATCTTTCCAAATAGGAGTAGTCAGCGAGTGCTTACGACAGCGGCTCGCGACTTGACCATCGTACATAGTCCGCAAAAACGCTACGATGCGTGCAACGGCGCACCGCCGGTAGCGAAAGACTGCACCATGGCCCTACGTTACGAACTCATCGACGCGATCAAGCGACTGCTCAAATCGCAGCGCATGACCTATGCACAGCTCGCTCCGCATCTGGATCTCAGTGAGGCATCGGTCAAGCGGATGTTTTCCCAGCAGACCATGAATCTGGCCAGGCTGGAGAAGATCTGCGAAGTGCTCAAGGTCGGTCTTACCGAACTGGTCGCGCACGCGCGCGGCGATAGCGAGCCGATGTCCGAGCTCAGCGAAGAGCAGGAAGAAGAGATCGTCAGCGATCCCCGCTTGTTTCTGGCCCTGTACCTCGCACTCAATCGCTGGCGTGAAGAAGAGGTGCTGCGTCGCTACACCTTCAGCAAGGCCGAGTGGGTCGGACTGCTGGTAAGGCTCGATCGGATGCGCATCATCGAGTTGCAACCGGACAACCGCGCCAAGCTGCGCACGGCGCGTAATTTCCGTTGGCGCGAAAACGGTCCGGTGATGCGCCTGTTCGCGCGCAAGCTGATTCCGGAATTCTTCCAGCGCCGGTTCGAAGGCGACAACGAACAGATTCTGCTGCTGGCGGGTATGGTGTCGCGACCTACTGGCGCCTTGCTCAAGCAGCGACTCAACGAACTTGCACGCGAATTCGATACCTTGATGGCGCATGACAGCAGTCTTCCCGTTTCCGAACGAGTCGGGCTGAGCATGGTGCTCGGTGTCCGACCCTGGGGCTTGCCCGATTTCGAAAAATGGCGGCGCCGGGATCCGGCCGATCCGGCAACACGGGCGTGAGTTCCAGACCGACCACGACCAGCGCAGCGCTTGCAGCGGGCGGCGCCCTGGCCGAAGCGATCGAGGGCTTCGCCCCGCGTGATGTACAGCAGCAGATGGCGAACGCCGTCGAGCAGGCCATTGCCGATGAAACTGAGCTCGTTGTCGAAGCCGGCACCGGCACCGGCAAGACCTTCGCCTACCTGGTGCCGGCAATACTTTCCGGCAAGCGCGTGATCGTCTCGACCGGTACCAAGGCTTTGCAGGACCAATTGTTCCACCGCGATCTGCCGCGGGTACGCGCGGCACTCGGGCGCGCCATCAAGACTGCCCTGCTCAAGGGCCGATCCAATTATCTGTGCTGGTATCGCCTCGATAAAACGCGCCGCGATGGCATGCTCAACTCGCGTCAGCAGGTCGATCAGCTGATGCGGGTCTCGGGCTGGGCCAACCGCAGCAAGGCCGGTGATATCAGCGAACTCGACGCGGTGCCAGAGGATTCACCGATCTGGCCCAGAGTGACCTCCAATGCCGAGAACTGCCTCGGCAGCGAGTGCCCATTTTTCAATGACTGCTTTGTGGTCAAGGCGCGGCGTGCGGCGCAGGAAGCCGATCTTGTCGTGGTCAATCACCACCTGCTGTTCGCCGATCTGGCGATCAAGCGCGAGGGCTTCGGCGAGATTCTGCCCGGCGCGCATGTCTTCGTGCTCGATGAGGCCCACCAGATCCCCGAACTGGCCGGACAGTTTTTCGGCGAGTCGATCTCGACGCGACAGTTGCAGGAACTCGCCCTCGACGCCCTGCGCGAAGCGGCCGAGGCCAGCGGTACGCGCGCCGCACTCGAACATATCGGTCCTGGCATCGAGAATCTGGTGCGCGAACTGCGGCTGGCGGTGAACGACGCACCCAAGCGCGGCGCTTGGCCGCCGCTGCGCGAACAGGAGCGGGTGAAATTGGTGCTGCAGAGTCTGGGCGGCGCAGTGCAGGCGCTGTTTGAAGCGCTTGAAGAGATTGCCGAGGCCAGCGAGGGCCTGCGCGCGTGCACCGATCGCGCCGAGATCCTGCTCAAGCGCTTCGGGCTGTTCATGGTCGAGCCTCCCGATGATCATGTGCTCTGGTATGAGATTGGCGAGCGCAGCCTGAGCGTGACGGCGACCCCGCTCGATGTATCAGAGCCGTTACGCGATTTTCGCAAGCGCATGCGCGCGGCCTGGATATTCACTTCGGCGACACTCTCGGTCGGCGGTCGCTTCGAGCATTTCACCCGTCAGATGGGCCTCGAAGAACCGGCCACGATGGCTCTGGCCAGTCCTTTTGATTTCGCCCGACAATCGCTCTGTTACCTGCCCCGGGATTTGCCCCTGCCGAATGCCGTCGACTACACCGCACGTCTGATCAAGTCGGTGATTCCGGTGCTGCATGCTTCAGGTGGGCGTGCATTCCTGTTGTTCACATCGCATCGAGCGCTGAAGCTGAGTGCCGAATTGCTGGCTTCCGGACCATGGCCGTTGTTTGTGCAGGGCACGGCGCCGCGCACGGCATTGCTTGCCGCGTTTCGCGCTTCGGGCAATGGCGTGCTGCTCGGCGCCGCAAGTTTCTGGGAGGGGGTCGACGTCCGTGGTGATGCGTTATCGGTGGTGGTGATCGACAAGCTGCCGTTCGCCTCGCCCGACGATCCGGTGCTGGAGGCGCGTATCCGGGTGATGCGTGAGGATGGCGGCAATCCGTTCGGCGAGATCCAGATCCCCAATGCCGCCATCGCGCTAAAGCAGGGCGTCGGCAGACTGATCCGTGATGTCCATGATCGCGGGGTGCTGGTGCTCGGCGATCCGCGCCTGACCCAGTCCAGTTACGGAAAGATATTTCTGCGCAGCCTGCCGGCGATGCCGATCACCCGCGAGCTTGCCGATGTCGAAGAATTTTTTGCCGACACTTGAACACGTCGCAATGGCCAAGCCGCAGACCCATGCTCACAGTGGGTCGAGGTACACGGCCTGCCCGCCATCGATCCACGGCAGCAGACTGCGCGGGCGCTGACTGAAAGACGGCCGATGTACACGCACGACATTGATGGCATTGATGGCGTAAAAGGCAAGCAGTAGCCACAGAATTCGCGACCGGTCGAATACCTGTCCAAATTCACCACCGGATGCGAGCATTCAGACCAGGCCGCCGCCGATCCACAGAACGCCGAGCGCAAGGGCGAGGTAGAGCCGATCGAAGGTCAGAGTACGTCGCCGTATTTTTTCGATCCGGGATGCGCCAGGCAAGGTCCACAGTTCACGCAGTCGTTCGAGTATCGACCAGGCGAAAGGCAGAAAACACCAGAATCCGAGGGTCCAGCCGGTCTTCAGGACCACCCAGGCATCGGGGTACATCAGGAACATGCCGGCCAGAATGATCGGTGCCAGCCACCAGGGTGGCGCGCGCTGGAGGCGGCTGGCGATGTCGATCAGGGTGGCACTCAGCATCAGGGTCGCGCCATCGGCCATCACGCCGAAGCCGAGGGCATCCTCGTTGATCCACCAAGCCTGCTCAGGAGCGAGTATCAACACAATGAACAGCAGCAGCACCGATAGTTCGGGCAGCAATTTGCCGTACAAGACGCCGGCCCGCGCTCCGGCCTGTTCTTCGGGTTGGCTGAAAAGCGCACCACGTGATGCATTCATGACCAGTTCCAGTCGGGGGCAGGAGCCTGCCGCGTTTTCGAATTCGCGGATTCAGTCGATGCTTGTCGAAAAATATTTGGCCAGCAGTCGATTTGCCTGGGATCTTGATTCCTCGGCGAGTGGCTGAGCTTCGCTGTCGCTGGCCAGCGTCGCGTCGATCTCGGACTTGGCCAGGCGCATCGAGTCCGCGTTACCGATGGCGATCAGGCTTTCAGCGTGGGCGAGCCGGGTCAGCACATTGGTCGGATGGCCGGGGCCGTACAGTGCATCTCCGATTGCGATGCTCTCGGCAAACAGCTCGCTGGCCTCTGCATGGCGACCCTGGGTGGCACGCCACTGGGCGAGTATTCCGGTGGCCAGCATGAGATCGAAACTCTGTGGCTTGGCGATTCGACGCAGGGTATCGACAGCCTCCAGCAGCAGAGGTTCGGCGACGGCGCCATTGCCGGCCGCGCGTTCGGTGTTGGCATACTCGAGCGCGGCATTCCAGGCGAAAACCGAGTCGTCGCCGAGCGCGCTGCGGAATATTTCGAAGGACTTGAGAAAGCCAGCCGAAGCGCCCTTCATGTCGCCTCGCGTTCGCGCCAATCCGGCCCGCCAGAGCTCGATCTGGCCGCGCTCGGGGCTGGTTTCGGGCAGCAGACCAGCGGCTTCATCAAAATGCGCGGAGGCTTCGTCCAGACGCTGCATCCTGCGCAGCAGATCGCCGCGTCGTCCGAGTACGCGCGCGCTCATTCCAGGGTGCTTATGCGTGCGCGCCAGCGCCAAGGCGCGTGCGTAGCTGGCATCGGCAGCCGGGTACTGCTGTCTGCGCCGATGCAGGTCGCCGAGCAGAGTCAGTGGACGGATCAACAGAATGCTATCGGCGCCATGGGCGCGCTCCACGCGCATCGCAAGTGACTGCGCCGCAGACTCGGCCTCTTCCAATTGATCACTCTGCTCCAGCAGCATCGTGATGTCGGCGAGCCGTGCGATGGTCGGAGCGGCATCCGGTCCAAACAACTGCTCATGCAACGGCAGCAGGGCGCGCGCAAGGGTCACCGCCTCGTCAACACGACCGCTGGCAAACAGTGCCTTTACCATTTGCGCGCGCGCCATCAGTGCCGCTGCGGAATCTGCGCCGGAAGTCTCCACCAGTACCTGGATGCTTTGCTCGAGCAGCTGAACTGCAACCGTCGTTTCCCCCATACCCAGGCGTGCCGCAGCCAGGTTGGCCTGGGTTTTCGCGTGTGCTGCGCTGTGTGGTCCCGCACGCCCGGCCTGCTCGGCCCGGGCTTCTTCCAATACGGGGATTGCGCCGGCAAAATCTCCGAGACTGACCAGCACTTCACCGAGGTCATTCAACAGTTCGCTGCGCTGGGCAGGATCGTCGGAGAACTGCGTGCGTGCCCGCGCGATGCCGACTGCGATCAGTTCGTTGGCCGATCGTGGCTCGGGCTTGCCGCGCGCCAGCGGATCCTGCTCGCGAAACAGGGAGAGCGTGAATTCCTTGATGGCCTCGGCGCGCTGCAGTTGAGTCTGCGCGATCGCAGCCTGTCGGTGCGCAATATCGGCCTGCCAGAGCGCCACCACCAGACCGGTGATGATGCCAAGTAGCGCCAGTGCGGCTGCCGTCACTCCGCCGCGGTGGCGGCGGACGAACTTGCCGAGCCGGTAGCGAATCGTGTCCTCTTCGGCGCGAACCGGGTGACCATTCAGATGCCGCCGGATATCGTCGGCCAGTTCGGCGGCGCCCTGATAGCGTCGTTCCGGCTCGCGTTTGAGCGCATGCAGGACAATCGTGTCGAGGTCGCCGCTGAGTCGTCGGGCACGGCGCTGTCGACTCAAATGGGTAACGCCGGCATCCGCTTCACTGGCCAGTACAGCGGAACTGGGTCGCAGCACGCTCTCCTGTTCCAGATCATGGGCGACCCGTTCAAGATTTTTTCCGCTGCGCTGCAGAGGAGTGGTGCCGGTCAGCAGTTCGTAGAGGATCAGGCCGAGCGAGTAGACGTCGGTCGCCGTGCTGATCGGCTGCCCGAGGATCTGCTCGGGTGCCGCGTAGGCTGGCGTCAGTACGCGCATACCCGTCCCGGTGAGCGCTTCCTCGTCGACTTCATCGAGCAATTTTGCAATACCGAAATCGAGCAGCTTGGGCTCGTTGTCAGTGCTCAGCAGCACATTCGAGGGTTTGATGTCGCGGTGTACGATCAGTCGTCGATGGGCGTAGGCCACCGCATCGCAGATGTGCAGGAACAGATGCAGCCGCGACTCGATGTCCAGGTCCTGCTTGTTGACCGCATCAAGCAGGCCTTCGCCGGTGACGAACTCCATGACGAGATAGGGCAGGCCGTCCTCGCTCAGCCCGCCGTCGATCAGCCGCGCGATACCGGGGTGTTCCAGTTGGGCCAGTATGCGGCGTTCGCGCAGGAATCGGCGAATCACATCCTCGCTGTCGAGTCCACGACGGAGCAGCTTGATCGCGACCCGCTGTTCGAAGTCGGCGACCGGGCGCCGTGCCTCGTACACTTCCCCCATTCCGCCACGGCCAACACGACGCAGCAACTGGTAAGGCCCAATGGCTTGCCCACTGCGGTCACCCGAGTCGTCGATCGCGGCTTTGCCCGCTGCCGGTCGACTGCCGGTAAGGCCATCGAGCAGGCCCTGAGCCTGGCGGTCTCGTGCAAGCCAGCGCATCAGTTCTGCGGCGGCCTCGGGTTCGTTCTGCTGCAACTCTGCAATGCGTAGCGCGCAGGCGTCGGGCGCCAGATCCTCGACCTCGTCAAAAAGTGCCGACACCCGCGGCAACAGCGCCGGGTCAATCCGTGCCATGCGCACTACCCTCGAGTTGCGTGTGCAGGAACGCACGTGCCTTGCGCCAGTCACGCTTGAGCGTGCGTTCGGACATGCCGAGTTTCTCGCCGGCCTCTTCGAGGTTCATACCGGCAAAAAAGCGCAGCTCGACCAGGCTCGCCAGTCTCGGTTCGAATGACTCCAGCCGGGTCAGCGCGGTATTCAGCGCGACCAGGTCGATGCCGTCCCAATCGTCCGGATTGGCAATCTCCACGATGTCGTCCAGCGCCGCCACCTCGACGCCGCCGCCACGCTTCTGTCGGCCTCTGCTGCGCAACTGGTCGAGCGCGATCTGCCGCATCGCACGGGCGGCCGTGGCAAAAAAGTGTGCGCGGCCTTCGCTGCCGAGGGAGAGGCCGCGGATCAGGCGCAGATAGCTTTCATGGACGAGCGATGTGGCGCCCATGCCAGCGTCGGCGAAGCGCAGACGTTGACGACGCGCGATCACCCTGAGTTCGGCATAGACGGCGGTGAACAGGCGATCAGCCGCAGCGCGATCGCCGCTCTGCGCCAATCCGATCAAATCGGTGAGTGCTTCGCCCATGCAGTTTCCCAGCGGCCTGGCGCCGCCAATCGGGCGGTCCGAGTTCGCTGATACTACGCGCAGCGGCGGCTTCTGTGCAGCTGGCCGCGCAGTTGTCGGAGGCCAGGGTTTCTCCAGCCTCGCTGACGGGGCGGAGCGGTGGATTAGCGGAACGATCAGCGGTTTCATGACCGGCCATACGAAAAAACCGGCCCAGCGGGGACACGCGCGATCTAATTGCAGCGATAGTGGGGCGGATTGGGCCAGGAATCGGGAAGCTCGCCCTGGGATGCGCGTCGCAGTGCATCGGCGTCCAGTTGTGGCGCCAGCAATCGGACCAGCTCCAGTGTGGCGTTGCGGAGCACGCGACCTCGTGGAAGTACCGCCCACGCTGTGCAGTCGGGTAACGCAACATCCATCGGGACCACGGCAAACTGCTCGTAATCGGCGCGGCCGAGCGAGAGTTCTGCGACCAGGCCCACGCCCAGCCCGGCCAGCGCATAGGCCTTTATCGTTGCCGCATCGTGCGCCGAGCAGGCGAATTTCGGCGTCAGACCGGCTGCCACCATTACCCGATTGAGCGAAGACCCCGGTTGGCGCGCGGCCTCGTACGTGACCAGAGGCCAGCGTGCCAGTTCAGCCAGCGGCACTGGACCTGGATACTGCGCCAGCGGATGCGACTTGCAGACCAGGACCACCCGCGTCCAGCGAAACAACGGAACCGCCATGCCCTCGGGGACATCGCTACCCGCGGTCGACGCGATAACGACATCGCAGCGATTGTGTTCGGACGGACGCACCCGCTCGCCATCTCCCAGCGTATGCATGCGTACGCTCAGCTCGGGATAGCGTTCGCGCAACTTCCCCAGCAACGGCGGCAGGACATTGAGGGCATAGGTCTGCGGCGCCGCAATGGCGAGTTCGCCGGTGGTGTCGCCGCGCGTGTTGGCGGCGAAATTGCGTAGACCATCGATATCACGAATGACCCGCTTGGCCACTTCGATGGCCTCAATGCCAGCCGGCGTCACGCTGACCAGGTTGCGGCCGTGCCGGGTGAAGACGCGAAAGCCAAGCGATTCTTCCACCTGTTTCAGGCTGCGCGAGACACAGGGTTGCGACAGATGCATGGCCTGGCCGGCCGAACTGATATTGAAGTTCGCCTCGACAATCTCGACGAGGCAACGTAGTCCGGTGAGTGTCACTGCCATACCGCCCTCCGCTGCGATGTCCGGGTGAAATTCAGTCTGTTCCGTGCAAGCCTTGCACCAGCCAATACTTCGTTGTCACGGCGTTATCCATTGCTTGCCAGCCCACTCGCTAACAGCGGGGTGGGGCAATCGCCTGGAATTTCGTCCGTTCATCCAGGTGCTCTGATTGCACCAAACCTGTTCCGAGGGCACGACGCCCAGGTCCCTCCTGCCTGGTGCTGCTCAAGCGAAAAATCTTCCATGCTGCCAACAAGTCGGCAGATCGGCACCCACTGCGTTGCTTACCTGCGCGGCGGGCAGTTCGCACATACCGTCTACACGCAGTTCATCCGATTTCGCCGCCGAGACAGGCGACCGAACCGGTTTGCCTCAGCCCAGTAACTGCATTGCTGCAGCTCGACGCACGCTCAAAACTTGTCCGCGGAACTATCGTGAAACCGTCGGCGCGCTATGCTGTGTCGCAGCAATTGGCGTGCGGCGCGGAAAGCTTGCCAAGGACTTGCCGGTTGCCTGTACAAGCCGCCGATCATGCCTGCCGCGCAGCGCCGAGCGTAGCGCAAATTTCATATAGTCATATGCGTAAATCGCATTAGACAACGGTTGGCGCATGCCCCTATCTCTTCGGCCGGGCCGATGCAGGCCCGACTCATCCAACCTCGGGGGACCGGTACGCCGGACGAGGTGGTTTCACTTTCTGGGTTTGACTCAACAAGTGGGGAGACACGCAATGAAACACGCTAATCAGGTTCTGGCGTCCGCAATCGCGGCCGTCGTATTTGCTGCAGGCAGCGGCAGCGCACAGGCGCAGGCTGAATTCAAATTGTCGGCCAAGCCGATCGAAGGGCAGTACATCGTGGTGTTGAAGGATGGTATCGCCGCTCTGGCCAGCGAAAACTCGCGTTCGCCAAGCGTCCGCAGTGTCGCCGACAGCATGGCCAGCCAACTCGGCCTGCGCGTGCATATGTCCTACAGCCACGCACTGCGCGGCTTTGTTGTCGGTGCCGACGACAAGGCGCTTGAGCGTCTGTTGCTCGATGAGCGTGTTGCCTACGTCGAGGAAGACAGCATCGTCCGCATCAGCGCCACGCAGACCGGCGCCACCTGGGGAATCGATCGCGTCGATCAGCGCGATCTTCCGCTGAACGGCAGCTACACCTACAACACCACGGCCTCGGGCGTGCACGCCTATATCATCGATACCGGTGTACTTGGTTCGCACTCGCAGTTCTCCGGCCGGATGGGCAATGGCTACACCGCGATCACCAGCGGCGGTACCACCGACTGCAACGGCCACGGCACCCATGTTGCGGGCACGGTAGGTGGCACCACCCATGGCGTCGCCAAGGGCGTCACGATCCATCCTGTGCGCGTACTCGGCTGCAACGGCTCGGGTACCAATTCCGGCGTGATCGCCGGCATGGACTGGGTTGCCGCCAATCACGTCAAACCCGCGGTCGCCAACATGAGCCTGGGTGGCGGCGCCTCCAGCGCGACCGACACCGCCGTGGCCAATATGGTCAATGCCGGTGTCACCGTCGTGGTGGCAGCCGGCAATGACAATGCGAACGCCTGCAACTACTCGCCGGCGCGCGCGGCTTCGGCGATCACGGTGGGCTCGACCACCAGTACCGATGCGCGCTCCAGCTTCTCCAACTACGGTACCTGTCTGGATATCTTCGGGCCGGGCTCGTCGATCACCTCGGCCTGGTACACCAGCACGACGGCGACCAATACGATCAGCGGTACCTCGATGGCCTCGCCGCACGTCGCTGGTGTTGCCGCGCTCTATCTGGCGACCAATGCCAGCGCCACGCCGGCACAGGTGACCGCGGCGATCGTCAATGCCTCGACCGCCAACAAGGTGACCAGCGCCGGCACCGGCTCGCCGAACCGTCTGCTGTACTCGCTGTTCGGCACCACACCGCCGCCGCCGAACACGCAGACCTACAGCAACACTGCCGACTATCAGATCCGCGACAACGCCACGGTCGATTCGCCGATCGCTGTCTCCGGTCGCAGTGGCAATGCGCCGTCGTCGAGCACGGTCAATGTGCGCATCATCCATACCTATATCGGCGATCTGAAGGTCGATCTGGTTGCGCCGGATGGCAGCTTGTACAACCTGCACAATCGCACCGGCGGCAGCGCGGACAACATCATCAAGGCAGTCACTGTGAACCTCTCAACCGAAGCTTTGAATGGTTCGTGGAAGCTGCGCGTGAATGACAATGCCAATGCTGATACCGGCTACATCGACAGCTGGAGCGTGACGTTCTAATCCAGAACTGATCCGAGTATTAGCCGACCCCGGCCACGCGCCGGGGTCGCCTTATCCGGCGGCGGTCGAAGCATCCCGCCAATGCGCGAGGGGACGCGGCTCGGCAAACAGAAAGCCCTGGCCCATGGCGCAATCCAACTGGAGCAGGGTCTCGCGCTGATCCGCGGTTTCAATGCCCTCGGCGATCACTTCCATGCCCAGCGACTCGGCCATGGCGCGGATCGCCCGGACTACCGGCGCGCTGTTGCTCACCGCCGTGTGCAGATCTTGGACGAACGACCGGTCGATTTTCAGCGCATGCAATGGAAACCGGTGCAGATAGGACAGCGAAGAGTAGCCGGTGCCAAAATCATCGAGTGAAGTCAGCACGCCCGCATCGCGCAGATGCTGCATCGCTGCGCCGGCTTGCTCCGGATTTTCCAGCAGTGCACCTTCGGTCACCTCAATGCGCAAACGCCAGGTCGGTACTCTGTAAGCTGCGATCAGTTCAAGCAGACTGGCGACCAGTTCGGGCGAGCGAAAATGTCTGGCTGATACATTGATGCTGACATAGGCATCGGTGCGGAGCAGGCGTGGGATCATGCCGAGGACCTGCTCGTAGATCTGCCAGTCGATGTGCTCGACGTTGCCGGATTCCTCGGCGACCGCGAGAAAGTCTGCCGGCAACAGCAGGCCCCGGCCATCATGACGCCAGCGCAGCAGCGCCTCGTAACCGAGCACATGGCCATCGGCAAGCTGCACGATGGGCTGCAGGTAGGGCTCGAATTCCTGCCGCTCGATCGCGCGACGCAGGTCGCTCTCCAGATCGAGCATGCGCAGGGCCTGCTCATGCAGTTGTTGATCGAAGAGCTCGTAGCGTCGACGCCCATGCGACTTGGCCCGGTACATCGCAACATCGGCATCGCGCAGCAGTTCCTCGGCGCGCTGGTAGCGTGGATGGGCAATGGCGATCCCGATGCTGGCCGAGGTGTAGATTTCCTTCTCGCCGATTTTCACCGGGTCAACCAAGGTGCGCAGAATTCGCTCGGCGACGGTGCAGGCCTCGCTGACATCGGCCAGGCCCTCAAGCAGGACCGTGAACTCGTCGCCACCCAGACGTGACACGGCTCCCGGGATCGCAACACATCGCGTGATCCGATGTCCCGCTTCGATCAGCAGTTCATCGCCGGCCAGATGGCCGACCGAGTCGTTTACCACCTTGAAACGATCCAGGTCGAGGAACAGCACGGCAAACAATCGCGAGGAATCCGCACGGTAGCTGCCGAGAGCAAGCTCGAGATTGCCAAGCAGGGCGGTGCGATTGGGCAGACCGGTCAGCGCATCATGCAGTGCCTCGTGCTTGAGCCTTGCCTCGACCATCTCACGAACCAGTATCTGCTCGCGCAATCCGTCGTTGGCCAGGCGCAATTCGTGGGTGCGCTCCTGTACCCGCAGCTCCAGTTTGGCATGGGCGATGCGCAGCCGCTCCTGCGTCTGCCTGCGCTCGAGCGCGGTAGCGATGTGCAGTGAGGCAAACTGGAGGATTTCCTGCTCGTGCGCTCCGTAGGCGTGCTCGGATCCATAGCTCTGCACCACCATGGCACCTACCGCGCGATCGCCGAGCAGGAGTGGCAACCCGAGCCAGCACGCAGGCGTAGTACCGAACATCTCCAGGTCTCCCGCTGATATCAACGCCTGGATCTCGGGCGCTGTAGCGAGCAGGGGCCGACGATTGCGCAACACCAGTTCGGTGATGCCCTGGGTAAGGCGACGGGTCGCCAGGGGCCGATCCAACTCGTCGACAAAATAGGGAAAACTCAGTGTGTCGCCGTCCTCGGACAGCAGTGCGATGAAAAAATTGCGCGCATCAAGTAGACCCGCGACCGCGCCATGCACGCCGGCAAAGAAATCATCCAGGCTGCCGTGTTCACTGGCAAGTTCAGCGATCCGGAACAACGCAGCCTGCAATCGCTGGCGGTGTTCGCGCTCGATGCCCTCGGCCCGCAGTACCTGGTTGGCCTCGGCGAGTTCGGCGGTGCGGATCTCGACGGCCTGCTCCAGATCCTCCTGCCCCCGTTTGCGGCGCACCGCAGAGAGGATGTGCTGCGCCACGAATTGCAACAGGGCGCGATCATCCTCGCTGTAGTGCCGATTGGCGTCGTAACTCTGCACCACCACGGCGCCTCGTGCTCGTTCGCCTTCCAGCATCGGAACGCCCAGCCAGTCGACGCAGTCGGGACCGAGCCGGACATCGTCGCCCAGCTGCAATTGACGGCGCAGGGCCTGGCTCGGTCCCATCAGTGACTGCCGCAAATGGACGACGGCAAAGGTCAGGCTGTTCGGGAACTCGCTCGCCGCGACCTCGCTACCGGTACGCGCAATCTGGGCGTCGCTGACATCGGCGTCATAGGCAAAGTACAGGGCGTCGCGTTCTTCGGAGTAAAGCGCGATATAGAAATTCTCCGCATAGGTGAGGTCGCAGACGATCGCGTGCACTCTCTTCAACATGTCGTGCAGCGCGAGTTCGGAATGGGCAAGATCGCCGATCGCGAACAGCGCCTTCTGTATCCGTTCCGCGCGTCGTGCCGTTTCAATCGAGGCGTGCAGATCGCGCAGGACCAGCAGTTCGGATAGTCGAAGTTCGAACAGTTCGAACCAGGGTAGTCCGATGATCGACTCGGGCGTGATCACGGTGGTGTCGAGCGACAGCGCCAGTCGTGCACGACCCGCGCACAATGCAATTTCGATCCCGTCTGCTTCGTTCACGGCATCGGAGCCGAGCGACAGCCGTGCACGCCGGCAGCCCGGGATCGACTCGGCCCACTGCTCGACGAGCGCGACCAGATTCTCGGGATTGCTGCCGAGTATCAGCAGATCCCGGGCGCGCAGGGATGTCTCAGCGTCTTCGAACTGCGCCGACGAGTGAACCGGAATCTTGTCCCACGGTCTCGACACGGGTTACCCCCGCGCTGACCTTACCACCGCCCGAAAGCGCCGCTTCTCGCCGGAAGGATACAAATTGCAAGCTATTGCTCGGCGAACGGCGTTGCGATCAGTCGGAGCAGCCGCGCACAGGCGACAGCGACAAGAGTCCTGCGATCGGGTCAGGTCGCCAGCGGCTGTTGCCCCAGGCCCGGATCGAGGTCCGCTGTTTTGCTTTGATCACCGCGCCAGTTCAGGCAGCTCGCGAAAAAACTCCAGGGCCTGCGGATTGGCCAGGGCGTCGGTGTTTTTCACCGGTCGGCCGTGTACGATATTGCGCACCGCCAGTTCGACGATCTTGCCCGACAGGGTGCGCGGGATATCCGGCACCTGGATGATCCGCGCCGGAACGTGGCGCGGCGTAGTGTTATCGCGGATTTCCTTGCGGATACGCGTCTGCAGGGCCTCATCGAGCGTAATCCCTTCGCGCAGTCGAACAAACAGCACGACGCGGACATCGTGTTCGAAATCCTGGCCGATCGCGAGCGACTCGAGTACTTCTTCGACACGCTCCACCTGACGATAGATCTCGGCCGTACCGATGCGGACGCCGCCGGGATTGAGGGTGGCATCGGAGCGACCGTGAATGATGATGCCATCGTGCTGGGTCAGCGTCGCCCAGTCGCCATGGCACCAGACGTTGTCGAAGTGCTCGAAATAGGCCGCGCGATACTTGCTGCCATCGGGGTCGTTCCAGAATCCGATCGGCATGCTGGGGAAGGGCGCGGTACAGGCAAATTCACCCGGTGTTTCGCGGATTGGCTTGCCGTCGTCGTCGAGAATTTCGACCTTCATACCGAGACCGCGGGTCTGCAGTTCGCCGCGGTAGACCGGCAGTACAGGAGCGGCGAGCGCGAAGCAGGACACGATATCGGTTCCGCCCGAGATCGAGCCGAGCAGCACACTGCTCTTGATATCGCGGTAGACGTAGTCAAAACTTTCCGGCGCCAGTGGCGAACCCGTCGATAGCACCGTCTTCAAATTCAGCAGCTTGTGCGTCTCTGCAGGCTTGACGCCGGCCTTCTCGATCGCCGCGATGTACTTGGCGCTGGTGCCGAAGACACTGATGCCGAGTTCATCGACGATATTCCACAGCACATTGCCATCGGGATGAAACGGTGATCCATCAAAGAGACAGACCGTGGCGCCGGTGGCGAGACCCGAGACCAGCCAGTTCCACATCATCCAGCCACAGGTCGTGTAGTAGAACAGCCGGTCTTCACGCTTTACGTCGGCGTGCAGGGCGAGTTCTTTCAAGTGCTGGATCAGGGTGCCGCCCGCGCCGTGCACAATGCACTTGGGAACGCCGGTGGTGCCGCTCGAATACAGGATATAAACCGGATGCGACCAGGGCAGCCGAACAAATTCTATAGGACCCGGTGTATGCAATTCGGTGAACTGAGCCAGCGTGACCGCACGTGGGATCTTGGCAACATCCGGCGCGGCATCGAGGTAGGGCACCACCACGAGTTTCTGCACACTGGGCAGCTGCTCGATGATGCTCCTGGCCTTGTCCAGACAATCGAAGGACTTGCCGCCATAGGCATAGGCATCGGCGCAGAACAGTATCTTCGGCTCGATCTGACCGAATCGGTCGACCACGCCATTGACTCCGAAGTCCGGTGAGCAGCTCGACCACACCGCGCCGATACTGGTCGCCGCGAGCATCGCGACCACCGCTTCGGGAACATTGGGCATGAATCCGGCGACGCGATCGCCAACGCCCACACCATTGGCGCGCAGCGCCTTGGCCAGGCGCGAGACCTGGGCATACAGATCGGCATAACTCAGATCACGGGCGATGCCGGATTCACCGCGAAAGGCGAGGGCGGTCTTGTCATCGCGGAAACGCAACAGGTTTTCGGCGAAGTTGAGCGTCACATCGGGGAAAAACTGCGCGCCCGGCATCTTGTCGGCATCGATCAGGACCCGGCTGCGATCTCCGCTGGCACGGATTCCGCAGTAGTCCCAGACCGCCAGCCAGAACTTCTCTGGATACTTGACCGAGAAATCATAGAGCGAAACATAGTCGTGCACCTGGCCGTCCACTTCCTGCTGGATGCGTTTGATGAATCGGCCTAGATTGGATCGCTCGATGCGTTCCGGGCTGGGTTGCCAGAGCAGGTCGGTCATGCGTTCGGGATTCAAGGGATGGATCGATACGCTAGCGCAAGGCGGGCGCGTGGTGCCAGCAAAGAGTGGCAGTCTGCAGCCGGATCACGTGCCCTGCCATTGGACCTTGGGGTACTACCGGAGCCGCCAGCCGGCAGGGCTCTGCTGCAATGCCGCAGCTGTCAATCATTGACGCAGCGCGCGTCTGCGGCTAAACCTGCGTCTGTTTACGTGGAGGATCGGGGCGGCTCTTCGCCTTGCCGACAGTTCGCCGGGCAATGAAACCAGGTTCGAGCATGCGGAGCGTGCTGCGGCTGGGCGCCCATCGCGCTGCATTGGCAAGGACGCCCGGTCGATCCGGTTTCGTCTGCCCTTCGGGGCACCCCAATCAAGGCTTCAGGAGAGTATCTGATGAGTGGATCTGCCGCCGCGCCCGAGTCTGGCGCCTTACCCGAATACCAGACCCTGCTGGGCCATCCACGGCCGCTCTGGATGCTGTTCATGACCGAATTCTGGGAACGCTTTGCGTTCTACGGGATTCGTTGGGCGCTGGTGTTGTACATCGTCGCGCAGTTCCACGCCGGTAGTGGAACCGGCCAGGCGCCAGCCAACCAGATGTATGGTGCCTATCTCGCACTGGTTTACGCCGCAGCAATCTTTGGTGGGCTGGTCGCCGATCGCGTGATCGGCTATCAGCGCTCGATCCTGGTCGGCGCAGTCATCATGGCGGCGGGGCTGTTCATGATTGCCATGCCGAACGAGGAGGTATTCAAGTTCGGCCTGGCCACCATCATCGCCGGCAATGGATTGTTCAAACCGAACATTTCGACAATGGTTGGCAAGCTTTACTCGGTCAGCGATCCGCGCCGTGATTCGGGTTTTACCCTGTTCTATATGGGCATCAACCTCGGTGCCATGGTGGCGCCGCTGCTGACCGGCTATCTTGCTGATCAGGTCTTCGGAACCCCGGAAATGCCCGCCTATAAAGTGGTCTTCATGGCGGCCGGCGTCGGTATGTTGATCAGTCTGGTCTGGTTCTGGTTCGGTCGCGCTCAGCTGATCGGCGTCGGACGCCCGCCGGTTGGAGGTGAGGGCGGCGCCCGCGTGCTCTACACGGTAATCGGTGCCGTAATCGCGATTCCAGTGATCTACTTCCTGCTCTCCCTGGGTGCTAGCACCTTGCAATGGGTGCTGACTGCGATGTTCATCGGGCTCGCAGTCCTGCTGCTCGTCGAGGGCATTCGCGAGGGCAGCAAACAGCGCGACATGGTGATCGCCATGTTGATCATCTTTGCGTTCAATGTGTTGTTCTGGATGTTCTTCGAACAGGCTGGCAGTTCGTTCACCTTCCTCGCCAGCGAGATTGTTGACCGCGAGATGTTCGGATGGACCTGGCCAGTGGCCTGGTTCCAGTCGGTCAACTCGCTCGCAATCATCACCCTGGCTCCGTTGATGGCCTGGTTGTGGGTCGCGATGCGCAATGCCAACCCCTCGATTCCGCGCAAGTTCGGTCTCGGGCTACTGTTCAATGGCGTTGCCTTTGCCCTGCTCTGGTTTGCCCTGTCGAGCCTGGTCGATGATTTCGGCAAGATTCCGTTCTGGACCCTGTTCATGGTCTACGTCATTCAATCGGTGGGCGAGCTCTGTCTGTCGCCGATCGGTCTCTCGATGGTCACCAAACTGGCACCCGTGCGTCTGGTCGGGTTCGGTATGGGCGGATGGTTCCTCTCAACAGGCATTGGCAACAATCTGTCGGGAATCTTCGCCAGTCACGTCAGCGGCGAAGGCGGTATGACCGTCGCGTCGGCGTTGTCCGGCTACACCTTCGGCTTCTGGGCATTGGTGATTCCGGGCGCCCTGCTGTTCCTGATTGCGCCGCTGATCCAGAAATTGATGCATGGCGTGAAGTAATTTGTCTCGTCAGGTACGTATCGGAACGGCGGCCAAGGCCGCCGTTTCCGCTTGCGGTGGTTGCTTTTGCGCTCGTAATGGGGCATGCGCCGCCGATGTTGCCCTCGGGGACAACGGCAACGGCAACGTCAAGGGCAGCGCGGCAAGCCACGCTCTATAAAATCCCCTCGGGGACAACGTCAACGTCAACGTCAAAGGCAGCGCGGCAAGCCACGCTCTACAACTGCAGGGGCCTGTGGCTGTGCTCAATCGGCGAGATGCTGCGCTTCGACCAGGCTCAGCTTGTCGATGATGCGATCCAGCCAGACGCATTCCTCGGGCGTGAGATGGGCCAGCAGGCGCTCCTCATGGCGCTTGGCCAGCGGTGCAACCTGGTCGTAGACCTTCTGTCCTTTCGCGCTGAGGCTGAGCATCGAGCGCCGGCGGTCGTCGTCGGCGACTGCGCGCTTCAAGCGTCCGGATGCCAGCAGGCTGGATACCGCGCGACTGACCGCGACTTTGTCCATCGCAGCGCGTTCCGCCACTTCATTGGCGCTGATCCGCGGGTAGCGGCCGAGGATGGCGAGCACGCGCCATTCGGTCACGGCGAGGCCGAAACGCTCGGCGTACTGGCTGGCGATCGCGGCACTGATGGTGTTTGACAGCACCGACAGGCGGTAGGGCAGGAAGCGATCCAGTTCCAGCATCGAGGTGTACTCCACAGCGGCCGCAGCCATTGGGCAGGTGCCGGGACGCCAACGACATCGCGGTCTCTTGCAATTAGTTTCAACTGAAACTATAACGGGCGTCTGCAAAGCGCAAGTCCGCGCATCAGATTCCGGAGGGAAGCCATGAACGCCCAAGTCCAGCCCGCGTCCCCGTTGTTCGCCAATCCGCATGGGATCAATGGATTCGAGTTTGTCGAATTTGCCGCGCCAGTCGGTCAGGCCGAGGGCCTGCATCAGTTGTTCCGTACGATGGGCTTCAGCGCGATTGCACGCCACAAACAAAAGGCGATCACGCTTTATCGCCAGGGTGCCTGCAATTTCCTGATCAACGAGGAGCCGGACTCCTTTGCGGCCGATTTCGCCAAGGCACACGGCCCCTGCGCCTGTGGCTTTGCCATCCGCGTGCGCGACAGCGCCGAGGTCCTGCAGGCAGTGTTGGCCAATGGCGCCGAAGCGACTACGCATCGGCCGGAGACGCGCGCGGTCGATGCGCCGACCATCAAGGGCATTGGTGATTGCATGCTGTATCTGATTACCGACAAAGGCGGTCACAGCGATCTGTATGAGCGTGAGTTCGATTTCTTCCCCGGCCTTGAGCGCAATCCGCGCGGATTTGGGCTGACCTTCATCGATCATCTGACCCACAACGTCTATCAGGGTCAGATGGAGCGTTGGGCAAGTTATTACGAGCGTTTGTTTGGCTTCCGCGAAATCCGCTATTTCGACATCAAGGGCGCCAAGACCGGCCTGATCTCGAAGGCGATGACCGCGCCCGACGGCATCGTACGGATTCCGCTCAACGAGAGTTCAGATCCGAAATCGCAGATCAACGAATACCTGGACCAGTACAAGGGCGAGGGCATCCAGCACATCGCGCTGTTCACCGACAATATCTATGCGTCGGTCGAGGCGATGCGGGCGCAGAATGTCGCCTTCCTCGATACACCCAATGCCTACTTCGACGTGATCGACCAGCGCATTCCCGATCATGGCGAAGATGTCGAGCGCATGCGCCGCAACCGAATCCTGATCGATGCTGATCTGGAGACCAAGCAGAAAAAGCTGCTGCAGATCTTCACCCAGACCAATATCGGGCCGATCTTCTTCGAGATCATCCAGCGCAAGGGCAATGAGGGCTTCGGCGAAGGCAACTTCCAGGCCCTGTTCGAGTCGATCGAACGCGACCAGATGGAACGCGGCGTACTTTGATTCAAGTATTCGCTGATCCGCGGGGGCAGCGCTGCAATGCCTGCGCCCCTGTACACGCAGTGTCGTGATGGGAACCAGGCACAATGAGCAAGCTGCAGTACCAGTCAGGCTTTGGCAATCACTTTGCGAGCGAGGCGATCGCCGGCACGCTTCCCATCGGCCGCAATTCGCCGCAACGCGTAGCGCATGGTCTGTATGCCGAGCAGTTGTCCGGCACCGCGTTCACTGCGCCACGCGCCGAGAATAGGCGCAGCTGGCTGTACCGGATTCGCCCGGCAGCACTGCATGGCAATTTTGTATTGCAGCCGGAAAGCGCCTTCCATAATCGTTTTGACGAACTGCCGGCCACACCAAACCAGCTGCGCTGGTCGCCCCGGACGATCGCCGCGACGCCGACAGATTTCATCGACGGACTGTGGACGGTTGCCGGCAATGATTCGGTCGGCATCCATCTCTATCAGGCCAACCGCTCGATGCAGGCGCGCCACTTCTACAATGCCGATGCCGAGATGATGGTGGTTCCACAATCGGGCCGACTGCGTTTTGTCACCGAGATGGGCGTGATCGAGGCCGAACCGCAGGAAATCGTGGTGTTGCCGCGCGGTATGCGATTCCGTGTCGAACTGCTTGATGATTCGGCCGCCGGCTATGTCTGCGAGAACTTCGGCGCCCTGCTGCGGATTCCAGATCTCGGTCCGATCGGCTCCAATGGTCTGGCCAATCCGCGTGATTTTCAGACGCCGGTGGCGGCATTCGAAGATGCCGAGGGCAAGTTTGAATTGCTCAATAAATTCCAGGGCCGGCTATGGTCGGCGCCGATCGATCATTCGCCGCTCGATGTGGTCGGCTGGCATGGCAACTACGCGCCGTACAAGTACGATTTGCGCCGGTTCAATACGGTCGGCTCGATCAGTTTCGATCACCCTGATCCCAGTATCTTCCTGGTCTTGACCGCGCCGTCGGATACGCCCGGCGTCGGCACCTTGGACCTGGCGATTTTTCCGCCGCGTTGGCTGGTCGCCCAGGACACCTTCCGGCCGCCCTGGTTTCATCGCAATATTGCCAGTGAGTTCATGGGGCTGGTGCATGGCAGTTACGACGCCAAGGCCGATGGCTTCGCGCCCGGTGGCGCCAGCCTGCACAACTGCATGAGTGCGCACGGCCCCGATGCCCTCACCTTCGAGCGGGCGTCGCGCGCTGATCTTTCCAAGCCTGACGTGATCGTCGATACCATGGCCTTCATGCTCGAAACACGGGCGGTGCTCAGGCCCACGTTGCAGGCCATGCAGGCGCCCGAACTGCAACCGGATTACCAACAATGCTGGGCGGGTCTGCAGCGCAATTTCCGTATCGATCCGGGGCGCTAGCCTTCCCTTTCGTGGCGAGCGCCGACCTCGGCTCTGCCATTCCACTTTGCAAGGAAAACATCGATGAAACTGGGTTCACTTAAAGAAGGCGGACGCGATGGCACCCTGGTCGTGGTTTCGCGCGATCTCAGCCGCGCGGTGCGCGTGCCGGATATCGCCGCCTGTCTGCAGCGCGCCCTCGAAGACTGGGCCCAGGCCGCGCCGCGGCTGAATGCGGTGTCTGAAGCGCTGAACATCGGCTCGGCCGAATCGATCAATGCCGAGCCGGTATTCGCCGTGGATTTTTCGCAGTTCGCGGCGCCGCTGCCGCGCGCCTATGAGTTTGTCGACGGCAGTGCCTACCTGCCCCACGTCGCGCGTGTTCGCAAGGCGCGAGGCGCCGAGGTGCCGGCATCGTTTTACGTCGATCCGCTGATGTATCAGGGGACCAGTGCCGGATTTCTCGGCCCCCAGGATCCCGTCCTGGTCAGCAGCGAGGATTACGGCATCGACCTCGAAGCCGAAGTCGTGGTGATCACCGACGATCTGCCGATGGCGGTATCCGCCGAGGACGCGGCGGCGCATATCCAGCTGGTCGGTCTGATCAATGATGTCAGTCTACGTTTTCTGATTCCTGACGAGCTCGCCAAGGGATTTGGCTTCCTGCACTCCAAGCCGCGTTCGTCGCTCTCGCCGGTTTTCGTGACGCCGGACGAGCTCGGTGACGCCTGGATCGACAGCAAGTTGCACCGGCCGCTGCTGACCCACTACAACGGAGCCTGGTTTGGTGCGCCGGAGGCGGGCGTCGACATGCAGTTCAATTTTGCCCAGCTGATCGCTCATGCCGCCAAAACCCGCCCGCTATCGGCGGGCACCATCGTCGGTTCGGGTACGGTGGCCAACGAAGACACCGCCCTGGGTGCCTCCTGTTTCGCCGAGAAGCGCACCGTCGAAGCCTTGCGCGACGGCAAACCGAGTACGCCATTCATGCGTTTCGGTGATCGTGTGCGGATCGAAATGCTCGACCGTGATGGCGCCAGCATCTTCGGCGCCATCGAGCAGTCGATCCAGAAGGTCTGATCCGGCTGTCTGGCGCCGGGATTGCGCGCGCTGGCCGCGCGCACTCTGGTGCGAAGACCTGCGCTGGCGCTTGTTGTCGCCGGGCCGCTCCGTTAGATTCAAGGCATTGGCCGTCAGGGAGATTGGGCTATGAATGATTCAGGGCTGCGCCTCTACAGCTACTGGCGATCCAGCGCGGCATTCCGGGTGCGCATCGCAATCCACCTGAAGGGGCTGCCTTGCGAAGTCATTCCGGTCGACCTGGTCAAGGGCGGCGGTGAGCAGCACTCGGCGGAATTCAAGGAACTCAATCCGCAGGAACTGGTGCCGGTCCTGATCGATGGCGGCCGGGTCATCCGCCAGTCGCTGGCGATCATCGAATACATCGAAGAGATGTACGAGGGACCCAGTCTATTGCCGGCAACTTCACGTGAGCGTGCCCGTGCTCGCGGATTGGCGCAGCTGATTGCCTGCGACATTCATCCGCTCAACAACACCCGCGTGCTGAAGTACCTCGAGACCGAGGACAGCATGCCCCAGCTGGAGCGTGAGCGCTGGATCAAGCACTGGATCACCCTGGGTTTTGACGCGCTCGAACAGATGCTGACCGACAGCCCCTCCACCGGCGATTTCTGCGAGGGCGATGCGCCATCGATTGCCGATTGCTGCCTGGTGCCACAGGTGTTCAACGCACAGCGTTGGTCGGTAGATCTTGAGCCCTGGCCGACCATCAGGCGCATTCACACGACCTGCATGGCCCTACCTGCGTTTGAGCGGGCGAGACCGGAAAATCAGATCGACGCACCGAAGAACTGAGCCGCCAGATCTGGATTGCCTTGACCTGGTCGCGCCGGCCGCAGCCGGCGGCCCCGCTCAGAAGGCGTTGGGATCGTAGGGATCGTGGGTATCGCCGCTGCCGCCCTCGGCCAAGCGGATCTTGAGGGCGAGACCATCGCGCGAGTCGGCCTTGTTGAGCGCCTCTTCCAACTCGACCTTGCCATCCTTGTAGAGCTTGAACAGGGCCTTGTCGAAGGTCTGCATGCCTTCCTCCAGCGAGCTGTCCATGGCTTCCTTGATCTCGTGCACCTGACCGCGCCGCATCAGATCGCGAATCATCGGCGTGTTGATCAGGATCTCGACCGCGGGCATTCGCTTGCCATCCTTGCCGATGACCAGACGCTGCGAGATGACGGCCTTGAGGTTCAGTGACAGATTCATCAGCACATTCTTGTGCGCGGCTTCGGGGAAAAAGTTCAGGATACGATCGAGCGTCTGGTCGGCGTTGTTCGAGTGCAGCGTCGCCAGGCACAAGTGGCCCGTTTCGGAAAACGCGATCGCGGCTTCCATCGTATCGACGTCGCGGATCTCGCCGATCAGGATGACATCGGGCGCCTCGCGCATCGCGTTTTTCAGGGCGTTGTGATACGTGTGGGTATCGAGTCCGACCTCGCGCTGATTGACGATCGAGCGCTTGTGCCGGTGCAGGAACTCGATCGGATCCTCGATCGTCAGGATATGCCCGCTCGAATTGGTGTTGCGATAGTCGAGCATCGCGGCCAGCGAGGTGGATTTGCCCGATCCGGTGGCGCCGACCACCAGCACCAGGCCGCGCGGTGACATGATGATTTCCTTCAGAACATCGGGCAGCTTGAGCGCCTCGATATTCGGGATCTCGCTCTTGATCGCGCGGATCACCATGCCGACTTCGCCGCGCTGTTTGAACACGTTGACTCGGAAGCGGCCAGCATCCTTGACTGCAATCGCCATATTGGCTTCGAGATCGCGCTCGAACGCGGGCACCAGGCCCTCGTCCATCAGCGAGTAGGCAATCTTCTTGACCATTCCACCAGGCAGGCCAGTATTGCCCAGCGGGTAGAGTTTGCCTTCGACCTTGATGTTGACCGGAGCGCCGGTGGTCAGGAACATGTCCGACGCACCTTTTTCTGCCATCAGTTTGAGAAAGTAGCCGATATCCATGATCGCCGGGTCCCTTGGTGGTTGTCGTTGCAATCGCGGCCGTGGGTTCACACAATAGCGCGATGCATTTGCCTTTTGCCAGCTTGAGCCCAGTCGATCCTGCCGCCGGGCCATCGCGCCAGGAATTGGACGTGGACTGTTTGCCAGCGCGCTGCAACCACCCGTCGGCTGCCGGTCACTGGCGGCGCCGCCCCGCCGGCCTGGGAAGTCTGCGCAGGGCTATGCTGTTTCGTGTTCCACTAGCAGCGAGCGGATGCAGGACCTGTTGCGCAGGCCCGCGCTTGCCGCTGCGCCAATCTCTGTTATCCGGGAGTCCATGTGAAGAATAGTTTGCGATTGTTTGCCGGGCTGGGTCTGATCCTGACGGCCGCCTGTCAGACGTTGCCGCCGCCTACGGCTGATCTCGCGGATGCGCGCTTGCGCGTCGAGGCCGCGGAAGCGGCGGATGCCCAAACCCATGCACCGGTGGAGTTCCAGTTCGCCCGCGACAAGATCGCCAGGGCCGAGGAACTCATCGCGGCCGGCGATCATGCCGCTGCTGCGCGCCAGATTGCCGAAGCGCGCGCGGATGCCGATCTCGCCCAGGTGCGTGCGCGGGCTGCCCAGCTGCGCGCCGACCTGGCCGAGCGCCAGCGCGCCAATGAGGCCCTGCGCGCCGACTTGCTCGGTCGGGGCGCCCCATGATCCGGTCCCGATGGCTGTTGGGCGTCCTGCTTGCCAGCACAATGGCAACGGCGGCACCCAAGCGGAATCTGGAACTGGAGCGCATCGAAGCGCAGTTCAACCAGTTTCTCGCCGATGGCGAACGCGCCGATCTGGTGCCAAGCGAGATTGCGCGGGTCCAGGATGCGCTGCGTGCCCTGCGCGAAACTTCGAGCCGTGACGCGGTCGTGCGCCAGCACTTGTCCTACATCGCCGAACGGCGTCTGGACATCGCCATTGCCGCTGCCGAAGTCACCGCGGCGGAGCGCAGGCTGGCTGAGCTGGCCCGCGAGCACGATCAGATCCTGCTTGAGGCCAGTCGCCGCGATGCCGAATTGGCGCGCCTCGAGGCCGAGAAGCTGCGCCTGCAGTCGCTCGCTCAGGCCGAAGAGTTCGAGCGCTCCCGGCGCGAAGCCGACGCCGCGGTTGCGGCCAGTGTTGAAAGCGCGGCCGACGCCGAGTCTGCACGCGCCGAAGCCGAGCAGGCCCGGCGGGTAGCAGCGGCGCAATCTGCAGAGGCCGGCCTTGCCCGTCGCGAAGCCGACCTCGCCATGGCGGCGGCTGACAGTCTGCGCGTTCAGATGCAGTCGCTGAAGGCACGTGAGGAGAGTCGCGGTCTGGTCATGACGCTCGGCGAGTCGGTCTTTGCTGCTGGCAAATCCGAATTGCAGGCCGAGGCGCTGGAAAATCTCAATGCCGTGGTCGAGTTCGTCAATCAGGACACTGGCCGCAATATCCGCATTGAGGGTCATACTGATGCGCGCGGGAGCGCCAACCTGAATCAGGTGCTGTCGCAGCAGCGTGCCGACGCAGTACGCGAAGCCCTGGTCGCGCAGGGTGTCGATCCGGCGCGGATTACCGCGCTTGGACGTGGCGCCAATGTTCCGGTAGCGACCAATGACAGCCCGGAGGGCCGGGCCCGCAATCGCCGGGTCGAAGTGATCCTGGTCGGAAATTGATCGCGGGCAATGCCCAGTCCGAGCATCGTGCTGAACGGGGTGCTAGGGAATTTCTTGAATCTGTGTGACGGCGACGTTTCCACGTTGCCGACCGGGGCGGATCGGAGTAGTTTGAAGTCACCAGCGACCCGGTTCTGGATCGGAGTTTGGCGTACCAGAATCGGCCTCCCGCCTGGCCGGGCCTTGGTTATGATGAACGCCGACGCACATTCGATTGCCACCCTCCGGCAGAGCCGCCAGAGAGGCTGGCAGACGGCACATCCCGACCCAGGCAGTTTCCCATTGCTTTACCGCGCAACGACGCTGATGCCCTGTGCTCAGCGCGTCGCTGCGCCGCTCTCCGAGGAGGTCGGCTGATGTTCGAAAACCAGCAGAAGGAAGTCGAAATAATGATGGGCCAGAGCCCGGAATTCCGGTCTCTGTACCTCAAACACCGCGAACTCGACAAGCAGGTTCGAGACGCCGAGTTTGGCGTGCTACCCATAGACGACATCACGCTCGTCAAGCTCAAGAAAGAGAAGCTCTGGGCAAAGGACAAGCTCACCCATATCTGGGCGAGCCATCAGGACACCGCCAGCGCCTGAGCTGGCCCCGCTGCCTGCCTGAGGCCGGAGTAGCCCAGGTGCGGTACTGGATTCCGCAACCGACCGGTGCACGATCCCGGCCGGCTGCGGTACCCGGATTTTCGTCGTCGCCCTGCGCCAAGTCCTGTGCTCGGCAGCGCTACCACGACCGCGCAGGCGCCGCCGCGGCCCGGTCGCGACTGCCAATCTACGCATCGCTCAATCGCAATCGAGGAATACAACCCCCGGCTGTTGCGGCGAATGACACCAATCGCGCGCGCCCCAACTACAATCGAATCCTTTACGCCCAGGCTACGAGGTTCCGATGACGATCTACCAGAGTGTTCTCGAATTGATCGGCAATACGCCGATGCTCAAGGTGCAGCGCCTGGACACCGGTCCCTGTGAGCTGTTCCTCAAACTCGAGAACATGAATCCGGGTGGCTCGATCAAGGATCGTATTGGCCTGATGATGATCGAAGCCGCCGAGCGCGAAGGTCTGATCAAGCCGGGCGACACCCTGGTCGAGGGCACCGCAGGCAACACCGGCCTCGGGCTCGCCCTGGTGGCTCAGCAGAAAGGCTATCGCCTGCTGCTGGTGGTCCCCGACAAGATGAGCCGCGAGAAGATTTTCAATCTCAAGGCGATGGGCGCCGAAGTGGTGCTGACCCGTTCGGACGTCGCCAAGGGTCATCCCCAGTACTACCAGGACCTCGCCGAGCAGATCGCGCGCGAGACGCCCGGCGCCTACTTCATCAATCAGTTTGGCAATCCCAACAACCCCAAGGCGCACGAGGAAGTCACCGGACCAGAGATCCTGGCGCAGATGGATGGCGCACTCGACGCAATCGTTTTTGGTGTCGGCAGCTCAGGCACGATGACCGGCCTCTCGCGGTACTTAGAGCGCGAGGCGCCAGGTGTCGAGATGGTCATTGCCGATCCGGTCGGATCCATCCTCGCGCAATACATCAATGAAGGCGTGCTGTCGACCAAGAGCGGCAGTTGGCTGGTCGAGGGCATTGGCGAGGACTTCCTGCCACCGATCTCGGATTTCTCGCGGGTGACCAAGGCCTATGCGATCAGCGACGCCGAGAGCTTTGCCGCCGGTCGTGAATTGCTGCGCACCGAGGGCATCCTCGGTGGCTCTTCAACCGGCACCATCCTCAGTGCGGCACTCAAATATTGCCGCGAACAGACGACGGCCAAGCGCGTGGTGGCCTTTGTCTGCGACACCGGCAACAAGTATCTGTCGAAGATGTACAACGATTACTGGATGCTCGACAACGGGTTCATCAAGCGCGACAGCACCGGCGATCTGCGCGATTTGATCGTGCGCCCGTACTCGCAGCGCGATACCGTTGTGGTCGCTCCGGGTGATCTGCTGACGGTTGCCTACCAGCGCATGAAGCTCTATGACGTTTCCCAGTTGCCGGTGATGGAGGGCGAGCGCATCGTCGGCATCATCGATGAGTCCGACGTGCTGTTGCATGTCTACGGCGTCGAGGCACGCTTCCGGGACCCGGTTTCGACCGCGATGGTCAGTCGGCTCGATCTGATGGATGTGAAGGCGCCGATCGAGGCGCTGTTGCCGGTGTTCGATCGCGGTCACGTCGCAATCGTGATGGACGGCAGCAATTTTCTCGGCCTGATCACGCGTATCGACTTGCTGAACTTCTTGCGTCGGCGCGCGAGTTGAACGACGCGCCGTGACCGTAGGATGTGTTGCGCATCGCGCATCGCATTGGCTTCACTATGGTGCTCGTCGGCCTGGCGCTTTGCCCCCTTCGCCCGCTTGCGGGAGAAGGGCCGGGGATGAGGGAGGCTTTTCGAAATCGGGCGGTCCACGCGAGAACCGAAGGATGTGCTGAGGCCGCAGGCCGATGCGCATCGTCTAAAACAGATTCGATATCGTTCGAACGTGTCGAACTTGTCACGGAGATCAGGGACCAGCATGCGGAGCATGCTGGCCCTTGATCTCCTTCACGGCATCAAGAGCCACGGCATCAAGAGCCACGGCATGATGGGCCAAGACATCGCGGCGTCGTGCGTGACTACAGATGATGCGGTTCACTGCGTTCACCACATCCTACCTTCCGGTCCTGCCTTCCGTTCCCGGCTTCGGGTCGTAGGATGTGGTGAGCAACGCGAACCGCATCGATGCAGCCCGCGCCACAATGGTTGGATTCATGGCGAGTCGCATCGGACATTGATGCGGTTCACTGCGTTCACCGCATCCTACGGTCCGGTCCTGCCTTCCGTTCCCGGCTTCGGGTCGTAGGATGTGGTGAGCGACGCGAACCGCATCGATGCAGCCCGCGCCACAATGGTTGGATTCATGGCGAGTCGCATCGGACATTGATGCGGTTCACTGCGTTCACCACATCCTACCTTCCGGCCCTACCTTCCGCGTCGTAGGACCGTAGGATGTGGTGAGGAAAGCGAACCGCATCGATGCAGCCCGCGCCGTAATAGTTGGATTCATGGCGAGTCGTATCGAACAATGATGCGGTTCACTGCGTTCACCACATCCTACGGTCCGGTCCTGCCTTCCGTTCCCGGCTTCGGGTCGTCGGATGTGGTGAGCAACGCGAACCGCATCGATGCAGACCGTGCCACCATGGTTCGATTCATGGCGAGTCGTATGAACATTGATGCGGTTCACTGCGTTCACCACATCCTACCTTCCGGTCCTGCCTTCCGGTCCCGGCTTCGGGTCGTAGGAGGTGGTGAGCAACGCGAACCGCATCAATGAAGCCGATCGGTGCCTTCAATCCTCTTCCGCATGCGGCTTGTAGGCGTCGAGCAGTTGCTTCTGGATATGCCCGGCGACCGGTTCGTAGTGGCTGAAATCGAGGCGATAACGTCCCGTGCCCTGGGTCGCGGCCTTGAGTTCACTCGGATAATCCTGCACTTCCGACAGCGGCACCTGGGCGCGGATCACCAACTCGCCACCGCGCAATGAGTCGGTGCCATTGATGCGCGATCGTTTGGTGGCCAGGCCGCTGGTGATGTCGCCCATATAGGTGTCGGGGATCACCACTTCAAGATGCACGATCGGCTCGAGAATCTGCGGACCGGCCTTGCTTACCGCGTCAATGAAGGCCTTCTTGCCGGCGGTGACAAAAGCGACTTCCTTGGAATCGACGTCGTGGTATTTGCCGTCGAAGACGGTGACGCGAAGGTCCTGCATCTGGTAGCCGGCCACCGCGCCATGGACGAGCACCTGGCGCACGCCCTTTTCGATGGCGGGAATGAACTGCCCGGGAATCGCGCCGCCGACGATCTTGGTCGTGAACTCGAATCCCTGACCGCGCTCGAGCGGCTCGACGCGGAGATAAACCTCGCCGAATTGACCTGCACCGCCGGTCTGCTTCTTGTGGCGGTGATGACCCTCGGCCACGACGCTGATCGTCTCTCGATAGGCGATGCGCGGCTTGCGCGATTTGACCTCGACCCCGTAGCGCTCCTTCAATCGCTCCAGCATCACCCGCAGATGCAGATCACCGAGACCGCGCATGACCAGCTCATTGAGTTCGGCATTGTGCTCGATGCGAAAGCATGGGTCTTCCTCGGCGAGCTTGTGCAGGGCTGTGCCCAATTTCTGCTCCTGTCCGCGCGTCGCCGGCTCGATCGCCAGACCGAACATCGGGTTCGGAAAATCGATTGGCTTGAGATGATAGTGGTCCTCGTCGTGCGAATCGTGCAGCACCGAATCAAAATGGATTTCCTCGATCTTGGCGACCGCCGCGATGTCACCCGGTACCGCCTCATCGATCTCGACATGATCCTTGCCCTTGAGCTTGAACAGATGGCCAACCTTGAACGGCTTCTTGGCGTCGCCGATCAGCAATTGGGTGTCCTTGCGCACGGTTCCCTGATAGACGCGGAATACCGACAACTTGCCGACAAACGGATCATTGATGATCTTGAATACATCGGCGAGCACATGGCGACTTGCATCAGGCACAGCATGCACTTCGACCTGGTCGTCGTTCTCGCCGCGCAGGAACGGCGGCGGATTGGCTTCGCGCGGATTGGGAAAGAGCTTTTCGGCAAGGTCGAGCAGTTCAGTCACACCGGCGCCGGAGCGGGCCGAAACAAAACAGACAGGCACCAGATGGCCCTCGCGCAGACACTGCTCGAAAGCATCGTGCAGCTCCTGGCCGCTGAGTCCCTGTTCGCCTTTTTCCAGGTACCGGTCCATCACCGTTTCGTTGACTTCGACCACCTGGTCGATGATCCGCTGATGTGCTTCGGGCACGCTGGAAAAATCCGAGTCGCCCACAGGTGAAAAGAAGCAGTCGACCACAGACGCACGACCCCGCGCCGGCAAGTTGATCGGCAGGCACTCACTCCCAAAGGCCTCGCGAATGTCATTGGTCAGCGCCTCGAGATCGACGCCCTCGGCATCGATCTTGTTGATCACCAGTACCCGACAGAGTCCGCGCGCCTTGGCGTATTCCATCATCCGGTGCGTGCTGTCCTCGATGCCGTTGGCCGCGTTGACCACGATGGCGCAGGTTTCCACGGCGGCGAGTACGGTCAGCGTTGGCCCACGAAAATCCGGATATCCGGGCGTGTCGATCAGATTGATGTGAATTCCCGCATGATCGATCGATGCGATCGCGGTATTGAGCGAGTGCTTGCGCTCCTTTTCCATCGGGTCGAAGTCCGATACCGTGCTGCCGCGCTCGATCGAACCGACATTCTGGATGCTGCCGCCGGCAAGCAGCAGGGCCTCGAACAGGCTGGTCTTGCCGGCGCCAGCGTGTCCCACAAGCGCAATATTGCGAATCTGATCCGTGGTGTGGTCGGTCATGCGGGCATCTCCCCTTCAGACGTGGGTAGTGCAAACGCACCCTGCTCCCTGCCAGATCCGATCCACCGCGAGCAGGCACAGGGCGCTTCGCACAGGAATCCAATTCCGTGGCCTCGACACCTCCCCGCTGGGAAGCCGCCAAGCCGCGGAACTTTGGACACCCTGATGGTTGCGACCGGCGCGGTCCAGGTCAAGAGCGAACTGCGTCACGCTTTGCCGGGCTGCGTGGATTGACCCGCGACCGGCGGCGGGAACCGTTGGACGGGCGGCTGGCCTCGGCGTACCGCGCTGTACCCGGTTGGGATACATTGGACTCACCTCATTGACTGCGGGCCCTGTGTGGGCCGGCGGTCAAGTCAAGCCTCTATCCGAAGTCGGGATTGCCTCCATTGGAAATCGAAGAGATGAATGCCCAAGTTTCGCAAGTTCAATCGAGCCGACCGTCCGGCTTCACCTTGATCGAGCTGATGGTGGTGATCGGCGTGCTGGCCGTGCTGATGGCTTTCGCGGTTCCGGCGTTTCGCGACATGAGCCTGGGCTCCTCCTCGGTTTCGCAATCCAATCGCCTGCTCGGAAATCTGAATACCGCTCGTGCCGAAGCGGTGAAGACTTCGACCAATGTGCGGATCACTGCGTTGGGCGGGGTCTGGGAGGATGGCTGGATCATCGCCACCGATCGCAACCTTAGCGGTACCGTTGATGGTGATGATGTGGTCCTGCACGAGGGCACCAAGGCCGGTGCAGGCTTTGTCTGGACCGTCATCAAGTTTCCCGGCGGCGGCGCATTGACTGAATTCGTCTATGCGCCGAGTGGCGCACTTACTACAGGCAATGCCGGCGTACTGTTCAAAATCGAGCGTCCGGATGCAGGCACGGCTCCGGAAAAGAGCAAGTGCGTGCTCATCGAGTCCAGTGGCCGCGCCGAGGTCCAGAAGGGGAGTAGTACCGCATGCGCATCCATCTGAGTCCCAGGCTGCAGGGCTTTACCCTGCTCGAAGTACTGATCGCGGTGCTGGTTTTCTCGATCGGCCTGCTTGGCGTAGCCAGCATGGTGCTCGCGTCCATGCGCGGAACCCATACCGCGCAGCTGCATACGCAGGCCACATTGCAGGCACAGTGGATCGGTGATGCGATGCGGGCCAATCCTGCTGGTGTCATGGCGGGGGCCTACAACATGACCGCGCCGGGCACCGTGAGCCAGACTTGCCTCACGGGCTGCACACCCGCGCAGACCGCCGCCCGGGATATGGAAAATTGGGGTGCAATGCTGGCTGCTCTGTTGCCAGCTGGCCAGGGTTCGGTGAATTGCCAGCTCAATTCGCCCCGGCGCGAAGGCGTGGATGCGTTTCCGGCCGGTCTCTGCACGATTTCGCTCACCTGGTCGGAGAGCGATGAGACCCGTAACACCGGCGCATCTGCATCTGCCGCGGCAGTGGATCGCAAAACCAAACGCTTTGACTGGGTAATCAATCCATGAATCAGACCATGCATCCAGTCGTTCCCTCGATCCCCCGCAGCGCGGGTCGTGCTGCGCGCGGCTTCACGTTGATCGAGCTGATGATTTCACTGACGCTCGGGCTGCTCGTCCTTGCGGCGATTTCCACAATTCTGGTCGGTACCGGCAAGGCCAATCGCGAGCAGATGGCGCTGGCTCGAATGCAGGAAAATGGCAGATTTGCGTTGAGCCGGATCTCTGCGGATCTGCGCATGGCGGGAGCCCAGTACTGCAGCTCGTTCAGTTCAGAAGTAGGTTCGGTGACACAAGGCCACAAGCTCCGTCCACTGCGAATTCTCACCAACAGCACGCTGCCCTTCGGTATGCCCAGTGGCGATCCTCTGCCCGCGCCTGGACAAGCAGGAATGCTCAGTCCGCGCTTTTTTATCCAGGGACATGAATGCACAACGCTCGCCACCTGCTCGCCCGCACTCAATGTGCTTGGTGGCGCCATCCCGGCACCGCCCACTGTGGGAACCGCCGTCGATCGCAGGGCTAGAGCCGCTGACGTTCTGACCATCCGCTATGTGGCTGGAAATGGAGCCTCGTTGACCACCGCCTACCCGAACCCGGCATCGAGTCTTTCAGTCGCCAGCACGGTCACGGGCCCCCCATTGAATTTCGCCGTGGGTGACTTGGCAATGGTGACTGACTGCGTCAACGCAGAAGTTTTTACGGCAAACGCCTCCGGTACATCGATTACGCCAGCAGGGAATCCAGGGACCAACAACACCCTGAAGTCTTACAACCTTCCGCTTGATCCTCGCGTTTTCAATTTTACCAAAGACCTTTGGACCATCACGTATTTCCTCCGGATGCGCGAGAACGCCGATGGGGGTAACAACATCAGCACTCTGGTGCGCCAGCAGAACGGGCTCGCTCAATCGATAAGTGACGGTGTCGAGCGCATGGAATTTCTTTACGAAGTTCGGGCTGTCGACGGCGTCGGAGTTCCGACCCGGCATTTCCTTACCGCCGCTCAGGTACAGGCAGGTACCTCAGCTTCGGGTGCTCCACTGAGTTGCCTGCCGCAGCCGAAAGGGGTCGGTGCACCCGAGCCCGGGTGTCTGTGGCGACAAGTCGAATCGATCGACGTGAGCCTGTTGCTGAATACCGTGACGGATGTGGCGAGCAATCCAGCGCAGCCTTTTAGTTTTTCTGCTGCCGTACCGCCCATTGTGGAGGCAGTCCCGCCGAATACCCTGCCTTCGGGTCTGCCGAGAGGCAAGATGTATCGCAAGGAATTCCGTACGCGTGTAAACGTCCGCAGCTTCACCTACTGAATACCGGATTCAAGGAAGCAATTATGTACATGCATCGCATCGAAATCAGAGGGCCCGCCCGTCAGCGTGGCGTGGTGCTCGCAGTGGGCCTGATCCTGTTGCTGGTGATGACTCTGGTCATGCTGGTGGCGATGAGCGGATCGATCCTGCAGGAACGCATGGCTGGCGCCATGCGCAACGAATCCATGGCCGATGTTGGCGCGGATAGCGCACTGCGCGATGGCGAGCTTTGGGTATGGAATCGGATTGTTGCGGCGGGTGGGCAGTTGACCGTTTCCGACAGCGGTTTTCCGCTGAAGCCCGAGTCCACCCAGGCCAAGTCATTCCGCGACGGCTACGCTTGGGTAGCAGGCGGCAGCAGCTACGGAACAGCTGGCTCAAGCATCAGTTTTCCGGATTCCGATTACTACCGGATGGCGCAGACGCCGGCCTACATCGTCGAAGGGCTCGGCCAGGTCGATTCAACCGACTCGGTCGAATCGCACGGCGGCAGCGGAAATACGCTGAATGAATCCCTGCATTACTACCGCATCACCGGGCGCAGTACCGGTGGCAACGACGGTGTTGTACGCGCCGCCGAAAGCACATTTTCCATCAGTGTGTTCGAAAACTGATTGCCTGGAGCAGCACTTATGAACGCAACTCAATCCGCTATGCAGACCAAGCTGGCCTTGGTCCTGAGCCTGAGCAGCATCGTCGCACTCGGTGGTTCCCTCGATGTCTACGCAGCGCCGCTCAATTTGTCGAAAGTTCCTCTCTATACCAACGCCAGTGTGGATCCCAATTTCGTCCTGTCGACGGACGACTCCGGATCGATGGATCGTGGTTTCGCGCCGGATCAGCTGAACAAGCCCTCGGCCCAGCTGCCGCCGCTTTATCCCAATCCGATCAATACCGGGTGCTGGTGGCAGACCGAGGCGTTCGTACTATCGCCGACTGGAAATCCTATTTACTTCAATCCCGCTACCGTGTACGAGCCGCCCCGGCGAGCCAACGGCACCGTGATGGACAACGCAACCTGGCCTACCGGCTGGCTCGATGGTGTGACGCGTGGCAATGGCGGCACGACCGCTTCCATCAATCTTGAGACAGGCTATCAATTGGATTGGGACATTGGCTCAACCGGTAACACGCCCGGCATTATTCAGCACAGCAACAGTCCCGCCACGTGCGATCCCGGTGTCGCTAGCGCATCCACAGTACAGCGGCGTTTCCCCTTCGGTTCATACGCCTTTTACTACGCTTATACCGGACCGGCATTGCCACCGGAGGTCGGTCCGCCCGGTGAGACGCCGGTAGAAGCAGCAGCAAGACTGCTGCAGCGCCAAACGCTCATTTTTACCAACAGCAATTACACCGCAGTGCGGGTTCCTGACAGCGAAAAGGCAAACTTCGCCAATTGGTATGCGTACTACCGTACGCGAAATCTGCTGACCCGGACTGCGCTTTCCCGCGTGTTCGACAGCCAGCAGAATCTTCGTATGGCGTGGCAGGATATCAACTCTCCTGCGCTTGCCAACACAGCCCCCATGCGCAGCATCGCATCTTCCACTCCTGCTGGGGTCACTCATAGAAATTCGCTTTTCCAGCACGTTTTGACTCTTTCGGCAACTGGCGGCACGCCCAATCGACTGGCGCTCAAGCGCGTTGGTGACTATTTCAGTTCAGCCAATACCAGTGGATCCACGTCGGAGTCCAATCCGTATTACGACGTGGCTACCAACCAGGTCCTTTCCTGTCGACAGAATTTCCATTTGCTGGTCACTGATGGTGCTTGGAAAGACGCAGCCGGTCGAACGGATGGAGCGACGTCAGACACGACCCCCAGAACCTTTCCCATTCCGCAGGGCGGCACAACGGGTGTCGCTTATCCCGGCGATGCGACGGCCCAATTGCACAATCGAATTTATCGCACCGAAACGGCGAGCAGCGGCAATCCCGGTTTGGCCGACAATGCATTCTACTATTGGGCCACTGATCTCAGGCCTGATCTGGCCAATAATGTCCCGGCTTCCTATGGTGATCTGAGTGTGGGCGTTTCGGGCCCCAATATCCCCTTGGGGGCCGATGAAAATCCCAAGGACCGCCCGGAGGTCTACTGGAATCCGGCGAATGATCCCGCTACCTGGCAGCATCTGGTCCAGTACATCGTGGCGTTCGGTGTCGATGGCACGATGCCCAATCCAGAATCGGTTGTAGGTTTTCGCAAAAACCCAGCGGCAAATAATCCTGCTACCGCAGCGCCTTGGTCATGGCCTTCGTGGCCGGTGGAGGGCGGTGAATCGGCGCAGAAAATCGATGATACGTGGCATGCGACGATCAATTCGCGCGGCGAGTTTTTCAGCGCCCGCAGCCCCCAGGATCTTATCGACGCGCTGAATTCAGTGTTTCTCTCGATCAGCAAACGTACGACATCCAACACTCCAGTCTCGTTGTCATCTGGGCTGTTGACAACTTCCACCTTGGGCTACCAGACACTTTTTGATACTTCGGACTGGAGCGGTCGGGTGTTGGCTACTCGGCTCGGAACCACTCCGCCTACGCCTGAGTGGGACGTGGCATGTGTGCTGACTGGCGGTACCTGCCCGTCCGTTCCGTCTCTGGGCACTTTGCCACCGACGAGCCCGTCCGCGCGGCTGATTGCAACTTCCAGTTCCTCCAGCGGTGCCGGAGTCGCTTTTCAGTACAGTGCTTTGAGTACCGCTCAACGGGCTGCTCTGAGCATCAACCCTGAGACGAATGTATCTGACTCCTTGGGTTCACAGCGCCTGGCCTATATCCGCGGCGACCGAAGCCTGGAGCGCTCAAATGGCGGCTCGTTCCGCAACAGAAAAAGTTTGCTCGGTGCGGTCGTGAACTCTGCTGCCCTGGTTCCCTCGCAGCGAGAGGACTATCGCGACTGGAGCGACGATGGATCCACCACTGGCTCATTCGAATCGACATCGGCCGAGCGTACAAAAAAGTATTCAACGTTCTCGGCAACAATGCAGAACTATCAGACACTGTTTTTCGGTGCCAACGATGGCATGCTTCACGCGGTTGCTTCCGGTCCCCGTATCCCGTCGCCTTTGACCGCGACACCGGGCGGAACCGAGCGTTGGGCCTATGTGCCTGCAGCGGTGTTCCAGAACCTCAACAAGCTTACCAGCGCAAGCGCGCTTCAGTTCGAGTCCTATGTCGACGCGACGCCGCAAGTGCGCGACGTGTTTTTCAACAATGCGTGGCGACGCGTTCTGGTGGGCGGGCTCCGGCTTGGTGGTCAAGGTATTTATGCTCTGGATGTGACCAATCCCATTGCCAATGATGAAGGCGATGTCGCGGCCAAGGTTCTATGGGAGTTCACCGACAAGACCCCCACCTTTGGACCGAACCTGGGCTATACCTACGGTACGCCGTTCATTACTCGCCTTGCCTCAGGTGATTGGGTGGCACTGGTTCCCAGTGGTTACAATTCCGAGGTCGCCGACGGATCAGTTGGCAATGGGCGCGCCTACCTGTTTGTAATCCGGATCCAGGATGGCGCAGTGCTCAAGCAATTTGACCTTGGCGCCGCCAGCCGTGGTCTCTCTTCGGTCATCGCAGGCGACTATCGTGTAGACGGCACCAACCCCGTGTTGAGCGTCTCGGATTCCGCGTTTGCAGGCGATCTGAATGGCAACATTTGGCGCTTCAATTTCGAAGGCAACACGGCAGCGAGCTGGACTGCCGAGCGGTTCTTCACGGCTCCCGCCAACCAGGCGATCACGGTGCAGCCCCGCTTGGTCCGCTCAAGCTACGAAGATGCCGGCGCCGTGCGGCGCAAATATGTAGTCACCTTTGGAACCGGCAAATACATTGAGAACCTGGATCGCTCGACGACCACCCAGCAGAGCTACTACGGGATCTATGATCAGGGACCCGGCTCGAGTGCCTATCCGCTGGGTCAAGTAAATCTACAGCAACAAACATTGACGACGGTGGGCGCGATTCGGCGTCTCTCCACAAACCAGATTCCGGCCAGCAAGTATGGTTGGTTCTTCGATTTCATCGCGGCTGGCGAGCGGAATATCGCTGCGGCAGTGGTGAGAAATGTCTCCGGCACGCTCATCTTTACGACGCTGGCACCCTTGAGTACCGATCCCTGTGCACCTGCTGCCGAGAGTTATCTGATGTTCGTGGATGGGACAACGGGCGGCGTATCGGGTACAGGCGCAGCCGGAATTGATACGAACAACGACGGCGTCGCGGACAGCACTGATCTTGCGCAGTTGTCCCCCGCCTTCGACAGCAATCGAGATGGGAAAATTAATGGGCTGGACGACTCGCTAGCGGTAGGATTGAAGTTGGATGGCTACATCGCCGGCGTGACTCCGATCTCGAGCGTTGGCGGTGGCAGCGCGCAAATTCTGATTCCTGGTGATGATACGGGTGGTGCGCCGGAATCGATTGAAATTGCAAACTACGAGTGGCGTCGCCGCTCCTGGCGCGAGCTGATCAACCAGTAGTCCCACGACGATTGTTCAAGAGGCGAAGATCATGCGTATGACAGGATTCAATCGGAGCCGAAAGCGCAATCTAGGTATGACCCTGATTGAGCTGATGGTGGTGGTGGCGATCGTCGCCATGCTGGCGGCGATTGCCCTGCCGGGTTTCAATCGACAGGTGCTCAAAAGTCGACGCACCGACGGTCACAACCTGTTGATGCGAATTGCAGCGGAGCAAGAACGCTACTACACCAGTTTCAACCGATACACCGCGGACCTGAGTTCGGCGCCGCCGGCAGGTTTGGGTATGGGTGCATTGAACTCCGAGCATGGTTACTACACCGTCGCGGCCGTGGTCGGTGTCAATTCCCAGACATTCACCCTGACAGCCACTCCGAACAATGCGCAGACCGATGACGCCTGCGGAAATCTGACCCTCGGCAACTCCGATGCCAAGGGTTATTCGGGCGATGAATCGAACGGGGTTTGCTGGTAATCGCGCTCGGCTGCGTATCGCATAGCACAGCCGCAGGCCTCCCGGCCTGCGGCATTCTTGTGCGATGGCGCGCGGCGAGGATGGCCCCCAGCTAAACGCTTAGCGCTGTTTGTGGCGGCGACTGCAGAATTCAGAACACATTCATTGGCGCGATAGCAATGTAGAGGCCAGTTCAACCAGGAACCGGAGCTACAAATGCGCAGATTCGCCAAGCTTTCATCCGCACTGATGATCACGCTGGTTTCCGGGGCCGCTATCGCGAGCCCATCTGCCCAGGCGGATTGGGATCTGGCCGAAGTGGTGTCGGTTGATCCGATCATCGAATATGTCAGTGAACCGGTGGATCGTCAGGTCTGCTGGGATGAGCCCGTCACTTATCGCGAGCACGCACGCCGCGGCCGACGATCCAATGGTGGGGCTTTGCTTGGTGCTCTGATCGGAGGTGTGGTCGGCAACCAGTTTGGATCCGGCCACGGTCGTGATGCAGCCACTTTGGCCGGCGCGACGGTGGGCTATTCGATCGGCAAGGAGGAACAGCGGCAGAGCGACTACCGTAACGGCCGCTATGTCGAACGTGTTGTGCAGACCGAGGAACAGCGCTGCCGCATCGAGACCGACTATCGCAACGATGAGCGAGTTATCGGCTACGACGTGGCCTATCGCTACAACGGTCGTGTCTACCGCACCCGTACCGACGCGCACCCGGGTGATACGATCGAAGTGCGTGTGGATGTCCGGCCGCGACGCTCGTAAGCCTTCCAAAACTTGGGTGTGGCGGGTGGGCGATGTCGTCAACGCCCTCGACCGACGTAGGATGTGGTGAGCGCCAGCGAACCGCATCATGGAAGGCTATTCCGGACTCGACACATAACCTGCGCCGATCACGCATCGATGCGGTTCACTGCGTTCACCACATCCTACGGTCGGCAACACCAGCAACGCCCCCGACTAACGTAGGATGTGGTGAGCGTCAGCGAACCGCATCACGGGTGGCCATTCCGAACCCGGCACGCCCCGATTCCGTATCGATGCGGTTCACTGTGTTCACCACATCCTACGATCTACACACGGTCCGGCCGCGCGATCAGTCGGTCGCGATGCTGTGGCGGCGGTCGTCCAGACTCATATTGATGAACATCCAGTAGGGCTGCCCATCCGCCGCGATCGGGCAGCGATAGCGGAGCACGAGATCGCGCGTAGTCGCCGGGTGCAGAGCGCGCCGGGCATAGTCCATGAGATGGACCTCGGAAGGCTTGCCGGCGTCATCAATACGCACCAGCGCTTCGACGTAGGCCGATTCACGGATGCGACCGCGTTGCCATAGGCCGCGTGGCAACTTCTTGGGCCAACTGCAGCCCTCGTTCATCAGCGCGATGTCACCGAGAATGGCGGGATCAATGCCGAGCTTGCTCGCCGCCTCATGCTGCGGGCCGTACTGCTGAAGGATGCTGATCGTGCGCTGGCGAATCGCTTCGCGCTGGTCATCGCCGAGTTCGTCGTACAGGCTCGCCATCAGGCTGGCCGCCGCACCGTCGGACTTGGTCTTGGGTCCGATGTTGTAGTGGCTGTAGACCTGAATCCAGGCCATCGCCTCGAGGGTGTCGCCGATGTCGCGATAGGTCAGCGCGAGTTTGTAGGCGGCCAGGTCGCGTCCGTTGCGGAAGGCCTGCAGCAGCCACTTGAGTGCCAGCCCGGGATCGTAGCCGAGCGCACTCCCGCTCTTGCGCTCGTGCTGCCGCGACAGACTGCCCAGGTCATACATCGCGAATGAATTGCCCGATTCCGCGGCATGCCTGAGTCGCGCCGCAGCTTCGAGCGCAGGCGCGCTCTCTGGTGCCGAGATCAGTGTCGCCAGATCACGGCCGCTGACGGCAGGAACCGATGCCAGCGACTGCGTAGCGGTTACCAGATACAGGGCGCTGGCGAGTGTGCAACCCCACACACCGAACGCCCTTGCGCTCATTTGGCAGCCATCAGGGCCAGCGTGGTGTCGAGCATGCGGTTGCTGAAGCCCCATTCGTTGTCGTACCAGGCACAGACCTTGACCAGGGTGCCGCCCATGACCTTGGTCAGGGTAGCGTCGTAGATCGACGAGCGCGGATCGTGGTTGAAGTCGACCGATACCAGGGGCTTGGTATTGATGCCGAGGATGCCCTTGAATGCGCCATTGGCGGCCTCAAGCACGACAGCGTCGATCTCTTCCTTGCTGGTGGCGCGCGCAGCGACGAAAGTGAAATCCACCGCTGAAACATTGATCGTCGGCACCCGCATGGAAAAGCCATCGAGCTTTCCATTCAACTCGGGGAGCACAAGTCCGACGGCCGCAGCAGCGCCGGTCTTGGTCGGGATCTGACTCATTGTTGCCGAGCGCGCGCGGCGCAGATCGCTGTGATAGACGTCGGTCAGCACCTGATCATTGGTGTACGCGTGGATGGTCGTCATCAAACCATGCACGATGCCGATCTTCTCGTGCAATACCTTGGCCAGCGGCGCCAGGCAATTGGTCGTGCAGGAGGCATTCGAGATGACCGTATGCTCGGCACGCAGCTTGTCGTGGTTGACGCCATAGACGAAGGTGCCGTCCACATCCTTGTCGCCGGGTGCCGAGATCACTACCTTCTTGGCTCCGCCAGCGATATGCGCGCTGGCTTTCGCCTTGCTGGCGAACAGCCCGGTGCACTCGAGCACGACATCGACTTCGTGGGCGCCCCAGGGAATCTCCGCCGGGTTGCGCACGGCGTAGACCTTGATCAAATCACCATTGATGACCAGGTTGCCGCCGTCTACGCCGACTTCATGCGGGAAACGTCCGTGCGCAGTGTCATAGCGAGTCAGATGTGCATTGGTCTCGGCGTCGCCAAGATCATTGATCGCCACGATCTGGATCTCGTGGTTGCGCTTGCTCTCGTAGAGTGCGCGCAGGATGTTGCGTCCGATGCGGCCGTAGCCATTGATGGCAACCTTGAGCGTCATGAGGGTCTCCTGAAATACGCGGCGTGGGCAGCAGAGTTTAGCCGCTGGCGCCCGGACCGGGGCCGCCCAAACACTGGGGAAAACGGAAAAACGCTGGCAACGCGCCCTGGTGGCAGGCTATTGCTATTCCTTCTGGAAGCGCGGCAGCCACTGGGCCAGCAAACCCAGGCGTGCCAGCGGGTCCTCCAGTTCCAGGATCTGCTGACGTTCGAGCAGGGACACCGGCAAGCGGTCGGCGAGCCGGAAGCCCACCCACTCGGCGTCGTCAAAGCTCGCCTTCTCGGCGCGTACGAGCTCGGAGTCATCCTGGTCGGCAAGCCGCTCCAGGATCGTCACCAGCACGGCGTACTCGGCCGGGACGGTCAGGGTATCTGCGGGCGGAAGCCGAACCGGGTTGGCCATGGTCAGTCCGGATTCGAGGACGCGCACATCGCGGGCGCGGAAGCGCGATCGCCCCTGCACCGTGATGCCGAGTAGACCGTCGGGAAGGCTGCAGAAATCGACGATATGCGCTTCGGTACCGACAGCGGCCGGGATCGCCGGTGTGCCGACTTCCTGACCGCCGATGATCAGGCAAACACCAAAGCCCTTCTGCGCGCGCATGCAGTCGCGCACCATGTCCAGATAGCGTGGCTCGAAGATTCGAAGATCCAGATGGCTGCCCGGGAACAGCACCGTGTTCAGTGGAAACAGCGGCATGTCCATGGCGGCTCGGTCGGGTTGCGGACCGGGATTTTATCGCGGCTGGCAGGCGGTTCGGCAAGCAGTAAGAATGAGCAGCACCTTCGTCAGTTCTGCCGGGGGAAGGGACTTGGATCGGGAGAATGCACGGGAAGCCGCGCTAGCCGCGAAGGCGTTTCGAAGCTGAACTCTTGGCGTGCCCACCACCCTCATCCGGCCTGCGGCCACCTTCTCCCGCAAGCGGGAGAAGGGGCGGAATCCCAATGATGCAGATTGGGCTGGCGTGCGTGGCCGAAAACCCTACGGCTCAGTTCTTGAAGCCGCGTCGCGCCATCAGACCAGCGACCTTTGGCTCGCCGCCGCGCCAGTTGATGTACATCTGCTTGACGTCTTCCATGCTGCCGCGCGAAAGCACCATCTTGCGGAACTTGTCGCCGTTTTCGCGGGTGAGTCCGCCGGCACTGGTAAATGCGTCGAAGGCGTCGGCGTCGAGTACTTCACACCACATGTAGCTGTAGTAGCCGGACGAGTATCCGCCCGGAAACACATGAGAGAAATACGTGCTGCGATAGCGCGGCATGATCTCGTCCATCGCCACGCCGTTCTTTTCCAGCGCGGCGCGCTCGAATGCCAGTACGTCGCTCGGCAGATTGGCTGAGGTCAGTTCGTGCCACTCGAGATCGAGCAGTGAAGAGGCCACATACTCGACGGTGCCAAAACCCTGGTCGAAGGTGCCGGCCTTCTTGATCTTGGCGATCAGGCTGTCCGGAATCACTTCGCCGGTCTCGTGGTGCTTGGCGTAGTTCTTCAGTACCTCGGGTACCAGGGCCCAGTTCTCGTTGAACTGCGACGGAAACTCGACGAAATCGCGTGGCGTATTGGTGCCCGACAGCAACGGATATTCGGAGTCGGCAAAAAAGCCGTGCAGGGCATGGCCGAACTCATGGAACAGGGTGCTGACTTCGTCGTAACTGAGCAGGGCAGGCTTGCCAGCGGCGGGCTTGACGATGTTCAGGTCATTGGCGATGACCGGCTGGGTGCCGAGCAGGCGGGTCTGGTCGACCAGGTTGTTCATCCACGCGCCACCGCGCTTCGCCGGGCGTGCGAAGAAGTCGGCATAGAACAGACCCAGCGTGGCGCCGCTGTGTTCGAACACTTCAAATACGCGCACGTCCGGATGATAGACCGGCAGATCCTTGCGCTCCTTGAAGCTCAGGCCGTACAACTTGTTGGCGGCGAAGAACACACCATTCTGCAGCACGCTTTCGAGTTCGAAGTAGGGGCGGGTCTGAGCATCGTCGAGATCGAATTCCTGCATGCGCAGCTTTTCGGCGTAATAGGACCAGTCCCAGGGCGCCAGCTTGAATGTTGGCGTGCCATTGGCGGCGCTTTCGGCGTCTATCAGCTTCTGCAGCTTCGCCGCGTCTACTCTCGCGGCAGCGACGGCGGGCTTGGCCATGTCGGTGAGTATCTTGCGCGCCGCAGCCGGCGTCTGTGCCATCTGCTCTTCGAGGATATAGGTCGCATGCTCGGGATAGCCGAGCAGCTTGGCGCGCTCTGCCCGCAGGGCGACCAGGCGCAGGATCAGCGCGCGATTGTCGTAGTCATTGCCCTTGGCGCCGCGCTCGATCGATGCCTTGTAGATGCGCTCACGCAGTTCACGGTTGCTGGCCGACTGCATAGCCGGCTGCATCGAGGTGTTGATCAGCGGGATCAGCCACTTGCCTTCGTGGCCGGCCTGCTTGGCCGCTTCGGCGGCGGCTACGATGTTCTCCGGGCTCAGACCGCTGAGCTGATCGACCGAATCGACGATGACGGCGGAATCGTTGTTGTCCTTCAGCGAGTTCTCGCCAAATTTGGTAACGATCCCGGCCTGCTCCTCATTGAGTTTGCGCAGGGCCGTCTTGCCGGTCTCATCGAGCAGGGCGCCATTGCGTGCGAAGTTGCGGTAGTACTGCGTCAGTACCTGTGCCTGCTCCGCGCTCAGACCCAGTCCGTCGCGATTTTCGTGCAGGGTGCGCACGCGCGCGAACAGGGCACCGTTCAACACGATGGCATCGATATGGGCGGCGAACTTCGGCGCATAGTCGCTCTGGATCTTGTCGAGCGCGTCATTGGTGTTGGAACTGCTCAGGTGCGAAAACACCTTGTTGGTGCGGTCGAACAAACGTCCGGACCGCTCCATTGCGGCAATGGTATTGTCGAACGTCGGTGCCTCGACATTGCTGGCGATGGCGTCCATCTCGGCCAACTGTTCCTTGATGCCGGCGTCGAAGGCGGGCGCAAAATGCTCGTCCTTGATCTTGTCGAAGGCGGGCGCCTGCAGGTACAGGTCGCTCGGTTGTGCGAAAGGATTGCTGGCCATGGGATCACTGCTGGTCGTGGTGGCGGTAGCGGATTCGGTCGACGCATTCTGGACCGGCGCTTCGTTTTTTCCGCAGGCTGCCAGCGCCAGGCTGATCGCGATCGCGGTGAGTGCTTTGTGGTTCATTCGGATATCCGTGCGTTGCGCTGGGCGGCGGCGCCGCCTGCAGGAACGCCCATGCTGGCAGGATCAGCGAATCTCTGCCTGTGCCATCGGTCCTGATCCTGCTGCCAGGAGCTTGCCCGGCGACGCCTCGCATCGCGTCACAGCAGCCTCAGGGACGTTTCGATAGCCAGCGGATCGGGTCCAGCGGCTGGCTGTTCTTGCGCAACTCGAAGTACAGGCCGGCCTGGTCGGTACCGCCGCTTGCACCGGCGCGTGCCAGTGCGGTTCCGGCCTGCACCCAGTCGCCCTCGTCGCGCAACAGCGCTTCGTTGTTGGCGTACAGGCTCATGAATCCGTCGCCATGATCGACGATGATCAGCATGCCAAATCCGCGCAGCCAATCGGCATAGGCGACCCGTCCATGCGCGATGGCACGCACTTCGGAACCCGGCTCGGCTTCGATCACGATGCCTGCGGCCGCACGGCCTGCGGCACCCTGGCTGCCGAATGCGGACACCACACGTCCCGCCAGTGGCCAGGGCAGACGTCCGCGTTGATCGGCAATCGGCAGGGCATCGCTCAACTGCTTGGGAATGTCCGACAAAACGTCGCGCAGGCGCTCGAGCAGACTGATCACTGCTTGCTCATCGCGGGCATAGGCCTGCAATCGTTGCTGATGGTCGGCCAATCTGGCGTCGAGTGATTTGACCAGTGCTTCGCGTTCGCTGCGCCGCTCCTGCAATTGCGCGATCTCGGACTCGCTCGCCGTGCGTCTTTCCGCCAGCGCGGCCTTGGCCAATTCGATCTCCTGGGTTATTCCGGTCAGTTCGCTCAATTGATCGAGCAGGCCACGCATGCGGTCGAGTCGATGTCTTTGCAGGTAGCGGTTGTAGGCAACAAGGCGCGCGCTATCGTCGATCCGGTCGGGCGCGAGCAGGGCGCGAAAGCCCTGATCGCGACCGAGCAGATAGGCACTGCGCAGCAGAGTCGACAATTTGGCGCGCTGACCGCCCAGCCGTTGCTCGAGCGCCAGGCGCTGGCGTTCTGCGTCCTGCAATTCGGTTTCCCTGCGTTCCAGTTCGGCGGCCGTTTCGGCAACCGTGCGCGCGGCGGCGCCGACTGCGAGCTCGACTTCGCGCAGTGCGGCGTTGGCCTCGGCGAAGGATTTTTGGGCCGCACCGCGTGCTTGGCTCTCGCGGGCGATCTCCGCGCGCACTTTGTCGAGGCGCGCGCGCGCTTCGGCCTCGTCGGCTTCGCTCCTCGCCGTAGTCGCAAAGCAGACCAGCAGCCCGAACAACAGGCCGGCGGCGATTTGTGCTGAGGAAGGCCGCATGCCTATTGCTCGGCGAGCAGCAGATCGCGACCAGTCATTTCGGCGGGTTGTTCCAACTCAAGCAAATGCAGCAAGGTCGGTGCCAGATCACAGAGGGCACCGCCCGCGCGCAGCTGCCCGGACGCGCCGATCAACACCAGCGGCACCGGCCCGGTCGTATGCTGGGTATGTGGCTCGCCGGTGAGCGGATCGCGCATCATTTCGAGATTGCCGTGATCGGCGGTGACCAGGGCGGCACCACCCGCGGATTCGATAGCGGCACGGACGCGGCCCAGCGCTACGTCCACGGCTTCGACCGCCTTGACTGCTGCAGAAAAAATGCCGGTATGCCCGACCATGTCCGGGTTTGCGATATTGCAAATGATCAGGTCGAACGCGCCGGACTCGATCGCCGTGCACAACTTGTCGGTCAACTCCGGACAGCTCATCTCTGGCTGCAGATCATAAGTGGCCACTTTGGGCGAGGGAATCAGAATTCGCTCCTCTCCTGGGAAGGCCAACTCACGGCCACCATTGAGGAAGAACGTGACATGCGCATACTTCTCGGTTTCGGCAATGCGCAGCTGGCGCAGGCCATGCGCGGCGACCACCTCGGGTAGGGTATTGGTCATCGACTGCGCCGCATAGGCGATGGCCGTGACTGGAAGGTCAGCGGCATATTCGGTCAAGGTGACGAAGGCCCCCAGGGTGATTTCACGTGGCAGGGCGAAGCCATCGAAGTCCGCGCGAACAAAGGCGCTGCTCAGTTCGCGAGCGCGGTCGGAGCGGAAATTCATGAAGACCACGGCATCGCCGTCCTCGATCCGACGCCCGCCTTCGATCAAGGTCGGTTTGACGAACTCGTCATTCTCGTCGCGCGCATAGGCCTGTTTCAGCGCATCGAGACCGCTACGCGCATGGAAGTCACCATGGTGCTCGGCGATCGCGAGATAGGCGGGCTCGACACGCTCCCAGCGATTGTCGCGATCCATCGCGTAATAGCGACCACTGACCGTCGCGATGCGCACGCGTGGATCGCCAGCGCAGATCGCCTGCAGTTTTTTGAGCGAGTCGGCCGCGCTGCGCGGCGGCGTGTCGCGGCCGTCGAGAAAGGCGTGTACGGCTATCGCGGCGACACCGGCGTCCAGCGCCGTGCGGATGAAGGCGAAGATATGGTTCTCATGGCTATGTACGCCGCCCGGCGAGAGCAGGCCGAATACGTGCAGGGTGCCGCCAGCACGCGCGCAGTCGATGGCCTGCCTGAGGGCAGGGTTGCTGGCGAACCGGTTGTGCCGGATGTCTTCCTCGATCCGGGTCAGATCCTGGTAGACCACGCGGCCGGCGCCGATATTCATATGGCCGACCTCCGAGTTGCCCATCTGGTCATCCGGCAGACCGACATGCAGGCCATGGGTATTGATCAGAGTGTTGGAACACTCGGCCAGCATCCGGCGCCAGTTCGGACAGTGCGCATGCGCGATGGCATTGTCGGTGGTCTCGGCCCGGTGGCCCCAGCCATCGAGGATCAAAAGCAGGACGGGCTTGGGTGCGCTCATGGCATCTCGCAGGGTGTGCATCTCCACATAGTAATGGAGCCCGCGCCAACTCTCATGTCATGCCGCCTGCACCGTCTGCGCTGGCGCATCGGAAGCGGGTGCCAACGGGCGGCTGGCAGGGCGCGATGGGCATAGGTCGAACGTCATGTAAACGGCCCTGCCGCGGACTGCATCTGAGCCGGTACTCGTCCCAACCAGGAGTACCGCCATGCGTCTGAACCGCCTTTCCGCCAGTCTCGCTCTCGTGCTTTTCGCTACCGCTTCCGTCAGCGCCCATGATCAAAACCACGGCAATGTCAGCCACGTCAACAAGGGCATCTCGATCCAGGCCGGCGACCGTGCCGGCGAACTCGATACCGTCAACGGCTCGATCACGATCGGTGACAACGCGGTGATCGACTCGGCCGAAACCGTCAATGGCTCGATCCGGGTCGGCGAGGGTGCCCAGGCCAAGTCGCTCGAGACCGTCAACGGCAGTATTGGCGCCGGTGCCCGTGCCTCGGTCAGCGGTGACGTCGAGACCGTCAATGGCGCAATCTCGCTGGGTGAGGACGCCGAAGTGCTCGGCAATGCCGAAACCGTCAATGGCGGTCTGCGCCTCGCCGCGCGCGCGCACGTGGTCGGGCAGCTGGTGACCCATAACGGTGATATCACCCTGCACGACAACGCCCGTGTCGAAGGTGGCATCCTGGTCAAGAAAAATCGCACCAGCTGGTTCAGCGGCAAGCAGCGCACACCGGTGATCACCATCGGTCCCGGCGCCCAGGTCGACGGCAGTCTGGTGTTCGAGCGTGAGGTTGAGCTCAAGGTGCACGAATCGGCCCGTATCGGTCGGGTCGAAGGCGCCACCGCCAAGCGCTTTGGCGGCGCGATGCAGGTCGAGAAGTAAACGCGCCACAATCTGCTGATTGGCGATGCAGCCATGCGGCATTGACCCGATGCGACGGTCCTTCGTCGCATCGGGAGTGGCAGCGGCTATTTTTCTTTGGCTGCCATCTGCATATCGAGTTTCCGCCGCTTCTCTTCGCGGTGCATGATCCACCAGCCGATAAAGGCCGCCACCGCCACCACCAGAATCATCAAGGTGGCGAGCGCATTGATCTTCGGACTCAGCCCCAAACGCACCGATGAGAAAACCTTCATCGGTAGCGTGGTCGAGCTTGGACCGGCAACGAAACTCGAAATAACCACATCATCGAGCGACAGCGTGAATGCCAGCAACCAGCCGGAGATCAGGGCAGGAGCGATGATCGGCAGGGTGATCAGGAAGAACACCTTGATCCGATTGGCGCCGAGATCCATCGCGGCTTCTTCCAGGGATTTGTCGAGCTCGGCCAGTCGCGAAGAAACCACCACGGTGACAAAGGCCAGGGTAAAGGTGACATGTGCGATCCAGATCGAGGCGATGCCCTTGGGCGCGAGCCCGACCATCTGGCCCAGCGAAACAAACATCAGCAGGATCGACAGGCCGATGATTACCTCGGGCATCACCAGCGGTGCGGTGATCAGTGCACCGAATAGAGTTTTGCCAGGAAACTTGCCCATCCGGGTCATCACCAGGGCCGCCATTGTGCCAAGCACGACCGCCGCGCTCGCGGTAAGGAAGGCGATCTTGATACTGATCCAGGCCGCGCCGAGCATCTGCTCGTCGCGTAGCAATTCGCCATACCACTTGAATGAAAATCCCGACCACACGGTGGCCAGGCGTGACTCGTTGAACGAGTACACCATCAGGATCAATACCGGCACGTAGAGGAACGCGAAGCCAAGCCCGAGAATGGCCCAACTGGTCCAGCGCTGCGCCCGCCCGCTCATGTCAGTCTCCCTTCCATCTCGCGCTGCTGGATACGGTTGAAGATCAGAATCGGGATCATCAGCAACAGCAGCATCACGATGGCTACAGCAGACGCCGCCGGCCAGTCGCGGTTGTTGAAGAATTCTCCCCAGAGCACGCGGCCGATCATCAGGGTGTCAGGGCCGCCGAGCAATTCGGGAATGACGAACTCGCCGACCGCCGGAATCATCACCAGCATGCAGCCGGCAATGATGCCGGCCTTCGACAGTGGCAGGGTGATCCTGAGAAAGGCCTTCCAGGGTTTGGCGCCAAGATCATAGGCCGCCTCCAGCAGGCGCCGATCATGCTTGACCAGATTGGTATACAGCGGCAGCACCATGAACGGCAGATAGCAGTAGACGATGCCGATGTAGGCAGCGATCGGTGTGTGCAGGATCTTCAGAGGCTCATCGATGATGCCCATGCCGATCAGTGCGTTGTTAAGCAGGCCATTGTTCTTGAGGATGCCAATCCATGCGTAGACGCGGATCAGGAACGAGGTCCACGAGGGCAGGATCACCAGCATCAGCGCGATATTGCGCGAGGATGGCGGCATCTGCGCAATCACGTAGGCGATCGGATAACCGATCAGCAAGGCCAGCAGGGTCGAGATCGCAGCGATCTTGATCGAACTGATGTAGGCCTGGAAATACTGCGAGTCGGTGATCAGGGCCAGGTAATTGCTCAGATTCAACTTCAACGTCAGTGCGCTGTCGATATATTCGAGCACCGGCGTGTACGGCGGCATCGCGATGGCGAGCGTGGAGAACGAAATTTTCAAAACAATCAGAAACGGTATGGCGAAGAACAGCAGCAGCCAGACATAGGGCACCGAGATCACAGCCCAGCGCGGATGCGGTAGCAGTCGTTTCAGCCATGGTGCGCTCATGAGGTCAACACCACGCCGGCGTTTTCTCCCCAGGACACCCAGACCTTGTCATTCCAGGTCAAGCCCTCGCTGGCCCAGCGATGCAGATTGGCAAAGTTGGCCATGAACTTGGTGCCGTTGGCCAGGCGCACGTGATACACCGAGTGACTGCCGAAATAGGCGATGTCCTCAATAATGCCCTCGGCCTTGTTGTGCGGCTGCGTGGGTTCGGCCTTGCCGATGCTCATTTTTTCCGGTCGTACCGCGAACGAGACTTCCTGTCCTTCGAACCCGGAGACACCATGGCCGATATGGATCAGATGCTCGAGCTTGGGCGAGCGGATCGTCACATAGTCGGCCATGTCTTCTTCGATGCGGCCATTGACCATGTTCACCGAGCCGATGAACTCGGCGGCGAAGCGACTGGTCGGCTGCTCGTAAATTTCGTCGGGCGTACCGACCTGGCGGATCCGCCCGCTATCCATCAAGGCGATTCGATGAGCCATCGTCATCGCTTCTTCCTGATCGTGGGTGACCATCACGCAGGTGACGCCGAGTTTCTCGATGATGTTGACCAGTTCAAGCTGCATCTGCGAACGCAGTTTCTTGTCGAGTGCGCCCATTGGCTCGTCGAGCAGCAGCAATTTCGGACTCTTCGCCAGTGAGCGCGCCAGCGCGACGCGCTGCTGCTGGCCACCGGAAAGTTGATGCGGCTTGCGCTTGCCGAACTTGGTCATCTGCACGATGGTCAGCATTTCATCGACCCGGCGCGTGATCGCATCTTTCTTGTGGCCATCCTGTTTCAGGCCGAATGCGATGTTCTGCTCCACCGTCATATGCGGGAACAGCGCATAGGACTGGAACATCATATTGATCGGCCGCTCATAGGGCGGCAGATCATTCATTTCCTGGTCGTCCAGATAGATCTTGCCCGCCGTTGGCTTTTCGAAGCCGCCCAGACAACGCAGCAAGGTCGACTTGCCGCAGCCAGAGCCGCCGAGCAGGGCGAAGATTTCGCCCTGGCGCACACTCAGTGTGGTGTCGTCGACCGCGACGAAGCCATCGAATTCCTTGCGGACGTCGACGATGCGCAGGTAATCATCGGCGCCGACTTTGTCGGCCCGCGCCGGATCCTTTGTTCCACTCGAAACTTCCGCAGCCATTGCAGCTCCCGAAACAGTTGTCGATTGCCTACAGCGGAGACGGGGCAGGCGGGGTCGCCTGCCCCGCAGTGGCTTATTTGCCAGTCTTCAGCTCGGTCCAGATGCGCGTGTACTGGCGATCGACCTCGGGTGCGATGATGGCGAAGGTGAACAGCTTGGCCTGCACTTCCGGCGACGGGAAGATGGTTGGATCAGCAATGATCTCCTGGTCCATCAGTGGCCAGGATGCTGGAATGGCGTTCGGGTAACTGATGTAATCCGAGTTCTTCGCCATCACCACCGGGTCGAGCAGGTAATTGATGAAGGCATAGGCGTTGTCGACGCTCTTCGCGTCCTTGGGAATGGCCAGCATGTCGAACCACTGCGGTGCGCCCTCCTTGGGAATCGAGAACGCGATGTTCACACCATTCTCCGCCTCGGCTGCGCGATCGCGCGCCTGGATGATGTCGCCGGACCAACCGACCACCAGACAGGTATCGCCGTTGGCCATCGCATCGATGTACTGCGAGGAGTGGAAATTGCTGATGTAGGGGCGGATGGTTTTCAGCAGTGCCGCGGCCTCGTCGATCACGGCCGGGTCCTGGCTGTTGGGGTCCTTGCCCATGTAGTTCAGCGCGATCGGAATCAATTCCGATGGCGTATCGAGCAGGGTGACGCCGCAATCCTTCAGCTTGGAGATGTTTTCCGGTTTGAACACCAGATCCCAGGTCGAGGTGATCTCGGTATTGCCGAACGCGGCGGTCACCTTGTCGATGTTGTAGCCGATACCCGTGGTGCCCCACATATAGGGTACGCCGTGCAGGTTGCCGGGATCCTGGTTGGCGACGCGTGCCATCAGTGCCGGGTCGAGCTTGTCGTAATTCGGAATCTTGCTCCTGTCCAGGGGCTGGAAGACGCCTGCCTGAATCTGCCTGCCAAAGAAATTGATCGTGGGTACGACCACGTCGTAGCCGCTCGAACCGGCAAGCAACTTGGTCTCCAGCACTTCATTGCTGTCGAACACGTCATAGGTCACCTTGATGCCGGTGGCCGCGGTGAAATTGGGTACCGTATCCTCAGCGATATAGTCGGACCAGTTGTAGACGTTGACGTTCTTGCTGGCTGGCGCGACGGTGGGCTCGGACTTGGATGCGGCATCCTTGTCTCCTCCGCAGGCGGCAAGCAAGGCAGCAGCAATCATCGTGGAAAGGCTTCGAAGTTTCATCGGTATCTCCTCTGGCCCCGCAGGGCGTCATGGGTTGCGCTGGCGCCCGAAGGCTTTGCGCTATGGGTCTTGATGTGCTCGCAGGTTCCGTTTACTTGATTCCCAGTTCGTCCGCGGTCAGCTCCAGGGCTTTCCATGTCTTGTCGAAAATCTCATCGATCTGCGCCTTGTCGATGATCAATGGCGGCGATAGCAACATCGAGTCGTAGGTGGCGCGCAGAATCAGACCATTCTTCAAAGCATGATCGCGGCACTGCACGCCGACTTTACCGCGCTCAGGGAAAAACGCACGCCTGGACTTGTCCGGTACCAGTTCCAATGCGCCAACCATGCCGGCGATCCGCGCCTCGCCGACGAGCCGGTGCTGGCCGAGTTCCTGCCAGCGTTGGGCGAGGTAGGGTGCCGTCTCTGTTCGGCAGCGTTCGACTATGCCTTCTGCTTCAAGAATCCGGATATTTTCCAAAGCCACCGCCGCGCAAACCGGATGGCCGGAATAGGTGTAGCCGTGGGCCAGTTCGCCGCCCTTGTCCTTCAGGACATTGGCCACACGGTCATTGAACATCACCGCGCCGATCGGGATGTAGCCGGAGCTCAGGCCCTTGGCAATCGCCATGATGTCGGCCTGGAAACCAAAATACTGTTGGCCAAACCAGGCGCCGGTGCGCCCGAATCCGCAGATCACTTCGTCGGCAATCAGCAGCACATCGTATTTGCGGCAGATCCGCTCGATCTCGGGCCAGTAGGTGAGCGGTGGAATATAGACGCCGATCGCGCCCATGATCGGTTCGCCGATGAAACCGGCGACGCGCTCGGGTCCTAGTTCGAGAATCTTTTCCTCAAGCCGGCGCGCCGCGATCAGGCCGTACTGTTCCGGTGAATGATCACCGCCATCGGCAAACCAGAACGGTGGCTCGATGTGGTGGATATCCGGAATCGGCAGCCCGCCCTGTGCATGCATGCCTTTCATTCCGCCGAGACTGGCGCCGGCAACTGTCGAGCCGTGGTAACCATTGAAACGACCGATCAGGATGTTTTTCTGCGGTTGGTCCTGGACCTTCCAGAAGTGGCGGACCATGCGCAGGATCGTATCGTTCGCCTCTGAGCCCGAGTTGGTGAAGAAGGCATGGTTCAGATCACCGGGTGACAACTCGGCGAGCTTCTGCGCCAGACGCACGGTCGGTTCGGTCGTGCAGCCGAAGAAACTGTTGTAGTAGGCCAACTCGGTCATCTGGCGCGCAGCGACCTCGCCGAGTTCCTTGCGGCCATAGCCGATGTTGACGCACCAGAGTCCAGCGAAGGCATCCAGCAGCTTGTTGCCTTCGGCGTCCCAGACGTAGGCGCCTTCACCGCGGGTAAGGATGCGCGTGCCCTTCGCGGCGAGTGCGGCGTTGTCATTGAAGGGATGCAGATGATGGGCTGCATCGAGTTTTTGCAGGGTCGCAAGATCGAGGTGGGGCATCGACACTCCTTGGAACTTGGGTCAGGGCGGGCAATCGTGGACGGTTTGGCAAGCCCGGTACACGGGCGACACGCCGCCTCAGACGTTGAGCAGCAGGAACTCGCGCTCCCATGAGCTGATCACACGGAAATAGGTCTGGTATTCCTTGCTCTTGATTGCGGTGTAACAGGCGACGAAACGTTCGCCAAGCAGTTCGCGCAATACCTTGCTGCCGCGCAGGGCCTGCAGGGATTCCTCAAGGGAGCGCGGCAAACCAAAGCCCTTGTCCTGGGCGCTGCCGCTCAGCGGTTCGGTCGGCAGCAATTTTTCCTTGATGCCGAGATAACCGCAGGCCAGCGTCGCCGCCATTGCCAGATAGGGATTGGCGTCCGAGCCAGCAAAACGACTTTCGACGCGAGTGTTTTCCGGCGTATCCATCGGCACGCGCAGGCCGCAGGTGCGATTGTCATAGCCCCATTGCACATTGATCGGTGCCACTTCGCCGATGGCCAGACGCCGATACGAATTGACGTTCGGTGCGAAGAATGGCATCGCCATCGGTACGTATTTCTGCAGGCCGCCGAGATAGTGATTGAACAGTTCGCTCTGACGACCGGGTTTACTTCCGGCGAACAGGTTCTTGCCAGTCTTGGCGTCGAGCATGCTCTGATGGATATGCATCGAGCTGCCTGGTTCGTTCTCCATCGGCTTGGCCAGGAAAGTGGCGTAGATCCCATGGCGTAGCGCGGCCTCACGCATCGTACGTTTGAACAGGAATACCTGATCGGCACGCGACAGCGGATCGGCGTGTTCGAAGTTCACCTCAAGCTGGGCAGCGCCGGATTCGTGGATCAGGGTATCGACATCCAGTTCCATCGCCTCGGCGTAGTCGTACATCAGGTCGAGGATGGGATCGAACTCGTTGACCGCGTCGATCGAGTAGGACTGGCGCGCGGTTTCGGGTCGGCCTGAACGTCCCGCCGGCGGCTGCAACGGAAAATCAGGGTCGGTGTTCTTCTGGACCAGGAAAAATTCCAGCTCGGGCGCAACCACCGGCTGCAATCCCATCCCCTCATACAGAGCCAGTACCCGTCGCAATACATTTCGTGGCGCCAGATCATGCGGGCGGCCGTCGCGGGTGAAACAGTCGTGGATGATCTGCGCGGTGGGATCGCTGGCCCAGGGCACCATCCGTACGGTGTCCGGATCGGGTCGCAGATACATGTCGGAATCCGATGCCGATACCAGTTCGTAATACTCATCCGGGAAGTCGCCGGTCACCGTCGTCGCAAAGATGCCCTCGGGCAATCGGGTGCCGTAGTCGTGCGAAAACTTTGCTGCGGGAATGATCTTGCCGCGGGCGTTGCCAGTGATATCGGGAACCAGGCATTCGACCTCGGTAATGCGGCGTTCTTTCAGCCAGCGCTTGAGCGAATTTTCCTGTTGCTCGGCATCGGGTTTTTTCGGCTCGGATTTTTTCTTTGCCATGGGAGTTCTCGGTGTTCAGTTGCGACTATCAGCCCGTTTGCGCGCAGCGGCGGCAAACAGCTTGAAGATGCCGGTGTAGAAAGGGTTCTCGCTGACCTTCCATTCCGGATGCCATTGCACGGCAAGCAGGAATGGATCAGGGGCATCGAGTCGGATCGCCTCGATCAGACCATCGGCGGCGCGTGCCTCGACGATCAGGTTCTGGCCCAGGCGACGTATGCCCTGGCCGTGCAGCGAATTGACCATCGCCCGTTCGCCGCCGGCGATCTGGGCAAGCCAGCCGCCGGGGCTGAGTTCAACTTCGTGGACAGGCGCGTACTGGATGTCGAGCGGCTGACTGACATCTTCGCGATGATCAAAATGCGGCGGTGACTCGTGCACACGCTGCAACAGGCTGCCGCCGAGCGCGACGTTCACTTCCTGAAAGCCGCGGCACAGTGCCAGGATCGGCACCTGTTTTGCGATGGCGAGACGGACCAGGGACAGCGTTGTTGCATCGCGACCGGGATCGTGGACATTGCCTTCCCAGCTTGGCTCGTCACCATAGTGGTGCGGCTCGATATTGCTGTAGGAGCCGGTCAGTAGCAGGCCGTCGAGATCGTCCAGAAGCTCGGCCAGCGGCAGCGGCGGTTGCAGTGAGGGCAGCAATAGTGGCGTGCCCGCTCCGGTGTCGAGCAGGGCGCGGATGTATTTTTCGCCCGCCGCCTGGAATGGGTGCGGACCGATCTGTTTGCGATCCGTGGGCAGGCCGATCAGCGGATAGCGACGCATAATTCCTCAGCGCACAGGACCCGATCACGGTAGCTGTCGCGTTCGATTTTATCAACAGGGCTGACACCACGAGCGATGGAAAGCATCTGTGCTGCAGCGCAATAGACCCGGATTGAATGGCTCCCGGGGCGCATGCCTCTCATCTGGCAGAAATATGTTGTACCCGGCGTTGAGTATTTTTTACACCATCAGCGACGCTTGCTAGTATCCAGCTCTCCAAACGCTGAGCCCCATCATGAGCCAGAACCCGCCGCTCGCTGCCGTCCCGGCGCTCGATCCCACGCCACCCTCCGCGATGCTGCCGGCGGCCGATGCAGCCGAACTCGAGGCGATTTCCGGCTGCGAGCTGGTCGATCTGCTGCTGCCCGACATGAATGGTCTGCTGCGTGGCAAACGGGTCACCCGCGACGCACTGGAAAAAGTCTACGCCAATGGCGTCTGCCTGCCGATGTCTCTGATCGCGACCGACATCACCGGCAATACCGTCGAAGAGACCGGGCTCGGCTATGACATCGGTGATGAGGATCGGATCTGCCGACCGGTACCCGGCAGTCTGCGTGTGGTGCCCTGGCAGAGCAAGCCGATGGCGCAATTGCTGCTCAATATGGAAGACGTCGCCGGCGGCAGCTTTGTCGCCAATCCGCGCGAAGTACTGCGCCGCGTACTCGATCGCTACCGCGCGCTCGGCCTGACCCCGGTGGTCGCGGTCGAACTCGAGTTCTATCTGCTCGATCAGCAGCTGACCACGAAGGGCGAACCACAGACCTCGATCAATCCGGCCACGCGTGAGCGCAATATCACGACCCAGGTCTACTACATGGAGGACTTGAACGACTATCAGGTCTTCACCGATGCGGTGGCCGATGTCTGTCGTGCCCAGAAGATTCCGGCCGATACTGCGGTGGCCGAGTACGCGCCGGGCCAGTTCGAGATCAATCTGAAACACCGCAGCGATGCCTTGCTCGCCTGCGATGATGCGATTTACCTGAAGCGGGCGATCAAGGCGATCGCCGGACAGCAGGGCATGCTGGCCAGCTTCATGGCCAAGCCCTTCGTCGAACAGGCCGGCAATGGTCTGCATATCCACGTCAGTGTGCTTGATGAGCAAGGCTGCAATATTTTTGCTGGCACGACAGAGTCACCAGCGCCGGCCATGCTGCACGCGATCGCCGGTCTGCAGGCGAGTGCCGCGGACAGCATGCTGATCTTCGCACCGCATGCCAACAGCTATCGGCGCTTTGTGCTCAATGCTTTCGTGCCGCTCAATGATTGCTGGGGATTCAACAATCGCACCGTGGCCATGCGCATTCCGCACAGCGATCCGGCCAATATGCGCATCGAGCATCGGATTGCCGGTGCCGATGCCAATCCCTATCTGGTTACCGCGGCTGTGCTCGCCGGCATGCTCGAAGGCCTGGATAGCAAGTGCGATCCGGGTCCGCCGATCGTCGGCAATGCCTACGAACAGACGCCGACACGCACCTTGTTCTGGCGCGACACGATCCGCGATTTCATGGCGAGTGATTTTGTGCTGCGTCAATACGGCCAGGAGTTCCGCCACATCTACGGTCAGCAGAAGTTGAAGGAGCTCTCCAGCTTCTACCGCGAAGTAACCACACTGGAATACGACTGGTACCTGCGGACGGTCTGAGATGTCCGAGTCTGAGCCTGCCGCGCACGCCCCGTCCTGGTATGCCGCCAGCGCATCGGCGTTCGCGCCGTTGCCGCGTTTGCAGGGTGATGAGCAGGCCGATGTCGTCGTACTCGGCGCCGGCCTGACCGGGCTGTCGACCGCGATCGAACTGGCCGAGCGCGGCTACAAGGTCATCGTGCTCGAGGCGCAGCGTGTCGGCTGGGGCGCATCCGGGCGCAGCGGTGGACAACTGATTTTCGGCTATGGCTGCGACATCTCGAAGATCGCCAGCCTGATCGGCAAGGAAGACGCGCGCCGTCTGTTCGACTGGTCGGTGGAAGGCGTCGATCTGGTCGCCGAGCGCATTGCCAAGTACCAGATTGCCTGCGATCTCCGCCGTGGCCATGCCCATGCCGCGATCAAGCCGCGTCACGTCGATGAGCTGAAGGCCTGGCAGGCGGATCTCGCCGAGCACTATGGCTATGAGGGTCTGCAGCTCTGGGACCGCGAGCGTCTGCAGCAGAACCTTGCAACCGAACGCTATCGCGCCCTGCTGTTCGATCCGCGCAGTGGTCATTTGCAGCCGCTCGACTACACGCTCGGCCTGGCCCGCGCTGCGCTGGCTCTTGGCGTGCGCATCTACGAGGGCAGTGCAGTTACCGCTGTCGAGTCAGGCACCGAAGTGCGCTTTCGCACCAGGAACGGCAGTGTCCGTGCCAACTTCGGCGTGCTCGCCGGCAACGCCTGGCTCAATGGCCTGGTGCCCGAGCTTGAGCGCAGGATCATGCCAGTCGGCACCTATATCTGTGCAACCGAAGTGCTCGGCGAGCGTCGCGCGCGCGGCCTGATCAGCAATGATATGGCGGTCGCCGATATCAATTTCGTGCTCGATTATTTTCGCCTGAGCAGCGACTACCGCATGCTGTTTGGCGGCCGCGTCAGCTACTCGCGTCTGCCGCCCCGCGGTCTCGGCGCACGCATGCGTCAGCGCATGGTCGATGTGTTTCCGCAGCTCGGTGATGTGCGGCTCGAATACGTCTGGGGCGGTTACGTCGACATCACCATGAACCGCGCCCCGCATTGGGGCCGCCTGCAGCCGAATCTCTATTTTGCCCAGGGCTATTCCGGTCACGGCATCGCCGCCACCGGCCTCGCCGGCCGCGTCATCGCCGAAGCCATCATCGGCCAGGCCGAACGTCTCGACATCTTCGCCCGCATCCCCCACCACGAATTCCCGGGCGGCAAACTTCTGCGCACCCCGGCCCTGGTATTGGCGATGCTGTGGTATCGGATGAAGGATTATTTGCCCTGAGGTCTCGTGCGACCGATGCGGTTCGCTGCGCTCACCACATCCTACGTCAGTGCGATCCGGCAGTGCTACGACCGTACGATCCGGTCATGCTGCGACCGTAGGATGTGGTGAACGCAGTCCATGCCGACCAGCAGATCAGAGCCCCGGATTGCATTTCATTTCATCCGGGCTACTTGCTCGAATCCGTCGGCAAAGATGCCGAAGCCGATCAGCACGTTCGCCGAGTCCTGAGCCGCAACCGCATTGGCCTCGTCGTCGCTGACCGCCGCAGTGATCGTGTCGATCTCGATGTCACCCGCGTCTCCGCCGACAAACACCGTGAAGCTGCATTCGTAGAACGCGCCGACCGCGATCGTCTGCGGCAGTGTGCAGTTGCCCTGACCGGCAAGGTCACCATGGATATCGTCGATCAGGCTGGTCAGCGTCAGCGCTTCGGCGCCGCTGCCATTGTTGATTCGTGCCGTGAACGTGACCATGGCGCCGGGCACGTCGACCAGGGTCGGCGAAGCGGTTTTCTGGAGTGTTGCGCTGGGCAGCACGTCGGTAACACCGACGCTGCCCGCACCGCTGGCGATCAGGGGTGCATCCAGTTGCACACCCATGGCGGTAGTGGTGTTGGCGATGATCTGTCCAGCGTTGCCGGTGACTGCGGCCGTATAGCTGCAGACATACGACGACCCGGCCGCGATGATCTGCGGCAGCAGGCAATTGCCCTGGCCATCGAGATTGCCGTGGCGGTCATCGACCAGGCTGGTCAGGGTTGCAGACGCGGGGCTGTCGTTGCCGATGCTGACGGTATAGCTGAGCGCCGCGCCAGGTTCTGGCAACGTCGCTGCCGCGGGCTCGCTGGTAACCGCAAAGCCGCCGCCGGCGCGGAAGTTCGAGTAGTAGCCGTAGCGCACACCACTGGTGGCACCACCATTGAGCACGCCGAGCGCGAAATGACCCAGGCTGTTGCTGATGCGCTTGGTCACATCGACCGGAAACTGAGTGGTGTTGAACTGTATGCGTGCCGCGCGCCAGCTACCGTCCGTGCCCGGTACGGTGACGAAGGAGGCCGGATTGATTGTGCCCGTGCCGCTGCCCGAAACGCTGAATCCGTTCACCGCTGCATCGGATACCAGCAGGAACAGTTGGAAAGTCTGGGCATCGCTGCGCAGCACATCGACCTGGCGCGCACCGCCGCGATACAGCGGGGGCAGCTGCGCCATGCCGATCTGGCAGCCGAAGCCGCTGACGTGCATCGCATACACCGGCCTGCTGGCATGCAGATAGACGGCGTTGTCAGTCGATGAATTCAGATAATCCATGTCGACGCGGTAGTACTCGCCGGCGAACAAGGTGGCCACCGGCAGCGCAGCACCATCAAGAAAAACTTGCGTGCCGTTGCGGGTCGCGATCACCACGAGGCTTTCATCGCCGGTGTTGTTGATCGATCCCTTGATCGCGATGTAGTCCTCGCCAAGCGCACTTACCGGCACGATCTGGTCGCCCATTACATTGAAGCAACCGCCGGAGGGATTGTGGTTGGAATCATCCTTGACCGACACCGCCACCGGTTTGTCAGCCAGTACCACGGCGCCCGACGGATGCGTAAATGGTTGCCACCAGTTGGCCCCGGTCCAGCCGCCGGAATAGGTCTGGCCACGATTGAGCGTGAGCGAGAATTGCTGCAGTGCCGGATGCCCATCCAACGGCGTGGGTGCATAGACTGTGACGACCGTGTTGTCCTGCGTGGCAACGATATCGAACGAGGCGAAGGCCTGATGTGGCGCGGCAAACGATGCCTCGTTGTTGAACGGCGCGTGCTTGTGCAGCGGAATGTAGAACTCCTGGCCCAATGCCTCGCTACCCTTGAGCGTCCACATATCGGTGTTGTTGGTGTTGGCGACCTCGTAGTGACAGGTCACCTTGGCGCTCGCGGAAACGCGCAGTCCGGTATTTGCGATGGTATTGGTCGGCCGCGTTTCCAACTGCGCCTTGAATGGCGTGAGGTTGACCCGTGTCATCGCGTCTGCCGCCAGCATACGCACGATCGGTACGAAGCCTCCATTCGCCGGTACATCGATGGTCACCGTGGCCGCAGTTCCGGTCGCCGAACACAGCAGATACAGCGGCTCGCCGCCGGGTATATTGTGCAGATCGCTGACATCCGGCGGTGCCAGCCAGAACTCGATGTCGCCAGCGACGTGCTGTGCCCGCACATCGCTGCAGGCCAGCAGTGCCGCCACTGCCGCGCAAGCGCCAGAACGATGCAACCGGTGGTGATTGAAGATATGCATTCAGAACTCCCGGGCCCAAGTGCTTGCAGAGCCAGCGACTGGCGGCCGATTCTCCTCGCGATACCTCACTTGGAGCAACTGTCATCCGCTGATCGGCGCGTTAGGGCCGCCCGCGTAGCGGTACGCGCCGCGTGGGCTCCCAGGAAATCACGCGGCGGGTTGGGCGCCGGGACGCGGCTTGCTCAGGTTTTGAAAACACGGGCCGGAATGGGTGTTTCGGACACTCCTGCGAAGCAGTGCAATCCGCGGCAGTATCGCAGACCCGCACCTCAGAGCCCCGGATTCCATTCTATTTCATCCGGGCTACTAGCTGTTTGCTGCAAAAGAAGACTGATGCGGTTCGCTGCGCTCACCACATCCTACGTCAGTGCGATCCGGCAGTGCTACGACCGTACGATCCGGTCATGCTGCGACCGTAGGATGTGGTGAGCGCAGCGAACCGCATCAATTTCAAAGCGCAGCGAGTAGCCTGGATGGAGCTGCGAAGCAGCGCAATCCGGGGTGCTCATGCCTACCAGCACATCAGAGCCCCGGATTCCATTTCATTTCATCCGGGCTACTTGCTACGCGGCGCGGTAATTGTCGACTTCCTTGTAGCGTCTGGCGTAGAGGCCAAAAATCAGTGCGGCGAGCAGGGCGAAGCCGGCGAAGAAGAACATCAGAAATGCGGTTTCGCTGAATCCGGTTTTGGCGATCGATCCCATCACGGCTTCGTTGCGGACAGCGGCGTTGGAGATCAGTACCCAGAGATTGCCGATCGTGGTGCCGAGGTACCAGAAGCTCATGATCACGCCCTTCATCGCGGCGGGCGCCTGGCTGTAGGCGAATTCGAGGCCGGTCGCCGAGACCAGCACTTCGCCAAAAGTCAGCAGCGCATAGGGCAGGATCTGCCACATCAGGGAGATTGGGTTGCCGCCGTCGATCACGATTTGGTAACTGCCAACCGCGATCCAGGCCAGGGCACTGAAGACAATGCCGGTGGTCATGCGGCGCAGCGCGGTGGGTTCATAACCGAATCGACGCAAGGCCGGGTACAGCACCAGATTGTTGAACGGGATCAGCACCATCACCATCAGTGGATTGAGCAATTGCATCTGGGTGGGCTGATTCAACCAGGTGGGCAGCCAGTCGGGGATGCTCATCTGGTTGCCTTGCAGAATCCAGGTCGATGCCTTCTGATCGAACAGGGACCAGAACGGCGTGACCAGGGCGAATACGATCAGGATACGCAGCACGGCGCGCACGCCATCGACCGCAGCATCCGGATGCACGCCGCGGGCGCGGTCCAACTGGAGCCAGGCGCCGCCGCCGACGCCGGCGAGGAACAGCACGACGGCGGAGCAGATCGCGATTACGATCAGACCATCCTTGAAGTACATGATCGACAGTGAGGCGAGGGCGAGCAGGATGCCGAGTACGGCCGTGGCGAGGCCGAACTGGTTGTCGCCAGGGCGCTTGCTCAGCAGGGCAGTCTTGACGACATTCGTGAACGAATCCGGATCGGAAGGCGCGGGTGGCACCATCACATAGGTCTTGCGCCCGATCCAGAGCACCAGGGTGGCGATCAGCATCAGGATGCCGGGAATACCGAACGCCACGCTCGGTCCGTACTCGCGCAGGAAAATCGGCATCAGCAAGGACGCGAACAACGAACCGAAATTGATGATCCAGTAGAACGCGTCGAACACAATCTTGGCGAGATGCTTGTTCGACTGGGTGAATTGATCGCCGACAAAAGAGGCCACCAGGGGTTTGATGCCGCCCGAGCCGAAGGCGATCAGCACAAGGCCGGCGAAGAAGCCCGCCCGGTTGTCGGGGAAGAACGCCAGGAAGCCCTGGCCCAGGCTGTAGATCAGGCTGAACCACAGGATCGTATTGAACTTGCCGAAGAAGCGATCAGCGAGGTAGCCGCCGAGCAGGGGGAAGAAGTACACCCCGATCATGAAGGTATGGAAGATGTGCTTGGCTTCGCCCGCGCGATCTGCCTCGGGCAGATGCAGCAACAGCGAGGTGATCAGAAACGGCGTCAGGATATTGCGCATGCCGTAGAAGCTGAAGCGCTCGCAGCCCTCGTTGCCGATGATGTAGGGGATCTGGCGCGGCAGGCGCGCGCTGTCTGCGGGGGCGGCGTTCGTTGTCTGCACGATGCTTGCTCGTCGGCTGAAAGTGCGCGATTGTAGCGGCTGCAATGGCTGCAGCGGGCTTTCCTGATCATCTCGCCGTGCGGGATTGAGCCACCTCACGCCGGGCGGGAACCACCGAACATCGATGCGGTTCGCTGCGCTCACCACATCCTACATTCGTGCGATCCGGTCGTGCTGCGACCGTAGGATGTGGTGAACGAAGTGAACCGCATCATGCTTCTCCAGCCACGTGACCACGTTCGTCGCGCTGGAATGGACAATCTGCGAAACGACCATGAGGTCGGAACTGTCGAGGGTTTCCCTCATCCCCCTTCGGCACCTTCTCCCGCGTGCGGGAGAAGGGAAGCTGCGGGATGGCTGAGCTGTGCGTTGAGTTCGGCGAGGCGCTCGGGCGTGCCGATGTCCTGCCAGAGTCCGCGCAGCGGCTCCACGCTCATCAGTGATTTCTTTGCCGCCGCGATCAGATCAGGCAGCAGCGAGAATCGCCCCGGTGTGCGCCTCGCGATGAACTCGGGTCGATATACCGCGAGTCCGGCGAATGTATGGCTGCGAGCGTCGGGCTGCGGCAGCAGCGCCGAAGCGAGTAGTTCAAATTCTCCGGCTTTTCGAAAATCCGGAAGCGGCACCAGCACGACATGAGCGAGCCCACCGGGCGCCTGCGGCAGCAGGGCGAAATCGTAGTCGGTCCAGATGTCGCCATTGATGGCGATGAAGGGTGCCTCGCCGAGCAGGGGCAGGGCCTTGAGTAGTCCGCCGCCGGTTTCCAGCGGCTCCTCACCTTCATAGCTGTAATGCAGATGCACACCCCAGCGCGAACCATCGCCGAGCAGTTCCGGAAAACGCGCTGCCAGCCACGAGGTGTTGATCACGATCTCATGGATTCCGAGCGCGGCCAGCTTTTCGATGTGCCAGACGATCAGCGGCTTGCCGGCGACTTCGAGCAGGGGCTTTGGTGTGTGCAGGGTGAGCGGACGCATGCGCTCACCCTTGCCAGCAGCGAAGATCAGGGCGCGCATGGCTACTCGCTGCGCAGTGCCGCGATCGGATCGAGGTCGGCGGCCTTCTGTGCCGGAAACACGCCGAAGGCCACGCCCACCGCAACGCAGGAAACGATCGCCGTCAGCATCGAGATCGGCGACCAGGCCACGCTCCAGCCGGCGAGTCCGGCAATCGCATAGGCGACCAGGATGCCGAGCAGCAATCCAAGCACGGCGCCGGCAATCGCAATCACCAGAGCTTCGGCGAGGAACTGATCGACGACATCACGTCGGCGCGCACCGAGCGCACGCTTGAGACCAATCTCGCGACGGCGCTCCAGCACATTGGCGAGCATGATGTTCATGATACCGATGCCACCGACCAAGAGGCTCACCGCGGCGATCGAACTCATCACGATGGTGAAGATGCGCTGGGTCTGCTGGTGTTGACGGTATAGACCCGCGGGCACGATCAGTACGGTGTCTTCGGCACCGGAATGGCGTTGCTCGATCACTGCCTGGAGTACACGGGCGGCGTCGGTCGCGGCGGCTGCATCGGCAATGCGCAGGCTGATGCCGTCGACTTCGTCCTCGATGTTCTGGAATCGAAAGCGTGTGCGACCGGTTTCCCAGGGAACAAACAGTCGCTCGTCGTCGAGTCCGAGCTTGATGCCCTCGAACTCGGTCTTGGACAGCGAGCGACTGCGCAGGATGCCGACGATCTCCAGCCAGACATGGTTGAGCTTGATGCGCTGACCGAGCGCATCGCCTTTCGGAAACAGATTGCTGGCGAGCCGCTCACCGAGCACAACCACCGGTGCGGCCGTGGCGGAATCTTCGGCGCTGAGCCAGCGGCCCTCGCGCAAAGTCAGCCCGGCATGTTCGGCATAGGCGATCGAAACCGCCATCGCCTGCGCACTGGCAATCTTGCCGAAGGCGGCCAGTTGATCGACCTTGATCTCTTTTTCGAGGGCCACCGATTGCGCGCCTGGAACCACCGAGAGCAGGGCTTCGGCGTCGCCCGAAGACAGCCCGAGCGAGCGTTTGCGCAACTCGCGCAGGGTGTCGGGCTCGAGCGACTTGGTACGTACGATCAGATTGTTGAGACCCAGTTCGGACACCAGGCGCAGCGCCTCGCGCCGACTGCCCTCACCGACCGCGAGCATCGCGACGATGGCGCCAACGCCGAAGATCATGCCGAGCAGGGTGAGCAGGGTGCGCAACTTGCGCCGCTGCAGTTCCTCGACGGCTTCCATGATCAGGGCGCGGTTGATCCGGGCTACCGTGTTCAAGATCGCTTTCATGTGCGCTCCCTGCGCTTGCCGCGTGGTCCGGGTGTGGGCTCGGCCGCTGCGGCCTCGCCGCTGCTGTTCTCGGATGTCGCCGGCGCCAGCACGATGCGATCACCCACTTGCAGACCCTTGTTGACCTGGCTGCGGATCGGGCCGCGGGTTCCCAGTTCAACGGCAATGCGCTCGCGATTGCTGCCATCGGCGCGTTGTACGAAAAACTGACCGCCTTCCTGGATCAGGGCGACATTGGGCACGGTGAGTGCTTCGACCGATTTCACCAGAGATACCGTGCCGCGCACTGCCTGGCCCGGCCGCAGCAGATGGCTGCGCACGGCTTCGGCGGGAATCTCCACATCGAAGTCGGTGTACTTGACCGGCGACTCGCGGTTCTTGACCGAGGCGGAGTTGCTGACCTTGCTCAGCGTGGCATCAAACTCGATGCCGGTGCCGGCCAGTCGAATCCGCACGGCCTGGCCTTCTTTCAGAAACTGGGTCTGACTCTGCGGCAGGTTGAAGCGCGCAATCAGTCCACTCAGATCAGGAATCTCGGCGAAGTCATTGCCAGGCCAGAGGTTCGAGCCCGCGCTCGGCTTGACACCATCCCAGCTCGACTTGAGCAGGAACACACCGGCATGTGGAGCGCGCACTTCCAGCGCATTCAAGCTCGCGCGCTTCTGCTCGACGGTAACTGCGACCGTGGCGCGCGCCGAGTCGATCACGGCAAGATCGACCGATGTGCGTTCATCGGTCTGGCCGCGGCGCCAGCCGAGGTAATGCTTCTTCTCGGTCAGAAATCCGGTGTCCTGCAGGGCATCGAGGATTTCATTGCGGGCGAACACGCTGAAATCGGCATTGGCGTAACGCTGACTGAGACTCAGGTCGGTATCGACCTGGGCGAGGTCAGTGGACAGCTGCTGCGCACTGAGGCCACCGGTATCGACCTGGGCACGGCGGGTGAGTTCGTTACGGAGCAATTCCAGTTCATTCTGGTCCAAATCGACGCGTGCCTGCGGTGCATCGAAGCGCGCGACCACTTGATCCTTCTCGACCAGGCTGCCATCGGGCACCATCTCGATCAGTTGTCGGCCCTCGAACTGGCTACCGGGCACCAGCAGAGGCGTGTTCTTCTGCGCACGCAGTTCACCATCGGCGACCAGGGTTTCGTGCCATTCGCGCTGCACCAGGGTTTCGGTTGGCGAGGCATGCTGCTCGCCGCTCTTGCAGGCGCTGAGACAGAGCACGCCCGCCAGGGCGCTCGCGAAGATCAGACGACGCGAACTCATCGCTGCACCGCCGCTGCTGTGGCGCTTGCCGCCTGCACATCGAGAATCACGCTGACAATGGCGCCGGGTTTCAGCGTTTCGGTGTCGCCAGAGAGTTCGAGGCGAACATCGCGGACCGTCACCGGTTGATTGCGCGACTTGGTCCGATAAACCTTGCCCAGATCGACAACCTTGGCATCGAGCACGGTATTGCCGCCAGCGACGGTGACACGGCCGGCTTGACCGATGCGAACCTGGTACGCCTCGGGTTCGGGGACTACGGCCTGGACGACGATGGATGCGGGATCGGCGACTTCGGCCACCGAGAGGCCCATGAAGACCGAGGTGCCGACGGCAAATTTCTCGCCGTTGAACTGCGACCGGTGCGAGACCACGCCGGGGCGCGCGGCGGCCACGGTGAGCTTGCTGCGCGCGTCTTCCAGTTCACGCACCTCTTCTTCTAGCAGCCCAATGTCGGCGTCGACCTGGGCGAGCTCAGCGCGGCGGGCGCGGGTCTGCGCGCCGCGCTTGAGCACGGCGAGTTCGGAGTTGCGCGCTGCCAGGGATTTCTCAATGACCAGCTTGTCGTAATCGATTCGACGGATCGAATCCCGTGGCTGTTCGGCCTTGCGGTTGGCTTTTTCCAGATTGCTCACCGCTTCGGCAACGGCCAGTTCGGCGGCCTTGGCCGCTTCGGCGTGATCGAGCACGAGCTTGCTGCGCTGGGTGGTTTTTTCTTTCAGCTGGCTCTGTTTTTGCGGAAGTCGGGTGCCGAGATCGGCGGCGTCGAAAATGGCAACCGGTTGACCGGTTTTCACCGTGCTGCCCTCAGGCGTCAGCATGACCAGGTTGTAGTTCCAGACGTCAGTGATCGAGGGCGGCATCACTGCGGACACCTCGAGCGCGACCAGTTCGCCATCGATCTTCAGGCTGCGCGCCGCCGCAACATCGGGCGCCTGCTTGCCAGCCTGCGCAAGTGGTTGCACGAGCGCGCTCATGCCCGGTGCCAGGGGCAATTGCAGATCAGCTGGAAGCTTGAGATCGGCACGAAAGTACTTGCCGATGCCCCAGGCAGCGCGCGACTCGGGTGCGGCTGCAATCTCGCCGAGCACGCTCTCGGCTTGGGCGCCCGGGATGGCATCGAAGCGAATGCTCATCCGGTCGCCTTCCTTCAAATGATGACGATCGGCTTCGAGGATGAAGGTGCGCACGCTGAGCGCGGAGTTGCCAATCACCTGGCCGACCGAGCTGCCCGGTTGCGCCGACTCGCCCTCGTCAAAACGGCGGCCGCGCCAGGGGCTGAATCCATGCACGATGGTGTCGTCCATCTCGGCGGTGACGCTGGACGATGCGATCTGCGCACGGGCAAATGCCAGGCCCATATCGAGTTTGCGGATCTCAAGATCGCCATCCTGGATCCGTCGATTAACGGCAGCGCGTGCGCTCTGCGCCTGACTCTGCTTCAACTCCAGATCGCGTGCGGAGCGTTCGCGTTCACCCTGGTAACGGTCGTAATCCAGCGCGGAGATGAAACTGGCCGGCAGCGCGGCATCGACCTTCGCCTTGGCCAATGCAGCCTCGCTGGTCGCGAGTGCGAGTTCGGCTTCGATGGCTTTCACTTCGAGATCGGCGGTCTCACGCTCGGCGCGCGCACGCGCCTGCTCGATCTGAGTGGTCAGGGTGGTGATCTGGGTGGCCTGGTTGCCTGGGTCGATCGACATCACCACATCGCCCTTCTTGACCATCCGACCATCCGGCACATAGGTGCGCAACACGACCGGCCAGGAGTTCGACGGCGGCACGATGATCTCCTGCGCATCCAGGGCGACGACTTCCCCGGTCATCAACAAGGGTCGCACAGGCGCTTGCGCGGACGAGGCCATCGACGCGGCAAACAGACTCAGGGCAATGATCTGGCGCATCATGAACGTACCTCGGCAATACGACCATCGCGCAGATGCACGCTGCGCTGGGCGCGCGCTGCGACCTCGGGATCGTGGGTGACAATGACCAGGGTCTGGCCTTCGCTGTTGAGTTCCTTGAGCAGGGCCAGTACATCGGCGGCGCTGCGCGAGTCGAGATTTCCGGTGGGCTCATCGGCAAGCAACAGGGGCGGTTGCATGACCAGGGAACGGGCGATGGCGGCGCGCTGCATCTGGCCGCCGGACAATTCTCCTGGACGATGGTCGATGCGATCGGCCAGTCCCACACGATCCAGCAGATGGCGGGCGCGGGCGTCGGCGGCGGCGTCCGGTTCGTCGGAATAACGCAGGGGCAGCAGCACATTCTCCAGCACGGTCAGGCGCGGCAGCAGATGAAAACTCTGGAACACGAAACCGATCCGGCGATTGCGCAGACGCGAGGCGCCATCGTCGTCGAGCAGGGCAACGTCGTCGTCCTCGAAGCGGTAGCTGCCGCTGTCGGGCTTGTCGAGGGCGCCGAGCACATTGAGCAGGGTCGATTTTCCCGATCCCGAGGGGCCCATGATCGCGACATGGTCGCCGCGACCAATCGCCAGATCGATGCCATCAAGGGCACGGATCTCGTTGCCACCCTGCTTGTAGGTCTTGCGAATCCCTTCCAGTGCAATCACGCCGCACGTCCTCGTGTATTGGTGAACAAAGCACTCTCCTTGGAGTTGGTCCCTTCGTTCAGGGCAGGAGTAGGCAGACCGTAACCCGCCCAGCAAGTTCCGGAATCTGCCCTGTTTGCGAGCAAAGAGAGCAGGATGCGGATCGGCGCAACATGGTCGCATCCGATTGCGCGGTACATGGCATATCAGGATTCAGTCCGTAACTGCCTGATATCGGTGTCGCCTACTTTCTCGCGCAGCCAGGTCGCGATCGGGCCAAGGTCCTTGTTGCGACCGGCCACATCGAGCACATAGCGCAGGGTCAGCGGCAGATCCTGCAGATAGCGGGTTTTCCCATCGCGGTAGGCGAGGCGGCAGAAAATCCCGAGTACCTTGAGGTGCCGTTGCAGGCCCATCCAGTCGAACCAGCGCTTGAAGCGCAGTTCCTTGTCTTCGATCAGGCTGGCCCGGGCCAGGCGATCGCGGTACTGATTGACCCAGCCCATCACACGTTCCTGCGGCCACTCGATATAGCAGTCGCGCAGCAGGGATACCAGGTCGTAGGTAATGGGTCCGCGCACAGCGTCCTGAAAATCGATGATGCCCGGATTGTTGTTGCCGAGCTTCATCAGATTGCGGCTGTGGAAATCACGATGCACGAACACCTGGGGCTGTTCCAGCGCCGAGTCGATCAGTTTCTGGAACATCCGCTCGATGATCATCTGTTCACTCGCGGCCAGTTGCAGGCCGAGATGACGGCGCAGGAACCACTCCGGAAACAGTTCCAGTTCGGCACGCAGGCGTTCGGCGTCGTAGTCGGGCAGACCTGTCGGACGGATCCGCACCTGCATGCTGTGCATGGCATTGATGGCGTCGCGGTACAACTCATCGGCGCTCTCGGCGTTGAGCACGTCGAGGTAGGGCGTATCGCCAAGATCGCTCATCAGGATGAAGCCATCGTGACGGTCGACTGCCATTACCTCGGGCGCCGACAGCGAAATCGTGCGCAGCCGCGCGTTGACATCGAGCCAGCTGCCGATGTCCTCCTTGTCAGGCGGGGCGTTCATGATCACGAAGCTGGTGTCGCGGCTGCGTGTACGCAGGTAGCTGCGAAAACTCGCGTCGCTGGAGGCCGGCTGCACGGTCAGGCTGGCGTCATTGAGCGCATTGCGTGCCCAATGCAGCAGGGTTTTTTCGCGTTGGGGGTCGATCATCGAGGTCACTGCCAAATTTGTCCGCGCAGTGTAGCCGCGTCCGGGCCGATCGCATGATCGCGCACCTGGCGCGATCGCTGTCGCCCGAGGAGGTCGGGCTACAGGAAGGGATTACGCTTGGCAGGCGCTTCCTGCGGAACCAGAGTCAGGTTCTGGATCTTCTGCAGCAGTGCCTTGATATTGTCGGACCAGCGCAGCGATGCCGGCGGCGCCGGTGGCGGTCCCTTGACCGGCTCGGCTTCCGGGCGCGAACCCAGCTGATTCTGGCGTTGATGCAGAGACTCGATGGCGAGCCGGTCCCAGCGAGTGAAATGCGCCACCGGCACCGAGACCCAATCCATGTTCGGTACATCGGGATTGATCGGGCTCCAGTACTTGGCGCCGGCGAGTGCCGAAGCTTGCAGGCGCTGCCGACCGCGCAGGCGGAATGCCATGCCATCGAAGTGAAAGACCACGAAGGGCTCGCCGTTGAGCATCAGCGCAGGCTTTCCGAACAGCGGCGCCTGGACCACGTCATGCGCGCGGATCAGATAGCCGGCGATGAAATCAAACTTTGAGCGGGCGTTGGCCATGGATGTCTTTGTCCTGCGGACCCAATGGTAACGCTCAGCCGAGATCGCGCAAGGAGCGCAGCAACAGGCCGATGCCGCCGGCCAGCATGACCAGCATGGTGAGCGTGTTGAACAGGCTCGTTGGTTCGAAATAGATGCGCAGGTTCATGATGATTCCGGCGAGAATGATGATGACGCCCGCCGACATCAGCAGCCAGCCCAGAACCGATCGACCGTTGAAGAAGAGGATGCCGGTGCCGATCAGGAAAGGTAGTAGAGAGAGGCCGAAACTGTTGTATCCCCAAAGTGCCCAGTGGCCCGAGGTGACGGTGACCTGGGCGGTCAGCAGATAGCCGCCTGCAACCGCCAGGGCCAGGCCTGCAAAGAACAGGCCAATCCCACCTCGGGTACCGCCTGCGCCTTTCGACGAATCCATAGCCTGCTCCGATTAAGCTGGGATGCGGCATTCTAACCGGGTTGGCTACTGCCCCGGGGCCGCGCTGTGCGCGTGGCCTGCGTCCAGGCGTTAGGCTAGAGGTTGGTTGAGTGAGGTAGGCGCCATGTCCGATGTTCGGCCGCAGTCATCGCCCGCTTTGATGCCGCGCAGTCGCCGGCTGCTTGCTTTGCTCTGTGCGCTGCTGTTGATCGCGTTGTCATGGACGCGGGTGCTCGACGCGCCCGCCGGCGATTATCTCGATGGCGCGCTCAAGCGCACCCTGGTCACCTTTGCCATTGCGCGCGCCTTGAATGGATCGATTTCGATGCTGCAGGACGCCGACATCTCGGTCTCGCCGGTTGGCGTGGGCGTTACCGTCAGTCCGGGCGAATTGCTCGACCCGATCAACGATCTGATCGAGCAGTTTTCAGCCATCCTGCTCGCTGCCTCGATATCGCTGGGCGCGCAGAAGATCCTGCTCAGCATCAGTGGCGCATCTGCGGTCTCGCTGGTGTTTTCGCTGGTGGCGCTCGGCGCCTGCGCCAGTCTGCTGGCTGCTGGCATGGCGCGCTGGAAAAGCGCGCTGTGGCGCGTCTCGGCATTGTTGCTGCTGCTGCGCTTTTTTGTTCCTGCCTATGCATTGGCCAGCCAGGCGATCGATCAGCACTTCCTGCAGCCGCGTTATGACGAGGCGAGCCTGGCGCTCGACGTCAGCCGCAGTGACGCTGCCACGGCAACGCGTGTCGAAGAACGACCTGCATCGGCGCCGGGTCCGGGCCTCAGTGAGCGGTTCTCCGGATGGCTGCGCGATGCCGGTGAGACGCTGGATGTACGTGCGCGCGTGGAGACCCTGCTCGTCAAGTTGGGTGCGGTCAGCGAGCACATCGTCACACTGAGCGTGGTGTTCCTGATGCAAAGCGTGTTGCTGCCCCTGCTGTTTCTCAGTCTGGGCGGCTATGCATTGCGCCAGGTCTGGGCCTTGGCGGCACCGACTTCGCGCGGCTGAAGCGATCAGCGCCTGTCGATCAGCTTGCCGATTGCCCGACTTCGCTTGGCAGCACGCCCCGCCAAGCGCCAAACTGCTGTGTCCGCGATGATCCGTACGGCAAACTGAATCTGGAGCAAGTGATGGATTACTACATGAAGGCCGAGAAACCTGTGCCCAAGAACTCGGGCCGCTGGTTGCTGCGCGCCCTGCTCGCATTCCTGCTGCTGATCGGTTCGGTCGTCGTGGTGTTGATGTGGTGGTGGGACGCCGAGCCGGCGCCCTACGACGGTATCGCCGCCACTCGAGCGGCCGTGCAGGCGCGTGGCGAGCGTATGGTCACCGGTACGGCCACGACCGATGCCCTGGTCCAGGTCGCCAACCTGATGCTGGACAAGCGCGCCGGCTATCTGTCGAACGACGTGCTGCCGCCCGGCGTGCTGATGGACAACGTACCGAATTGGGAATTCGGCGTACTGGTGCAATGCCGCGATCTGGCCCGCGCCTTGCGCAATGGATTTTCGCGTTCGCAGACCCAGTCGGTCGAAGACAAATCCCTGCGCGAGGCCGAGCCACGGTTCTCGTTTACCAATGACCGCTGGATGTTTCCGTCCAGCGAGAGCGAGTATCGCCATGCCATCGAGTACATCGAGGACTATCGCCGGCGCCTGCAGGACAACGACCCCTCGAATGCGCGCTTCTATCCACGCGCCGACAATCTTGCCGACTATCTGGCGGTCGCCGAGAGTCGGCTCGGCAGTCTCTCGCAGCGGCTATCGGCCAGTGTGGGACCTACTGGCGTCAGCAACGCGGGCGGCGAGCCGGCCAAGTCGGAACGCGAGGGATCGACCACAGCTTCCCAGTCTGCGGAATCTGCCTCAGGGATGACACTCGTCCGCACGCCATGGACCGAGATCGATGATGTGTTCTACGAAGCCAGGGGAACCAGTTTTGCGCTGGCGCAATTTCTCAAGGCGGTCGAACTCGATTTTGCCAAGGTGCTGGACGACAAGAACGCGCGGGTTGGCCTGCAGCAGGTGATCGCTGATCTTGAGGCAGCGCAGGCACCGATCCACAGCCCGATGATCCTCAACGGGCGGCCGTTCGGATTCTTCGGCAATCACTCCCTGGTCATGGCCAACTATGTTTCGCGCGCCAATGCCGGGCTGATCGAGCTGCGTGAGTTGCTGCAGCGGGGTTGATCCTGCGCAGGCTACACAAGCAGCCTGGGCGAGAACGCATGTCCTTCGCGCAGGGTGCCGGCCAGCCGCATACCCTGCGCCAGCGCCTGTGCCGCCGAGTCGCGACCGGACAGATTGCACGAGGCGAGGTAGAGCACACGCAGCGCGGTGCGCATCTCATCGAGCGGCAGGTTGTCAGGGATCGCATCTTCTTCCAGATCACCGTCGATCCAGTCGATCAACATCGACAGCGTATGGGTCTCGGCATGTGATTGCGCCGTGGCTCCAGCCAAGGCCAAACCAATCCGTGCCGGCCGCCGGCCGTAGGAGTAGTAGAGTCGATTGGCCATATGCGCGAGCACGGTCTGGAACACCTTGTGCGCCGCCTTGCTATCGATTGGGGGTGTCGGTGGGCGGTTGCTCCTGACGGGCTGCGCGAGCTCCGCCAGGGCCTTGGTCTCGGCCGGGTTCAGCGCCACTTCGTCCTGTGGTTCATCATCGACGAGCTGGGCCGGATAGCGCGACAGCGCGTCGTAGGGCTTGCCCAGCGACAGATACAGTGCCTTGGCCAGGGACTGGCGTTCACGCTCATCGATCAGCCCCTTCTGCTCGACCCGCATCAGGAACCGGTTGACCAGAAACTTGGGCTCGATCCTGCAAAAGTCTTCGCAGAACCGGAACATGCCCGTGATCCGGTCCGGCGTCTGGAAAACCTCGGTAAGCGCAGTGAATACGGCGCGGCGGCGATGGTTCTTGCCGACCGCAGAGGAGTCGACATTAGCCGGCGGAAAGGGCGTATTCATACTTGGATCCTGTTCGTTGACCCGCACCCTGGGCCGGGCGTGGGCTGTCGGCCATGATACAGCCGTGGGCCCGCCGCGCATGCACGCAGGGCAGCGGCCCCGGGCCTGATATCAATCTGCCCCGGGATAGACCCTGCGTCCGCCGAGCCAGGTTTCGAGCACACCGGTGGCCAGAATCTGGGCAGTGGCGACGCGCATGATGTCCTGGTCCAGCACGACGAAATCGGCCAGCTTGCCTGGGCTCAGCGAACCCACGTCGTGCTCCATGAAGGCCGCATAGGCAGGCCACAGCGTGATCGAGCGCAGCGCCTCTTCCCGGCTCATGCGCTGTTCCGGATGCCAGCCGCCGGTCGGCCAATCGTTCTGGTCCTGACGCGAAATGGCGGCTTTGAAGCTGATCAGCGGATTGCTCTGTTCGACCGGCAGATCGCTGCCATTGGGAATGATCACGCCGGTGTCGAGCAGGGCGCGCCAGGCATAGCTGCCCAGTTCACGGGTGGCGCCGACGCGATTGCCGACCCAGTACATGTCGCTGGTCTGATGGCTGGCCTGCATCGAGGGGATCACGCCGAGTTCGGCGAAGCGCGGAATATCCTCGGGGTGCAGGATCTGTGCATGCTCGATGCGAAAACGATGGTCGGCCAGTGGATGTTGTTCAAGCGCCTGCGACAACTCATCGAGCACGATCCGGTTGGCGCGATCACCGATGGCGTGGGTATTGAGCTGAAAACCGGCACCGAGCGCCCGCAATGCGACTGCGCGTATGCGCCCCGCGGGCAGCAGATTCAGGCCATTGTTGTCCGGATCATCCGCGTAGGGTTCAAGCAGGGCCGCGCCACGCGAGCCGAGCGCGCCGTCGGCAGACAGTTTGATCGCGCTGATCCAGAGGTGTTGCTTGTGCAGTCCGCGCTGCGGTCCGCGAGCAAGGTAATGGTCCAGGGTCGCATCGTCGCCGGCGATCATCACGTAGTTGCGCAAATTGTAGTGGCCCGCTGCCGCCAGCGACTGGTAGGTATCGATAGTGGCGCGGGCTACGCCGGCATCGTGGACACCGGTCAGTCCCCAGCGATTGAGTTCCGTGATGGCAGCGAGGACGGCCGCGCGGCGCTGCTTTTCGTCGAGCGCGGGAACTGCCTGCTCGGCGTTGTCGAGCGCCAGATCAATCAGTACGCCGGTGGGAGCGCCGCGCTGGTCGCGCTCGATTCGACCGCCGGCGGGGTCCTTGCTGTCGGCATTGATTCCGGCGCGTTGCATGGCCAGCGCATTGGCAATCCCGGCGTGGCCGTCGACGCGCGTCAGCAGTACCGGATGCGCGGGTATTGCTGCCGACAGCGCCTCATGGCTTGGAAATCGGGTGTCGGCCCAGTCGTTCTGATCCCAGCCGCGACCGATGATCCAGCTGCCAGGCGGGAGTTCGCCGGCTCGGGCTCGTACCCGCGCGATCACCTCATCAAACGAGCGTGTGCCGCGCAATTCGACCTGTTGCAGACCCAGGCCCAGACTGAGCAGGTGCGCATGCGCATCGATCATGCCCGGGATGACTGTTTTGCCAGCAAGATCATGCAGGCGCGTCTTCGCACCACGAAAAGCCTGGGCAGCGCGATCGCTTCCGGCAAAAACGATGCGCCCGTCGCGGATGGCGAGCGCAGACACCCGTGGTCGAACCGGATCGACCGTGTAGACGCGCGCGTTGTGGACGATCAGATCGGCGCTGGCCGGCGCCGTGGCAGAGATCGCGTCCATGCTGGCAAGGGCCAGCAGCAAGCAGGTCAGCATGGTCTTCATGGAGGCACTCGCAGGCGAATCGGGTCCGCGAGTATCGATGGCTCGGTCGTCTGGGACAATGGTCGGCACCGAAAACAACGGCGCCGACCGAGGAATCAGAAGTTCGGCTTGTCCGGCGCTGCCTGATAGCGCTCGACACTGCGGATGATCTCGGCGTGGGCTTCTTCCGGGCCACCCCAGCCGGCGATCTTGACCCATTTGCCTTTTTCCAGGTCCTTGTAGTGCGCGAAGAAATGCGCAATCCGGTCGCGGGTGAGTTCCGGCAGTTCGTGGATGGTCTGGATGTGGTCGTAGGCCGGGAACACCTTGCTGACCGGGACGGCGATGATCTTGGTGTCTTCGCCCGCTTCATCGGTCATGTTCAACTGGCCGATTGGCCTTACCCGGATCACCGAGCCCGGGATCAGGGGCACCGGCATCACCACCAGTACATCGGCCGGATCGCCATCTCCGGACAGCGTGTGCGGGATGTAGCCATAGTTGCAGGGATAATGCATCGGTGTGGTCAGGACCCGATCGACGAAGATCGCGCCGGATACCTTGTCCACCTCGTACTTGACCGGCTCCGAGTTCATCGGAATCTCGATGATGACATTGACGTCGCGCGGCAGATCGCGTCCGCTGTTGACCAGATCGAGACCCATGGTTTCATTCCTTCGTTGAATGCTGAGCCGCCGATTGTAGGGCCTGGGGCTTGAGCCGATGCTCGGCTTTCATTCCGGCTGCGGACCCAGCCAAATTCCCCAGTATCGGCCCGTGGGGAAGAGGGCACCCACCAGTTGCCAGGACTATACTGGGCGGTGAGTCTGCTGCTGAGGGATTTGGGAACAGCGCACGTTCGGCGTGTGCTGTTCCGAAAGTCTTTGAGGTCTGCTGCCATGGTCGATCCGGTTGCTCTTGCCCGAGTACAGTTCGCCGCGAACATCAGTTTTCATATCCTCTTCCCCACGATCACGATGGCCCTGGCCTGGGTGTTGCTGTTTTTCAAGCTGCGTTTTGCCAGCACTGGCGAGCGCCGATGGCTGGATGCCTACCTGTTCTGGATCAAGGTATTCGCGCTGAGTTTTGCGCTCGGTGTGGTCAGCGGCCTGACCATGAGCTTCCAGTTCGGCACCAACTGGCCCGGATTCATGGAAAAGGTCGGCAACATCGCCGGGCCACTGCTCGCCTACGAAGTACTGACGGCATTTTTCCTCGAGGCCACGTTTCTCGGCATCATGCTGTTCGGCCGCAAACGTGTGGGCGAGGGCTGGCATACCCTGGCAACTGCGGTTGTCGCGATCGGGACTTCTTTCTCGGCGTTCTGGATACTCTCGCTCAATTCGTGGATGCAGACGCCCGCGGGCTTCGAGATGATCGATGGCCAGGCACATGTGGTGAGCTGGTGGGCTGTCGTGTTCAATCCCTCATTTCCGTACCGGCTGGCGCATATGCTGCTTGCCTCCGGGCTGACCGCAGCTTTCCTGGTTGCCGGCCTGTCCGCCTATCGAATGCTTCGCGGCGATGATGCGCCGTCCGTGCGCAGCAGTCTGCGCGTCGGCGTGCTGATGGCGGCGACCCTGATTCCGATCCAGATCTTCGCCGGTGATCTGCACGGCCTCAATACCCTGGAACATCAGCCGGCCAAGGTGGCCGCGATGGAAGGCGTCTGGCAGGACGAACGCGGCGCACCGGCCCTGCTGTTCGCCCTGCCCGACTCGGCCACGCGCAGCAACCACTACGCGTTCGGTGTGCCGGCGCTCGCCAGTCTGATCCTGACCCATACAGCCGATGGCGAGATCAAGGGTCTGGACTCTTTCGCCGATGCGCATCCACCGGTCGCGCCGGTGTTCTGGGCGTTCCGGGTGATGGTGGCAACCGCTGGGCTGATGTTGCTGGTGTCATGGTCGACTGCATGGCGCATGCGCGGTGGCCGCGTGCCGGGTCGATGGGGCCTGCGTCTGCTGGTGCTGATGACCTTTTCGGGCTGGTTGGCCACGCTGGCCGGTTGGTACGTCAGCGAAATCGGTCGGCAGCCCTGGCTGGTCTACGGCCTGCTCAGAACGGTGGATGCGGCCTCGGCCGTGCCGGCACCGATGATCGCGCTCAGTCTGAGCACCTACCTGGTGGTTTACACCCTGCTGCTGGTGTCGTACGTCTCGGTGCTGTTCTACATGGCCCGCAACGCCCGCGATCACCAGCCGGCCAGCGTACCCGCAGTTGCTTCGGAGGGATGAATGGACGACAGCCTGTTGCCGCTAATTTTCGTCGCCTTGATGGCGCTCGCGATGCTCGTCTATGTCGTCCTCGATGGCTTCGATCTGGGCGTCGGCATCCTGCTCCCGTTTGCCGAGGACGCTGACAAGGACCGGATGATCGCCTCCATTGGTCCGTTCTGGGACGCAAATGAAACCTGGCTCGTACTCGGCGCCGGTCTTTTGCTGGTCGCCTTCCCGCGCGCCAACGGCATCATCCTCGGTGCACTCTATCTACCGGTTACCGTCATGTTGATCAGCTTGATCCTGCGCGGCGTGGCATTCGATTTTCGGGTCAAGGCGCATGACGAACACAAGCACATCTGGAACACGGTGTTCTTTGCCGGCTCACTGTTCGCCGCGCTGGCGCAGGGCTACATGCTCGGCAGCTACATCACCGGATTCCGCCAGGACGCTCCGGCCATATCGTTCGCGCTGTTGATCGCGGCCGGGCTTGCCTCTGGCTACACCTTGCTCGGTGCTACCTGGTTGATCCTCAAACTGGAGCAAGGACTGGTGCAACTGGCGGCGCGCTGGGCCTGGCGCAGTCTCTGGTTGACCGGCATGGCGATCGCCGCGGTTTCAATCGTCACGCCGTTGATGAGTCCGCGCATACTCGACAAGTGGTTCAGCCTGCCCAACCTGTTCTTCCTGCTGCCGGTGCCGCTGCTGACTGCGCTCGTGTTCGCGTTCTGCGAGGGTCGACTGCGACGCATGTTGCGCCCGCCCGGTCGGCCGGACTGGCGTCCGTTCGCTGCCGCCGTCGCCATGTTCGCGCTCGCCTTCCTGGGACTCGCCTACAGCCTGTTTCCCTACCTCGTGTTCGATCGGATCACTTATGCCGAAGCGGCTGCGGCGCCCGCCTCGTTGCGGTTCATGCTGGTCGGTGCGCTCATCACCTTGCCCGCGATCATCGGCTACACCGTGCTTTCCTATCGCGTTTTCTGGGGACGCGGCGGCGAACTCAGCTACGAATGACGGCGCGACCGGGTGCGCGGTGCGAGGCTGCGTGGATGAACTGCGACCGCATGAATTTTCCAGCGAGGTTGCCCTGCCCGGCGGGCAATGGTAAATAATCGAGAAGTGGCTCTGGGATGGCACGTTTTGTGCGATCTCAGATACGCGGGAAGTGGGTCGATTGCGATGCTGTGCAGGGATGGCCGGGGGGTCCCGCGCACCCTGACGCGCCGATCCACTTCCCGAGTATCGGTTCAAACCTACTTGCGGGTGTGCCGCCATGATGGTCGAACAGACTCACCTCCTCAGGCGGATCCTCCCGATGGCGACGCGCGAAACTGCAAAGTCCCAGAGCCCGGCAAATTCACCGTCGGCAGATTCCGCGGCAGCGCGCTGGCGCGCCCGTTCCAATTACGCTGATCGGATGGCGGGGATTATCCAGACCGTGCTGGTCGTCGACGACGATCCCGACAACCGGCTACTGCTCAGCGAGATCCTGCGACAGCAGTGCCGGGTGATCGAGGCGGGCAGTGGAGAGGAGGCACTCGAGATTGCCTTCAGCGAAGTACGCGTGGATCTGATCCTGCTCGACGTGATGATGCCGGGCATGAGCGGCTATGAAGTGCTCGAGCGCCTGCGCTCCGATGTGCGCACTGCCGACACCGCGGTCATTTTCGTCACCGGCCAGGATGATGAGCTTGAGGAAGAGAAAGGCCTGTTGATGGGCGCGGTCGACTACGTCTTCAAGCCGATTCGTCCGGCCATTGTTCGGGTCCGACTGGGCAACCAGCTCAAACTGATCGCCCAACGTCACCAGATGGCCTTGCTGCTCGGACGTGACGCACTGACTGGTATCGCCAATCGACGCAGCTTCGATGAGGCCCTCGAGCGGATCCGTGAGGTCTCGATTCGCTCCGGTCGCGCTTTCGGATTGGCTTTGATCGATGTCGATTTCTTCAAGCAGTACAACGACAATTTCGGTCATCCCGCCGGCGACCTTGCCTTGCGGGAGATTGCAGCGGTCATCGCGCGGTTTGCCACCGAACCGCATCAACTTGCGGCGCGCTACGGCGGCGAGGAATTCGCCCTCCTTCTCCCCGACGCCAGCGGGCTGGCGGCCATGCTCGATTCACTGCGACGCGCGGTGCTCGATCTCGGCCTAAAGCATCCCGCGGCGCCCTGGGGCGTACTGTCGATCAGTGCCGGTGGGATCGCTACACATGCCCAAGCCGACACGCCCGTCGATGACCTGTTGCGGCGCGCCGACTCGCTGCTCTACGAGGCGAAGCGAGCCGGTCGCAATCGCGTACTGACGCGTCTCGACAGTTTCTGATCGCGGCGGTCAGCTCGGCAGCGCATGCCAGAGCGAAAAAATCTTCGCAGGTTTCCTGTCCGCCACGCGCGGCCGGCCGGCTTTAGGGAAGCCCAATGTACCCGCGCCGGCTGGCAAGAGAAGCTTCCGCAGTGCGATCGAGCGGGATTTCTAGGAGCGTTCGTTGATTGCGACGCTCTGACCGTCCTGCAAGCGTTCGGCGCCGCGCGTGACCAGCACATCGCCACTGGCCAGCTCGCCGCTGACTTCGATCAGTTCGCCGTCGGCGCGTCCCGGAGTAACGCCGAGCCGATGCGCCTTGTTGTCGGCGTCGATGCGGAACACAAAGCTGCCCTCGTTGCGTAGTATGAGCGCATCACGTGGCACCGAAATCACGGCGCGTTCGATGCTGCTGGGCAGGGCCACTTCGACTGCGGCGCCAACCAGAAAAGCCGAGGCCGGCACCGATATGCGCACCTCGAGCTGGCGCGACTGGATATCGCCGACCGGAACCAGGGTGCGCAGTTCAGCGGATTGGCTGCCACGTGCATCGCGGACCTGCACCGTTGAAACGCCTTGCAATGCGGGGCCGAGGCCAACCGGCGCGCGTGCGCTGATTTCCAGATCGACGGTATCGACCAGTCGCACCACGCTCGCGCCCATGGCCAGGTGTTCACCGACTTCGACGAAGCGTTCAACCACGGTGCCGGCGAACGGCGCTCGGATCGTAGCCTCACGCAGTCGGCGTTTGGCGTCGGCAACCGCGGCACGCGCTTGCGCGCTCTGTTGCTGGCGCTCGTCACGGTCGGCGATCACCTGATCGAGCTGGGCGGCGGCCAGGCTGGAGCGTGCGGTCACCGACGCCATGCGCTTGGCCTGACGCTCGGCGAAGGCACGCCGCGATTCACTCTGTTGCAGGGCCGCCTCGAATTGACGAAGGGCCAGTTGCAGCGCTTCATCATCAATGCGCGCGAGCACGTCGCCACGGCGAACCTGGGTTCCGACTTCAGCGACCAGGGTCACCCGCCCGCTCTCGCTGCCAGCGACGCGTGCATCGTGACGACTGGCGACCGTACCGGGCACCCATTGCAGCGGCGCCATCAGGCTTGACTGCGCGAGCGCAACTTCAACCACGGCCGGTGCCGGCGGATTGTCGCTGCCGGGTTGGGCAAGCGCGTTGCTGGACGGGCGCAGGGCGAACGCCAGGCCGAGTGCCATGGCGACGGCGATCAGGCTCAGTTTCTTCAGGGTATCGGTTTTCATGATCAGGTCCTCTGGGTACAGCAGTTGCAACTGCAATGGTGGATTCCGCGAATGCATCGAAGTGCACGGATTCGTATCGATCAGGCTGCCGACTGCAGCGGTTCGCGCGGAGCTTGGAGTGCCCTGACGACTCCGCGTGCCTGCGCGCGACGATCGAGCCAGCGCAACGCAGCGGGTATCAGCACGGCGGTGAAGACCAGGGAGCAGGCCACGCCGCCGACGGTGACGGCGGCGAGACCGCGATAGATCACTGCACCGGGCCCCGGATTGATCGCCATCGGCAAGGCGCCGACCACACCGGTCAGCGCGGCGATGAAGATCGGCCGCAGCCGCTGGGTCAGGGCGAGCTCGATGGCGGCATCCACCGGCAGCCCTTCGCGCTCGGCTTCGCGCGTCTGTGCAACCAGCAGGATGGCGTTGTTGACCACCATGCCGAGCAACATGACAAATCCGATCATCGACAGCAGGTCGAGCGACTGGAAACTGAACAGTCCCAGCGCACGCAGGCCAAGCACGCCGCCGGCGACTGCCAGCGGCAGGGTGGCCATCACCAGGGCGGAATCACGCAGAGACTTGAACATCGCGGCCATGAGCAGGAACAGCACCAGCAGGGCGAGTGCGAAATTCTTTCCCATCGTGGCGACAACTTTGTCCAGTTGATCGGCGCTGCCGCCGACTTGGACGCTGCCACCATCGGGCAGCACACCGCGCAGCAGTGGCAGCACTTCGCCATTGACGGTGGCCAGCGCATCCTCGAGCGAGAGCGACTGCGGCGGATCGAGGGTCAGGGTTACCGTGCGGCGACGGTCGATGCGGCGCAGTTGCGGCGCGGTGAGCACGGTCTCCAGCGATGCCAGTTCACTCAGTGGCAGCACGCTGCCATTGCCGGTGACCAGGGGCAGGGCGGCAAGTTGCTCGGGCCCACTCCAGGGTTTGCTGCGCAGAATGATATCCATGCGTTGATCGCCGTCAAAATATTCGCCCAGCCAACTGCCGTTGCCGAGGGTTCGGATGACCGTGCCGAGTTCATTGCGGGTCCAGCCGGCTTCGGCGAGGCGTCGATCATCAGGTAGTACGCGCAACTCCGTGCTGCGGCTGTCGGCATTGGGCCAGGTCTGCACGTTGGCACCGGGAAATCGTGTGCGCAGCACATCCGCGCCCTGACGCGCGGCATCGTTGAGTCGTTCGCTGTCGCCTGATTGCAGGTGGATGAAGATCGCGCGTGCTGAGCCACCGAAACCACCGAACAGTTCGCCCTCGGTGGTAAACGCGGTGGTGTCGGGCAGGCCGACCACGATCTCGTCGCGGATGATCTGCTCGAGCTCGCCGATCCGCGCCTCATCGACAACGCGCGCGCCGAGCGTGCCGCCGCCGGGCCAGGCCTGGATGTACCAGTTCTTCAATTGCGGCTGCTTTTCGCCGCGCATGTACGGCGCCATGCGCTCGCGCACAATCGAGAATATCTCGCGATCGACCTGCTCCGGTCCCATGCCGGGCGGCAAGTTGAACCAGGTGTCGATGGCGGCGCGCTTGACCGGCGGCAGGTAGTCCAGTTTCGGCATCAAGGCAATGCTTAACAGGATCGGAGCCAGCACCAGTGCGACGACCCAGCCAGTTTGCTGGGATCGGGTTGCGGTCACGCGCATGATCCAGCTGGTGATGCGCAGCCAGTGCGTCGAACCAGCTGTTCCAAACTGTTTGGCACGCAACCAGCCACCGGCCGCCGCCGGCATCAGGGTCACCGCGATCAGCAGAGAGATTGCGACCGCAATCGATACCGTAATCGCCAGGTCGCCGAACAGCTGACCCTCGACATCTTCGAGGAACAGCACCGGCACGAATACGGCAATGGTCGTCAGGGTTGACGCAAACAGCGCGCCGACGACTTGGCGGGTGCCAAGATAGGCCGCTTCCATCGGAAGTTTCCCGGCTTCCTTCAGTCGGACGATATTCTCCGCGACCACGATCGCAGCATCCATCACCATGCCGACGGCGAAGGCAAGCCCAGCCAGTGAGATCACGTTGAGACTGCGCCCGAGCAGATTGAGCACGACGAAAGTCGCCAGCAGGGACACGGGTATCGCGCTGGCGATAAGCAAGGTCGCACGACGATCGCGCAGGAACCACCACAGGCAGCCCACCGACAAAAGAATACCGGCGAGCAGATTGCCCGACAGCAGATTGATCGCGCGATTGATGAAGAGGCCGGAATCGAAACTCTGCTCGATCGCCAGGCCGCGCTCGTGCAGCGGTCCGTCGCGCAGCAGGGCGACTTCGGCCTTGACCGCGTCCAACGTGGCCAGCACATTGGCCGAGTTCTCGCGGACGATGCGTAGTCCGAGTGCCGGGTTGCCATTCTGGTAGCCCACAAACGTGCGTGCCGGTCGTTTGACACTGATCTCGGCGACATCACCGAGCTTGACCGGACTGCCATCGCGCCAGGCGAGCACCAGCTCGCCCAGCTCATCCGGGCTGTAACGGCCGGCGAGGCGCAGTGAGTACTGGCGCCGCCCGACATTGACCAGACCACCGGATACATCATCGGCGCGGCCCGCGGCACGCGCGATATCTGGCAGGCCGAGACCATAATCGGCAGCGCGCGCGAGATCGAGATCAATGCTGAGCTCCTCGGCCATCGCGCCATTGACCTCGACTCTGGCAACGCCGGGGATCGCTTCCAGCCTCGGTTTTACGCTGTCTTGGACAAAGCGGTAGTGATCTTCGATGGTGCCCTTGGTGCCCGGCAGCAGTTGGACAAAAAACCAGGTCAGGTTCTGGTTGGCGTCCTCGCCACTGAGTTGCACCACCGGCGGGTCGGCATCGGCCGGCAATGGCGGCAGCCGATTCAGTCGGCCCAATACATCGACCAGCACCGCGCGCATATCGGTGCCGACCGCGAAGCTCAGATTGACCCAGCTACCGCCGGCATTGGCGGTGCCGTCCATCTGCTCGAGCCCGGCAAGGCCCTGCAGCACTTCTTCCTGCGGTTCGAGAATTTGCGATTCGATTTCGGTCGGCGACGCCGCGCGCCAATTGGTCTGCACCGAGAGTTGTGGACGATCGATGTCGGGGAATAACTGCAGCGGCAATTCGAACATCGCCAGCAGGCCGAATAGCATGACCAGGGCAACCGCGGCCGCGATGGCTGCCGGGTTGTTCAATGAGGCGCGGGTGATATCCATGACAGGCTCCGTATTCGATCCGGCGCCACCATGCACCGATTCCGAATCCCCTAGACGTGCCTGTGGTCACGAAGGTTTGCTGGTTTGCGCCGAGATGAGGGCAGCGAGCGATGAGTAGAGTGCGCGCCATTGCCGTCGCCGGGTTTGGCCTGGCGAAGGCTGCGCGGCATCAGCGCAGCAGCGCGACCTTGTCCTTGTAGGAGCGCGAGAGCTTGATCTCGTTGCCCGAGTCGAGCACGAGAAAATACTCGCCATTGATATGCGTGCGGAACGACTTCACCCGCGACATGTTGACGATGGTCGATCGATGCACGCGCTGGAACAGCGCCGGATCGAGCTGGGCTTCCAGTTCACGCATGGTGGCGCGCAGAACGTGGGTCTCGCTCTCGGTATGGATGCACATGTAGTCGCCGGCGGCATCCACCCAGCGAATGCTGGCCGGCGCGATGCGCACGGTCTGGCTGCCATCCTTGATGGCCAAGCGCGCATCCTTGGGCGTCAGCCGCAGACTGCTGTCCCCGGCCAGCGCTTCGTCGAGGGTGAGCGCGGGTCGCCCCGACAGTTCCCCGAGCAGACCGAGCAGGCGCGCACAGTGGGTCTGGGTTTCGCGCTCGCGCAGCACTTCGCGCACCCGGTGCAGGGCCTGGGCGAGCCGGCTGTCCTCGATTGGCTTGAGCAGATAGTCGACTGCGCTCGCCTCGAAGGCGTGGATCGCATAGTGATCGTACGCGGTCACGAAGACCACGACGGGCATCTGGCCGGCTGGAATCGCGCGCAACGTAGCGAATCCATCCAGACCCGGCATCTGCACATCCAGAAACATCAGGTCCGGTGCCTCGACGCCGATTGCGGCAAGTGCGGCCTCGCCATTGCCGCACTGGCCGACGATGCTGACATCGCTGTGTTCGGCCAGGCGCAATTCGAGTCCGCGTCGGGCCAGGGGTTCATCATCGACCAGCAGGGTACGGATTGCCATGCTCATGCCCTCGCTTCAGTCGCGCAGCGCGCCAGAGGGTTCATAGGGGAGTCGCAGCACAATCTCGGCGCCATGCGGCTGACGATTGCGCATGACAAAACTCTGCCTGTTTCCATACAGCACAAGCAGCCGGTCGCGCGTGTTGCGCAGACCCACGCCATTGCCTTCGGGCAGATCGGCGCCCGGACTGGGGAAACCGGGGCCATCATCGCGCACGATGATTTCCAGCGTCTCGCCGTCGCGTCGCGCGATGATCTCGATGCTACCGCCTTCGACGCGCTTGGCAACCGCGTACTTGATCGCGTTCTCGATCAACGGCTGCAGCAGCAGACTGGGCAGTTGGGCCGAGTAGGCAGCGGGTTCGATGTCCGATGCAAGATTCAAGCGCTCGGTAAAGCGCAGCTTTTCGATCCCGAGATAGAGTTGGATCGCCTCCAGTTCCTGCTTCAAGGTCACCCGCTGCACCGGATCGGCGTCGAGCGAATAACGCAGGAACGCCGACAGTCCGGTGACCATGCGGTTGGCGGTCTGATTGTCGCGGTCGAGGATCAGGGTCGAGATCGCATTGAGCGTGTTGAACAAAAAATGCGGATTGAGCTGATAGCGCAGCATCTTGAGCTGGGCCTGGTGCGCCATCGCGTGTGCCTGCAGCGATTCGCGCGTGCGCCACTGCAATTCCAGATGGGTCTTGATGCCGAAATAGAGCACCGACCAGGTCACGATGACGTAGGTGAAGCTGCCCATATAGGCGAGATAGCCGAGCAGTCCCGAGGGCCGGCAGTCCTGGCAGCCCCATTGCAACAGGGCGAACACATAGGCCTGGGAGATCAGCAAGGCGCAGAGCAGGATGGGCAGGATCGAGCCGGCGACAAACACCGGAACCGGAAACCGCATCAGATAGCGCAATGCATAGCGCAGCACCGCCGTGGCGAGCAGGCCGGCGCCAGTGGTAACGGCCACGACCACCCAGTAATCAAGCGGCTTGCCGTGTCCGAGTGCGGTCAGCAGGCTGTACAGCGCATAGGCCAGCCAGCCGGAGCTGTGCAACAACCAGAACAATCGCTCGCCAGGTGCGGCGACCGACTCGGGCTGGCTGGAGATTGTGGCGTAGTCCATCGGCTCATCGTATCGGCTGCACCCCGCCCGGGTCGACAGCGCGCATTCGCTTGGTCGCACTACAGCGGCGGTTCGGCGCAGCGAAGGCAGGGCGGCGAGAGCATCAATCCTCGAAGCGGCGCGCATCCACAGCGGCGGCCGGCTGGTATCCGGGTAGCTGCAGCTGGCGTTCCTGCATCGACGAATGCACGCGCGCACCGGCTCCGGGCCGGCGCGCTGCACCCAGATGCGGCCGCCACGAGCGTCGCCACACCCCGCCCGAATCGCGCCACCAGCGCGGGATCGGCAGATATTCCAGCAGTCGCCAGTACAGATGCGCACGCAGTTCGTCGTGCTGCGCTGCTGCGCAGTGCAGCGCGCTTACCGTGGCCGCATCGATCCGGTCGAGCCGGCCATCGGGATCGAGAATCCGGTTGCTGACCAGGGGACGGAAACTCAGTCCAGCCTGCTCGGCTTCGCGGCGCATCCAGGCCAGGGTAATCCGAGACAGTCCTGCCTCCGACTCCGGATAGCCACCACCGATATCGGCATGCACGCCCGGAAACCAGACCTGACGTACATCGCTGCCGGTCGCGTCGTCGTCGTTTTGCGGGTTCGGGTCGGTCTGCTCCGACCACAGGTTCTGCACGAACATCGCACGTCGCTCATCGAGCGCGAGCGCATGTCGAACCGTGTCGACACTCAGATTGCGAAAGGTGCGCTCGAAACTGCGCGGGCGCCACGGTGAACCGACCGCGCTGACGCTGTCGAACAGGCCAAGAAACCTGATCCGGCGCACATAGTGGCAGTAGGCATTGCGAAATTCGCGCGCGGCATCTGCGTTGCCGCGGGCCGAGTAGCTGCGCCAGGCGAACGGCAGCATTTCGTCGAAGCCGTTGCGCAGCAATCCGACCTTGCTGAGCATGGCGGCGAGCACGCGCACCGCATAGGCGCCGCGGCTGAAGCCGAAGAAATACAGCTGATCACCGCGCCGATAATGCGCCATCAAAAACCGGTAGGCCGAGCAGACGTGGCGTTCCAGCATGATCGCCGATACCGAGTCGACGAACTGCAGCAGCTTGCGCGACCAGGGCAGGGTCAGCGAATCGGGCTCGATCGTGCCAGCGCCGGGCTGGTAATAGATCAGCTGATCCTCGTCGTCGCCGAGCATCCGCACCAGGCGCTGGATATTGGTCAATCCTGCGCCAGGATAATTGTTGGTGCCATCGATGCAGATGACGATGCGGCGACTCATGACGCCGGCTCCTGATCAGCCGCCTGCGGTGCCATGCAGCAGTTTGCCATCGACATCGCGCACCGAAATCGCGACGTCGACGCCGTGGCGCACGCTCTCGGTGACCACGCAAAACGCCTCGAACTGCTGCAGGATGCGGTCCAGATGCTGGTGCTGATCGGCGCGATCGGCGAGCTGGATCTCTGCATCGATATGTTCGACACGCATGCGCCCGGCCTCGCTGCGCCCCATGGTGGCGGTCGCTCGCGTAGTGATCGGTCCGGGCTGGTTCTTGTACTTGCGCAGTGCGAACAACAGGCTGGCGCTCATGCAGTTGGCGACGGCCGCAGCAAGCAGGCGCGAGGGATTGGGCCCGCTGCCGCCGCCGAGTGGCTCGGGTTCGTCGGTCAGCAAATCGGGGATGGCGGTCGCATCGAACTGGATGCGGAACACATAGTCGGATTCCTGTTGCACGGTGACGCTGAAACTCTGGGTATCGCTCATCAGGTGTGCTCCCGCGGTTTGATTCGGTGTGCGCGCTGCAGATAGGTGAAGTAGAGCACCGGTATTACCACCAGTGTCAACAAGGTGCTGATCAGGATGCCGAAGATCAGCGCGATCGCCAGGCCGTTGAAAATCGGATCGTCGAGAATGAACAGCGCACCAGCCATCGCTGCCAACGCCGTCAGCGCAATCGGCTGCGCCCGCACGGCACAGGCTTCGATCACCGCGTCTCCGGTCTCCTTGCCTTCGGCGATCGACTGATTGATGAAATCCACCAGCAGGATCGAGTTGCGCACGATGATGCCGGCGAGCGCAATCATGCCGATCATCGAAGTGGCGGTGAACTGCGCGCCGAGCAGGGCGTGTCCTGGCATGACACCGATCACGGTGAGTGGAATCGGCGCCATGATGATCAGCGGCACCACATAGCCGCGGAACTGGGCTACCAGGAGCAGATAGATCAGCAGCAGTCCGACCGAGTAGGCGAGCCCCATGTCGCGAAAGGTTTCGAAGGTAATCTGCCATTCGCCTTCCCATTTGATCGCAAACGCAGTGGCGGATGCCGGTCGAGTGAAAAAGTACTGTTCGACCGTTGTCCCGGCCCAGGTCGCGGTGCCCGACTTGGCCACGACTGAAAACATGCCATACAGCGGGCTGTCCAAGGCGCCGGCCTCGTCACCGGTAACGTAGACGACCGGCATCAGGTCCTTGTGGTGCCGCGCGTTCTCCCAGGGCAGTTCGCGGATTTCGACCAGCTCGGAAAGCGCCACCAGCTGCCCATTCGCGGCACGTACATTGAGCGCCAGCAGCTGGTCGCGGCTGGCCTGATCGCCAGCGGGCAGGCGCAGCCGAATCGGTACGGCGTGACGTGATCGCCCATCATGCAGGAAGCTGACATCGCTGCCGCCGACGGCGAGACCGAGCGCCGCCACGATGCTGGACTGCGAGACGCCAAGCCGCGAGGCGCGCTGGCGATCGACTACCACCTGCTCGCGCAATGCCGGCGATTCGACACTGCTGTCGATATCGACGATGCCTCGGGCATCTGAGAATCTGGAGCGCAATTCAGCCGCGATGGCGCGGACCCGCTCGCGGTCTGGCCCGTAGATTTCGGCCACCAGGGGCGCCAGCACCGGCGGGCCTGGCGGCACCTCCACTACTTTTACCGAGGCGCCATAGCGCTTGCCGATTTCAGCCAACTGCGGCCGCACCGCGCGCGCGATGTCGTGGCTCTTGCGGCTGCGCTGATGCTTGTCGACCAGATTGACCTGCAGATCGCCGACGTTGGCGCCGCTGCGCAGGTAGTACTGGCGGACCAGGCCGTTGAAGTTGACCGGAGCCGAGGTGCCGGCATAGCCCTGGAAGTTGGCGACTTCGGGCACCGAATCGAGTTCTGTGGCCAGGTCCATCAGCAGTGCATTGGTCTGCTCCAGCGTCGTGCCTTCCGGCGTGTCGACGACGATCTGGAATTCCGATTTGTTGTCGAACGGCAGCATCTTCAAGACCACCCACTGCGCTGCAGCCAGTCCGCCCGACAGAAACACCGCAGTGAGTATCCCGATCAGCAGGCCCCGTCGCCGTCGCTGCCCGCGTTCGGGATCGAGGAAGGGCCGCAGCAGTTTTTCGAACAGAACCGCCAGGCGCGAGGCGATTGGCGACGAGCGATGCGCGGTTGCAGTTGATTCGAGGTGCCGCGCGAGCAGCTTCAACGCCAACCACGGTGTGACGATCAATGCCACACCCAGCGACAGCAGCATTCCGACTGAGGCATTGATCGGGATCGGTCGCATGTACGGCCCCATCAGCCCTGATACAAAGGCCATGGGCAGCAATGCGGCAATGACCGTGAAGGTGGCCAGGATGGTCGGGCTGCCGACCTCGTCGACCGCGCCGGGCAGTGCGTCGATCAGGCGCTTGCCGCCATGCTGCATATGACGGTGAATGTTTTCGACCACGACGATGGCATCGTCGACCAGGATACCGATGGAAAAAATCAGGGCGAACAGGCTGACCCGGTTGATGGTGAACCCCATCGCCCAGGACGCGAACAAAGTCAGAGCCAGCGTGATGATGACGGCGCTGCCGACAACGATGGCCTCACGCCAGCCCAGCGTGAACAGCACCAGCAGTACCACCGCCATGGTCGCGAACATCAGCTTCTGGATCAGCTTCAGGGCCTTCTCGTTGGCGGTCGCTCCGTAGTCGCGCGTAATCTCGACGTGCACGCCCTCAGGTATGTCGGAGGCCGTCAACACATCCAGCCGTTCTGCGATGGTGCGGGTGATGTCCGCGGCATTGACGCCGGGTTGTTTGGAAATAGCGATGGTGACCGCAGGCGCAACGCCAGATCGGGGTCCGGGATGGGTTGCGGGCGTGCCAAACCAGACATAGCTGCTGGCCAGGTCAGCGCTAGAACGCACGTTCGCGACATCCGACAGATAGACCGGGCTGCCTTGCGAGGCGGTAATGACCAGTTCCGAGACTTCATTGGCGTCAAGCAGAAACTGCCCAGCCGTGAGCGGCCGATTGCCGGCTGCCGACACACGGTCACCAGCTTGCACCACGGCATTGGCACTGGTCAGTGCAGCGGCGAGTTCGTCGGCGCTGAGGCCATAGGCGGCGAGCCGGGTGGCGTCGAGCTCGACGATGACCGCGCGTTGCGGTGCGCCTATGGTGTAGACATCGCGGGTGCCCCGGATGCTCTTGATTTCGGTTTCCAGCGTATGCGCGACTTCCGCCAATTGGGTAGCGCTGCGTTCGGCGTCATCGGTCCACAGCGTGACGCTCATCACTGGCACGTCGTCGATGCCCATGGGTCGCACGACAGGCTGGCCGATTCCGAGTCCGGGGGTCTGCCAATCGGTATGCGAAAACACCTGGTTGTAGAGTCGCACCAGGGCATCCTGCCTGGGTACGCCGACGGCAAACTCAACGGTGATCAGACTACTGCCCGGGCGGCTGACCGAATACACATGCTTGACGCCTTCGATCGCGGAAAGCGTCTGTTCGAGCGGGTAGCTGACCAGATTTTCGACATCCTCGACGCTGGCGCCGGGGAACGCCACGATGACGTTGGCCATCGTCACATCGATTTGCGGTTCCTCTTCGCGTGGCGTGACCAGAACGGCGAACAGGCCGAGCAACAATCCCGCCAGCGCCAACACCGGCGTCAGCGGATTGGACTGGAACGTGCGCGCCAGCCAGCCGGAAAGGCCGAGTCGTGCCGATCCGCCCGATGTGTTCATGACTTCGCCTGACGCAGGGCGGCGGCATAGACCAAGGCAGCCGAAGGCTCAAGCGCGATGACATCACCTGACTTCAATCCGCTGATGACCTCGGCATCGTCGCCGAATCGATGACCGACACGGATCTGGCGCAATAGCGCACGGTTGTCGCTGATCACGTAGACGGCCGTTGTCTCGCCGCGCTGCACCAGGGCTTGCAGCGGCACCAGCAGCCGCTCCTCCTGACCCAGCGTGAAGGCGGCTTTGACTGTCATGCCGGGCTGTAGTCCGGTCTCCGCCTCGGGCATCTCAAGACGAATCTTGTAGCTGTGCGTCGCCGGGTCAGCGAACGGGAAGATGACGATGCGCTCGGCTGCCAGGCGTTTGCCTTCGGCGAGTAATACCGCAGCCTGGCGATGCGCGCGGATCGCCGCGATTTCGCTCTGCGGCACTTCCACATTGATGCGCAGTTTCGCCATGCTCAAACCGGACACCAGGGGCTGACCAGGACGCACGGTCTCGCCGACTTTGACATGGCGCTCAGTCAGCACGCCGGAATAGGGCGCCCTGATCACCGTGTAGTCGACCTGTTCTCCGGCTTCACGCAGTGCCGCGCGCGCGGACTCGACCGCCGCACGTGCTGTGTCACGTCGTGCTGTGGCCTGATCCAGCTGGGTCTTGGCCACCAGTTTGCGCGTATACACGTCCGCGATTCGCTGGTAGTCGGCTGTGGCCTCGACCAGGCCGGCCTGGGCAGCATTGAGCGCGGCATCGGCCCGACGGCGTCCCGATTGCTGCTCGACATCGGTAAAGCGCACGACGACGTCACCGACCTGCACATAATCGTTTACATCGAACGGCAGTTCGATGACGCGGCCTGCGGTCTGGGCAGAAAGCGTGGCCTGATTGACGGCTTCGACCACGCCATCCCAGATGCGTTCGCGGGGTGCCTGCTGTGCGGTGATGGTCATGGTCTGCAGAGGCGGCTTGACGACTGTGGCCTGCTCGTCCACTTCACCACCGCCACAGGAAGCCAGCGCGACCGCTGCCAGCGACAGGCCAACGCGCATGCCTGCGAGTTGCAGCACGTTCATCAGCTCTTGTCCGGAAAGGCGCAGCCGCTCATGAATCCTAGCCGCGCAAAGACCGCGGCGGCCGGACAGAAGCCGGTGAACGACGCCTGGATCAGATTGACGCCGACAAAGGCGGTCAACAGCATCCACCAGGGCGACACGTAGTGCGCCAGCGTGAGACTGAGCAGGATCATGAAGCCGGCAAAGGCCATTACGGCGCGATCAACATTCATTGCAATTCTCCTTTGGACCATCTGCGCTTGGTTCGTCGGCGACATCTGCGCCGCGACCTCGAAAATCTCTGATCCACCGCGGTCGCCGTGTCTGCCAACAGCCTGAGGCCTGATGGGGTGTGCGTACTTGCGCTGGATCAACCACTGCAGTACATTAGCGATAGCTTAAGTAGAAATAAATGATATTGCAAGTGCGGCCGCATGCGAAATTGGCGAAATATTCATCGATGTCCATGACAATGCCGACACCTTGCTCGCCTTGCGTCACCATTCGGGAGATAGCCATTGAGCGTTAGAGCCGTACAGCCCGCGAGAAAGCCGGCTCGCTCGCCAGCCTCTGCTGCTCAACGCATGGCTGAGCAGGCCGATCGGGCGGCGGATTTGCTCAAGGCATTGTCCAATGCGCAGCGACTGCGCGTGCTTTGTCTGCTCGCCGATGCCGAACTCAGCGTCGGAGAACTCAACGCGCGTCTGGAACTGAGTCAGTCGGCGCTTTCCCAGCATCTAGCAGTGCTTCGCGAACATGGGTTGGTCAGCACTCGACGCGAGTCGCAGACGATCTACTACGCCTTGGCAGAAGGGCCGGTGCGCAAGGTGATCGCGACCTTGCATGACATCTACTGTCCGCTCGAATAGGTGGCTGTGCCCGGAGATGCAGTTCCCAGGGCAGTGCGCGATGGCATCGCGGGCAGCGCGCTGCTTGAGGTTAGGCAGTCGCTCAGTCCCGATGAAAGCCACGTCAGCGTGGCAACCGAGTCGGCAAGGCCACGCCCGATAGCGTGAAGACGGGACTGCCGAAGCAATGTTGCGATGGCTCTCGCCATCGAAACGCGCATCGAGCAGCGCGTTCCGCTGACGCCGCATGTGGAACTTCAGGCGCCCTCTGACCATGAATTGCCAGGTGCGTTCACGCCGCGAACACCAATTCGACACTATTTTTTTTGCGTGGAACTGTGCGGGTTGCGCCATGTCAATTGGACGCGCATTCCGCGCAAGGAGCACTTACCATGAACCGAAGCAACAACTCCGCTGCGCATCGGCAGGTCACTACCAACCGCATCTCGTCAGGTCTCGCGGCGATCCTTCTCGTCGTGGCTGCCGGCACTTCCTCGGCGGCCACCTCGGGGTACATCGGAACACGGGCAGGCGTCAGTGATGGTGGCGTCGACTCGGGTTTCGGCAGTGACAGCGATGGCGTCGCCGGTGAATTGTTTGGCGGTGTCCGCCTCAGCGAGCGCTGGGCGATCGAGTTGGGATTCTTCGGCATCGATACCGATCTGGGCGCGTATGGGGTCGCCCCGGAGGTGACAGAAACGCACAAGAATCAATCCAAGTTGCGTGGGACTGCTCTTTCGGCGCGTTACGAAGTACCGATGGGGTCGCGTACGCGACTGTATCTGCGCGCGGGAATCACCAACCTCAACCTCGACTACAAGTTGCGATACGAATATTCGGTCGACAGCGGCACGTCAGCGCCAATGGTGCGCGAGGGCGGGCTCGAGCTGAGCAGCAACAGTCTAGGCAGCGTGCTGGCTTTGGGCGTCGATACGGCACTCAACAAGGTCTGGACTCTGGGTGCGGAGCTGCAGAGCTACCGCGGCGACATGCGCCTGCAGAATCACCAGGATGAGCACTTTGTGCGCCCGGCCTTCGATGGCAGCGGTAGTGTCCAGGCGGCAGTGCTTTCGCTGACCGCCAACTTCTGAATCGATGACCGGGTTGCGTTCCGCTATGTGACGAGCCATCTGATATCGTCGTCGACACGGCAATTCGGAGGGCTCGCGATGGTTGCGAAAGGCAGGACGAGTGACGATCAAACGCGACTGGCGGTGTTGATCGATGCCGATAACGCACAGCCCTCGGTGATCGAGGGTCTGCTGGCCGAAGTCGCCAAGTTCGGTGTGGCCAGCGTCAAGCGCATCTACGGCGACTGGACTTCGACCAGCCACACGCAATGGAAACAGAGCCTGTTGCTGCATTCGATCAGCCCGGTGCAGCAGTTTGCCTACACCAAAGGCAAGAATGCGACTGACAGCAGCCTGATCATCGACGCGATGGACCTGCTCTACACGCGCCGCTTCGATGGCTTCTGTCTGGTTTCCAGCGACAGCGACTTCACCCGACTCGCGCAGCGGCTGCGCGAGGAAGGATTGATGGTGTACGGATTCGGCGAAAAGAAGACGCCGGATCCGTTTGTGCGCGCCTGCGACAAGTTCATCTATACCGAAGTGCTGCGGCCGGCGGCGGAAAAAGCGGCCGCGTCAAATGCAGGAGCAAAGAACAGCGGCAAGACGCCTGCCAAGACGAAGCCCGCAAACACGGCCAAATCCACCGCCGAAAACCGAGCCGAGGATAGCGGCGCATTTCCCATCGATCTGGTGGTCAAGGCAATCGACGACGCCTCCGACGAAGATGATGACGGCTGGGCCAACCTGGGTGCGATTGGCAGCTACCTCAACAAGGTGCGCCCCGATTTCGATCCGCGCCTCTACGGCCAGCGCAAGCTCAGTGATCTGCTCCGGCAGTATCCGCAGTCGTTCGCAGTCGAGGAGCGCGGCGCACCGGGGGTGCCCAAGGCGGTCTACGTTCGGGTCGCAAGGAAAACCTGATGTACAAAAAAACGCCCCGCACGAGGCGGGGCGTTACGGTCTTGCTTGGCAATGCAGCTGGCTTACAGCAGCGGCACCAGCATCAGCGCGACCAGATTGATGATCTTGATCAGCGGGTTGACGGCGGGGCCAGCGGTGTCCTTGTAGGGATCACCAACAGTGTCGCCGGTGATCGCGGCCTTGTGCGCTTCCGAGCCCTTGCCGCCGAAGTGACCATCTTCGATGTACTTCTTGGCATTGTCCCAGGCGCCACCACCGGTGGTCATCGAGATCGCCACGAAGATACCGGTGATGATGGTGCCGATCAGCAGGCCACCGAGTGCCTTGATGCCGGCGCCGGGGCCCATCAGCCAGTTCATGCCGAATGCCACCACGATCGGAACCAGAACCGGCAACAGCGAGGGCACGATCATTTCCTTGATCGCGGCCTTGGTCAGCATATCGACGGCGACGCCGTACTGCGGCTTGGCGGTGCCTTCCATGATGCCCGGGATTTCCCTGAACTGGCGGCGTACTTCAACCACCACCGAGCCCGCTGCGCGGCCAACGGCTTCCATCGCCATGGCGCCGAACAGGTAGGGAATCAGGCCGCCGATGAACAGGCCGATGATCACCGCCGGATCGGACAGCGAGAACGAAACCAGCTTGCCCGCGGCTTCCAGGTTGTGCGTGTAGTCGGCGAACAACACCAGGGCAGCGAGGCCGGCCGAACCAATCGCATAACCCTTGGTGACGGCCTTGGTGGTATTGCCGACAGCGTCGAGCGGATCGGTGATCGCGCGGACTTCCTTGGGCATGTCGGCCATCTCGGCGATGCCACCGGCGTTGTCGGTGATCGGGCCATAGGCGTCGAGCGCGACGATCATGCCGGTCATCGACAGCATGGCGGTCGCGGCGATCGCGATGCCATACAGTCCGGCCAGTGTGTACGAGCCATAGATCGCGGCGCAGACCGCGAGTACCGGCAAGGCGGTCGACTTCATCGAGACACCGAGGCCAGCGATGATATTGGTGCCGTGACCGGTGGTCGAAGCTTCGGCGATCTTGCGCACTGCCGAATACTGGGTGCCGGTGTACAACTCGGTGATCCACACGATGGCGCCAGTCAGTACCAGACCAATCAGGGTGCAACCGAACAGGGCATTGGCTTTCTCGCCCATCATCTGCTGGGTGATCGGCCAGAATGCGACAGCGGCCAGCACGGCCGACACGATCACGCCGCGATACAGGCCGGGCATGATGCCCTTGCCGTCCTTGGCCGACACGAAGAAGGTGCCGATGATCGATGCGATGATCGATACGCCGCCGAGGACGATCGGGTAGATGATGGCCGTGGCTGAATCGACGCCTACGCTGGCGAACATCAACGAGCCGAGCAGCATGGTGGCGACCAGGGTCACCGCATAGGTTTCGAACAGGTCAGCGGCCATACCGGCGCAGTCACCGACATTGTCGCCGACGTTGTCGGCAATCACGGCGGGGTTGCGCGGGTCATCTTCCGGAATTCCGGCTTCAACCTTGCCGACCAGGTCAGCACCGACATCGGCGCCCTTGGTGAAGATGCCGCCGCCCAGACGCGCAAAGATCGAGATCAGCGAGGACCCAAAGGCCAGACCGACCAGGGAATGCAGGGCATCACCCGAGCTGCTGCCGGTTTTGGTCAGGATCCAGTAATAGCCGGCGACACCGAGTAGGCCGAGACCGACCACCAGCATGCCGGTGATGGCGCCACCGCGGAAGGCGACGTCGAGCGCCGGGCTCAGGCCATGGCGCGCCGCTTCGGCGGTACGCACATTGGCGCGCACCGAAATATTCATGCCGATATAGCCGGCCAGGCCGGAAAGTACGGCACCGATGGCGAATCCGACCGCGGTCGGGGCGCCGAGCAGCCAGAAGATCAGGCCGAACAGTACGACGCCGACGATGGCGATCGTGCCGTATTGGCGATTGAGGTAAGCCTTCGCACCCGCCTGGATGGCGGCTGCAATTTCCTGCATGCGCTCGTTTCCGGCGGGCTTCGCCAGAATCCAGCGGATCGACCAGCCGCCATAGACCAACGCCAGCAAGGCGCAGCCGATCGCGATCACAAGACCGTTCTCTAACAACATAGGATGACTCCCTGAAACCAAGAAATGACCGGCTGATCTGCCGGAAGTGCAAAACACGCGGATTCTACGGGGCATGCGGCGGCGCGGCAATCGCAAAGCAGCCGCTGGCGCCCACCTGCCGCACTTGAAGCTGCGCGTTTTTCGCCCAGGAGAGGCCGGGCTGGCGGTGCGCGGCCGGCGTGGTTGGGGCTGCGCGTATGCCAGGCTGCGGGCAATTGCGCTCCGCCTCAAGGCGGAGTCCGGCCGATACCTGATGCGGATTCAGCCGTTCCGGACTCTATCTAATATCGGCGGCTGCGCCGCTGGTGATCCTGAAGCCGGTGCCCGTCCTCCCTGGGAGAAATGCATGTTGCGTACGCTGTCGCCGAGCCTTCTTGCGGCTGCCCTTGCTACTGCCTTGCTCGTGGGCACCGCGGTCCAAGCCGAACCGGCTGAAGCGGCCCGCCCGGGGGCCACACCGCAGCAGGAAACCGAGGAAGGCAAGCCTTGGCAGGGCGAGGCAGTCAACGTCACCGCGCGCGGAACCGCCGCGGACTGGCCTTCGGCGCTGGCGACCGAGGTGATCAGTTGGGAGGATACGGCGGGTTCGCCGTCGGACTTCCAGGATCTGATCACCCGGGTGCCTGGCGTCGGTGCGACCGGGCAGAACGGAATTTTCGAGACCTTCTCGATCCGCGGCAGCGGCGGCAACGGCATTCTCGTGCTGGTCGGCGGCATGCCGGTGACCGCCCAGCGTCGTGCTGGCGTGCCGGTGGCCTTTGTCGAGCCTTCCCTGCTCGGCGAGATCAATGTGACCCGCGGACCGGCGACCGTGCACTTCGGTCCCGGTGCCCTCGGCGGTGCCATCTCGATTGAGCCGCGCTGGTTCGACTCGGCGCATGTTTCTGCCGGCTACGCCACATCTGGCGATGAGGCCGAGTTGATGGCCGGATTTGGCAATGAGTCGTTCTCGATCGGCGCGTCGCGTCACCAGGCCGGAGACACTGAATCGGCCAATGGCACGCCACTGAACACCAGCTTCGAGCGCGAAAGCACCAGTCTGCAGTACCGCAGCGAGATCGGAGACTTTCAGCTCGATGCGCTGTTGCTGCCTTCGCGCACCAAAAATATCGGCAAATCGAACAGTCGTTATCCAGTGCGCGACACGACCTATCCCGAGGATGAGCACACCCTTGCGCGCCTGCGCCTGCGCCATGACAACGGTTTCGAGGCGAGCGTACACGGGCATGACCAGTCCCTGCTGACCTACAACCAGCGGCCTGGATCGCCCGACACCTATGCCTTCGTCGAGAGCACCGACATCGGCGGCACCGTGCAGCAATCGTTCGACGTGGCCGACTTCAGCAACAACATCGGCGTGGAATTTCTTGGGCGGCGCGGCGTCAATGGCTTCGACGCGCGCAACACCATCGACAACCGCACTTACAGTCTGCGCGATGCCGATGAGGATGTCTGGTCGCTGTTTGGACTCAGCGACTGGCTGATTTCTCCCGAGTTCCAGATGGAATTCGGCGCGCGCTTCAGCAGCATCGACCAGCAACAGCGCGGCGCCGAGTCCAGTGATTCCGATCAGGCCTACACGGCCGCTGCGATCTGGACGCCGAACGAGGCCAGCCGCTGGACGCTGAATCTGTCATCGGGTTATCGGTTCGCTACGCTGGAAGAACGCTATTTCAGCGGAGTCACGCCGCAGGGCGAAATTGTCGGCAATCCCGACCTCGGCCCCGAGCACTCGGTCGGCATCGACATCGGCTACGCATGGCACTCCACCAACTGGGGCAGTGAAATCCACCTATGGCGCACCGACGTCAATGATCTGATCCAGCTGTTCTCGATCGCACCGGGCGTCAACGGCTACACCAATGTGGGTGATGCGCATCTGCATGGCGTGGAGGGCACGCTGAGCTGGAATCCAGTGCCGAATTTTTCCCTGCGCGCTGGTGGCACCCTGGTGCGCAGCAAGGACGAACTGACCGGAAATCCGCTCTATGGTTCGCCGCCGCTGACAGCGACACTTGATGCCCGCTACGACTTCGCGGACTTCACCCTGGCCGCGTTCTACAGCCACCGCTGGAAGATGGATCGGCCCGGCTTCGAGGAAGTCGAGCGCGGCGCGGTCGATGTCGTGGATCTTGACCTGATCTACCACATCAATCCGTCCTGGAATCTCAAGCTCTATGTGCGCAATGCCTTCGACGAGGACTACGTTGCGACTGCCGATGTGCTGTCGGCGCTTGCCCCGGAGCGCTCGGTCGGACTGAATCTGAGCTGGGCGGCGCACTGAGCGCGGCGCTGTCGCGATCAACGGATGTGCGAAAAGCCGATCGCAGGCGCACGGGCTGCGGTTCAACCGGGATGCGGCTGCAGGTTCTTCTGCATGCGCAGACAGATCACCCCGTTCAAGTACTCGTAGTGGATGGCGTCCATCAGCGACTGGATCAGGTGCAGGCCGAGGCCACCGATCCGGCGTTCGCTGATTGGCGTGACCGTATCAACTTCGCATTCGCCGCGCGGATTGAAGTCGGCTGACCGATAACTGAGCCGGAGATTGAGCACGTCGTGCTCGAGTCGGATTTCGACTTCCAGGGGATCGCGATTGTCTGGCTCGTGGTGGCGCAGATTGCCGACCAACTCATCCATCACGACCTGGACGGCGCCGATGGCGACCTCGTCGACATCGCGCTCCTGCAGCCAGCCGGCGAGCGCAGCGTTGAGCGCGCCAATGGCTGAGTGCGTTCGCTGCACCCGGTAGTTGACCTGGATCGCAGTGATGACGTTCGACATTCCGGTCTCCCCAACAAGGGTAGGACGCCGCCACGAGGATTCAACAATAGCAAGAATCGCCGCGGGGGGTCTCTATTGCTATAACGTCGGAAAGTGCCGGAATAGGTCATCGCTGGCATCGATAGTTGCGCCTCGTCAGCGAACCCTCGAATGCGCCACGGCCTCTGCTAGATTCGGTCCCGATCCCCCGGACCTCTCGCCCATGACGCAACAAAGCCAGTTTGTCCTGCTCGGCCAGCGCCGCTTCCTGCCGTTTTTTCTGACCCAGGCGCTGGGCGCGTTCAATGACAATGTGTTCAAGAATGCGCTGGTCATCCTGATTGTCTACAAGACTATGGGGCTCGATGACGCGCAACGCCACGGGCTGACCAATCTGGCTGCCGGCCTGTTCATCCTGCCGTTCTTTCTGTTCTCGGCAACCAGCGGACAGCTGGCCGACAAGTACGACAAGGCTTTCCTGGCGCGCTGGATCAAGCTGCTCGAAATCCTGATCATGATCGGGGCCTATATCGGCTTCACCCAGAACAATATCCCCTTGCTGCTGGCCATGCTGTTCATGACCGGGCTGCAGTCGACGCTGTTCGGGCCGCTCAAGTACGGCATCCTGCCGCAGTTGCTCAAGCCGAGCGAATTGGTGGGTGGCAATGGGCTGGTCGAACTCGGCACCTTTCTCGCGATTCTGATCGGCACCGTGCTCGGTACCCTGCTGATCAATCTTGAACCGGGTGGTGGATTCTGGGTCGCGATCGCCGTGATCGTGATCTCGGTACTCGGCATGATGTCGGCGATGGCGATGCCGTCGGCGCCCTCGGCCGATCCGGGCCTTAAGATCAACTGGAACCTGTTCAGCGAAACCTGGCAGAACGTGCGTTTGATCACCGGCAACCGGACGGTATTTCTCAGCTGTCTGGGGATTTCCTGGTTCTGGTTCTTCGGCTCGATCTATTTCACGCAATTGCCCGCCTACGCCAGAGAGGTGCTCGGCGGTAGTTCGGCCGTGTACACGTTTCTGCTGACGACGTTTTCGGTCGGTATCGGGCTCGGCTCGATTCTCTGCGAACGGTTGTCAGGACACAAAGTCGAGATAGGTCTGGTCCCGTTCGGCGCCATCGGCATGACCTTGTTCGGGGCCGATCTCTATTTCGCCTGGCCCAATGCCGCTGGTGTGCGCGACCTGGCCATCCTGCAATTTCTCGCTGAGCCCGGCGCCAAGCGCGTGATGTTCGATCTGCTCGGCATGGCCATCTTCAGCGGCTTCTTCATCGTGCCGTTGTTCGCCCTGGTGCAAAGTCGCTCGGATCCCACGCGGCGATCGCGAGTGATCGCGGCGAACAATATTCTCAACGCCCTGTTCATGGTGATCGCCGCGGTGATGGCGGTGATCCTGCTCAATGTGGTGAAGCTCAACGTGCCGCAGTTGCTGCTGGTCACCGCCATCCTCAATGCCGTGGTCGCGATCTATATTTTCACCCTGGTACCGGAATTCCTGATGCGATTCCTCAGCTGGGTGCTGATCAATACACTCTATCGCATCGAGGTCGAAGGCCTCGACAAGGTGCCCGATGAGGGGGCCTGCCTGGTCGTCTGCAATCACGTCAGCTTCATGGATGCGCTGATCATCGGCGGCACGGTGCGCCGTCCGATCCGCTTCGTGATGTACCACACGATCTTCAAGATTCCGGTGATGAATTTCATCTTCAAGACCGCCCGCGCCATTCCGATCGCGCCGGCGAAGGAAGACCCCGAGATGCTCGAGCGTGCCTACGCCGAAATCGATCGCGCCCTGGCCGAAGGCGAGATTGTCGGAATCTTTCCCGAGGGCGGCCTTACCGAGACCGGCGAGATCAAGCCGTTCAAGCCTGGGCTGGAGCGCATCCTGGCGCGGCGCGCGGTGCCGGTGATTCCGATTGCTTTGAAGGGCATGTGGGGATCCTTGTTCAGTCGGCGCGATTCGCGACTGCGAAGGGCACGCCTGCCACGCCGGTTCTGGTCAAAGATCGGGCTGCGTTTTGGTGACGCAGTGCCAGCGACCGAAGCGACCGCAGGCGTCATGGAAGCCAAGGTCCGCGATCTGCGTGGCGACTGGGCCTGAGCCTTTGGTCTTTGGGCTCAGGCGCTACGACCTGGTTTTGACCTGTGGCTTGGGTATGCAGACCACTTCGGTGCCGGTCCAGATGTCCTGCCACATTCGCCTGCGTGGGTCGCGCAGCGACCACAGCAGGCCCAGACCGAACGGCGCGATCGCCACCAGGCTGTAGGCAAAGCGCAGTAGGGCGGTCGGCAGCGACGGGCGTTCGGCTGCGTCAGTCTGCACACGCAATCGCCAGGCGCGCATACCGATGGTCTGGCCGCCACGGTGCCAGGACCAGATGTAATACAGCGCGATCAGCGTACCCATGAAAGCCTGATAGGCGTAGTGACCAACGCCGCGACGCGGCATGCCCTCGCCACCGGTGAGTGGCAGCAGGGCAAAGGTCGCCAGCATCAACAGGGCGGCCAGCGGCAGCAGATCGTAAAGCGCCGCGGCAAGGCGCTTCCAGAGTGGGGCATGGGGCAGGGCAGACATCGTTCGACTCGCATCAGTGGGAGGTCGCAGCCGTTCGATCCGGCATGGGACAATGCCGCATCTTCGCAAGATATGCCTCATGCCGGCCAGCCCCGAACCGAATCTGCCTTCGCGCGCCGCAATCGACAGCATGCTCGATCAGGCGACCCACGAGCTTGGACTGTCGATCAATACGCTGGCCGCGTATCGAAGCGATCTGTACTCGGCTGACGCCATGCTGGCTGCCAAGGGGCGCTCTCTGCTTTCGGCGCAACGCGAGCATCTCTATGGCCTGCTTGCCGAGCGCAGCCAGGCTGGATTCAAGCCGCGCAGCACCGCGCGACTATTGTCGGCGCTGCGCCAGTTCTATCGGCTGTCGTTGCGGATGGGCAAGCTCGACAGCGATCCCAGTGCCCTGATCGAATCGCCCAAGCTCGGCAAGCCGCTGCCGAAGGCGCTTTCCGAACATGAGGTGGAATCCCTGCTGGCCGCGCCGGTGGCGGATGAAGTAGTCGGCTGCCGCGACCGCGCCATGCTCGAACTGCTCTATGCGACGGGACTGCGGGTGACCGAGCTGGTGACTCTGACCACCGATCAGGTCAATCTGCGCCAGGGCGTGCTGCGCGTGCTCGGCAAGGGCGGCAAGGAACGACTGGTACCGATTGGCGAACTGGCCATCGAGTCACTTCAGGCCTATCTCGACCAGTCGCGACCGGAACTGCTCAAGGGCCGCGGCAGCAAGAACCTGTTTGTCAGCGTGCGTGGCAATCCGATCAGTCGCCAGGTGTTCTGGCGTACGCTCGGCGGCTACGCGCGTCAGGCCGGCATTGCCCGTGTCGTCAGTCCGCACGGGCTGCGCCATTCGTTTGCGACCCATCTGCTCAATCACGGCGCCGATCTGCGCACCTTGCAGATGCTGCTTGGGCACAGCAGCCTCTCGACTACGCAGATCTATACCCTGGTCGCGCGTGAAGGCCTAAAACGTCTGCATGCCAACCACCACCCGCGTGCCTGAGTTCTGAACCTGCAGGGCTCGGACGGTGCTGCATCTGTTTGAATGTTGGCAACAAACCCCTTCTCCCGTAAACGGGAGAAGGGGTTCATCGCCAGAATTTCAAACTGATGCAGTGCCGCTCGGACTGTCATCTTGGCCGGGCCCGCGCTTCCTGCCAGAATCCCGGCCCCACGCCTCGCTGAACTTTTCAGGCAGCCTGCTGTCTGATTCGATGCCGCGTTCTCGCCGGTCCCACCCTTCAAGGATTCCCCGATGTTCAAGCATGCTTATGCCGCACTGGCTCTGGCCGTTGCCAGTACCGTGGCTTCGACCGCAGTCCTGGCCGATGCGGCCGGTGAACAGAAAGTACGCGAAGCGATCAAGTCGATGGTGCCGACCGCATCGATTGACTCTATCGCCGACTCGACCCTGCCCGGATTCTACGAGGTTGTGGTCGGTGGCAATGTGTTTTACGTCAGCGCCGACGGCAAGTTTCTGCTGCAGGGGCGCGTCTACGATGTCGGCTCCAAGCGCGATCTGACCGAAGCCAAGGAAGCGGTTCTGCGCCAGCGCAATATCGGCGCAATGGGTACCGACAAGCGCATCGTGTTCGCTGCCAAGAATCCCAAGCACATGGTCACGGTGTTCACCGACATCGACTGTGGCTACTGCCGCAAGCTGCATCAGGAAATGGCGCAGTACAACGACCTCGGTATCTCGGTCGAGTACCTGTTCTTTCCACGCGCCGGCATCGGCTCGGCCTCGTTTGATCATGCCGTCTCGGTGTGGTGCTCAGCGGATCGCAACAAGGCCATGACCGACGCCAAGTCGGGCGTGAAGGTCGAGAGCAAGACCTGCGAGAACCCGATTGCCGAGGCCTATCAGCTCGGCCAGAAGGTCGGCGTGACCGGAACCCCGGCCGTTATTGCCGAGGATGGCAGCATGATTGGCGGCTATGTTCCGCCAGCGGCGATGCTGGATCGCCTGAATGCATTGAAGACCAAGTCGACGCCCTGAGTCCGGCCCCGCGCGCCGCCGGCACGGCCGGCCGCGCGCCCTGGTCCGTCTGGACTGGATCGACCCCTGGCCTGCTTGCGGGTAGCTGGGCGAACGTGCCCAAGTGTTTGTGGCAGAACCTGTTTTTTTGCTGAAGCCGGCGCTGCCGATGGCGTCGCTGGCTTGGGCGCCCTTCGCCCTTCGGCTATTCTTCACGGCTCTCTGGGCCTCTGGGCACATCCATGTTGATGCTTTCTGGGCGCGAATTGCTGTCGCCGTTCCGCCGCGAGCGCTTGCAGGCGCGGCTTGAGCAGGTCGCGCCGGGGTTGCGGTTGCGCGCCGCCGAAGCGTTTTATTTTTTGCAGGCCGAATCCTCGGCCAAGTTGGACCCTGCGGTCGTCGCGAGCTTGCTGGGCGCGGATCGGGACGCACCCGCGGAATCCGCTGATGCCGTGCTCGTCGTGCCGCGCTTCGGAACGATCTCGCCGTGGTCGAGCAAGGCGCGTGAAATTCTGCGCGGTGCTGGCGTGCTTGTGCGCCGCGTCGAGCAGGGGCAACGCCTGTTGATAACCGGCTTTGCCGGGCTGGGCGATGACGCTCGGGCGGCCGCCTTGCGCGTACTCCACGATCCGATGACGCAGAGCCTGGCGTTCCAACTCAGCGAGTTGACGCAGTCATTCCAGCGATCCGAGCCGGCGCCGCTGCAGCGCATCGCACTCGGCAATGCGCCGCTGGAGCACCTGCAGCAGGCCAATGTGGCGCTCGGACTCGCGCTCAGCGCCGATGAGATCGAATACCTCGCCAGCAGCTACGCCGGCTTGGGGCGCGATCCCACCGATGCCGAGTTGATGATGTTCGCCCAGGCCAATTCCGAGCATTGTCGGCACAAGGTATTCAATGCCAGTTGGACCGTTGACGGCGTCGACCAGCCCATCTCGCTGTTCCAGATGATCAAGAACACCCATGCGGTTGCGCCGCAGGGCACCTTGTCGGCCTATCGTGACAACGCCGCTGTGGTCGAAAATACCGAGGTCGCCCGGTTTTATGCCGAGCCTGGCTCACGACAATGGCTGGCGCACGACGAACCCACCGCCTTCGCAATCAAGTGCGAAACCCACAACCATCCGACCGCGATCTCACCCTTTGCCGGTGCCAGCACCGGTTCGGGCGGCGAAATCCGCGATGAAGGTGCGACCGGCCGCGGCGCCAAGCCCAAGGCTGGCCTGACTGGCTTCACCGTCAGCGCGCTGCGCATTCCCGGCCTGGCCCGGCCTTGGGAAAGTGCGCGAGCGCTGCCGCCGCGGATGGCGAGTGCGTTCGAGATCATGCGCGATGGCCCGCTCGGCGCCGCGGCATTCAACAACGAGTTTGGCCGTCCTGCGCTGTGCGGATACTTCCGCAGCTTCGAGTATCCCGAAGCCGAAATGATCAGCGGCTATGACAAGCCGATCATGCTCGCTGGCGGACTCGGCAATCTGCATCCGGATCATGTTGAGAAACTGCGTCTGAGCGAGGGCGACGCGATTATTGTGTTGGGCGGACCGGCAATGCTGATTGGTCTGGGCGGCGGTGCCGCTTCGTCACTGGCCTCGGGCCAGTCGAGTGAGGAACTCGACTTCGCTTCCGTGCAACGCGACAACCCGGAGATGGAGCGCCGTTGCCAGGAAGTGCTTGATCGCTGCTGGTCGCTCGGCGAGCGCAATCCCCTGGTCAGTCTGCACGATGTCGGTGCCGGTGGGCTGTCCAATGCGATTCCGGAACTGCTGCACGATTCCGAAGTCGGCGGGACAATCGAGCTGCGCCAGATCCCCTGTGACGAGCCGGGCATGAGCCCGATGCAGATCTGGTGCAATGAATCGCAGGAACGCTATGTGATGGGTGTGCGGCCCGACCGCCTCGTCGAGTTCGCCGCGATCTGCGAGCGCGAACGCTGTCCCTACGCCGTGGTAGGCACTGCGCGCAGCGAACAGCGTCTGCTGCTCAGTGATCGCCTGCTCGGTGATACTCCGATCGATCTTCCGATGTCGGTGTTGTTCGGCAAGGCACCGAAGATGCATCGGGAGGCGCGTCGCCTCGTCGCCAAGCGTCAGCCATTGCAGCTTGACGTCACCGTGGATGCTGCCCTGCAGCGGGTGCTGCGTCATCCGACCGTGGGCTCGAAGAGTTTCCTGATCACCATCGGCGATCGCAGCGTCGGCGGACTTTGCGCGCGCGACCAGTTTGTTGGCCCGGCGCAGGTGCCGGTTGCCGATTGCGCGGTGACGCTCTGTGATTTTGTCGGCTACGCTGGCGAGGCGATGGCGATTGGCGAGCGCACGCCGTTGGCACTGCTCGACCCGGCGGCCTCGGCACGTATGGCAGTCGCCGAGGCGCTGACCAATATCGCCGCCGCGCCGATTGCGAGTCGATCGGACATCAAGCTCTCGGCCAACTGGATGGCCGCGGTCAACCAGGCGGGCGAGGATGCGGCCCTGTTTGATGCCGTGTACGCAGTCGGCATGGAATTCTGTCCCGCGCTCGGCCTCGGCATCCCGGTCGGCAAGGACTCGCTGTCGATGCAGGCGACTTGGCGCGATGACGCCGGCGCGCATCGGGTGAGTTCGCCGGTTTCCCTGATCGTCACTGCCTTCGCGCGTGTCGCCGATGCGCGCTGCGCGCTGACGCCCGAGCTTCGGCTCGATGCCGGTGCCAGCACCTTGCTGTTGATCGATCTTGGCCACGGCCGCAATCGGCTCGGCGGTTCGATGCTGGCTCAGTGCTTCGGTCAGATCGCCGATACCGCGCCCGATGTCGACAATGCGGACGAGCTCGCGGCGCTGTTCGATGCAATCCAGTTGCTCGCTGCCGAAGACAGTCTGCTTGCCTACCATGATCGTTCCGATGGCGGGGTTCTGGTCACCCTGCTGGAAATGGCAATGGCCGGTAATTGCGGCCTGGAGATCACCCTGGATGGCTGGGCCGACGATCGCTTGCCGGCACTGTTCAGCGAGGAAATTGGCGTGGTGTTGCAGGTTCGCAATGAGTCGCTGAAAAGGGTGCGCAGCGTGTTCGCTGACGCCGGACTGGCCGACTGCGTACATCTGGTCGGCGTTCCGTCTGCAGACGACGCGCGCATAAGTCTGCGCTGGCGCGAGGACCACCTCGTCAGCTGGTCGCTCAACGAACTGCGGGCCGCCTGGCATGAAACCTCGCACGCCATGCAACGGCTGCGCGACAACCCGGCCTGTGCCGATCAGGAGCGGCTGGCGGTGACCGAGTCGCTCGAACATGCCTTGCTGCCGCTGATCGGCTTCGACGCCGAGGCAGATATTGCTGCGCCCTACATCCTCAGTGGCGTGCGGCCAAAGGTCGCGATTCTGCGCGAGCAGGGCGTCAACGGCCATGTCGAAATGGCCGCTGCCTTCCATCGTGCTGGCTTCGATGCCTACGATGTGCACATGAGTGACCTGATCAACTCCGCACAGCGGCTCAAGCGCTTCGATGGTCTGGTCGCCTGCGGTGGCTTCTCGTATGGCGATGTACTCGGTGCCGGTCGTGGCTGGGCCGCATCGATCCGCCATCACGGCGATCTGGCCGCGCAGTTCGGTGCCTTCTTCATTGATCGCCAGAAGTTCACACTGGGGGTGTGCAATGGCTGCCAGATGCTGTCGCAGTTGAAGGACATGATTCCCGGCGCTGCACACTGGCCGCAGTTCCGCCGCAATCAGTCCGAGCAGTTCGAAGCGCGGCTGAGCCTGGTCGAGGTCCTGCCTTCACCTTCGATCTTGTTCACCGGCATGGCCGGATCGCGGATACCGGTGGTGGTCTCACATGGCGAGGGTCGGGTTGAGTTCGCCGCCAGTTCCGACGTCGCCATGGCGCGTGCCGCGCTGCGTTTCGTGAACGCCGAAGGCAAACCGGCTTCGAATTACCCCGCCAACCCCAACGGTTCGCCGAGCGGGCTGACCGGGTTTACCACGGAGGATGGCCGAGCCACTATCCTGATGCCGCATCCGGAGCGCGTTCATCGCAGTGTCCAGATGAGTTGGCATCCGCGCGAGTGGGGTGAGTCTTCGCCCTGGATGCGCATGTTCCGCAACGCCCGTGCCTGGTTGGCCTGATCCATGACCGAGAATCAAGATCCCGTCGAGCAAGCAGAGTCCGCCCCGGCTGCCGTCGCGGTGGCCGAGGCAGAACAGCCCGTCTCGCTGAAGACGTTTCTGCTGCTGTGCGTGCTTTGGTTGCCGCTGGCGATCTTCATCTGGTTCGCGCTGCGTTCCTTCATTGCCTATCCGGTGACGCGGCTCGCCGGATGGGGGCTCGACTGGTGGTTGCCCGGAGTGATGGACGCGACCAGCCAGTATTTCCAGTACTTCAAATTCACTGCGTTGGTGCCCTTGTCTCCGGGTGAGGTCGCCCCCGCGGGAACGATTCCGGCAGCCGAAGGCAACTCGAACGTATTGTTGTTCACCTATGGGTTGTCTGTGTTCTGGGGACTGACTCTGGCGACGCCGGACAACAAGGAATTCTCGCTGGCGCGGCGGCTGCGGGTTTGCTTCTACGGCTGGCTGATCCTGATGCCCGTGCAGGCGTTCAGTGTGGTAATCGATGTCGGCAAGATACTGTTCATCGATCTTGGCCAGGCGGGATTGCAGATGGCGGTACAGCACAATGTCAACCTCGAGGTCATTGCCTATCTCTCGCAACTCACCCGCCTGGTCGTGCCCACGCTGTCTGCCCTGATCGTCTGGGCGATCTTTCATCGTCGATTTATTGAGCATATTCGCTTCGACACGCCGCTGGACGGGGAACCATCACCTGTCCAGACGGGTCTGAGCAACACTGACCGAGAGTCCTGATCCATGTCCGAAAGCGCCAGCGTCGCGATTGAGCCCACTCCTGCCGTTGTCGCAGAGCAGAGCCTGGAAGACCGGATCTCCGGCTTCCTGATCAGCCGCGGCCGCCTCAAGGAGGCCGATCTGTTGCGCGCGCGTCGGCTGCATGAGGAATCTCCGGGCGGTGATTTCATCTCCTTGATGACGCGTCTGGGTCTGGTCTCCGAACGCGACGCCGCCGAGGCGCTGAGCGAGGTGATGCATTTTCCGTTCTTCTCGGCGAAGGACTGCCCGGATGCGCCGCCAGCGAATGTGCAACTGTCGATTCGCTTCCTCAAGCAGTACCACCTGGTGCCGATCGGTGAATCCGAGCACGATGTCAGTGTGCTGGTCGCCGAGCCACAGGATCCCTATCCCATAGAAGCGGTGGCGCTGGCGACCGGCAAAGCGGTGGCCGTGCGCGTGGGCCTGCGTTCCGAGATCGACGATCTGATCGAGCGCTACTACGGCAGCGGTCGTTCTGCGATGGGCACCATTGTCGAGAATCTTTCCGAAGATGCGACGCGCAGCGAAGACGATGTCGAGCATCTGCGCGATCTCGCCTCCGAGGCGCCGGTGATCCGGCTGGTCAACCTGGTGATTCAGCGTGCCGTCGAGGCACGCGCGTCGGACATCCACATCGAGCCGTTCGAAACCCGTCTGAAGGTGCGCTACCGCATCGATGGCGTGCTCGAGGAAGTCGAGTCACCGCCGGCCAATTCCACCGCCGCGGTGATATCGCGCGTCAAGATCATGGCCAAGCTCAATATCGCCGAGCGCCGTCTGCCCCAGGATGGCCGCATCATGCTGCGCGTGCAGGGCAAGGAGCTCGATCTGCGCGTCAGTACCGTGCCGACCTCGTTCGGCGAGTCGGTGGTGATGCGTATCCTGGATCGCGAGAGCGTGGTCCTGGATTTTCACACGCTCGGATTCACCGACGAGTTTCTGCCGCAATTTCTCGAAGTGCTCAAGATGCCGCACGGCATCATGCTGGTGACTGGCCCGACCGGTTCGGGCAAGACCACGACGCTGTACACCGCGCTCAGCAAGATCAATACGCCGGACGTCAAGATCATCACGGTCGAAGATCCGGTCGAATACCAGATCGAAGGCGTCAACCAGATCCAGGTCAAGCCGCAGATCGGTCTGGATTTTTCGCACGCACTGCGTTCGATCGTGCGTCAGGACCCGGACATCATCATGATCGGTGAAATGCGCGATCTGGAAACCGCGAAGATCGCGATCCAGTCGGCACTTACCGGACATCTGGTGCTGTCGACCCTGCATACCAACAATGCCGCCGGTGGCATCACCCGACTGCTGGACATGGGGGTCGAGGACTATCTGCTCAGCTCCACCGTCAACGGCATCCTCGGTCAACGCCTGGTCCGCAGAATCGAGTCCGGCGGCGCCCAGCCCTATGTCGCCATGCCTGAAGTCGTGCAGGAATTCGGCCTCGAGCGATTGACCCAGGATCGTCCAATCCGGCTGTTCAAGCCGACGCCGTCGAATCTGACGCCGACCGGGTATCTCGGCCGCACCACGATCATGGAATTCCTGCGCATGACCGATCCCCTGCGTCGCCTGGTGATGAAGCACTCGGACATGGGTGTGATCGAACAGGCCGCGCGCGATGAAGGCATGCGGACGATGTACGAGGATGGTCTGGTCAAGGCGCTGGCCGGCGTCACCACGATCGAGGAAGTCCTGCGCGTCACCCAGCAGGACAGCTGAGACGACGATGGCACTCTTCCGCTACAAGGCAGTTGCACCCACCGGCGAGACCCTGGTCGGCGAAATGGAAGCCGGCTCGCGCGACGAAGTGGTCGTGCGCCTGCAGGACGCCGGCAATATTCCGATCGAAGCGGCTGAGGCGGGCAGTGGCAATGCCATGGCGCTCGGTGCCCTGTTCAAGCGCTCGGCGCTCAGCGGCAATCAACTCGCCATGTTCACCTCGCAGCTCGGTACCCTGCTGGGTGCCGGGCAGCCGCTGGATCGTGCGCTGCAGACACTTGGGGAGAATTCCGAGAGTGAGCAGGCGCACGCGATGATCGACCGCATCAAGGACGGTGTGCGCAGCGGCACACCGCTATCGACCACGCTGGAGCAGCAGCACGGCGTGTTTTCGCGGCTGTACGTCAATATGGTCCGCGCCGGTGAAGTATCCGGTTCATTGACCGATACCCTGAAGCGACTCGCCGATTACCTGGAGCGTTCACGCCTGCTGCGCGCCACTGTAATCAATGCGCTGATTTATCCGGCGATCCTGGTCGGCATGGTGATTATCACGCTGTTCATCCTGATGATCTTCGTGATCCCGAATTTTCAACCGATTTTCGACGAGCTCGGTAACAAGCTGCCGCTGATTACCAAGATCGTACTTTTCGTAGCCAGCACCCTGCAGAATTTCTGGTGGCTGATCGCCATTGCGATTTTCGGTGGCGTCATGCTGTTTCGTCGGCAGTACGCGATACCCGAGTCACGCCGTGGGATCGAGTTATGGCTGTTGGCGCGCGGCGGCATCGGTCCGCTGATCGCCAAGGTCGAGACCGCCCGGCTGGCGCGCACACTAGGTACCCTGGTCCAGAATGGTGTGCCCTTGTTGACGTCGATGACGATCGGCAAGAACGTCATGGGGAACACGGTGCTGGCCGATGCGGTCTCAAAGGCCGCTGAAGAGGTCAAGACCGGTTCCGGGCTCGCCTTCGCGCTGGGCTTGAGCAAGCGTTTTCCCAAGCTTGCATTGTCGATGATTGCCGTCGGCGAAGAGTCCGGTGAGCTCGACGGCATGCTGTACAAGGTGGCCGACGCCTTCGACCTCGACGTTAAAAACACCGTTGAGCGCCTGCTGGCGGCGCTGGTGCCGGCCATCACCGCAATCATGGCCGTCATGGTGGGCATGATCATGCTGTCGATCGTGCTACCTCTTCTCGAACTCAGTACGCTTGTGGAGTAATCCGATGAAAAAGTATTCCCGTCTTCCCGGCGCCCGCATCACTGGCTTCAGCCTGATTGAAATGATCGCGGTCCTGGTCCTGATCGGCCTGATCGCCGGCATCGTCGCACCCAATGTCATCAGCAAGCTTGCCGGTGGCAAGGTCAAGGCGACCAAGGCCAAAGTTGCTGCCACCAGCTCGAAGGTAGAGCTCTACTATCTCGATGTCGGCAGCTTGCCCGAGCGGATGGAAGATCTGGTCACCCGTCCCGGCAATGCCGACAACTGGAATGGCCCCTACGCCAAGGTGTCCGACCTCAAGGACGCCTGGGACACCCCGTTCGTGCTCAAGGCGCCTGGAGATCACGGCGAATTCGACCTGATCTCCTACGGCGCCGACAAGAATCCCGGCGGCGAAGGCAATGACAAGGATCTCGGGAACTGGGAGTAATCCCGTACCCGGCCCGGTCATGGTCATGAGCAGAAAGCGCGGATTCACCCTGGTCGAGATGATGGCCGTGCTGATGCTGATGGCATTGATCGCAGGCGCGGTCGCATTCTCGCTCGGCAGCAATCTGAAGGGTGTAAAGACCAAGGCTGCGGTGCGCGACCTGACCGCGGCGATGCGCTACACGCGCGGCCTCGCGATCATCAAGCATGAGCCGCGCTGGCTCGAAATCGATGTCGAGGCGCGTACCTATCAGGCGCCTGGGCGTGCCCTGGTCGAGATGCCCGATGATCTTGAAATGAAACTGCTGACCGCGGCCAGCGAACAGACCGGCTCGGGCAAGGGCGTGATCCGGTTTTTCCCCGATGGCAGTTCCAGTGGCGGTCGGGTCACACTCAAACGCGGCGATCACGAATGGCGAGTCGAAATCGCCTGGCTCACCGGTGAAGTACGCATGGAGGAGGGCAGGTGATGACGAAGCATCGATGCACCCACCCCAATGCTCTGAACCGGCGTCGCCGTTCGGGATTCACCCTGCTCGAAATGCTGGCGGCGTTCGTGATCTTCGCGATCGGCTTCAGCGTCATGATGGAAATGACCTCCAGCTCATTGCGCAATGCCCGTACCGGTGCCGAACTGACCGAGGCGGCGCTCTGGGCACAGTCCAAGCTCGATGTCGCTGGCCTCGACAAGGCCTTGGCCCCGGGCAGCGAGGTAGGCGAATTTGATCGCAAGTATCGCTGGGAAATGAACATCACCGAATGGGAGCCGCCGGCCGATGCCGCGGCCATACCGATCGGTGGCGTGGCGCCGCTGGATCTTTTCCAGATCGAGTTGATCGTGCGCTGGGGTACGGGTGATCGCGAACGCCGCGCGCGCTTCGTCACGCTGCGTGCGTTGCAGCCCGGTCAGGAGCAGGGCTGACATGCGAGCCTCACGCGGATTCACCCTGATCGAGTTGCTGCTGGCCGTGCTCCTGCTCGGCATGCTGATGGCCGGCGCCTACTCGGGGATTACCACCGCGAGCAAGGCGGTGATCAGCGGCGAAGCACTGATCGATCGGACCAATCGCGTCCGCGTGGCCCAGGAGTTCCTGCGTCGCCAGTGGCGCAATTCGCTGTCGCTGAACTTCGCCATCGAGTCCACCGATGGCGAAACGCGGATGTTTGAGGGTGAATCCGAGACCGTGCGTTTCGTCTCGACCATGCCCGGTTATCTCAGCAATGGCGGTGCCTACGTGCAGACGGTCTGGTTGCGCTCCGGCCGCGGTGGACGCGAATTGGTGTTTGCATTCCAGATGCTCAATGGCTACGACGCCGATGATGGCGACAAGAGTGAACGCGATCCGGTTGTCCTGCTCGAGGGCATCCAGGGTGGCGGCTTCGAGTATCGCGGTATCGACGAAACCGGAAAGATGTCGGATTGGAAGGACACCTGGGACAACCCTGCGGTCCTGCCTGCCGCAATCCGGCTCAAGCTGCGCATGTCCGAGAATTCCCACTACGTTTGGCCCGACGTCGAAGTCGCCATTCTGACCAATGCCGCGACCTCCAGTGCCTACGATGCGTTCTACGGGCAGGGGCGCTGATATGGCGACGATGCGCAGACAACGTGGCATTGCCTTCATCGTCGTGATCTGGGTGATGGTTTTGTTGACCGTGCTGCTCAGTGGTTTCGTCGTGGTCGCGCGCACCGAGGCGCTGCAGGCACGATTCCTGTTCGACAGTGCCCAGGCACGCTATGCCGCCGAAGCAGGAATCAGCCGGGCAAGCTGGGAACTTCGCAACTTCGATCCACTCACAATGTGGGTGCCCGACGGGCGCCAATATGCGTTTGATTTCGAGGGCGCCAAGGTCACCGTCGAGGTCCAGGACGAATCCGGAAAGATCGACATCAATGCGGCCGGGCTGGAGACCCTGATCCGGATGTTTGCCGCGGTCGGCGTCGACCAGTTGCAGGCCGAGAGCCTGGCAGCCGCGGTCATCGACTGGCGCGATGTCGATGATCTGCTCAATCTCAATGGAGCCGAAGACCCTGACTATGAGTCCGCGGGATTGCCCTATGGCGCAGCCGATGCGCCGTTCACCACCATCGGCGAACTGCAGCAGGTACTGGGAATGAACTACGAGCTCTACGCCAAGTTGCAGAATGACATCACGATTTACGGGGGCATCGACCGGCCGAACGCCGCCTTTGCGTCGACGCTGGGGTTGCAAACCATCGATGGCATCGACCCGATCATGGCCCAGCAATTGCTGGATTTGCGCAGGCAGTTCCGCCCCGGTGATGCCGGCGCCGCCGCTGCAGTGCTGCCCGATGGTACCGCCTTGCTGGCCCAGGGCGGCACGGGCACCTATACTCTCCGGTCCAAAGCCACAATGCCCAACGGCACCTGGACCCTGGTTGACGCGACCATTCGCCTGGGCGGGTCTCCAGGGGCACGTGCCTATTCGATCTTGCGCTGGCGCGAAGGGAGCGCCGACTGATGGCTGCCATGAACTTCAACAGGTGGGTTGCGCGATCCGCGGCAACCTACCGCAATAGTGCTGCCCGCAGGTTTCTGGCCTGGTGGGGTGGCGAGCTTGCGACTTTTTTGCCGGTGCGCGTGCGTGAATGGTTTGTCGAGCGCCGCGATGAGGTGTTGCTGTGCCGTGACGAATCAGAGTGGCAGCTGCGTCGCAGCGATGCGCCAGATCGGATTGAGACCATCGCGATCGAGGCCGAGCCGGAGGAATTGCGTGCGCTGACCGAGCGCATGCAGCGCTCAGGTGAAAGCATGGCCGACGTCTTCAGCTTGCTGCCGCGCGGGGATTTTCTCGAGCGCAGGCTCAGCCTGCCGATGGCTGCGGAAGAAAATCTGGCCCAGGTGATTGCCTTCGAATTGGATCGGCAGACGCCGTTCCGCGCCGACCAGGTGCGCTCGGATTTTCGCATCGCCAGGCGCGATACCGCCGCCAAGCTTCTGCACGTCGATGTTCTGTTGTCGCCACGCACCCGTGCCGATGCTCTGGTGGCGCCGCTCGCGGCCGCCGGCGTTCCGTTGCATGGGCTCGATGGCCGTGATGCCAATGGCGATCGGCTCGGCTTCAATCTGTTGCCGCCCGAAGCGCGTGCGCAGCGGATGAATTCCGCGCTGCGGCTCAATCTGATCCTCGGCGCGGTCTGCCTCGTTCTGTTGGTGACGGTGATGCAGCGTTCGGTGGCGGGTCGTGCCGAGGCGCTCGAAGCCCTGCAATCGGAAGTGGATGCGGTAACGGTCGAGGCCAGGCAAACCGCCAAACTCAGCGAGGCCCTGGACGAAGCCGTCGAAGGCGCCAATTTTCTGGCCTCACGCAAGCAGGAACATCCGCTCACGCTCAATATCCTGCGCGAGCTCACCGATCGCCTTCCCAAGCACACGGCCTTGGTGCGGCTCTCGGTGAACCGTGGCGAGATCCAGATCCAAGGAAACAGTGATGAGGCAGCGTCATTGATCGCCATATTGCAACCTTCGACGACGCTTCAGGGTCCGGCTCTGCAAGGCGCCATTACGCCCGACGCGCGCACCCGCAAGGAGCAGTTCCTGATCCAGGCACGCGCCCGCGCGGCTGAGCAGGAGGGTGCCAATGCAGCTGCTCCCAAATCCTGAACAAGGCCGCTTTCTGGCGGTTGTGCTGTTCGCCATCGCGCTGGCCCTGGCCTATCTGTTTGGTGTGCATTGGTGGTTCACCGCGCGTCATCTCGAGATCGGCGGCCAGATCAGCGAATTGCGTGAGCAGGAACTGCGTTTCCGCGAGAAGGCCGCTGAGCGTCCCGCGCTGGAAAAACAATTGGCCGAAGTGCAGCAGTTCGAACTGAGCAGCCCGGCGTTTCTGCCCGAGGCCGATTTTGAGACCGCGGCAGCCGGCTTGACCCAGCGTCTCAAGCAGGTGGTGGCGACCCATGCGACCGACCCGACGCGCTGTCAGGTCATCATGAACCAGTACTCGCATGCCAATGATCCCGAACGCTTCGAGCGCGTCACGATCAAGGTTCGCCTGCGCTGTGATCTCGAACCCTTTGCCGGAATCCTCTACGATCTCGAGGGCGCCAGCCCATTCCTTTTCATCGATGACCTGCAGGTTTTCCGCCAGCAGGGCTATGTACAGCCCGGCCAGAACAAGATCTCGACCTATCTGGACATTCGATTCGATCTCTATGGATACATCCGCAAACGGATCGAATCACCGGACAAATCGGATCAGTCCAAAGGGCGGAGCGCGTCATGACACCATCGCGCCGAATCACGATCGTACTTTCTGCCATCGCCGCCTCATTGGCTGGGCTCGGCGCAGCGCAGATGCTCGGACTTGGCGACGGCTATCGCCTATTGCCGGCGAGTCAACGCGGCGTCGAAGCCAGTGCCTTGTCGGCACTTGACCGCAGCGTGTTCAAATTGCCGTCCTGGGGCGATTATGCCGGCGTTCTGGCCCATCCAGTGTTCAACGAAACCCGCGAGCCGACTCCGGTTGATGCGGTAGTCGCCGAGGATGGTGCTGGCGGCGAGCCAACCGCCCAGCCGATCAATGTCACACTGACCAGCATCCTGATCACACCCAAGGTCCAGATTGCCATCGTCCGCGACAACAACACCGGGCTTTCTTCGGTCGTCAAGGTCGGATCTGCACTCGAGGGTGAACAAAGTGGCTGGAAACTTGTCGAAGTCAGGCCCAGAGGTGCTGTCTTTGAAGGGCAGGGCCTCGGTCGACAGGATCTCGAGCTGGATGTGAACACCGCGGCAGCCGCTGCCGGTTCGCCGCTGCCGCCGGGCATGGCGGCCCCGGGGCCAGCGCCACCACCAGTGGCATCGGCTGCTGAACAGGCGCCGGATGCCAATAACCAGGTCCGCGCCGAAGAGATCAGAAAGCGTATCGAGGAACGGCGCAAGCAGTTGCGCGAAGAAGCGGAAAGAATGCGTTCGCAGGAAAAGACGCAGTGAACATCGAATTCATGAGTCAAGGTTTTTGGAGTAACAACGTGCGAAGAATCGCTTTCAGTCTGATGTTGTCTGTACTGCTCATCGCGAGTGGGTGCGCAGGTAATCCCGCGCGCGAGGAACTTGCTGCCGATGAGGGTATGGAAGGCGCAATCGTCGCGGGCGAGGCAGCGGACGCCAATGCGCTCTCCGCGACTCGATTTACGCCGGCTCCCAAGCCGACGGTGGCAGCCGATGCCAGTGACGCGCCGCTCGACCTGCCTCCGAGTGGAGACGATCTAGCCCCCGCGGCTGCCCGCGCCAAGGTCGAGATTGGTACCGGCAAGTTTCTCAATGAGGTGGCCGCCTCGCGGCGCAGTCCCGAGTCGGACGCCAGTGGCGAAGTGGTTTTCAACTTCGAGGCCGAATCCCTGCAGTCCGTGGTCAAGGCGATTCTCGGAGACATCCTGCAGGAGAACTACGTCATCGCGCCGGGATTGTCCGGACAGGTGACCTTCGCTACGGCCAAGCCGATCAGCAGCGATCAGGCGATGAGCGTGCTGGAGATGTTGCTGGCCTGGAACAACGCCACCCTGGTCTATCAGGATGGTCGCTACACCGTATTGCCGATTTCGCAGGCCATCCCGGGCAACCTGGTGCCGCGCACCGGGCCGACCATCAATGCGCGTGGCTATGAAGTGCGCGCGGTGCCACTGAAATTCATCTCCGCGACCGCGATGCAGGAGCTGCTGACGCCGTACGCACGCGCCGGCGCCATCCTGAAGGCCGACAATACCCGCAGCATGATCGTGCTTGCCGGCACACGCTCTGATCTGGACAACTACCTGCAGACCATTGAGACATTCGACGTTGACTGGCTTGCCGGCATGTCGGTCGGCATCTATCCGCTGGAGCGCGTAGAGGCGGCGACCGTCGTGCCTGAACTGGAAAAGGTGTTCGGCGAAGGTGGGCCAACCCCGCTCGCCGGATTGTTCCGTTTCATGCCGATCGAGCGCATCAATGCCGTGCTGGTGATCACCCCGCAGGCCGAATATCTCGGTCGCGCCGAAGAGTGGCTGCGCCGCCTCGATCGTGGCGGCAGTGAGTCCGGTGCCCAGCTCTATGTCTACTATGTCAAGAACGTAAAGGCCGTCGATCTCGGTGACAAACTGACCGAGGTCTTCAGTAGCAGTGGCTCGCGTTCCGGATCGGCCGCCAGGCCATCGGGGATCGGTTCGGTCGCTCCGGGCCAGCAGGCGGTCGAGCTAAAGAGTACCAATACCGGTATGCGCGAGCGTCCTGCGGCTGAGCCCAAGAACAATCTGCAGCCGGCTTCGAACGAAGGTATTTCGGTGGTCAGCAGCGATGACATCCGGATCACCTCGATCGAGGAGAGCAATGCCCTGATGATCCGTGCCACGCCCGGTGAGTACGACGCGATTCTCGGTGCGATCAGGCGCCTGGATATCGTGCCGCTGCAGGTGCATATCGAAGCCAAGATTCTGCGTGTGGATCTGACCGGTGAACTTAAATTCGGCGTCAAGTGGTTCTTTGAAAACGCGACCGGTCTCCCGGCGGTTGGCCCGGCGAATCCGAACTTCAACAATCCTCAGACTCGTCCCAGTCGCGATGTCTGGCGCAGCCAAGCGGGAACCATCGGAGCCAACGGCGGCCTCGCATGGACCTTCCTGAATCGTGAGGCAGAGGCTTTTGTTGACCTGCTGCAAACCAAGGGAAATGCGCAGGTGTTGTCGGCGCCTTCGCTGGTGGTGCTGAACAACAAGACGGCGAGTATCAATTCCGGAAAATCCATCCCCGTATCTAGCGTGTCCCTCAACACTGGTGGCGGTGTGATTGGCGATCCCAACAATCCCGGTGGCGGCGTCAGCAATGCCTTCACCCAGGTTCAATACCGCGACACCGGCATCACGCTGGACGTGACTCCGCGGGTGAATCCAGGTGGCCTGGTCTATATGGAGATCAAGCAGGAAAAGAGCGTTCCCGGAGCCTCTGCTGAAGGGGTGAATGGCAATCCGCCGGTCGACAAGAGCACCATTCAGACCGAGATCGCAGTCCAGAGCGGGGAGACCGTTGTGCTCGCCGGCCTGATTGAGGAATCCGAAATCACCAGCAAGGGCGGGATTCCCGGCTTGGTGAACATCCCGGTCCTGGGTCGCTTGTTTGGTTCCACGTCAAAGATAACCAGTCGCCAGGAGATTCTTGTGCTGATCAAGCCCACTGTGATTGACAGCGCTGAATCGGCACGTACGCTGACCGATGAGTACCAGAAGCGCTTCAAGGGTCTGCAGCCGATTCTCAAAAGCGGCGGACTGTGAAACGTATAGCCAATCGGCAGGCCGGCGTAGTTGCCGATTGGGTTCCATTCCATCCCGTAGTAAGGACGACGTATATGAAGATCACCCAATGCTTGGTGCTGGCCGTGTTGGCCGGCGCGGTATTCGGAATGTCTGGCTGTGCCAGCACCGGCGAAAAGGGCACCAGGGCTGGCGATGCCAAGCGAGTGGCCTACCGCAAGCCGGTGAGTACGGTGAGCAAGGAACCGACCCAGTCGGTGACTCCAGGTGGAATGTGGCCGCCGCTGCCTGAAGACTCCGTGGCAAATGCCGAAGCCGCTGCTGCGGCGCCCAAATTGCTCAGTACCGACCATGTGGATATCAAGGCGGAGCGTGATCCCAAGGCCGAGCTCAAGCAGCGCGTGATCGAGCGTTGGGGCCTGCTGATCGCCCATCGTGGCGACCAGGCATTTGACTATATAAGCCCCGGCTATCAGAAAACCCATGATCGTGTCAAGTATGGCAACGAGATGGCCTCGCGGCCGGTGCGCTGGTACCGGGCTGCCTTCGACCACAGTGAATGTGCTGAAGAAACCTCCTGCGAGGTGACCGTGCTGGTCGATTTCAAGGTCAAAATATCGGCTGGAATGGCTGTGGCAGAGTCATTTGCCTACATCAAGGAGCGCTGGATCAGCATCGACGGCGTCTGGTACTATCTACCCACTGATGTCGGCGGTTGAGGGATTGCATTGCCTTGACCCTTGCCCTAGCATTAGGCTTGCTGTTGCCTGCCCCGTTCGCACTTGGCGTTCAAACGTCAAGGCAGGGCGAGGCAGAAGCAAGCAAACAAAGCCCTGTGATCAATTTAGGAGTGTTGTGATGAAAAAGAATGCCCTGACGAACGCGGTCATCGCGGGCATCGCCGGTGTGGCGGGCATCGCGAGCGTCGCTAACGCAGTAAACATCAACCCGGATGGTCTGGGTGAAGTGTTGGTTTATCCGTACTACACCGTCAACGGTGGCAACCAGACTCTGCTCTCAGTCGTTAACACGACCGATCAGGGCAAGGCCGTCAAGGTGCGCTTCCTCGAGGGTCGCAACTCTCGCGAAGTCCTCGACTTCAACTTGTACCTGTCCGAGTATGACGTCTGGACCGCTGCGATCTTCTCGCTCACCGACACCGGTGCGGGCAATCTCGTCACGCTCGACAACAGCTGCACGGCGCCGGCCATCAAGACCAACACCCAGCTGCCACAGCTGGCCAACGGCAACCGCTATGCACCGTTCTTGAACTACCAGTACACCGGCACCAATAACGATTCCGGTCCGGATGGCCTGAACCGTACGCGTGAAGGTCACTTCGAAATGATCGAAATGGGCGTTGTCACCAACGCGCAGGAAGATTCACTCGACGCGATCACCCATAACTCGTTGGGCGTGCCGGCTGATTGCCGTCAGGTTCAGCAGGCGTGGAACACGCTGGCTGCTCCGGGCGTTGCCTACTGGGTTGCCAACGACAGCGTCGACATGGATCCCCCGTCGGGTGGTCTGTTCGGCGGGGCGTCGATTGTCGACACCGTTCAGGGCACGATGTACACCTACAACGCCGATGCAGTTGATAGCTTCAGCGTGATCGAGCAGCACACCAGCCCGGGCTCACTGTTGCCGAATCTGGCCAGCGCTGTGACCGACGTTGCGAACGCCGAGGCAACCGCCATCGTGTTCACCAACGGTGGTCTGGTCACCTCGACCTACCCGCTGGCCTCGGCCGGTATCACGTTCACGCAGACTGGTAGCGCAATCGACTCCGTGTCGGCTGTGTTCGCCAACGACGCGATCTTCAACGAGTTCAACACCACAGCTTCGCTGGGTGCGGATTCGGAGTGGGTTATCACCTTCCCGACCAAGAACTTCTACGTTGATCGCGCTGCTGCTCCGGCCATCTCGCCGTTCCCGCGCATCTTCCCGCGCACGGGCACCCAGGGCACTGCTCCGGTCGACATCGACCTGCGCGTGTTCAACCGTGAGGAAGGTCCGGATGCGACGTTCTGCGATGATCCGGATGGATGCGTTCCGTTCTCGCCGCAGCCCCCGGAGCAGATTGGCGTAATCCCGCAGCTGTTGTGGGAAACCAATGTGCTGACGTTCAACCAGGGCACGGTCACCGGCGGTTCCAGGATCTTCGGATCGACGCTGACGGCCAACGTGCAGTCGGTTGACTTCGGCGTGACCGAAGGCTGGATGCGTCTCGGCCTTTATAACGCCGGTGCGACTTCGCCCAACGGCCCGCAGACTCACATCATGCGTGAAGATCTGGCCGGAAATAACTTCTACGGTCTGCCAGTGACTGGTTTCTGGGCACTGAGCATCACCAACACGAACGTTACTCCGGGCGTACTGTCGAACTACTCGGGTCTGTTCAAGCACCGCGGTTCGCGTACCTACCTGCCGGGTACTACCCCGTAATTGGGTAACCGGTAAGTGTTTAACGAAGACGCCCCCGCAAGGGGGCGTTTTTTTATGCGCAAAACCTGGATAGCCAGTGCATGTTTTCCGGGATCTTGCGTATCGCAGTGGAAGGAGAACCGCATCCCGCCGCCAGAGCGGGGCCGTGCCCGCGTTTTTGGCGATGGCGCTCACTGCGCTAGGGCGCTCATCGCAGAGTGGATGCTTGCGTCTGATTGGCTTGCGCTGAGGCTGGGCTTTTCCCCCTGAAAGCTGGCTGCCATTTGGCAGTCGATTGGCGCAGGAGAGCGTGCAAGCTCATTTGCTTTTGCGGTGTTTATCGCAGCGCGTCCTGGACAAGAAACGCATGCTGTCCGGGTACGGGACAGAGCTTTCTCACGACGTCGCACAGCTGCGCAGGGAAGGGTGCTCCCGGATCTCGGCTTGCCCTGGCCCGCGCGCCATCACCTCCGACCGACAGGGTCTTGCCAGTCGCCGAATGCAAGCAGGCAAGCGAAGCAGGCAAGCGAAGCAGGCAAGCGAAGCAGGCAAGCGAAGCAGGCAAGCGAAGCAGGCAAGCGAAGCAGGCAAGCGAAGCAGGCAAGCGAAGCAGGCAAGC
>JBBSLG010000014.1:0-125721 GCA_038255435.1 Lysobacterales bacterium
CCCACCAGGCGCCCACACAAGTCACCTGTGCACGCTGTCAAAGATCTTGCGCATCTGAGCGAACATTTCGTCCGTCAGCGAGACGTTTCCGTCTCAGCGAGCCGCGCACTATACAGCAGTTTTTTACTTCGTCAACAGTCCCGATCGACACATTTCTGTACGACCGGACCCCCACCTGAGCGGGCCGCGCACTCTAGCGGAACCGAATCCAGGTTGAAAGGGGGTTGTGTCGAGGTCATAGACTGTGCGCATGCAAAATTCTTCCGGCCGAGATGTTTCAGCGCATGCGCGCATCAGAGAAATCGCTGATCAGTGCGTTCAGTGCGGCCTTTGTTTGCCGGCCTGTCCGACTTATCAGCTGAGTCGCAACGAGTCGGAGTCACCGCGCGGCCGCATCGCGATAGCGAAATCCCTGTCAGTGCATGGACCAATCGACGAGAGCGCGCGCCTGCACCTCGATTCCTGCCTGGCCTGCGGCGCCTGCGAGCGCGTCTGCCCATCGCAGGTTCCCTACCTTGATCTGCTGGCAATGGCGCGGGCGCGCATGCAGTCGCATCGGCACGAATCGTACATGCGCAGGATCATGCGCGCGGCGCTGGAGCGGCCACGACTGATGGGCTGGTTCTGGCCGCTGGCGCGTCGCGCACATTCGACTTTGCGAAAACTGTCTCGCCGGCCGGTAACTGCGCAAAAAACACCAGCGGTGCCACCAGGCGAAGCACAACGCAACTCGCTCGCCCTGCTCAGTGGCTGCAGCGGAAACCAGCTCGAAGCAGCAAGCTTGACTGCCGCGACTGAATTGCTTGCACGCTGCGACATCGACTGCGTATTGATGCCAGCACAATGCTGTGGTGCGCTGGCCTATCACTCCGGTGATCTGCAACGCGCCAGCCAGCTCGCTGATCAATTGCTGACTCAAGTGCGGGGCTCAGGCGCAGCTGCGTGCACCGGAATTGTGAGCGGCTGCGCGCGTCATTGCGCCCAGGTTGTGGGCGGCGATACGCCCTACCAGGACCTGATGGAAACATTGTGGTCGCGGCGTGATCGACTCAGATTCCGTGTCAGCGAACACGTCGTGGCACTGCATACGTCGTGCACCGAACGGCTAGCCGGAGGCGGACGCAGCGCTGCGGAGCGATTGCTCGGACTGGTCCCGGGGCTGAGCATCGTGGTCCTGCCCAGCCGTGGCCGCTGCTGTGGCAGCGCAGGCACCCATTTCATCGACCACCCCGATGCTGCGGCAGAGTTTTCCAAGCTGACCCGTCGCGAAGTCGAAGCCAGCCGCGTTACGTTGATTCTCAGTTCCAACATCGGCTGCCGGGTGCAACTGTTGCGCGATCACACGAATGTGCAGCATCCTCTGGAATTCCTGCACGCTCAGTTGGAGTCGCCGCCATGAGTTTTCGTCGCATCGGTACGCTGGATCAGCTGGCCGCCATCATGGAGACGGCCCTGCTCGGCAGCCACGCCGCGCCAGACGACGACCGGCATCGACCTTCGCCCGCCAGCGGGATCGCCGACAGCGGGCTGAGCACGCATGAACGCATCGATGCCGCCGGGATGATGCGGGTAAATCACACCGGCGAGGTCTGCGCCCAGGCGCTTTACCTCGGACAGGCGGCGGTGGCACGCAATGAAGACACCCGGCAGCATCTGCTCTCGGCCGCCACCGAGGAGCGTGATCACCTGGACTGGTGCCAGCAGCGGCTTGACGAACTGGAGGCGCGGCCGAGCATCCTGAACCCGCTCTGGTACGCCGGGAGCTTTGCCATTGGCGCGGCGGCCGCGTTCTTTGGCGACCGGGTGAGTCTGGGCTTTGTCGTCGAGACCGAACGCCAGGTCGAGGCGCATCTGGGCGAGCACCTCGAACGGCTTCCGGCCCAGGATCAGCGCAGCCGTGCCATCGTCGCCAGGATGCAGGGCGAGGAAGCTGAACATGGCGCGCGCGCCCAGGCTCGGGGCGGCGTCGACCTTCCGCAGCCGGTCCGCAAGCTGATGGCCCTCAGTGCCGGAGTGATGAAGGCGATCGCCTACAGGATCTGACGCCCGACCCGCGCGGCAGCAGCGCATGGAGCCGGGCGAGTCACGCAGCCGTCAAACCAGGTTGCGGCCGTGGAAGAGCTCTTCGACTTCGCGCTTGACCATGGCCTCGATGGTTTTGCGCTCCTTGAAGCTCAGGTCACTGGCCTGCGCTTCAAACAGGTAGGTATCGAGATCGAATTCCTTCACATGCATCTTGGTGTGGAACATGTTCTCCTGATACACATTGACGTCGAACATCTCGTATTTCTGGCGGATATGCTTGGCGAGGTAGTCCTGGATCGAGTTGATCCGATGGTCGATGTAGTGCTTCTTTCCGCGCACATCGCGAGTGAATCCGCGGACGCGGTAATCCATCACCACGATGTCGGATTCGAAGCTGTCGATCAGGTAGTTCAGCGCCTTCAGCGGTGAAATCACGCCACAGGTTGCTACGTCGATGTCGGCGCGGAACGTCGAGATGCCGGTATGCGGATGGCTCTCGGGATAGGTATGGACCGTGATGTGGCTCTTGTCCAGATGCGCCACCACGGCATCCGACAGGATGTCCTTGCCGGCCGCCTTCTTGTCAATCACCGGCTGTTCCGAGATCAGGATGGTTACCGATGCGCCCTGCGGATCGTAGTCCTGGCGTGCGATGTTGAGGATGTTGGCGCCGATGATGTCAGAGACATCGGTCAGGATCTTGGTCAGGCGCTCGGCATTGTAGGCTTCATCGATGTAGTCGATGTAGCGCTCGCGCTGCTCCGGGGTGACGGCGTAGCAAACATCGTAGATGTTGAAGCTGAGCGCCTTGGTCAGGTTGTTGAAGCCCTGGAGCTTGAGACGGGGAAGCGGCTTGACCACTGCGAAAACCTCATTGGATCGACGAATCAGACGGGGGATTATGCGGCAATTCGGTGACGGGGGTAAGTCAATCGGCGGGCCCTGACGTTCACAATGTTTGAATTGCGACCAAATGCGTCATATAACTCAGCGCAGGATTGGTTCCTCAGAGGCTCACATGCGCGCGGAAGCTACTGACCGTTTGGCCCCCCTGTCGGAGGTGGTACCCAAGAGCGTTACGCCACGATCGCTGGCATTCGAGGGAGCCGCGCTGGATCGGTTTTTGCAGAATTGCCATCGACGACGCTATCCGTCCCGCACTGCGATCTTCATGCCCGGTGACCGCGCCGACGTGCTCTATTTCGTAGTCGACGGCTCGCTGAGCGTCGTCGCCGAAGACGACGATGGTCGCGAATTGATTCTCGCCTACATCAACAAGGGCGAATTCATCGGCGAGCTCGGCCTCTATGTCGAAACCCCGAAACGCGAAGTGCTGATGCGGACCCGGACCAGCTGCGAACTGGCGGAAATAAGCTATGAACGACTACTCAGCCTGTTCGAATCGAGCATGCGCGACGATTGCCCGCGCATCCTGTTCGCCATCGGCCAGCAACTGACCAAGCGCCTGCTGCACACCAGCCGCAAGGTCAGTCGGTTGGCCTTTCTGGATGTTACCGGCCGCATCTCGCGCACCTTGCTGGATCTTTGCAGCGAGCCCGATGCCTTGTCGCACCCCAAGGGCACCCAGATCCGGGTCTCGCGCCAGGAGCTGTCGCGCATCGTCGGCTGTTCGCGTGAAATGGCCGGTCGCGTGCTCAAGCAGCTTGAGGAATCGGGAAAAATTGCGGTTTCCGGCAAGACGATTGTGGTTTACGGAACACGCTGAGTGGCCTCGACGCGACCGCGCAGCGATGCCGGGCCACCCGGCACATCACGCATGCGCGATGTGAAGCTTGCCGATGCAGCCGCCGTTTCGCGGCTGCTCGAAGCCCTGGGCTACCCCTGTGACGAGAATGATGCCGAACGCCGGATCCGTCGCGTCAACGCCAGCCCTCGGCAGTCGCTGATCGTTGCCGAACTGAAGGACCAGGTCGTTGGCATGGTCAGCCTGGATTTCATGTTCTACCTGCCGCTCGGACGCGAAACCTGCCGGATTACCGCCCTGGTGGTCGACGAGCGCTGGCGCAAGATGCAGGTGGGGCGGGAACTGCTGCGCTTTGCCGAGGGGCTCGCCCGCCGCGAGGGTTCGGTGCGGATCGAACTGACCACGGCCGCGCAGCGCACCGACGCGCATCGGTTCTATACCGCCAGCGGATACACACAGAGCTCGCTGCGCTTCGTCAAGAATCTCGGCGAAGGCTGAGGCTGTCGGTCTCTCGCGGCTGGCGTCTGCTCAGCCGAAGAGCTCTCGCAGGGCCGCGCCCGGGTCCGGCGCACGCATGAATGCCTCGCCGACAAGGAAGGCGTTTACACCCGCACCGCGCATCCGTTCGACATCCGCGCGCAGATGAATGCCGCTCTCGGTAACCAGGATGCGGTCGCCGTCGACTTGCGACTGCAGACGCAGGGTGGTTTCCAACGAGGTCTCAAAACTGCGCAGATCGCGATTATTGATGCCAATCAGGGTGGCCGAAGTCTGCAGCGCGCGCTCGAGCTCCTCTGCGTTGTGGGCCTCGACGAGGACATCCATGCCGAGGTCCATGGCCAGATCCGCAAGTTCGGCCAGCATCGGATCGCCGAGTGCAGCCACGATCAGCAGGACGCAGTCCGCACCGAGCGCACGCGCCTCGTACACCTGATAGGGATCAATGACGAAATCCTTGCGCAGCACCGGAAGCGTGCAGGCAGCACGGGCCTGCTGCAGATACAGATCGCTGCCCTGAAAGAAATCAATATCGGTGAGCACCGAAAGGCAGCAGGCGCCGCCGGCCTCGTAGCTGCGCGCAATCGCCGTCGGATCAAAATCGGCACGAATGACGCCGCGGCTCGGTGATGCCTTCTTGACCTCGGCGATCACCGCTGGCCTGCCCTGCTGCAGGAATTTCTCCACCGCCTCGCCAAAGCCACGCGGCGCATCGGCATCGGCCGCTACCGCCTTGACCCGATTGAGACTGATCGTGCTGGCCCGGGCCTCGACCTCTTCGGCCTTGCGACGCAGGATTTGCTGAAGGATGTCACTCACTGCTGGAACCTCCCGTTCGCGCGCCGTAGGCACGCTCGACACGCGCGACGCGGACTTCGAAATGCTGGTACCACTCGGATCGACCACGCGCGCGCGCTTCGGCATGCTCAAGCTGATTACGCCAGGCGAGAATCGAGGCCTCATCCCGCCAATAGGCGACCGTGATCCCGAAGCCCTGTGCGTCGCGGGTCGATTCGACGCCGAGGTAACCCGGCTGCTGTGCAGCCAGCTCGGCCATTCGCTGCGCCGTCGCGTCGTAGCCGTCGTCGGGCTCGATACGACGTTGCGATGAAAAAATCACTGCGTAGTACGGCGGCTTGGGGGTTTTTGCGAATAGCTCGGGGCTCATCGCCGGACTCCAGATCAGGTGATACTTGGGAACGAGCACGTCAGCGCCACGAAGCGCTCGAAGCAACGCGTAGCCAGACCCTGCCGCATGACCTCGACGGCACGACGGACACCCGCAGCCATCGAATCCGCAACGCCGGCCACGTAGAGTGCAGCGCCGGCATTGAGCGCGACAATGGCCGCGGCGGGCCCGACCGCACCGGAAAGCGCCTCGCGCACCAGGATCAGGCTCTCGCCGGCGTCGGCCACGCGCAGGCTGTCCAGGCTCGCGCGGTCGAGATCAAAGTCTTCGGGCGCGACCGAGTATTCGCTGATCGCGCCGTCACGCAATTCGACGACTGAAGTCGGCGCAGCGATCGAAAACTCATCCAGGCCATCGTCCGCGTGCACGACCAGGACATGCCTGCTGCCCAATTCGCACATGACCTCAGCCACCGGCCGCAGCCAGCGCCGATCAAACACGCCAAGCACCTGACAGGGCGCCTGCGCCGGATTGGTCAGCGGTCCCAGCAGATTGAACATCGTGCGTAAGCCCAGCTCGCGGCGCGGCGCCACCGCATGGCGCATCGCGCCGTGATGGCGCGGCGCGAACATGAACCCGACGCCCAACTCATTGACACACTGCGCGACCTGTTCCGGCGTGATCGCCAGATTGACGCCGGCGGCCTCCAGCACATCGGCGCTACCTGACTTGGACGACACCGAACGATTGCCATGCTTGGCCACGCGCGCGCCCGCAGCGGCGGCGACGAAGCTGGCCGCGGTGGAAACATTGAAGGTCGAGGCACCATCGCCACCGGTGCCGACGATATCGATCAGGCACTCGCGCGGCAGCTTTACCGGCTCGGCGAGCGCGCGCATGACCCGGGCGCTGGCGGCGATCTCGGTGACCGTCTCACCCTTCATCCGCAGCGCAACCAGATAGGCGCCGATCTGCGCCGATGTAGCCTCGCCGGCCATGATCTGGCGCATCACGGCCTCGGCTTCGGCCGCCTGCAGATCGTGACCTTCGACCACCCGCTTCAAGGCAGCGACGATAGCCATCGCGTCCGACTCAGGCCGCGCGCGCGACGGGCGCGACAAAGTTGCGCAGCAGATCCATGCCGCTGCGGGTCAGGATCGATTCGGGATGAAACTGCACGCCCTCGATCGAGTGCTGACGATGACGCAGCCCCATGATCTCGTCGATGCTGCCATCGGCCTGCTCGGTCCATGCGGTCAGCTCGAGACATTCCGGCAGCGAATGCTGCTCGACAACCAGGGAGTGGTAGCGCGTCGCCTCGAACGGATTGGGCAGCCCGGCGAATACGCCGAGTCCACGGTGATGGATCATCGAGGTCTTGCCATGCATGATGGTCTTGGCACGAATGACCTTGCCGCCATAGGCCTGGCCGAGACTTTGATGACCCAGGCATACGCCCAGGATCGGAATGCTGTCGGCAAGTTCGGCAATTATCTGCAGCGAGACACCGGCGTCATCAGGCGTACCTGGCCCCGGCGAGATGACAATGCGCTCGGGTTGCAGCGCGCGGATGTCAGCAATGCTGAGTGCATCATTGCGAAAGACCCGGACATCCTCACCCAACTCACCCAGATATTGCACCAGGTTGTAGGTAAAGCTGTCGTAGTTGTCGATCATCAGCAGCATTGCAGTTCCACTGGGCGCTGGCTCGGGCCCGCAATCGTAACGGCTTCGCCTGTCCCGCGCAGGCCGTCAGCAGGGCGCGCGGCGCGCTTGCCCGCAACCTGCCACTGATCCTGTGCGATTCGGATTGCCGGCTGACCGAGCGGCCGGTTACCGTTGGCAGATGCAGAACAATCCGTATTTTCAGGTCGATGTATTCACCGATCGTGCCGGCGCCGGCAATCCGCTCGGCGTGGTGATCGCCGATCCCGACTGGACCAGCGCCGACATGCAGGCGTTCGCCGCCTGGACCGAACTGGTCGAGACGACCTTCGTGCTTCCACCGACTGCGCCCGAGGCGAGTTACCGCCTGCGCATCTTCACACCCAGGCGCGAGATCGCGTTTGCCGGCCATCCCAGCATCGGCAGCGCCCATGTCGTGCTCGACAGCGGCTTTGCCCGGCCGGTGGATGGGCGCTTGCTGCAGGAATGCCAGGCCGGCTTGTTACCCATCCTGGTCGAACAGGAAACTCGGGCGCGGACGCTCTTCGTCGGTGTGCCCGGTGCCCGCGTACTGGCGACCGATGCGGCGCATGCGCCCCTGCTCGCGGCCGCACTTGCCGGTAGCGAGCTCGGCCGACTCCAGCCCGCCTTTGTCGAAGGCGGTCGCCGCTGGTGGTTGGCCGAACTACGCGACGAGGCCAGTGTGCGCGGCTGGCTGCCCGATCATGCGCGGATCAGGGCGCTGGCCGATGCCAGCGACAGTCTGGGTCTGTGCGTGTTTGCGCGCTGTCAGGATCAGAGCTATGACCTGGTCGTGCGTGCGTTTCCAGCTGGCGTCGGCATCATCGAGGATCCCGCCTCGGGCGCCGCCAATGGACTGATCGCCGCATATCTGCACGGCATCGAACCCGAGGGCGAGTTTGCCCACGGCTATGTGGTCAGCCAGGGACGCGAACTCGGCTGCGATGCCCGTCTGATCGCGCGGGTGGACGAAGATGCCCAGGTCTGGATCGGCGGCGGTGCAGTGACGGTGATCGCCGGTCGCTTGGATTGGCCTGGCGCCAGCGCCGCCTGAGCGCAGACTCAGTGCGTCTCGCCGCCGATGATGCGCAGGTCCGTCCTGGTCTCCAGCGCGCAGGCGATGGCAAGCTCGATCGCCGCGACCATCGTGTCAAGCGCCATGCTGGCTGCACCCGGATGCGCGGCGGCCTGAACCGGAAGATAGGGTAGATGGATGAAGCCGGCGCGTGCCGATGATGGTCGCTGGCCGAGTTCATGCATCAAGAGGTAAAACACCTGGTTGCAGACATAGCTGCCGGCGCTGAATGAGATTTGCGCCGGAATGCCAGCGCCGACCAACGCCTGCCTCATCGCCTTCAATGGAAGCGTCGCGAAATAGGCTGCCGGCCCATCGGCGATGACTGCTTGCTCGATCGGCTGGGCACCGGCGTTGTCAGCGATACGGGCATCGATCAGGTTGATGGCGATGCGCTCAAGCGAAATACTGCTGCGGCCACCGGCCAGACCGAGCCCGATTGCGAGCGCGAATTCTTCGCCCGCCAATCTTCGGCGCAGCGGTTCGCGCGTATGCGCGAAGGCGACCGGCAAAATCTGGATCTCGATGCGATGATCATGAATCATTCGATGTTCGAGCCGAAGCGCGATCTCCAGCGAGGGGTTCATGGCCTCGCCTTCGAAAGGCTCGAACGCGGTCACCAGCACGCGGCGCGCGCTCATCGAAATACCAGCCAGTACATCAGGGCCAGATTGCAGGCCATCAGGATCAATGCGGTCGGCCACTGCGCGCGGATCACGTCATGCTGATCGCGCAATTCGAGCAGGACCGCCGGCACGATGTTGAAGTTCGCTGCCATCGGGGTCAGCAAGGTGCCGCAGTAGCCGGTCAACATGCCGAGTGCACCGACGATGGCGGGATTGGCGCCATGCTCGAGTACAAGGAAAGGTAATCCGATTCCCGCAGTGATCACCGGAAATGCCGCGAAGGCATTGCCCATCACGACGGTGAACAGGACCATGCCGAGACCATAGGCGAGCACGCAGGCCAGCCGGTTGTCGACCGGAATCACGCTGCCCATCAGTACCGAGATGCTATCGCCGACACCGGTGACCGTGAACACTGTGCCCAGTGTGGCCAGGACCATTGGCAGCAGTACGGCCCAGCTCAGGGTATCGAGCAGGCGGCGACCTTCGACCACGCTTTGCTGTGGCCGCGCCCGGGTAATCCAGGAGGCGACGGCGAGCGCGATGGCACAGGCGAGACCGAGCGCAATCAACTTGTGATCGCGCGGATCGAACGCATGCAGCGAACCCCAATGCATCCAGCGTTCGCCGAGCACCAGAACCAGGGTCGCCAGCGGAATCATCAACGCGGCCGTAAACAGGCTGCCGCCCAATTGCGACGCCGAGGCTTCGCGTTCTGCCGCCGTCCCGGATTCGGCGGGCGCTGCGGTACGACGCAAACTGGCCAACACGCCCAGCGCGATCACGCCGACACCCATCAACTGCGCGGGCAGTTGCTCACCGGCAGCCGCAAGCTCATTGATGCGGCGACCGAACAGAAAGGCGCAGGCGAGGATCGCCCAGAACAGGCTCATCGGATAGCGGCGCTCGCGCAGATTGAGCCAGGCCGAGAAGGCGAGAAAGATGCCGATCGCGATGAACACATGCTCAAGACGGAGCATTGGATTTCTCCGCGGCCGCTTTAAGCCTGGCCTGCAGCAACAGGATACGGATCGAATGGATGATGAAGGCGAGAATCGCGGTCGGCAGCGCCCAGAGCGCGATCCGGGTCGGATCGAGCTCGATGCCGTCCTCGCGGAAGAAGCCATGGATCAGCAACACGGCGCCGAAGGCAATGAAGACGTCCTCGCCGAAGAAAAGCCCGACGTTATCGGTGGCCGAAGCCATCGCGCGGACCTGATTGCGCTCGTCGGCGCTGAGCTCCTGATCGCGCATCTTGCTCGCAGCCGCCTCGCTCATCGGCGCGACCAGGGGACGCACCGTCTGGGCGTGCCCGGCAACGTGCAGCAGACCGAGCATGCTGAGCACCTGGCGGATGCCGAGATAGCTGATCAGCAGCATGGCAAGATTGAGTCCGCGGATCCGCTCGATGAAACGCCGTGCCTGTTCGCGCAGGCCGTAGCGCTCGAGCAGGCCGATCACCGGCAGGGTCAGCACGAACAGGAACAGGCCGCGATTGCTGATAAAGGCAGTACCGAGCAGGGTCAGCAGATCGGCGAAGGATTTGCCGGCGGCGATGCCGCTGCTGAGCCCGGCGGTGACCACCACCAGGACTGGATTGAGCCGCAGCACAAAGCCGAGCACGACCACGGCGACACCGATCAGGGGCCAGTGATTCATCGGAAATCCAGCCCTCGATTCCTGCCATCCACGGTCGATGGAATCTGCGCGCGGGTCATGCCGTCACGCTCTGCGGCCACGATCAATCGGGTGAATCCGGATCAGCGCCGCCATCAGTCCATATTGCAGCTCTTCAGCAAATGCGGGAGCATCCGCGCGATCTGTGTGTAGACACAAGGTGTCGGCCGAAATGCGCAGCGTGCTGCCATCGTCGGCGGTGACGCAACCATCGCGCGCGATGCTGACCGCCTGGGCCGTCACCGCACCCATATCATCGATGACGGCACCCGGTTCGCCGCGCGGAACCAGGCTGCCATCGCGGCGGTAGCGGCGATCAGTGAAGGCCTCGTGGGCAACCGCGAGACCCGCCCGCACGCCGGCTCGAGGCAATTCGCTCCCGGCCAATCCGACCAGCAACAACTTGTCGTCAAAGGCCCGCACGGCGTCGGCAATCGCGTCGGCCAAGCTCGGGTCTCGTGCCGCCATATTGTACAAAGCGCCATGCGGCTTGACGTGGCCCAGCCGACCGCCGGCAGCGCGGACAAAGGCCGCCAGCGCACCAATCTGGTAGAGCACGATGCAGTGGACTTCCTGAGCGCTGATCTGCATCTCGCGACGGCCGAAGCCCTGCAGATCAGGGAACGATGGATGCGCGCCGATGGCAACGCCGCGATCGAGCGCGGCGCGCACCGTGCGCTGCATCGTCATCGGATCGCCGGCATGGAAACCGCAGGCGATATTCGCCGAACTGACAAAGGGCAGCACGCCGGCATCATGGCCCATCGTCCAGGCACCAAAGGACTCACCAAGATCGGTGTTGACGTCGATGCTGCGCATACGCTCCACTCTCCGAAGGGCTTGATGGTCAGCGATCGGCGCAGCGCGTGCAAGCGCTATTGCCGCTGCCCCGCGCAACGCGGGCTTTATCTCTAGGGCAGTCGACGCCGTATTTCTGCACACAGCTCCTGCAATCGCTGGTGCTGATGGATCAGCAGATGTTCGGCAGTCCCTCCATCAATGCGCTCAAAGCGGAGCACCGCGCCCGGCCTTTGCTGCGCCAGCAGCGGGAGATCGACTGCGGCAACGCGCGCGATCCGTGGATAACCGCCGGTGCTCGGGTGCTCACACATCAGGATGATCGGCTCACCCGCTGGTGGCAACTGGACCGTGCCCATTGTCACCGGTTCGGAGATCAGTTCGAGTGGACCAGCCAGCTGCAGCCGTGGACCCGACAAGCGCATGCCAACCCGGTTGCAACCTGCTGAGACGGAGAACTCCGACTCGAACAAAGCGCGCTGCGCGCCCGCATCCAGCGCTTGGTAGTGACTGCCGGCGACCAGTCGAATGGGACGCGGCTCGAGCGCAAACCAGGGTGCCGGATTCAGCGACCATGAGGCCCATGGCCGCGACTCATCGCGCAAGCCGTCGGGTGCATGGCCGCTGTCGTATTCCAGCTCGTCGCCTGCGACCAGGGCACGACCGATGCCTGCGTGCAGGTCGACACTGGCACTCTCCATCCAGCCTGCCGAGCGCAGACCCCCGGCGACGGCAAGATAGCTGCGCACCCCGCGCGCCATGCCGGCCATCCGCAGCACACTGCCGGCACGCAGAAACACCGGTCGCCACAGCGGCAGATCGAACGAGCCAGCCGCATGCTCGACCCGCGCCGCGATCGCGGCACCGGTCAGCGCAACCAGGGCGTCCTCGGAAAAGCGCACTACGGGTCCGAGCAGGGTGATCTCCAATGCGGCCATGCCGCAGGCATTGCCGACGAGCGTATTGGCCAGTTCGAAGCAGGGCCGGTCCATGGCACCGCTGGCACCAATTCCGAAGCGCGCCAATCCGTGCCGACCGCGATCCTGCAGCGTGGTCAACAGTCCAGGCTTGAGCACCTGCAGAGTCATCGTGGCGGCATCGTCATCGCAGCAAACTGTGCTTCGGAAATGCGCTGGAAGCGCACCTGGTCACCCGGTGCGAGCAGGCAGGGCTTCGACGCATCCGGATCAAACAGGCGCTGCGGCGTAGTGCCGATCAGATGCCAGCCTCCAGGCAGGGCGCGTGGATAGATACCGGTCTGTGCGCCACCAATCGCGACCGATCCGGCGGGCACCTGCAGCCGCGGCTCGCCGCGACGCGCCAGGTGCAGACGCGGATCGAGCCCAATCAGGTAGGGAAAACCCGGCGCAAATCCGAGCATCGCCACGCTGTACCGCGCCTCGCTATGGCAACGGATCACGGCTTCTGCATCCATGTCGCAGGCGCGCGCCACCGCGTCAAGATCGACGCCCTGTGCCCCGCCGTAGCAGACCGGAATCTCGATCTGGCGTGCGCTGGCCAACGCAACGCGGTCCTGCTGGAACCGGGATTCCTGCAACAGCAGCTGCAGCACGCCGACAATCGCTTCGAACGCAGTGTGGCCCTGCCCGGCCCAATACAGCACGTCGTAGCGCACACCCAGACTGGCATAGCTGGGGACCAGTTCGATCAGGCCCGGCACAGCGGCGGCGTCGATGCGATCGGTCAGAGCGTGCACGCGCGCGTTGCAGCCGGCGTCGATCGTGCTGCCGACCCGGATCAGCAACATCGACTCGCTCAATGCTTCGAACTGGTAGGCGCTGGCTTGCACTCTGATCCCGGCTGGTTGATGGAGGGGCGTCGTTACTGTCCCGAGGCGCGCCGCAACGGGCTCGTACCTTTGTACAGCTGACGCGCAACAAATACCGGGCTAGTTTGCCCTGCGCCGCATCTGCGGTCATCTGCACAGACTCTGGGAGGGGATCATGCGCAAGATCATTGGCCATCTGTTGGGCGGCATTCTGTTGGGCGGTCTGCTGCTGCCCTGCGCGGCGCAGTCCGCCTGCGTCGACAACGTCGTTCTGGTCCACGGCAACGCCGGCCAACCTTCGGACTTCGACAATACTTACAGCACCCTGATCGCGCGCGGCTACAGCGCCGCGCAGATCTTCCGGCCGAACTGGGGCAGCAAGACCTGCGCCGCCTGCAACGACCACAACGGCAATGAAGAGACACCGGTCGAGAACGCCATGATCGATGCCATCGCGACGTCCTGCACCGGCAAGATCGATGTGATCGGACATTCGATGGGTGTCACCCTGGCCGCGCGTGAAATCAACCGACTTTCGCTGAAGCCGTACATCGAAGCCTTTGTCGGCATCGCTGGCGCCTATCGCGGGCTGTGGTCCTGCGGCAGCTACCCGTTCAATGTGTTCACCAGCACCTGCGGCTACTGGGGGCTATCCGTCGGCAGTCCGCTGCTGAACAGCCTGGCCGGCAAGAAGCCCGGCACGCGCGCCTATTCCATCAAATCCTATGCCGATCAGATCGTCTGTGGCACCGGGGTCTGTACCGTCGGCGGCGTGCATTCCTCGACGGTGCCGGGCGAAAACGCCAGCTATACCTATACCTACGGGCATTTCGGCCTGCTCAGCTACACCGCGACCCGTCAAGCCGACCTGATCCGCTAAACGAGGGCACCCCAGCGCTGCGGAGTCTCGATGCGATCCGCTCCGGATCGTGTCGTTCACCTGCCATTGCCAGAGGCATGGGTAATTGCGGTTAGGCTCCCGGGCTTCGCGATTCTTCGCTGCCCGAGCCGTCGTCCATGCGCTTCCCTGTCCTGCCTTTCGTGCTCAGTCTTTTCCTTGCGCTGGCTATCCCTGCGTCGATCCGCGCGGCTACGCCAGTCGCCGAAACCACCGTGCTGGAAGAAATCCTGGTCAGTGGCGATCAGCCCGGCCCCGGACTGTGGAAAGTGAGCCGCGACGGGCGCGTGATGTGGGTACTCGGCACCCTGACGCCGGTCCCCAAACGCATGGTCTGGCAATCCGAAGAGGTCGAGGCGGTAATCGCCACGGCCCAGGAAATTGTGCTCGATGGCGGTGTCGCCGTCAGCAGTGGCAAGGGCTTCTTCGGATCGATGTTGCTGCTGCCCTCCTTGCTCGGCGCGCGCAAGAATCCGGAGAAGGAATCCCTGCAGGAAATGCTGCCGGCTGAACTCTACGCACGCTGGCTGGTGCTCAAGCAGAAATACATGGGGCGCGACCGGGCAGTGGAAAAGCGACGGCCGATCTTTGCCGCCTATGAGCTCTACAACAAGGCGATTGCAAAGTCCGGGCTCAGCAATCAGGGGCCGGTGACCAAGCTGGTGCGGCGCACCGCTAAACTTCACAAGATCACCGTGACTCAGCCCCTGGTCACGATCACACTCAAAGATCCCAGGGGTATGATCAAGACTTTCAAGCAGAGCGCACTCGATGATGTCGAATGCTTCGCCAAGACGCTGCAGCATATCGAGCAGGATCTCGAGACCATGAAAGACCGCGCCAATGCCTGGGCCACCGGAGATATCGAGTTGTTGCAGCAACTGACCTATACCAATCAGGGCCGGGCCTGCATCGAGGCCATGCTCGACGCCAGCGCCTTTCAGGAAGACGGCATGACCGACCTGCCCGCCAGGGTCGAGGCCGAATGGATGACAGCGGCCGAAGCGGCATTGAGCAAGAACATCGTCACCTTTGCCGTGCTGCCGATGCGCGACTTGGTCGACGCCGATGGCTATCTTGCCAAGCTGGCAGCGAAGGGCTATCAGGTGAGCGCTCCGACAACACGCTGAGGCGTTCGTGGAACCCGGTCACCTGGTCAACCTGCTGTTCCACATCGGCACCGGAGCGGTCGGCATGCTGATCGGGCTGACTATCCTGATCACCGAGAGGGCACTCGAATGCACCGGCGGCTCGGCTGGGGGTTTGCGGCGATGGCCCTGCTGGTTTCGCTGACCGCAACGATCGGGCTGATTGCGTTCCGCTTTCTGCCAGTATTTGCCGTGCTGACGGTGCTCACAACTTACCAGTTGCTCAGTGGCTGCGATCGGCACGCCGCCAGCACCGTGGGCCGGCCTGGCCAGACGCCCTGCTCAGCCTGACGCGCTTGTGGCCACTCTGTTGATCCTGCCCTACCTGTGGTCATCACCGGCCAATGTGCAGCCTGTGGTGGTGGCCTCCAGCCTCGCTGCGCTCGCGGTCGTTCTGGCTTACGACGTCGTCCGTTGGCTGTTCCCGCGGGCCTGGTTCGCGCGCCTGTGGCGCTACGAGCACATCTACAAACTGATCTCGAGTTTTGCCGCGTTGACGAGTGCGTTTGCCGGCAATGTGCTCAGGGGCGCGCAACCTTGGTCGCAGATCGCGCCCTCGCTGCTGGGCGTGCTGCTGATCGTCTATTATTTCGCTCGGACTGCACGCAGACAGCGCGCCTGAGCACGCGGCCACTGCGGTCCGGGTGCACAATGGGCGCAGAAGGTACCGTCACGCGGAACTCTGCGCCATTGTGGAGGTCCAATCCGTTCAACCCTCAAGCCCATCCGTGCAGTCACGCCCGTTCCATCGGCGTCGCCCTGCCTGAATCTGCGCCCGCCTGCCACCGGCGGCTGCTGACTCGAGAATCCAAGGGAACTCCAACATGTTCGATTTTTTGCCGAAATGGGCTGAGCCCCTGCTCAGCAATTCGCCCCTCGAAGCACTGATTGCAGCGGGGATCTTCGCGGTGACCGTGCTCGCGCTGATTCTTGTCCGGCGCCTGGTCCGACGTCACCTCAAACGCCTGTTGGCCACCGAGACGACCGAACTGCTCGAGATTCCGCTGGAGGTACTGAGCCGCACCAGCCTCGCGTTCTTCATTGTGCTCGGTCTGTTCCTCGGCCTGCAGCCGCTGACCATCAGCGACAAACTGGAACGGCTCATCTCCACCCTGATGACCATTGCCTTGTTCTGGCAATTCGCGGTCTGGGCGATGGCCACCGTTGCGGCTTTTATCGATCGCAAACGGCGCCAGGCCATGGTCAGCGATCGCGCGGCAGTCGGCTCGCTCGGCATCATCGCGTTCCTCGCCAATGTGGCCATCTGGTCGGTCGTCATCCTGCTGACCCTGGACAATCTGGGCGTCGACATCACCGCCCTGATCGCCGGCCTCGGTATCGGTGGTATCGCCGTGGCGCTGGCCTTGCAGAATGTATTGGGCGATCTGTTTGCTTCACTGTCGATCACGCTCGATCAACCATTCGTGGTCGGCGATTTTCTGATAGTCGGCGAGTTCATCGGCACAGTCGAGTACATCGGCATCAAGAGCACCCGGCTGCGCAGCATCAGCGGCGAGCAGATCATCATCTCCAATGGCGACCTGCTCGGCAGCCGCATCCGCAACAATGGACGGATGAGTCAGCGCCGCATCGTGTTTGCCACCAATATCGCCTACGAGACGCCAGTCGAACTGGTCGAGCAGATTCCGGGCCTGATCCGCGAGATGGTTGAAGAACAACCGAACACCCGTTTCGACCGCTCGCATTTCCGCACCCATGGCGCATCTTCGCTCGACTTCGAGACGGTCTACTTCGTGCTGTCCTCGGACTTCAATGAATACGTGAACATCCAGCAGGTGATCAATCTCAGTCTGCATCGCAAGTTCGCCGAACTCGGCATCGAATTTGCGTATCCGACCCAGAAACTGTTCCTGTCGATGCTGGGCGGCAAGGATTCCGAGCCTGCAAACGGAGCAGGCGACTCGGCCGTGCGGGAGCCCTGAAGCGGCGCCGGTTCTGCACTCCATCGCGATTGCCGGGGACGCAGCGCTTTTGTCCAGCAACCTCGACCAGCGCAACTGACGGGTGCGCGCTGGCATGCTGAGCCAGTATGCTCGGCAGGCAGCGCCGGCACAGCCCTGCGCTGCCAACCGAGGAATCGTCGATGCCCGTCTGCCGCCACGCGTTCGTATTGAGCAGACCGACTCAGTCTGGTGGCTGTGCGCGCAAGCGCCTGTTTCCCATCCGGTTACCACGATGAGTGTCGACGCCGGTTTCATCGCCCATCTGCAGGAGCTGCTGGAGCCGCTCGGCCAGATCAGCATGCGCCGCATGTTTGGCGGGCATGGGGTCTACTGCAACGACGTCTTCTTCGCGATCGTCATCGATGACCAGCTGTACGTGAAGGTGGACGCCGTATCGCGGCCCGACTTCATCGCCGCCGGCTGCGCCGCCTTTGTCTATACCGGCAAGAACAATCCGGTCGAAATGAGTTATTGGAGCGTGCCCGGCCAAGCCCTGGATTCGGCCGCCGAGATGCGGCCCTGGGCGCAACGCGCGCTGGCGGCAGCGCTGCGCAAACCGGCAACCGTGCAACGTCCTGGTCGTCGACGCGGCAAGTCGGCGCGCTGAGCTTCCAGCCGGATCCGGCCGCGACCCGCGCAAGCCGACAAGGCAGCAGGAGACCTGCTGCCCTGCGCATCGGACTCAGTCGAATTCGAGCACCAGATCTTCTTCGCAGAAGTCGAAATCAACTTCTTCGGAGACCGTACCATCGGCGAACGTGGCACGGAATGCCCACTCGCAATTGCCATCATCGGTGCTGGAATCCCAGACCAGTTTGGCCGTCGACCCGGCCGCAATACCACGCCCGATATTGAAATCTCCCCAGCTGTCGCCGTCTTCCGAGGCCTCGATTCCGACGATCTTGCTGCCGGTGTTGTTGTGTACCTCGAACGAGTATTCGGCAAACGCCGAGCCCGACAGCAAGGCCAATGCAGCCGCGATCATAAATTTTTTCATTGCGCTATTCCCTGTGCGATCCATTCGCCCGGCGAGCATAGGCAGTGCATGCGCGATTCGATAGCGGGGCAATGGCAAAGAATGATGGCGACGAACTCCTGGGCTTCCGACTGTTGTTTCCCCGCACCCCGCTCGCCGCAACGTCCCGTTTTCGGCGCGACCGGTCTGGCCGCCGGGCGGCTGGTCGATGTCATGCCCGAGTGGCGCTAGAGTTGGCACCTGATTCGTCCGCAGCCCAGGGAGTTCATCATGAGTGCCTTGCCGCAGTTGTGGTTGCCTATCCTCGTCACCGCCGTTTTGATCTTCATCGCCAGCAGCCTGATCCATATGGTGCTCAAGTGGCATAACGCGGACTACCGCAAGCTCGGCAACGAGGACGCCGTCGGCGCCGCCATCCGCGCCGGCGCGCCCACACCCGGCCTCTATGTGCTGCCCCATTGCAGCGACATGAAAGACATGCAGAACCCCGACATGATGCAGAAATTCGCCGAAGGCCCAGTCGGATTCCTGACCCTGCGCGCAGCCGGCGCGCCGCGCATCGGTACCGCCTTGATCCAGTGGTTCGTGTTCACCCTGATCATTGCTACCGCAGCCGCCGCCCTCGCGGTGCAGACCTATGGCATCAACGGCAATCCGAAGTACGCCGCCCACCTGATCGGCGTGATCAGCCTGCTGGTCTACGCCGGCGCCAGCGTACCCGAAGGCATCTGGATGGCGCGTCCCTGGAAGAGCGTGCTCCTGCACGGCATCGACGGCCTGATCTACGCCACCATCAGCGCCCTGACCTTCATGTGGTTGTGGCCATAGCAAATCCGCACGCCCGCTTTCCTAGGAGCACCCATGCAGCGACCGCGGTCTCGCTCAGCACCACGCTCGGCCCGCTTCGGGCCTCCTACGTTCGCCGCGTGTCGGGCTCTGCAGGAAGTAGGTCGGGTCCCGCGCAGCGAAGTGCCTTTCAACGGCGTAGCCGGTCAACCCGACATCGGAATGTCCGCAGCATCAACCGGAGCAAACGCTGCGGGGAGGCGTCCCACGGGAACAGAGGCAATCGGCGAGACTGCGCGGCGGATGACCATCTCCGCTGTTGAAAGCCCGCTGCGCGGGATCCGCCCTATGCGCTGTATCAAGGAAAATATCAACCTGACGCCGGTTTTCCGCATACGATCGATGATAGTTTGCAATGGCGCAATAGGCTGAGACTCAAGGCGGGGATTCAAATCCATTGTCGAACAGCAGCGCACTGGGTGGCGGAGCTGGTCGATCCAGCTGCAACAGAAAGGCGTGCAACGCGTCGCGGTCAGCGGCCGCGGTGGTCAGCGCAATCCGGTGCGGCGCCGCTGCGGCAAGGTCGGCGGCATTGCTGACCAGGATCTCGTCGACGGCTACGTACCATGCGGCTGACTCCAGAGCGATGGTATTGCCAGCGCCAGGATTCAGCGGCACATTTTCGAGCCTGGCGACGTTCCAATTGGTGCTGCGGAACGCAGGATCGTTGCCGACCGGAGACAAAGGCAGAGTGCGCGATACACCATTGACGATCACATTCACCTGCGCAACGGGAGGCGATGTGCTGTAGCGAAGTTCGATGGCACCGATGCCTCCGTCGGCGCCGTCGACATTGCTAAACGTCAAGCGTCCTCCAACTGCGAGACGTACGAAAGCTTCCCCGCGCGCGCTGTTGTCATGGTTGAGATCGACAAAGCTGTTTATCAAGCTTGCGCCGCCGGACAGCGCTGCGGATTCCGCAGTGAAGCGCGTGCCACCCGCTACCGCGAACACCTCATCCAGCGTCGCGGCCGAGCCGTCATGAAAATACGGTGCGGTTTGCCAGAGGCCAAACAGTGTCGGTGTATCGATGCCGACGAGCGCTCCGCCGAGCCGGCCACCCGAGGTCGCGCGCAGTGTGCCAACGTCATGCAACTGGCCGACGCCCACGCTGCTGTCGGTAAGCCGTGGCGCGGCGTGACAACTGGCGCAACCGAGATTGTTGAACACCACAGCGCCCGCGATCGCCTGTGCGGTCATACTGCCATCGCTGTTACGGTGCGGGCTGCGCGGCACCCCATTTGCGGCCAGAGAGCTGACATAGGCAGCCAGCGCATCCAACGGCGCACTGCGCCCGGCCTTGGCGGCACCCAGTGACGCGGCGGTTGCGACGTAATCGTTGTCGCTCATGAAGCCAGTGCCGCCGAAAAACAAGCGTATATCGCCTTCGAAGTCTTGGATCTCATCGAAATTGGCGCTCCAGTGCACATTGCCGTGGGCGATGCCGCCACGACCGTGCAGTGTGGTGGTATTGCGCAACCCTTCGCCGCGGCCGGTGAAGTCCCAGACACGTCCATCGTGGCTGCCATCGAGATGACAGGTGGCGCAGCTGATATAGCCTTCAGTGCTCATGCGTGGATCGGAGGCGCCGTAAAAAATCGTCTTGCCGAGTAACACCTGTGGCGTTAACGGCTCAACCGCAACCGTATCCAGGGTTGCGGCGCTGACCGAGACATTGCCTAGCCGGAACAGCGCATCGGTTTCGAGCACGCTGACGCTTCTACCCATCAGGTTTTGCACGAAGCTGCGGCGCGTGGTTGGGTCTGTGCAGATGCCCTGCGGCGCCGCACCGGTTTGCAGTCGTGTCACCAGGCTGCCGAGGCCAGTGCTCTGTGCGCCAACCAGCGCATCGAGCACCAGCACTTCATCATTGCCCTGTAGTGCGATCAGCAGATAATCGCCTAGCGGCGAAAACGCGAGCGCGGATGCCGAGTCGCTATTGTCCAGATCGATGCCGCGACGGAAGCGTTCGGCATCGCTCGCGCCCGCCGGGTCGATCTCGACGGCGAGATTGCGCACCGTGTTGTCGGTGTCAAGGTCAAACGTGGGTGTGATCAATTCGCCACGCTCGTTGTTGGGCTTGTTGGCGGCGATCCAGGCGTGCGCATCCAGCGGTGCGATGGCGATACCGGTGAGTTGGTTGGCGACGCCCCTGCCTGAAGCCGTCGTATCACGGTTGGCGTCATCACCAAATTTGGGAATCGCGATCGTACGCGTCAGCGTCATCGCGCCTGCTGGGTTCACGTCCCAGACCTCACCGCGATGCATAGGCGAAAGAAAGCGCGTCACCATTACGCGCGCACCGTTCGCGGCTACGGCAACAGCGCGCGGTCCTGGGCCGAGTGCGAGTTGCCCGGTCTGCGCGCGCGTCGCGGTCGCGTAGCGACGCAATGCGCCGGTGCCATTCAGACTCACGTAAGCACTCTGGCCGTCCGGCGCGATAGCGACGCCGATCGGCGCGCTGCCGTATCCCGTGGGCAGGGCTGCTGTGATGGCACCGGTGCTTTCATTGACGATCACTATCTCATCTGCGTCGTGGCAGGTCACCCAGATCTCGCCCTGTGCCGAACGCGCCAGGGTGCGTGGGTCGTTGCACACCGCTATCTCGCGCACGACGGCGAGCGTATCGGTGTTGATCTCGGTGATCGTGTTGGCATCGGGATTGACCGACCACACTCGACGTCCGGCCGCGTGGCAGGCAATCGAAGACGACTGCGTGGGTGACGCGGCGGCTGGCGTTAGCACCGTGATCACTTCGCTACGGCTGGCGATCACGTTCGAGGGATCACGCACCTGCACCGTGACGCGATAGTGCCCGGCGCTGGCATAGGCATGCTGCGCATCGGTTTCGGCGCTCCACGATGTCTTGGGTGTGCCGTCACCGAAATCAAACCGGAACTGCAGTGTGTCGCCGGCATCGGGATCGTTGGCGCTCGCGCTCAACGTAGCGTTCGCTGCCGGTGCCACGGGGTAAGGCGCGGCAGTGAATGCGGTGACCGTCGGCGGCAAGTTGCCGACGACGCTGGCGCCGGTCGAGAAGGTGAACGCGTAGGGCTCCATCGCATTGCCGGCGGCATCGCGAATGTTCTCAAGGCGCACTTCGTAGCTGGTGTTGTTCGCCAATGGCACCGTTGGCGTGAAGGTCAGGATGTCGTCGAAGGCATAGGTCATCGAACCGGCAAGCGGCGTGCCGCCGGGAACGCCCGAGCTGATCACCCGCACTCGAAACGTCGAGCCGTTGGCCAAGGTCAGCATGTCCAGCGTTTCGTGGATCAGCACGCTGATCGGTGCGCCCACTGGATAGTTGATTTGCCCGGCCCGCGGCACATGATAGGCAACCGTCGGTGCACGCGTGTCCGGTTCCGCTTGATGCGCCCAGATCGCCATGCCCTGGCCCGCCCCGACGCCGCCGGTCACCAGTAAATTACCGAGTGGCAATGCGAATTGGCTGACATCGAGCACCGTTCCGTTCGGCGGTTCAAACTGTTGCACCGATTGACGGGTGCGCATATCGATCTTGTGTTGGCCGATGAATCCAAACTCATCCTGGAATTGCGCATACATCGCGCTGTCGCCGGGCAGCGCAACATCATCTAGAAAACGCAGATCTGTCGGGTCGGTAATGTCGGCCACGCGCACGCCATTGCCGTTGTTGTTGTAGGGCATCACCGCGAGCAATCGGCCTTCGCCGGCCCACAGTTCAGGCCAGTAGCCGCCAGGACCACCGACGTTGAGTACATCGAGCAGCAGTGGATTGGCCGGATCGCTGATGTCGTAGGCAGCAATTCCAGTTCGGCTCTGGTCAGAGACGTAATACAAGAGATTGCCGAGCAGAAACGGTTGCCCGATCACGCCGGTGAGCCCGAGATGATCGAAGCTACCGAGTACGATGCCGTTCGGACCGCCGCGACGGATCACGACGTCGCCGCCGATCGCGTTGTAGCTCCAGTACGTCGGATTGACGAACCAGGGCTGGAAAAGGTCGCCGCGCACACCAGCGGAGAGCGAACCCGAGGCCTGGCGCGTCACGCCTGGAATGCCAGGCTGCGCGAGAAACGACCAGGGCGATCCTGCCTGGAATGCGTCGGATCCCATGACCAGATATGGCCCAGCGGGCTGCATCACAAAAAAGTAGCCGTGCGCCATCACCGGCTGCGGGGTGACACCGAGTGTCGGCCCACCGATCTGGTTGATGCCCGAAGGCGCGGCAGGATTGCTGATGTTCCAGATACGTACCTGCAGATCGGAGCCCGGTTGGCTCGAGGGAGATTCAGGGATCGTGAACAGTACCCCGTTGTGATAAGCGATGATCGCAGTGCGGCCCTGGCTCGGCGCATTCGGCCCTGAGAGCAAGCTGCCGGCGACTTGCGGCACGTTAGGGAAGCCCGGGTTTGCTGGCCAGGGTTGCGCTGAGGTGCCGAGCGCGTACATCAAGATGAGCGTAGCGAACACGATCCGGAATAACCGGGAGCTTTTGGCTATCGTGTCGACGCGCTTGGGGGCGACCAGAGTGAGGCGTGCTGCGACGATCAAGCCGATGACGTGCATGTATGCGATTTCCTGTCCAGGTGAAGTGCTATACGCAAAAGGCCACAGGGAACGACACGCGTGCCCCATGGAACCTATGAATAAGTCGCCGGCACGTCTTCGCTGGTGCAGTGCGTCATTTAGAAGTGATCTTATGAAGCATGCGTCGTGCGCGCGTGACTTTGGCAAGGATGCCGTTGGCGCTTGCGGTCCAGATAAATGGCTTTGGATTGGCGTTGTGGGCGTCGATGCATTCGGCGATGGCGGCTTGGAGTTCGACGACACTGGTGAATACACCGCGGCGGATGCGCTTGTCGGTGATATCGCGGAAGAAGCGTTCGACCATGTTGAGCCAGGAAGCGCTGGTTGGGGTGAAGTGCATGTTGAAGCGGGGATGTCTATCCAGCCATGCCTTGACCTTGGGGTGCTTGTGGGTGGCGTGGTTGTCCACGATCAGATGCAGCTCTTTATGTTTGGGCGAACTGCGGTTGATCATTTTGAGGAAGCGCAGCCACTCCTGGTGGCGGTGCCGCGGCTGTGTCATGGACAGGACTTTCTCGGTCAGCATGTCGAGTGCGGCGAATAAGGCAGTGGTGCGGCCTTGATCCAGTAGTTCGTGTTCACCCTGATCATCGCCACCGCAGCCGCCGCCCTCGCAGTGCAGACCTATGGCATCGACGGCAATCCGAAGCACGCCGCCCACCTGATCGGCGTGATCAGCCTGCTGGTCTGGGCCGGCGCCAGCGTCCCCGAAGGCATCTGGATGGCGCGTCCGTGGAAGCGCGTGCTCAAGCACGGCAGCGACGGCGTCATCTACGCCACCATCAGCGCGCTGACCTTCATGTGGTTGTGGCCATAGCCAGTCCCCTTACCGGCGGGAAGTAGGTCGGGTCCCGCGTAGCGGTACCCGACGTTAAAATGTCCGCAACATCAATCGGAGCAACCGTCGCCGTGCCGTTCTATCGTCGCAGACGTAATCGGTAAGACCACGCGACGGATGACCAGCTCTGCTGTTGAAAACCCGCTGAGCGGGATCCGCCCTGCGCGCTCGCAGATTCCAGCTACCCTGTGTTCCCTACATTCGTGCCGATAGAAGGCAGGAGCCTGCTTACATGAGCGACTTGCCTCACTGCCCAGCTTGCAGCTCAGGCCTCACCTATCAGGATGGCGCAATGCTGATCTGCCCGGAGTGCGGGCACGAATGGGCACCGACCGACGCCGCTGCTCCGACGGAAGTGACTGGCAAGCTCGTTCGCGATGCGGTGGGCAATGTGCTGGCGGATGGAGACAGCGTCACCGTGATCAAGGACCTCAAGGTCAAGGGCGCCTCCAGCATGCTGAAAGTGGGCACCAAGGTGCGCAATATTCGCCTGATCGACGGTGATCACGATATCGACTGCAAGATCGATGGCTTCGGCCCGATGAAGCTGAAGTCGGAGTTCGTGAAGAAGGCCTGAGCCGAGGGAGCACCGTCGATTCACGCGGTGATCGGATGGGCCCAGGTCCAGGTAGGTCGGGTCCCGCGAAGCGGTACCCGACGTCGGCATGTCCGCAACATCAACCGGAGCGAGCACAGCGGCGCCGTCCTGTGCTTGCGGAGGCAATCGGCGAGACTACGCGGCGGATGACCAGCTCCGCTGTTGAAAACCCGCTGAGCGGGATCCGCCCTGCGCGCTCCGAGCCTCCTACGTCTTTCGCGTTTCTGATTCTGCAGGATGTGCGCGAATCTCGCCGAGCACGGCGCGAAACATGATCACCCAGAGCGACACGGTGAGGCCTAACGCGAGCGCCAGATGCACCTGTGGCTCCGCGCGCGCCGACCAATCCCGAATCAAGGGAACACGATCAAGCAGGGACAACACAGAAATCACGACGCTGAAGGGCAACAGAAAGCAGGCAATGAAGAGCGCGGCGCGGCAGCACCAGCGCCACAGCCGCGATGGATGATCAATCCAGCGAACGGCTGGCGTGCGACCTGGCTTGGCCACGGAGAAGACGACCAAGCCCGCGAGCAGCGAGGCGGCCATCATGCCGCCCATCACGTAGAAACCGAGACTCGATTCTGCTTCCACGGCACCGCGCACTCCGGGCGCTTTCGGTCGGCTTACCTACAAGTCTAATACAAGCCATCGTGCTGGGCCGAAGCAAGCTCAGCCACTTCGCCGCCTGGCGCGGCGTTTGGCTGCGCGGCGATCCTTGGGCGCAGGAGGGCGTGATTTACGCACCGGTTCCGGTGGCGGTGGTGACGGACGTGATGGCCCTGGCGCATTGCCAAAATCATGCCCCGCCACACCGATCATCAATATGACCCAGACAAAGCTGGCGATCGCGAATACCGATTCGGGAATCAACCCCATACGATTGAGGCCGATCCCCGCGACCGCAAGGCCAGCAAGCGCCGCGGTAAAACGGCTGGCACGCGGACCGAAACCATCCAGCCAACGCATGCCGGGCACCCAACGCAATCCGCGCGGCGCGAAAATCGCGAGATACATCACCAGGAATCCGAACAGGGTGACAAAGAAGAGGGAAATCGGCGGTGGCATCAGAGACAGGTCTGGATCGAGGTGTTTCGTGGTCAGAGGTAGAGCGGATCGCTGCCTCGGAATGCAGCCCGGGTTCATGAATCAAGCCAGGTCCGCGTAACAGTACCTGACTTCCAATTGTCTGCGACCAGAAAGGCGGCCCCGACCGTGCCCTGCAACTGCGCGTGCAAAGGCAAGTCCGACGCTATTTTGCGGAGGATTACCAGCTCAGCCGCGGGGGACCCGCCTTACGCGTCCTCAGTCGGGCTTCCGCGGCTTGATGCTGGCGATGCGGCCGAGTTCGGATGCGACGATGCTCTTGGATGAGCGGCGCTGCCGGCGTCGGCGAAACATGCCTCGGACCCAGCCGCCCACAAAGGGCAGCACACGCCAGGCCGTTGCCCCATCCAGCGGCTGGATCGGGAGCAGATTGATCAGGATGATGATCAGGTTTGTGCCAGTGAACACCCTCACAGCAACGGACCATGGCGCGGTGATCCTACCGAAAACCGAGTTGATGATTTCGACGGCCACGAGGGTCGCGCCAAACAGCAGCGCCTGAGCGAGCACGCCACCCCACGAGATGGCAATGTCCGCACGGGCTGACTTCGGTTCCTCATGAACGCACAGACCGTGGAAGGCATGCAGGCGAACCGACAGGACCCTTACGCCAAACCTCCTCGCCACGACCGCGTGCCCGAGTTCGTGGATCAGCATCAACAAGGTGAACGCCGGAAACAACACCAGCCCATGGCTGAATCTTCCAGAGATCGCCCACCCGAAGGGAATGGCGAGCAGCACACTCCAGTGCATCAACACGGGCGCGGTCCCGAAATGGAAGACGGACAGGTATTGCTGAAACCGCACCGGATTTTCCCTGTGAACCTGTTGGACGTGAAATTTATCACCGCAGGGATCCGTGCCCGGGCGATACCGTCAGACGTGAACGCGTGGGCTGGATCATGCGTGCCGGCGTTTCAGGCCCCTGCCCGGTAGGTCGGGTCCCGCGAAGCCGTACCCGACGTCGGTGTATCCGCAACAACCATCGGAGCAACCGTCGCCGCGCCGTTCTATCGTCGCAGACGTAATCGGTAAGACCACGCGGCGGATGACCAGCTCCGCAGTTGAAAACCCGCTGCGCGGGATCCGCCCTACGCGCTACTCGCTGGTGGAGTTCATCCGGCCCGCACATCCTGTGCGGGCGTTCGGCTCGTCAGACGATGCCTGGGGGCGTCGCGCAGGCGCGGTGAGTTCTGCAAGCAACCGTCCCTGGTGGAGTTCGTCCGGCCCGCACATCCTGTGCGGGCGTTCGGCTCGTCAGACGATGCCTGGGGGCGTCGCGCAGGCGCGGTGAGTTCTGCAAGCAACCGTCCCTGGTGGAGTTCATCCGGCCCGCACATCCTGTGCGGGCGTTCGGCTCGTCAGACGATGCCTGGGGGCATCGTCTGAGCGACTCGCCTCACCCACACTTGCTATACCCGCAATTCAAACACGTCGCGCAGCCGTCCATGATGATGGTGGCCTTGGTGTTGCATTTGAGGCACATGGTGGCGCTGGGGGGGAATTTTTCGTTGGAGTCGGCGTTGCTGTCGGGTCCGGCGGAGGGGCTGGCCTCGCTGCTGCGTGGGCGGGCTTCGGCGCTGGGTTCGGCGCTCAGCTCAGGCTTTTTTTTTGAGCGCGCGTCATAGGCGGCGCGCTTCTCGGCGATCATTTTGCGGGCTTCGTCGGAGAGTTCCGGGTCGTGGATCAGGCCGATCATCTTCATGTGTTCTTCGACCACGCCGCCGATCTCGGCGACGATCGAGGGCATGTAGACGCCGCCGGCCTTGAAATAGCCGCCGCGTGGATCGAACACGGCTTTCATTTCTTCGACGACGAAAGTGACGTCGCCACCCTTGCGGAATACGGCGCTCATGATGCGGGTCAGCGCCACGATCCACTGGAAGTGGTCCATGTTCTTGGAGTTGATGAAGATCTCGAACGGACGCCGTGATTCATGCGCGGTGCCGGCGTTGAGCACGATGTCATTGAGCGTGACGTAGAGCGCGTGCTCGAACAGCGGTGACTTGATCTTGTAAGTGCTGCCGATCAGCACATCCGGGCGCTCGATGGCTTCGGACATGCGAATCACATCGGCGGTCTTGGGGATGCTCGGCGCTGGCGCTCCGATGGGCGCGCTCTGCGCGGCCTCGGTCTTGGCCTTGTCTTCGGGCTTGAGGACGCTGTATCCCTTGATTTTCTTGCCGATCTTGATTGCCATGCGGGTTCCCGGTATTGCGTCGGTGCCTGCGGGCACCTGTTTGGACGATGGTGGAGTGGAACACCGACGGATCTTTGCCCGTTCGGTTGGGTTCGCTACTTGATGCGACCTGCACACTGACTGGCCTGCGCGGATCGAAATCCGCGGGGCGATGGACAAAGGGGCGTCGAAAACCGACGCCCAACGATGTCCGCAATGACCTGCGGGCAGCGCGAGCGCTACCCCACCGGTTTATTTCTTCTTGGCTGCCTTTTTGGCGGCTTTCTTCGGTGCAGCTTTCTTCGCAACCTTTTTGGCTGCGGCCTTTTTCGGCGCGGCCTTCTTGGCTACTTTCTTCGGTGCTGCCTTCTTCATCGCCTTCTTGGGTGCGGCTTTCTTGGCGGCTTTCTTGGGAGCTGCCTTCTTCGCTACCTTCTTGGCGACCTTCTTCGGTGCTGCCTTCTTCATCGCTTTCTTGGCGACTTTCTTCGGTGCTGCCTTCTTCGCTACTTTCTTGGCTGCTTTCTTCGGTGCTGCCTTCTTCGCTACTTTCTTGGCTGCTTTCTTCGGAGCGGCCTTCTTGGCGGCCTTCTTCGGAGCAGCTTTCTTGGCGGCTTTCTTCGCAGCCTTCTTTTTCGGGGCTGCTTTCGTCACGGCCTTGGCGGCTGCGGCTTTCGCATCGCCTGCTGCCTTGACGACCGCCTTCTTGGCCGAACTGGCCTTCTTGGCAACGGCCTTCTTGGCTTTGGCTACGGCTTTCTTGGCGCCTGCCATGGCGTCGCTCGCCTTGTCGGCGACTGCGTTGCCAAACTCGGACGCTTTCTCTGCGATGGTGTCGAGGACACCGGGATTGCTGGTATCGGTACTCATGGGAACTCCGGCTGCTTCAGTTGTGATTTGAGTGTTGCCTTGCCGCGTCGGCATCCAATCCGCTTTGGCCTTGATGTCGAGTTGCCTCGAACATCCCTTGGGAAATCGCGGACGACCAGCCCGCGATACAAACGCGCTCTCCTTTGCGCGCCCTGCTGAACATGCGATGGATTGATGCGCAGCATTCCTGATGCGGATCATCACGCGATGTGCGATCAGTTGCAATGCGTGAGTCCGACATTGTTCAAACGCAAGCGAGCACAGCGATCAGACACAAGTACAAATCAGTTTCCGATCGCGGTGGAATTCTGCTCTGAATCCGACGGCTCCCGGCCGTGTAATTTGATCTGTTCCGCGGGTCATCCCCGCCCTGACAGCGGCGGGGTAGCGCCCCGCCACGCATTCAGAATTTTCCGTAATAGCCTTCTTTCAGGGCATCGAACAGATTGGCGGCGCTATGGGTTTCGCCGTCGTACTCGATCTCTTCGTTGCCGCGCGCCTCAACGACGCTGCCATCTTCAAGCTCGAATCGATAGATCGTGCTTTCGAGATCGGACTCCTTGACCAGCACACCCTGGAACGCCGCCGGGTTGAAGCGAAAGGTCGTACATCCCTTCAGTCCCTGGGCATGGGCATAGGTGTAGATCCCCTTGAAGTCCTCGTACTTGTAATCGGTCGGGACATTGGCGGTCTTCGAGATCGAAGAATCCACCCACTTCTGCGCCGCCGCCTGGATATCGACATGCGCCTTGGGACTGATGTCGTCGGCTGCGATGAAGTAGTCGGGCAATTTCTCGTCTTCCTTGTCCGAGTAGGGCATCGCCTTGGCATTGACCAGGGTGCGGTAGGCCAGCAGCTCAAAGCTGTAGACCTCGACCTTTTCCTTGGTCTTGCGGCCTTCGCGGATGACATTGCGACTGTAGTGATGGGCGAAGCTCGGCTCGATGCCGTTCGAGGCATTGTTGGCGAGGCTCAGCGAAATGGTGCCGGTCGGCGCGATCGAGCTGTGGTGGGTGAAGCGACCACCGACTTCGGCCAGGCGCTCAACCAATTCCGGCGCAACCTCGGCCACGCGCTGCATGTAACGCGAGTAGCGCGCGTGCAGGACCTTGCCCGCAATGCTGTCGCCGACCTGGTAGCCATCGCGCACCATCTCGGGACGCTTGCGCAGCATTTCGGCGGTAACGGTGAACTCCTCAAGCATGATCGGCGCCGGACCTTTTTCTTCGGCCAGACTCAGCGCGACTTCCCAACCGGCCACGGCCATCTCGCGCGAGACCTCTTCGGTGAACTTGCAGGAATCGCCGCCGCCGTATTGCATGCGCAGCATGGCCAGGGTGGAACCCAGACCCAGGTAACCCATGCCGTGGCGGCGCTTGCTGGTGATCTCGTGGCGCTGCTGGGCAAGCGGCAGGCCATTGATCTCGACCACGTTGTCGAGCATGCGGGTGAATACACGCACGACCTCGCGGTATTCCTCCCAGTCGAAGCGTGCCTTGGCGGTGAACGGATCACGCACGAACTTGGTCAGATTGACCGAGCCGAGCAGGCAGGAGCCATACGGCGGCAGCGGCTGCTCGCCACAGGGATTGGTGGCGCGGATGTGCTCGCACCACCAGTTGTTGTTCATCTCGTTGACGCGGTCGATCAGGATGAAACCGGGCTCGGCGAAGTCATAGGTGGACACCATGATCATGTCCCACAGATGGCGCGCGCGGATATGGCTGTAGATCTTGCAGGCGACCAGGCCATCCTCGCGATGGACGTAGTTTTCCTTGACCGGCCATTCGCGCCAGATGACCTGGCTGGGGTCGTCGAGAACGACTTCGTCCTTCTCCTTGATGTTGACCGGGAAGACCAGGGGCCAATCGGTATCCGTGTGCACGGCGTGCATGAACTCGTCGGTGATCAGCAGGCTGAGATTGAACTGGCGCAGCCGGCCGTCTTCGCGCTTGGCGCGAATGAATTCCTTGACGTCGGGATGGGAGACATCAAAGGTACCCATCTGGGCGCCGCGACGACCGCCGGCCGAGGACACCGTGAAACACATCTTGTCGTAGATATCCATGAACGACAGTGGGCCCGAGGTATACGCGCCCGCGCCGGAAACATAGGCGCCGCGCGGACGCAGCGTCGAGAATTCGTAGCCAATGCCGCAGCCGGCCTTCAAGGTCAGCCCGGCTTCATGGACCTTGTCGAGGATGCCGTCCATCGAGTCGGTGATCGAGCCGGAGACCGTGCAATTGATCGTCGAAGTTGCCGGCTTGTGTTCCAGCGCACCGGCATTGGAGGTGATCCGTCCGGCCGGAATAGCGCCGCGGCGCAGCGCCCATAGAAAGCGCTCGAACCAGTACTTGCGCTTTTCGGCGGTCTCTTCGGTTTCCGACAGCGCCCGCGCCACCCGCTTGTAGGTGTCGTCAATCGTCGCGTCGACGGCTTCGCCGCGCTTGGACTTCAGGCGATATTTCTTGTCCCAGATGTCGAGTGAAGCTGGCTGCAGCGCAATCTCGACCACGTCCCGTGCCACGGCTTCCAGGCGTACCGTACTCATCTCAGTTGTTTCCTCCCACAGCGCATACTTTCTTATTGACGACTTTCAGGAACGATCTGAACTTGACGCACTTCAATTCGCTGCAGCTTTGTTGTCTGCCACACCCGGGGTTTCAACAGCGGATCTGGTCAAAACCTGCGGATTTTCGCCCTCTGCCTCAGGGTCGAACACGACTGCGAACTTGTTAAGAGAATTCCTGGCTTTCCAACTACCCATTTCCCCGCACCTTGCCCAGATTCCGCCCGCAGCAGTTCGACCTGGGTCGCCACTGTTCTGTTTAGCTCCGGATTCTGCGCACCCACGTCCGGCCCCGGCAGCTCAGCGCCACCGTGCCTGTTTTTACATCACAAACCCAAGATTTTGGGCTCATTCGGGCTCCCGACCACAAGATGTAGTGAAGTGCGGGCTAGAACGATACGCTCCAGCGGGGGGTGAGTCAACGCCTCCCGTCACAGAAAGTGGCAATCTCGCGTACCAGCGCGGCCGCGAGGCTTGTCAAGTCCGGCAGCGGGCAAGCATGACGATCGGCAGGGGCCGCAGCCGGGCCGGAACTGCAGCCGCTGTCACCGGGTCCAACCCGCTTGACCCTGGTCGCCGACGCACTCATTTGCTTGATCGTCGACGCCGCCGGCCCCATCTTGTAATTCGTCATTCCCACCGAGACCCCCAAGCCGATGAGCCATCCGATGCCCGCCCTTCTGCCAGGTCATGGCCGCGCGCCGACACGAACACGGTCGCTGGGCCGGCGCTGCCTCGCCCTGGTGTTCGCATTCACCGCCGGCGCAAGCCAGGCCGACCTGCCGATCGCGGTCGACGGACAGCAGCTGCCGACCCTGGCACCGATGATCGAACGGATCACCCCGGCGGTGGTGAACATCAATTCCAAGACGCGGGTCAAGGTGCGCGACCCGTTTGCCAATGATCCCTTTTTCCAGCATTTTTTCGGGCTGCCGAACATGCCGCGCGAGCGCGTGCAGCAATCGCTGGGCTCCGGGGTGATCGTCGATGCCAGCGCGGGCTACGTACTCACCAACAACCACGTGGTCGATGGCGCCGACGACATCTCGGTCACCCTCAATGACGGTCGCACCCTCAAGGCCAGCCTGGTCGGCACCGATCCCGATTCGGATGTGGCCCTGATCCGGATTCCGGCCGAGCAGCTGACTGCCCTGCCCCTGGCCGATTCCAACAAGTTGCGCGTCGGTGATTTCGTCGTCGCGGTCGGCAATCCGTTCGGACTCGGACAGACTGTCACCAGCGGCATCGTCTCGGCACTCGGTCGCTCAGGCCTGCAAGGGCTCGGCGTGCAGAACTTCATTCAGACCGATGCCTCGATCAATCCCGGTAATTCCGGGGGCGCGCTGGTCAATCTGCGTGGCGAGCTGATCGGCATCAATACCGCGATCTTCTCGCCCTCGGGCGGCAATGTCGGCATTGGATTCGCCATCCCCTCGAATCTGGCCGCCGACGTGATGCGCCAGCTGCTCAAGTTTGGCGCGGTGCGGCGCGGCTCGCTGGGCGTCGACAGCCAGGATGTCGATGAGGAACTGGCGCCCCTGCTCGGCCTGCAGTCTCCGCGCGGCGCCCTGGTGACCCAGGTCAGCTCCGGCTCGGCTGCGGCGACAGCCGGGCTCAAGACCGGCGATGTCATCGTGGCGCTCAATGACAAGCGCATCGCCACCAGCGCCGACCTGGTCAATACCGAAGCCCTGCTCCCGGTCGGCAAGCAGGTTTTTCTCGGCGTAGTGCGCGACAAGAAACCGCTGACACTGTCGACCATTCTGAAACCCGAGGAAATCCGCGAGCAGGCCGGTCGCGATCTCGATCCGCGCCTGCACGGCGCGCAGTTGAGCGATCTCAGCGAAAAGCTGCGGCGCAAGGGTCTGAACGGCGTGCTGGTCGCCAAACTGGATCGCAGCGGCCGCGCGGCGCGCAACGGTTTGGCCGAAGGCGATCTGATCGCGGCAGTGAATCAGGTCAATGTGCGCAATCTTTCCGAACTCGAGTCACGCCTGCAATCGGCGTCGGGGCAGCTGCTGCTGACTGTTGTCCGCGGTCGTCGCGCGTTCTATGTGTTGATGGAGTAGACGCTGTCGTTGCGGAGCGTCTGCGACCCCATGTTTGACACGCCCGTGCAGCGGCCCGTGCTAAGGTTTGCACCTTATTTTTTGCAGGCTTTTACCGTGTTGGTTCGCCCTGTTCAGCATGTCCTGGCGCTGGTGATCCTCTGGGTCGCCACAGCGCCTGCCGCGATGGCCCAGATGGTGATCGATGCGCGCGCCGACATCGTGTCGATTCGCGCACTCGGTCTCGATACTGCAGCCAGTTTTCTGATGCAGGAAAACATCACCATCCAGCTCAGCGAACTGAGTACGATCAGCGCGATCGAGGCGGTGGCCGAGGGCCGCGCCACGATGGCCTTGAGCGCGCGCGACATGCATGCGGCCAATATCAAGGAGCAGCCCCTGGTGTTTGTTCCGATCGCCTGGGAGGCGATCGTCGCGATCACTCATCCCGGCAATCCGGTCAGCAATATCAGTCTGCGCGATTTGCGCGACATCTATGCCGGACGCATCAAGAACTGGGAGCAAATCGGCGGGCGCGCGGGGCCGATCCACCTCAATGCCGTTGCCGGTCCCACCGATGGCATCGAATACGGGCTGCGCAAGGCGCTGTTCGGGCGCGGCAATATTCCGGTTGCCGCCGAGCGCTGGTATCTCAACACCGCCCAGCTAGAAGCCTCGATCGCGATCGATCCCAATGGACTGGCGGTCACTGCCCTGTCGAACGCACTGAACAACCCCAAGCTCAAGCGCCTGCGCCTGGAGGGTGTGCCCGCCACCCGCAGCAATGTAAAGCAGGGCGAGTACCTGCTGGCAACGCCGATCTATGTGGTGCATCGCCAGGGCGAAGGGAGCACCAGCCTGGTCGGACGCTATCTCCGTTTCCTGCGCACCGATCGACCCTCGCGACTGGCGATGCAGCGCAAGAAGCTGTTGCCGATCCGCGAAGCCGACATGCTCAACGAAATATTCGCCAGCCGCGAGCAGAAGTTGCTGGCGATGCTGGAGGCTGCCGCGGATGCGCCAGGCGCGACGAGTTTGCCGACCGGCCTGGCGCTCCAAGCTGCGCCTGCGGCCCCTGCGGCGGCGGCTGCTGCCACGACAAAGACGGCCGAACACGGCCCATGATCCGCGCGATCAGCCTGGACCTCGATGACACGCTGTGGCCAATCGCGCCAATCATCATCGAGGCCGAACGCAGCCTGCATGGCTGGCTGAGTGCGCGCCTGCCACATGTCGCCAGCGAGTGGACGATCGCGCGCATGCGCGCTCTGCGCGACAGTGTGGCGGCTGAGAATCCGCATCTGGCCCACGACTACACCGAGCAACGCCGGCTCTCGCTGTGCGCCCTGATTGGCGATCACCCGGAACAACAGACCCTGGTCGCTGGCGCCTTCGAGATTTTTTTCCAGGCGCGCAATCAGGTGACCCTGTACGCCGATGCGCACGCCGCCCTGCTGCATCTGCATGCACGCCTGCCACTGATCTCGTTGAGCAATGGCAACGCCGACCTCGAACGGATCGGATTGGCGCACCTGTTCCATAGCCGGATCGCGGCGCGCGATATTGGCGCGGCTAAACCGGAGCTGCGCATCTTCGAGGCAGCCTGCGCGGCATTGGCCCTGCCCGCGGCGGCGATCGCCCATGTCGGCGACGATCCCGACATGGATGTCCTCGGCGCAAAGCAAGCCGGCATGTTTGCGGTATGGCTCAATCGCGATGGCCGCGAGTGGCCGCATGCGCAGCGGCCGGATCTGGAAATTCGCGATCTCGGCGAACTCTGTCAGTGGCTGGATGCACACTCCGGCGCCAACGAAAGGATGACCCCATGCCTGCATGCCCCCTAGTCGCCGTCAATTCCAGGCAGTTGCCGGTGTGGCTATCAGCCGCCTCACCGGCGCAGCGGCAGTGGGTACGTGCCCTGGCATTTGCCGGCTTGCCGGGAACGCACTGCCTGATTCCGGGGACCGATGGCCGCATCGAGTGCGTGCTGGTCGGCGTGGGCTCGGCCGATGACCTGTATGCACTCGCTGCCTTGCCGATGCACCTGCCAGCCGGCGACTATCAGCTCAGCGATCAGGGCGTTCCACTCGATGCGTTCAATGCGGCACTGGGATTCGGACTGGCCAGCTATCAGTTCAAACGCTACCGGCTGCCGCGACGGGCACCGGCGCGGCTATTGACGCCAACCGGCATAGACGCCGCCCGGCTCGAGGCCCTGATCGGCGCGTCAACGCTGACCCGCGACCTGGTCAATACACCGAGCGAGCATATGGGTCCGGTCGAGCTCGCCGAGCAAACGCGTCGGCTTGCCGATACCCATCTCGGCAGCTACCGCGAGTGGGTTGGCGAAGAATTGCTCAAAGCCAATTTTCCAGCCATCCATGCGGTGGGTCGCGCCAGTCATCGCGAACCGCGCCTGCTTGAACTGCGCTGGGGAAATCCCGCGCATCCACGGGTGGCGGTGATCGGCAAGGGCGTCTGTTTCGATACCGGTGGCCTCGATATCAAGGCCGCCGATGGCATGCGCAACATGAAGAAGGATATGGGCGGTGCCGCCCATGCGATCGCACTGGCCGAGTTGATCATGCGACTCAACCTGCCGATCCAGTTGCAGCTGCTGGTGCCAGCGGTTGAGAACGCGATCAGCGGCAATGCCTATCGACCCGGCGAAGTCATCGCCACCCGCAAGGGACTCAGCGTCGAGATCGACAACACCGATGCCGAGGGCCGCGTCGTGCTCTGCGATGCACTCGCCTATGCGGCAGAATCCAGCCCGGAGTTGATGATTGATTTCGCCACCCTGACCGGCGCCGCCCGAGTCGCCCTCGGCGCGGATCTGCCGCCGGTGTTCAGCAATAACGATGTGCTGCGCCAGGCTGCCGTCGAGGCTGGCGGCAAGGTGCAGGATCCGATCTGGCCGATGCCGCTATGGCAGCCGTATCTGTCGATGCTGGACTCGAGCATTGCCGACCTCGCCAACAGCGGACCCTCACGCTACGCGGGCTGCATCACGGCGGCGCTCTATCTGCAGCGTTTTGTCCCCGATGAGCTGCCCTGGCTGCATCTGGATACCTATGCCTGGAACGACGCCGATCGGCCGGGTCGGCCGCGCGGCGGTGAGGCCCTGGGCCTGCGTGCGATTTTCGAGTTGCTGAGCCAGCGCTACGCCTGATCGCTGCAGCACAAGCCCACGCCGGATCGAGCGGGCGCTGCGCTAATGCGCCGTGTTGAAGCCCTCGCCTGCCCCTCGCCTTGTCGGAGAGGGGAACAGCTTGCGTCCAAGGCTCAGTCGAGCGCGTTGTCGACCGGATCGAAACTCTTGACGCGCTCGGCCAGACGCTGATCGGAAGCGAGCAGATCAATCGCATCGGCGAGGATGTTCGCCGCTTCGTTGACCAGGAAATGCGGAGTCTCGTCCTCGTCCGGCTTGGCCAGGTCGGCGACGCGACGCTCATCTGCCTGCAGTCCATCGTCGGCCTTCGCTTCGGCGCGATTCTCGGCAAGTCCTGCCGCGGCGCGCTCCTTCTTGCGCAGGGCGCGCTTGCCCTCCTGCGCATTGCGCTCGGCGACCCGGGTCGATTCGAGCAGGGAAAGCTCCTTCGTTTCGCGCTGCTTGCGATACTCGACCAGATCGTCCAGCCACCAGTTGAATTCCTTGTCCTTGGCAACACGGGCTTCGTGGCGCGCAGTCAGCAGCGGCACCAGCGGATGCAGATCACCGGATCGCTCGAACGTGGCCGCCTTGATCGAGGTCCACGGCAGGGAGTTGTCGAGCGAACTCTCGCCGAAATCCTTGGGGTCCCAGGTCTGCGGATAGAGCACGTCGGGCACCACGCCCTTGTGCTGGGTACTACCGCCGTCGACCCGGAAGAACTGGGCCACGGTCATCTTGAGCTGGCCGTACTTGGGCGATTCGTTCTGCGCGATATTGTCGAGATCGACCAGGTTCTGCACCGTGCCCTTGCCGAAACTGGTTTCGCCGATGATCAGAGCGCGGCCGTAGTCCTGCATCGCTGCGGCAAAAATTTCCGAAGCCGAGGCCGACTGGCGATCGATCACGACGGCCAGCGGGCCGTCCCAGGCGATGGCGGCATCGCGGTCTTCTTCGAGGCTGACCCGACCCTGGGCGTCACGCACCTGCACGACCGGGCCCTTGCGGATGAACAGGCCGGTCAGATCGGTTGCCTCGGTCAGCGAACCGCCGCCGTTGTCGCGAAGATCTATGACCAGGCCATCGATCTTCTGCAGCTTGAGCTTGTCGATCAGCTTGACCACATCGCGGGTCGAGCTGCGGTAGTCCGGATCACCACGGCGAGCGCCTTCAAAATCATGATAGAAGGTCGGCAGATGGATCACGCCGATGCGGTGCAGGGGCGCTGGGGCAGCCGATACGACCGGCTTCCTGCCGATCTCGATCAGCGAACTCTTGGCCGCCTGGTCTTCGAGCTTGACCTTCTCGCGCACGAGCACGATGCGCTCGGCCTTGGCATCGACGCCGGCCTCGGCCGGCAGCACATCCAGCTGCACGGTCGTGCCTTTCTTGCCGCGGATCTGCTCGACGACGTCATCGACCTTCCAACCGATCACTTCGGTCATCACCGGCTTGCTGCCCTGACCCACGGCAATGATGCGATCACCGACCTTGATCCGGCCACTCTTGCCGGCCGGCCCGCCCTTCACGATCTGGCGCACCACGGTGTACTCGTCCTCACGCTGCAGTACCGCGCCAATGCCTTCAAGCGACAAGCGCATCTGGATATTGAAGTTTTCCGAACTGCGCGGCGACAGATAGTTGGTGTGCGGCTCGATTTCCTGGGTGTAGGCATTCATGAAGGTCTGGAAAACATCCTCGCCATCAAGATCGCCGAGCCGCTCGGTATAGCCGCGGTAACGCTTGTCGAGCGTCTCGGCGATGGCCTTGTCTGCCTTGCCGGCAATCTTCAGGCGCAACCAGTCGTTCTTGACGCGCAGGCGCCAGAGTTCGTTCAAGTCGCTCACCGTGGTCGCCCAGGGTGCATCCTCGCGGTCGTAGTTGTAGGTCTCGTCCACGGTGAAATCGAAACCCTTGCCGAGCAGCTCCCGCGCATACGCGGTGCGCTCGCCGATGCGCTTGAGGTAACGCTTGTAGATCACGAACGGCGGCTCGAGCTTCTGGTCGAAGATGGCGTCGTCGAGCGCATCACTGTAGCTGCGGAACTCGCCGATATCCGAACTCAGGAACATCATCCGATCGCCATCCAGCGAATCGATATAGCGATCGAGGATGCGCGCCGACATCGCATCGTCAAGCGGCACGCGCTTGTAATGGAAGCGGGTCAGAAAGCGGGTCGCCCACAGGGCCGCATTGCCGAGGTCTTCGGTAGGCACCAGCCCCATGCTCGCCTTGGCCGGTGGCGCATCGGCATGCCCCGGCACCATGCCGAGCGATCCGATGACCAACACGAGGAGCAAGCTGAGGCGAGTATTCATGGCGGTTCCGGTGCGGGAGCGGTAGTTGGAGATTGGAGCCAGTTGCGGTCAAAAGGTTCCGGGTTTAACGGTATTGCGCGATTTCATTCACATCACAGCATGGAATGGCGCCATCCGGGTGTGCTGAAGGTCAGGTTACTGTCGTTTCCAACGCTATGCTGTACGGTAAAGACCATAGCGGCAGATTCTACAACGCACTTTTGGACCCGCAGACTCAAGGTGCGGAGCCAACCGTGAATTTCCACTACACGATTGTGCCAGTTTGTCATGCCCGTTCGTAGCGTTCCCAAGAACTATCGCAACGTGACCGGCATCGTCGCCTCCGGAAAGGCCGAAGGCCCGGCGCAGTTCGAATCCACGCTCGAACGCGATTTCCTGGCCCTGCTCGAATTCTCGCCGTCGGTCCGGCGATTCGAGGTCCAGCCGGTCAGACTGACCTGGCACGACGGTACCCGCGAGCGCCGCTATACCCCGGATGTGCTGGTGTTCTTCGAGCGCAGGGACGGCGCGGAACCTACGCCCCTGCTCTACGAGGTCAAATACCGCGACGAGCTGCGCAGCCGCTGGCAAGAGTTGCGACCGAAGTTCCGAGCCGCAGTGCGCTACGCCAGGGCGCAGGGCTGGCGCTTCAAGCTGATCACCGAAATAGAGATACGCACGCCGCACCTCGATAACGTGCGGTTCCTGTTGCCCTTCACAAAGCGCGGCCCACCGGCATCGGACGACATGGACCTGCTCGACCGCACGCTGCTGGACCTGCGTGAAAGCGATGTGGAGGGCTTGCTGCAGGCCAGCTGCCGCGACGAATGGAACCGCGTCAGGCTTCTGCCTGCGCTCTGGTACCTGGTGGGCACCTTCCAGTTCGGGGCCGACCTGCAGTTGCCGCTCACCATGAAAACCCGCATCTGGAGCAAGGAATGAGCAAGGCGTCCTCGTCCTTTGTGATTCGGCCCGGTGCGGAAGTGCTGGTAGGCAAGCGTCCCGGCTTCATTACCCACGTCCTCGACCTCGAATCGGCCCTTGTGCGCGACGCCGAATCAGGCGAGATCAAGCGGACCAAGCTTTCGCAGCTGCAGCCGGTGGCAATGCCGGCGACCGTTCCGGAGGCAGCGAATCTCGATGGCATCCCGGACGAGGATTGGCAGGCAGCCCAGACGCGCCTGGAAATCATCCGGCCGCTTGTCGGCAAGCACAATCGCACACGCGGCGAAGTGAGCCAGCGCGCCGAGGAGTTCGGCAAGCACGCGAATACGCTCTACGGCTGGCTGGCGGCATACGAGGCGACCGGCCGGCTAACGGCACTGATGCCGACATCGCGCAAGGACAAGGGCACGCTGCGCCTTTCTCCGGAGATCGAGGCGATCATCAAGGCGTCGATCGACGAGGTCTACTTGACGAAGCAAGCGAAGTCGATCGCGAAGGTATGCGAGGACGTGAACAAACGCTGCGAGCGGGGCGGCATCGAGCCGCCGCATCCCAACACGGTGCGCAACCGCATCGCACAGATTTCCGAATTTCAGCAGATCGGGCGCCGCAAGGGCGCGAAGGTCGCCGAGCAAGCATTCGCACCGATCGAGGGTTCGTTTCCAGGCGCCGACTTTCCGCTGTCCGTGGTGCAGATCGACCACACCAAGCTCGACATCATCCTGGTCGACGACATCCACCGTCGCCCAATCGGCCGGCCCTGGATCACGCTGGCGATCGACGTATTCAGCCGCATGATCCTTGGGTTCTACATCTCCTTCGATCCGCCGGGCGCACTGTCCACCGGGCTGTGCCTGGCGCACGCGATTCTGCCGAAAGAACCCTGGCTGGCAAAGCGCGGCATCGAAGCCGATTGGCCGATCTGGGGCCTGCCGACCAAACTGCACATGGACAACGCCAAGGAGTTCCGCGGCAACATGCTGCAGCGCGCCTGCGCCGAATACGGCATCGATATCGACTGGCGGCCCGTAGCCCGCCCTCACTTCGGCGGGCACATCGAGCGCCTGCTCGGGACGGCGAGCAAGGAAATCCACACGTTGCCGGGAACGACTTTCTCCAACCCGAAGCAGCGCGGAGAGTACGACTCCGAGACGAACGCCGCTTTGACGCTCGGCGAGTTCGAGACCTGGCTCGCGACCTGGGCCACGAAGGTCTACCACCAGAAAAAGCACTCGGCGCTGGCCATGTCGCCGCTGGACAAATATCGCGAGGGCGTATTCGGCAACGACCGCCGTCCGGGCGTCGGCCTGCCGGCGCGCATCGCGGACGAAGACCGGCTGCGCCTGGACTTCACGCCCTACGAAGAACGCACCATCCAGGACTACGGCGTGGTGATCGACGAGGTGCACTACTACCACGACGTGCTGCGCCGCTGGATCGGCGCGAAGGACCCCGAGGCCGCCAAGTACAAGCGCAAGTTCATGTTCCGCCGCGACCCGCGCGACATCAGCGTGATCTGGTTCTTCGATCCCGAAGTACGCACGTACTTCGCCATCCCCTATCGCGATACCTCGCATCCCGCGATCAGCGTCTGGGAGCTGCGCGAGGCCGAACGCGCCGTGAAGCAGGCGGGCAAGCCAGTCGACGAACGCGCCGTGTTCGACGCCTACGACAAGATGCGCGCCATCGAAGACGAAGCCCTCGCCAAGACCAAGGCCACACGGCGAGCGCAGCAACGGCGGCGCGACGGCATCGGCGCCGACAAGCCGGCCGCGCCGACGCCCAGCGTTGCAAAACACGAGGTCGCGCCGCTGGCGACGATCGAGCCTTTCGACGAACTCGATCCACTGCAATGACGGCCGCCGACACACCCAAACACCTCAGCGCTGCTGCAGCCGAATGGCTGACGCTCACGCGGGAAGAGCGCATCGAGAAAATCCGTTCGCCGCGCTGGATCGGCTATCCGCGCACCAAGCCGATCATGGCCAAACTCGAAGACCTGATGGTTTGGCCCAAGTCGCATCGCATGCCGAACATGCTGCTGGTCGGCGATACCAACAACGGCAAGACCATGCTGATCCAGCGCTTCCGATCGCTGCATCCAGCCCACGACAACCCGCAAGGCCAGGGCGTGCGCGTGCCGGTGCTGGTGATCCAGGCGCCGCCGACGCCGGACGAAGGCCGCTTCTACAACGCCATCCTAGAACTGCTGTTCGCACCCTACAAACCGAACGACCGCGTCGACAAGAAACAGGCGCAGGTGATCAAGCTGCTGCGCTACGTCGAACTTCGTATGCTGGTGATCGACGAGATCCACCACATCCTCGCCGGCAACCTCAACCGCCAACGCGCCTTCCTCAACGTCATCAAATATCTCGGCAACGAACTGCAGGTGCCCATCGTCGGCGTCGGCACCAAAGACGCCTTCCGCGCCATCCAGACCGACCCGCAACTCGCCAACCGCTTCGAACCCGCACTGCTCCCGCGCTGGAACTTCGACGCCGACTTCCTGCGCCTGCTCGTCAGCTTCGAACGCATGCTGCCGCTGGCCGAACCCTCGAACCTGCACGACACCACGCTCGCGACCAAGCTGTTCTCCATGTGCGAAGGCTATCTGGGCGAACTGTCCACCCTGCTGACGATCGCCGCTGCCGCTGCCGTCGAGTCCGGCCATGAATGCGTTGATGCCAAAGTCCTGGACAGCATCGGCTGGACGTCACCGTCGGAACGTCGGCGCCAGGCGGAACGCGCCTTGTGAGCCCCCTCACCGGCGAACTCTGGCCGGCACACCCCAAACCGCTACCGGATGAGCTGCTGTCGTCCTGGCTTATCCGGATCGCCCGCGCTCATGGCCTGAAACTGCAGACCTTTTGTGATCGCGTGTTCGGCAATGAACGGCAACTCTGGAATCGCGACATCGATCGATTGGGTCCTGAGTGGTTGCTATCGTCACTGGTCAGGCACACCGGCACGTCGATCGAGACAGTCCGTCAAACCACCCTTGATATCTATCGAGGCAGGCTCTTTCACAGACACCCCTCAGCCGGCGTGCTCCGCTGGATACTCCCTGTCGGGATGTATCACCGCAAACGCCGAAACTTCGGTCTGCAGTTCTGCCCGCAGTGCCTTGCCGAAGATCAAGAGCCCTACTTTCGGACCCAATGGCGCCTGGCAATCTTGACTTGGTGTCCCCTACACCGGCTGTTCCTGCATGATCGCTGCCCCGGCTGCAACGCCCCCGTCGCCTTTCATCGTCGTGAACTTGGCCATCCAGCGATCACAGATGCCGGCCCACTTTCTCTTTGCCATGCCTGTGGTTTCGATCTGCGTTTCGCTAGTCGGCAGGCATTCACGACCTACGAGTCGAGCATCTGCACCATGCAGGAACAAATCGCTTCGTATGTCGAAGGGCGGCCTTCATGTCTCGACATAAGCCGCATGGACGTCATGCACCAGCTCTGTAAGATCATGGTGTCGCCTCGCAAATCCGCCAAACTGGCGCTCTACGTCGTTGGGACCATTGACGCACCGAGGAGACACGTACTTCTGGGCCGGCAAGCTCTCGAGTTGCGGCCCAATGCGGACCGACATCACGTTATTCAGCTGGCTGCCTGGCTACTCGCGGACGAGGGTGCGCGATTGAATGACGCCTGGAAGGCAAAGGCTATGCGCTTCAGCGATTTGTTAAGAGACTTTAAAGATGCTCCTTGCTGGTTCTTGACGGCAACTGACGCTATGAATAGGCGCCGCAAGCACGCATTGGTCAGGCCATCTTAGAAGCTCGTCGCCCGTTCTTGCGTCATCAATCTCGACATGTCGGCGCCGAAGTGCCGCGATGCCGTGGCTCGCAACTTCAGCACACGCGTTGCTATCAGTTGCTCTGATTGGACAACGATTCAATTGCATCCAGCACTGTCTCGATGACTATGGCGTGCGAGGGAACAGCGCGGACCATTCTATTTACCCGCAAAGAAAGTGCTTCGGGGCTTGGCAACTCACCATGCCCACGATGAGGCGGCAGCGCCACCTTCAAAATTGTGCATATTTTTTGCACACTATCGTTTCTTGTAGCCACCAGTCCTCGCTCGATTCTTGAGACCTGGGAGTGGTGAACACCGGCACTTGATGCTATTTCAGTCAGACTTTTATTGCTTTTTCTTCGCGCAGAGCGAATCGCAGCGCCTAGCGCTCTTGCCTCTGCAAGGGATTTGAAGTGATTCGCCATTGTGCGTATTATACGCACAATGTAAATGCAACGGATGCAATGCCATGGCAGTGTATGTGGACGATGCGCAGATCAGTTGGCGTGGCCGGGCATGGTGTCACTTGGTTGCCGATTCTCTCGATGAGCTTCACGCTTTTGCTGAAGAGCTAGGACTCAAGCGTGCATGGTTTCAGGATCGCGCCTCCTATCCGCACTATGACGTAACCATGGCCGTTCGACTCAGGGCACTCCGACTAGGGGCGCGCAGCGGTGACAAAAAAACAGTCCTCGATTGCTGCAAGCGACTGAAGTTCGAGCTGCACGCAGAGGATGCTCATAGACAGCCAACGATTCCCTTAGTCATGGCATCCTAGCTCGCATGTCACCCATCACTGCCCAATCGCCACCTCTGACACTCGCCGAGTACGCTTCGCAAGCGCAGCAGTCCGATCGATTTGCCGACGACGCCAAGGGCCTTGAACGATTGCGGTTCGGTTTTTTCGGTGAAGTGGGCGGCTTATTGGCTTCGGTCAAGAAGGTCAGCCGAGATCAGCTCCATCAAGACGAGACACTCGTGGCCGCCGAGGAGATTGGCGACGCACTCTGGTACTTAGTGGCAATTGCCAGCCAGCTCAAGGTTAGCCCGGACGAGCTAGGAAGCCAGTGCATCAAGCGGCTCCGCTCGCAATTCCATGAAGCGGCACACTTTCCGGGATCGGAGGTCAGTTTTCGCCAGATAGACGGAATCCTCGATGCCCAGCCAAACGAACATCAAACCAAGCGAATCGCGCACTTAGGCGAGCTGGCGAATGCCGCAGGCATTCTCTCTCTAAGGGAGGATGCCCAGCTTCACGCCGAGGCCGTTCCCAGCAAGGCTGAACAACTGGGTGGCTTGCTTGCGAAGATATCAGTAGTCGGAGCCGCATTTGGCCTGCGGCTGGAAGATGTCGCTCGGGAAAATCTTCTGAAGATCAGTAGTCGATGGCCTGGCAGCAATCCCAAGCATGCTCCACTCCTCGATGACGATCCGCAACTGCCCGAGTACCAGAAGCTACCTCGCGTATTTCGAATCAGGTTCGAAGAACGTGGCGACCGCACACATGGACATGTCGTTCTCAGCCTGAATGACGTTTATATCGGCGATCGACTCACCGACAACAGCAACGAACCGGATGACTACAGATTCCATGACGTCTTTCACCTCGCCTACATCGCTCACCTCGGCTGGTCTCCAGTAATCCGAGCGCTACTAAAACGCAAGCGTAAGGCCAAGCCAGAGGTCGATGAAAGTCAAGACGGCGCGCGAGCGATGATCATCGAAGAGGGAATCGCGACCTGGATTTTCAACCACGCCAAGAGGCGCAGGTTCTACAGCGATGTCGATGTCGGAAAGCTCGACTACGGACTGCTAAAGCAGATACAGAACATGGTGACGGGCTACGAAGTTGATCAATGTCCGCTGTGGCAGTGGGAGCGCGCAATCTTGGATGGCTTCAAGATCTTTCGGCAGTTGCAGGATTTGCGCCGAGGTTTTGTCAACGTAGACATGAACGCGCGCACCATCACTTTTGAAGAAATCTAGGCTCGAACCATATGACCCCAGCGATATTTGTAACGCAACTAGCTTCGATCCGGCTAGAGAATGTCTTCAATCCCTATGCGGACACATGCGCCGTGCATGATCGCGCCAGCGCACCGGAGTCTCGCCGCCGGAATTTGCGCAACTATCTGGCCGCGGTGAGTGCCATTGGCGTGGACACCATATGGATGGGACGAGATCTTGGCTACCGTGGCGGCCGCAGAACCGGCCTTGCTTTGACCGACGAACACCACTTGCCTGAACTTTCACGCTTGTACCCTGGGTCAGACTCTCGCCAAGCCACGCGGGGACCTGCAGTCGCAGAGCGCACCGCTGCGGAAATCTGGGCGATGTTGCGATCACTCGAAAATCCGCCTCTTCTTTGGAATGTCTTTCCCTTCCATCCGCACGAAGCAGACAACGCGTTCAGCAACAGGCGCTTCAAAGCTAAAGAGCTGATCGAAGTGGACGATCTCAATTTCGAACTGATTCGATGGCTCGGCATTCGTAGAATCGTTGCGATAGGCCTAGATGCCGCACATTACGCCGATCGCTTTGGTGTCGACGTCGTGACGGTACGGCATCCTAGTTATGGCGGCACTAGCGATTTTCGGGCAGGTATGCGGAAGATCTATCCTCTTTCACACCGCAGAGCAACGATGCCAGCACAGACGCAGGCGGCGTTATTCTGACTACCGTGGAAACTCATTGAGTAATGCTTGGGCTGCCGCCTTTCCTCCCCAGCAGTCCACATCCAGGCGCGCATGAGTAGAGACACAAGTGAGGACTCCAGGTCGAATCCCCGCTTCTTTCGCCACGAATGCTTGCAGCCGACTCAAACCGATGAGGTTTCCCAATGCGCGTTCGCAATAGTGATGGGAACGATAGATCGCCGTGAGATCTACGGCAGTTCCAGCATCTGCCAGTTTAAAGCTGAGGTGACTAAGGCAAGGCATGTTGCGGATAAGCCTGGCGTCGGTCGCCGGCTCGTACGTGGGCAGCTCGCATCCGAACTCTAGAGATGGATCGAGCAGGTCCAATCCCGGATCAATCAGGCCCGCCTCATAGGCCGATCGATATTTATTTCCGTCGCTGGCCGCACGCTTCAGTTTCTCGACGATGATGTCCAAAGGATTGATCGAACCATCACCGTGGGCAGCACGACGCTTGAAGAGGCGCATGGCGTAGGTACCCCAGGTGCCCGGCTTTTTTGCCGTTTGCATCGTCTCGAAGAAACGCTGATAGAAGTCTGGCCGACCGTAACGTCGATAGAGCCCCTCTGGAAATATAGTTCCGGCCACCGTCTCGATCGAAAGACTCTTACGGTGCATTCGTATCGCCTGGTCCACCTTGCGGACGATCAAACGGTCTGACTCTGCCAGACGTACAGGGTCGGCCACTTCCAGGACAACATTGCGATCCGTGAACTCATCATTGCTTCGCGAGTGCAGAAATCGCGCAGCCGCTAACCAAGTGGGCACCAGACTTTGCTCGGAATCGAAGATCCTGGCCATGCATCAGACTCCAAACATGCTTACAGCATGTACTTCGATATGAGTGGCTGAAAGCCAAGCGTGCCCATTCTCACCCCAGCTTTCACCCCAGCTATTTCGCACGAGAACGTGCGCTTCGCCGGTCATCGAGTGCCTACCCAATCCGACAACTAGGAGTGCGTGTAAATGACCTGGAACAACCATGTACGAAAATGACACTACCCCATCGGTTGGGGTGAACAATTCGGGCGTTACATTGACCGCGATCCCAACGGGGTTTCCCGCAGTTAGCTGATCTACTACTTCGCTCAATAGCGCCGGAAGCACTCGCACCTTCGCGCTAAGCATCGGATCGTAGGTCGCATGAGGCCCCCATGGCAGCTTCGGCTCTTGCGTCTCGTAGGGGCAGTGAATTTCGTGCGGCTGACCTGGGCTTGCGACTGCTTGAAGACCGACCTGCAACTCTAATCCATGTCCAGGCAACCACCCGGACATTTGGCGAGCGGCCGATGCATAAAGATACTCGGCGCTAAGATGCTCATCAGAGCCAGAATGCAGCCGGTTAAGGTCGGAGAGGACGAATGCTAGACACGTCGGGCGAGTCCCTTGATTTCTGACGCCGCCCTGTGATGCTCGGAGGTCGACAGCCACGTCAATCGTCACGCGCGCACCGCCTCGTCCAATAGCTTTGCCTTTGCCGCCGAACTAAATCCCATTTCGATTTTTTCGAATTGCGTCGACGTATGGAAGCGGGAGTCATCGCGTGAAACCGGACGCCAAGGTTGCGTCTCCACAAAATTGAGATCAATCCGCGACGTATCGACTAACGCCAAGTCTTCAACTGCATGCTCCAATAAATAGCGCTGATTTCGATCGGCACCAATGCGTACCGCATCTTCAGGTGCAGCCAGTTGCGTCCGGACATCTTCCAGCACAGGACGAAGTACAAATCCGTCGCGAAGCGCGTCCTCCAACGACCACATGAATCCAGCCGTCGCATGACTGGGAAGGTCAACGACGAACCGATCATTTGGCCTCGGCTCAAGGATCAGATCGCGATCGCCGCGATCTAGCAGCCATACATCCGCTGAGATGGCTTGCCCGTCCGCTCCAACGATTGCTCGTTTTATGTCTCTTGGCTTGTGCTCGGACAGGCGCTCGGCGCTGCCAATTGAAAGCAGATTCTGGCGGCTCAACGACCAGATGGCAGCCGTGTAGCTCACACCCAATCGCAATGAAAGCTGATAAACGACACCCGGATCATTCAATGATTCCGTTGTCCAGCCTTTGTGGCGCATAACCTTCGCAATTAAGAAGCGAGGCATCAGCAACCCGTAAGCAAACCACTCGGCTTCCAACTCGACGAGTGGAGCACCGGATCCATAGTCGAGCGTTTGGTCGGTTGTAGAACCATGCCCCATGAAAAAATGTCCGAGCTCGTGGGCGCATGTCATGTGAACCAACCCAGCTGGTCGCAGGGCATTGACCAGAATGCCTGGCTGCTCCTCCCGCACGAAAGCTCCGAGAAGTTTGTCCAGTGGTCGTAGAATTGCTGGGATATGCATAGAGTCAGCTACTGCGAAGGGATCGACCCGCGTATATCCTTCGTGCTCTACGCGATTACGCGCACCGGACGATAGGAAGACAGCTGCGGCCTTCTGAGTAGCCTGAAGCAGTGCGTTTCGATTGATCATCCACCGCCCCGCTTACCGGCGGGCTTCGTGCTTGCACTCGCGGACTGCCGCAGAAAGTCCGCAAATCTTGCCACCTCCGTAAGATCCTTTTTTGAAAGACCATTGAGCGACCGAGCTAGGAAGGCTACTTGCTCCGGCGCATTGCTCGCCCCATCTTCCCCGGTCAAAAGATACGTCACGGATCGCCGGTATAGGCGTGACAATCTGTCGAGTTCGACAGCCTCAACTTTTCGGCTACCTGCCTCAATATTGGTGATTGCCGGTCGCGACAGTCCAAGCGTCTTTGCAACGTCATCTTGCGAAAGGCCGATGTATTCACGCGCTTCACGAAGACGTTCTGCCATCTCCATGCGCTGAACATCTGCTTGATCATTGACACTCATGATGCATTCTTCCGAACTTGGGCTAGGACGGCCTCGGAGAGTTCTTTTCTAAACTGTTCTTCGTCGTCGTAGCCACCTTTTCGAATGACATCCTCCGCATGCACAGAGAACCCTACCAACGCCTCAATGTCGACAAGAACCTCGCAGGCTGAAATCGAGTCCAATGGAGCAACAAGATCACTCATGGTGCCGGTGTTGACAGTCTGCGCGATGGCTCGTTCCTGCCAAAACCGGTCGAGCAGCGCCTCGACCGTTCGCCTCAGATCTTCCATAGCACCTACCCCTCATTGTTTGCGAACGAAGATCGAACGTCGATGTACGATTATCATACATTCGTGATGGCCAGAGTCAAGCCCCCTTTCGAGTTGCAATGATCAGATCGGGCTCCCACCGGATTCGCCAGTACCATGCGTCCACACCACGTCGACGCAGTGCAATGCCAGTCTGCACTTTGATCTAAACGTCATACGTACTGGAGCATCACCACCGAGGAGATCTCGATGAAGGGTCCTCGTCGCCGCCATCTTCATCGTCTTCCTCAGCGACGGTGAGTACGGTTAGCGTCCGTCCGTACTCTCCAAGCCCGACAACTTCTTCCGTCAGAGCGATTTCGTTGTCTGAGTCAAACCAGACCGACGTATCGCCGTCACCGGTGTCGGACTCGCAGTTGTCGACCGCACCGGGCCTCATCCTCAATGCCAACGTGACTGAAGCTTTCGGCAGGGCTCGCCCCTTTCGCGACCACTGCAGCCCTTTGTAAGCCCGCAACGACGGAGATAGAAAGCAATAGTCGATGGCTTGGCTGGTACTCACTATCACCGCCACCGGCGCGACACTCAGTTGCGCATACCGTATCGCCGTCGCTATACGCGATGTCTCACAGACGTCGGCCAACCCGACAACTGCGTCCATGCCATCGCGCTTCTTGTCCATTGCTCGCGTGAACAGCTTACGTGGCATCAACAGAGATGCCGCGAAGTGGTCTGCTTCGAGTTCAATCGGGTCGCCAGCTACAAAACCACCGCGCGATGAATGCGAATCGCTACCTGAGAAAACCTTTTCCGGGTGATCTGGGAGGAAATAGTGGCCCAATTCGTGGGCTATGCTGAATCTCTGAAAGCCCTTGCTAGGTACATGCGTTGCATACGCTATGGCGAACGAGTCGCCATGTTTGACCAGCATGCCTGAGACGCCCCTCTCGCTGTCAGATTTGGCATGCACCAGTATCTCTCGGCGCTGGGCTATTGCTATCGGATCAATTGGCAGCGCATCCAGACCATCAGACTCGATGACATCCAGCGCGCATTTCTCGATAGCACGCAGCTTGAGGTCGTCCAGCACACTCAATTCCCTTTGCGACTCTTGTCTGCCATCGCTTTTACTAGCAGCTCCACGGTTTGTCGATCAGAGTCCGACATATTCTGAAGATCCCTGTGGAGCTGAGTGGTCGCGCCAGAGCCACCCGGATCGTCGGTTCTACCCAACAACCAATCCGTGGTCACATTCAGGGCATTTGCCAGCCGCCGCAGACTGTCAAAGGACGGCTTTCTGGCATCGGCCTCGAAATGCGAGATCGCCGTCTGTGGGAGCCCTGCTGTGTGCGCCAACTGTGCCTGCGTCAACTGGCGCAAGACCTCCCTGGCTTGACGTAGCCGCACCGCAAACTGACTTTTCTCTTCCATATTGTTTCCGTATAGCTATGTTGACGAGTTGTAATAGATGTTTTACCATGAGAGCTGTCTAGAGCTCGTGACCGGCCGCACGACTAGGCATCCTCATCAGGCCGGATGGAGTCAAATCTTGAACGCACAAATGTCGCAAAAGCCGATTGGCACACAAGCTCGTACCGGAGAAACCTGTCCGGAGAGCGGATTGTGGCGTCCGGGCAACTTCAACACGACCGCACCCATCGCCAAGGGTAACCGCATGCCTCCGTACGGCGGAGAAGCGGTGACTTGGACGCTGGTGCAGTACGGTTAAGGGCCCGTACAACACTCTATGCGTCACGGGGCGGCGATGAGCCGCCCTTTTTTTTTGCCGTCGCGCAGTTGGGAACGAAACCCTTTTAAGGAAACACATCAACCAAGGCTTTTTCGATGGCTTTCGCGAACTCAGCCGCCGATGGTCGAGTGTGCTTGAAGAGCACCAGATGCGCGTCATCAGGAAGAGACTTGATCCTCGACCATACGCCTTGTGCCGAAACCAACGCTCCAAGAAGCGGACTCAATGTCATATTTGACAACACTGTCTGGTTGCCCGAGACCAAAAGCGCAAGTTTGTAGCTCTCGGCAGCTCGCTGCTCGAACTCGATCAGACAGGCAGAGGCCTTTGGCGTACGGATATCGACCACAAGAACTCGCCTCACACTCTTGGCATCCTGATCAAGATACCCCCACTGCGAGATGCGAGATCGCTTCGCTGGTCTGAGGTAATCGATGCCGGCGGCTGATGGTCGGACCAGGGCGGATACGCCATTGATCTTGTTCAGCTCATCGACGATCTGTAGTACCGCATCGAACGACGCCGGCAGGCGCTTGCGGCGTTCGACTTCCGGGTTCTGCCATCCGATCTTTGCTTGGCCTACGCCTGTCGGTGAGTTGACGGGGTTGCCGGTGCCGAGCAAGTCCGAGGACTTCGGTTTGCGAAGGGATGCAGATTTGTACTTGCACTGTTCTTTCGGCGTCTTGATGATTTCCTTGCCATGCAGAAACCCGAAGCGCTCGCTGGCCAGCGGTATGCCTACCGATGCGAGATCGACATCCGGTGGATCATCACTCTGCAGTTGACTCCCGGACGTGGGTTTTTCGACCTTGCTTCCACCGGCCCAGGCCGGCTTCTTTTCTTCAGGTGGAAGATCTTTATCGGGGTCTTCAGCTTTACGGCTATCGTTGTCCCGAACGACCTCCAATTCTTCGAAAGGGAAGGGTGCGGAACAACGCTGCAGTTCGTGAATCAACCATCGTTTCGCTCCGGCTTCGCCCGGCAACGAGACTCCGCGCGTGTCCCAGTCGGTCACTCCGCTGAAGGGGAGGCTACATTCCGGGAAAGCGGGCTTGGTGTTGGCGGTATTGCGCAGCAAGGAGTCATAAATGCGGTTTACGCCTGCGGCGGCAAATCGGTCTTCGAGAACGCGCGCGATAACCCAGGCATCGTCGTCGGCAAGCCATTGCCTGAGCTGAACTACCATACGCTTGGTTCCGGGCAACATGCCGGTCAACCCCGGATTCGCGAGGGTGTCCATATGGAACCGAAAGGCACCGCCGAATGCCGCATGCGCCAGATCGCTCGACACGGCGTAATAGAAACGAATGGCCTCGGTAACAGGCAGCAGGATGCCGTAGGGGTCGCCTTCGTGTTCAATCGCGAGACACTGAGATGTCCATGCAGACTTGTCGATCTGGTGCGCAAATGGCGGGATCAACCAGCGACGATCGGCAAGAGAAGTTTTTGCGTCGACCAGTTTGACGGTGTCCGAGTTGATATGGACATTAAGCAACGTGGCTTGTTGCCCCATCGCCTGCCGCAAGCGCCGTTGACGGCGCCAAAGCGTCCCGATGATCAGTAAAGGAAGCTGCCCGGCGCCGACTTGTATCTTCGTGCCGGCCTCCTCGAAATCGGCCTGGACCCGCGGCGCGTCTACGCCTGGCTTGGCCGGACTGAGGTAAACGTCGATCTTGGGCTCGCCAGGGTGCTGCTCGACAGCTCCAACCCAGTCCAGCCGCCAAATCCGATCATCCTCGGGAAACTCGCGGATCGACGGAACCTGGATGGGCATGTCGTCGTTCGCCAGTACAGAAGATCGCTAGACAGTCGTCTCGACCGTTGTCGAGTCCAGCGGAGCGTTGGAATCGACAGTTACACCCGCAGCGTGCGCCATCTGGTCAGCATGGTAGGAACTGCGTACCAGCGGGCCGGAAGCCACATGACGGAAGCCCATTTCGTAGCCCAGCGTTTCAATCGTTTTGAATTCTTCCGGCGTCCAGTAGCGCTCAACCGGGTGATGGTGGCGCGAGGGCTGCAGGTACTGACCGATGGTGATCATGTCGACATCGTGCGCGCGCAGATCACGCATTGCCTCCAGGATCTGCTCGAGAGTTTCGCCGAGGCCGAGCATGATGCCGGACTTGGTTGGCACCGTTGGATGGGCGCCCTTGAAGGTCTGCAGCAGGCGCAGCGACCAGTCGTAGTCGGCGCCTGGACGCACTTCGCGATAGATCGCGCGCACGGTCTCGAGGTTGTGATTGAACACATCCGGTGGCGCCACCGCGAGCGCGGCCAGCGCGCGCTCCATGCGGCCCTTTCCACGAAAATCCGGGGTCAGAATCTCGATCTGGATGCCCGGGCTGAGCGCGCGGGTCTCGCGAATGCAATCAGCGAAATGCTGGGCGCCGCCGTCATTGAGATCGTCGCGATCAACCGATGTGATCACCACGTAACGCAGCTGCATATCAGCAATCGTGCGCGCCAGATTGAGCGGCTCGGCGACATCAGGCGGCTTGGGCCGACCATGCGCCACGTCGCAGAACGAACAGCGCCGCGTGCACACTTCGCCCAGCACCATGAAGGTCGCTGTGCCCTTTGAGAAACATTCGTGGATATTCGGGCAGCTGGCTTCCTCGCAGACGGTCGCCAGCGAATTGGCACGCAATTTGGCCTTGAGCAGCGGCACCGCGTTGGAGCTCGGGATACGCACGCGGATCCAGTCGGGCTTGCGCAACAGCGGTCGCTCGGCATCGAAGGTCACCGGATTGCGCGCGATCTTGTCACGCGCGATCTGCTTGGCGCCCGGCGTCAGTTCGTGGGATGCGCTCGCATCGACCAAACTGATCGGAATGGATTTGCTGGCACTCGGCTCGTTCATGGGTTTCCTGTGGCTGATAGCCGCGACGGACCCGGTTCGCATTGAAAACCGAAGCCGCGCGCCAGCGCCTCGCAGAGCTTCTGTTGTACCGCGGCGAGTTCGCTTGTTCCCGCGCAGTCTAGCATTTGGGTGACGCGCAAGCCCTGAAAACCGCAGGGATTGATGCGCTGGAACGGAGTCAGATCCATGGCGATATTGAAGGCCAGGCCATGGAACGAACAGCCGCGGCGCACGCGCAGGCCGAGCGCGGCGATCTTGGCGGCGCCGACATAGACGCCAGGCGCACCGCTGCGGCGCTCGGCGTGGACGCCGAACTGGCTGCAGGTATCGATGATGGCTTGCTCGATCCGGCAGACCAGATCCTTGACGCCGATGCCGAGCCGGCGCAAGTCGAGCAGCGGATAGGCGACGATCTGGCCGGGACCGTGATAGGTCACCTGGCCACCACGATCGACTGCGATCAGGGGAATATCGCCTGCATCGAGCACATGTTCGGGCTTGCCGGCCTGACCGAGGGTAAATACCGGGTCGTGTTGCAGCAGCCAGAGCTCATCGACGGTGTCGGCCGTGCGCGCATCGGTGAACGCCTGCATCGCACGCCATACTGGCTCATAGGGCTGGCGGCCGAGGTCGCGGACGATCAGTGTCGACAGACCCGGCCCTGGCCTTGCAGGCGGCGAGGCGCAGGCGGCTGCGGCATTCACAGTGTCCACTTCACCGCCGGATGCGCGCCCACGTGGGCGTAGATCGCCTCATGGGTGGCGCGATCGGGGCAGAGAAAACTCAAAGTCACCGCGACATAATGGCCAGCACTCGACGGACGGGCGCGTTGCGAGCCGGCCAGCACGGAGACACCGCCGGCCTCGACCAGTTCGGGCAACAAGGTCTCCAGCCCGGCATCGGCCTGGCCGAAGGCGGTGATGTCGAACATTCCGGGAAAGCTGAAGCCTGATGCCTTGTCGGTCGATGTCATGGTCGGTATTCGGGCTGAAGTGCGGCGCAGAAGCGCGCCGTCGAGCCTATTTTGGGGCAAATCGCTGCTGGACAAGCACACCGGCCCGATGCTGCTGTACCGGCCCGCTATTCGCCATCATCAAACCACAGCCAGACAGTGTCGGAAAGCCGACTGAAGAAACCGCCCTCGGGAAAATCCGCGGTGGCTACCAGGGGCATGCGCAGCACTTCGGCACCATCCAGATGGATGACCACGGCGCCGAGTTCTTCGCCCATCTTCAGTGGAGCCTCCAGCGGCTTGCGCACATTCATGCTGGCCTTGAGCCGCGCATAGCCACCGCGCGGAATGGTCACCATGGCGTCCTGGGTCACTCCGACACTGGCCTTCTCGACTGCGCCACGCCACAGGGTGGGCGTCGCGATCGTGGCGCCCTTGAGGTACACCTTGTGGGTCTCGAAGAAACCGAAGCCGTAGTTGAGCAGGGCCTGGGTCTCGTTGGCGCGTACCTTTTCGCCACTGGTACCCATGATCACGCTGATCAGCCGCGTCTCGCCGCGTTTGGCCGAGGCCGCGAGGCAGTAACCCGCTTCCTTGTGGTGCCCGGTCTTGATGCCGTCGACACTGGGATCACGCCAGAGCAGTGCATTGCGATTGTGCTGGGTGATGCCATTGATGGTGAATTCCTTCAGCGCATAGGCGGCATAGTCATCGGGAAAATCACGGATCAAGGCCCGCGAGAGGATCGCGATATCGCGCGCCGTCGTGTAGTGATTGGGGTCGTGCAAGCCACTGGCATTGACGTAATTGGTAGCCGTCATGCCCAGTCGCTGGGCGTACTGGTTCATCAGCGCAGCGAAGGTCGCCTCGCTGCCCGCGACATGCTCGGCCAGGGCGATTGCGGCGTCGTTGCCGCTCTGGATGATCATGCCCATCAGAATGTCGTTCAGCGGCACCGAGGCATTGAGCGGGACGAAGCTGGTCGAACCATCGGTACCACCGCCGCCATTGCGCCAGGCGTGCTCGCTGATGAACACCTTGTCGTCGATCTTGATCTTGCCGGCGCGGATCTCGGCGGAGACCACGTACGAAGTCATGATCTTGGTGATCGAGGCCGGTTCGACACGCTCGTCGGCACCCTTTTCGGCGAGCACGCGCCCGGTCAGATAATCGGCGAGCACCCAGGTCCGCGCCGTCAAGGTCGGCGGCGGGGGCATCGGCACCGAAGCTGCGCTCGGCACCGGAACGGCCGGAGCCGGAGTCTGCGCGAACGTGGCGGATGCAAGGAGTGACGACAGCAGTACAGCGAAAAATTTCATGTATCCAGGTTCTCTCTGTGTTCGTTCGTTCGGGCGGTGCAGCTCAGTCGATCGAGATCGCGACGCTGGTCATCCCATGTTCGGCCAGGCGCGCGGTCAGCGCGTCGGCTTCGGCAGTGTCGCGGGTCGGGCCAATGCGGACCCGATGCAGCACATGCCCTGAGCTGACCACACGATCGAGGAAAACCCGCTCGAAACCGAGCTCCTCGAGGCGATCCTTCACGCGCCGCGCATTATCGCGGTCATTGAAGGCTCCGACCTGAACGTAGACCCGATGCAGGCCGATGCGCGGGCGCACAACGGTCGATTCCTGACCGGGATCGGCCGGATCGATGACGCGCACCTCGACCAGGCCGGTGCCTTTCGCCTGTATGCCCAGGCGCACGGCCGCTGCGTAGCTGAGATCGATGATGCGATTCTCGTGGAAGGGGCCGCGATCATTGACGCGGACGACCACACTCTTGCCGTTCTCCAGATGGGTGACCCGCACATAGGTCGGCAAAGGCAGGGTCTTGTGCGCGGCGGTCATCTCATAGATGTCGTAGGGCTCGCGGCTGGAAGTCAGCCGACCATGAAACTTGGTGCCGTACCATGAGGCGATGCCGCGCTCGACGTAGTTCCCGGCACTGGGCAGCACCTGATAGCTGCGGCCGAGCACGGTGTACGGCGAGTGATTGCCATAGCGCGCGCGGGGTTCGATCCGCGGCACGGCATCGGGCACATTGCTGACGTCGCGCGGCGTAATCGGCGCGGCGTCACGGTCGGCTGCGCCGGCAGGAGATGAAACCTGGACTGTGCGCGGCGCGGGCAGTTCGCGCACATTGCGCTGGCCGCAGGCGCCGAGCAGCAGGCACAGCATCAGCGCCGCGGTGCAGCTGACCCGCTGACGCCAACTTGTCATCGCTGCGCGCGCTGGGCCTGCTCTGCGGCAAGCTGCTGGGCCAACTGGTAGACCGCGAGGCTGTACATCGGCGAACGGTTGTAGCGCGAAATCACATAGAAGTTCTGGTAGGTGATCCAGTGCTCGGTGCCGTCGTTGCCCTCGAGCACCAGAATGGTGGCGGCGCGCTCGGGTTCGCGCTTTTCGGCGACGCTGAAACCACGGTCGGCCAGCGACTGCACCGTGTGCAGGGTCTCGGTGGATTTCAGCTCGGGCAATTCGGCATCAGCCCGCCGCGCCACCCGCTCGGCTACTGGCCCGCCTGCGACCCAGCCATGCTGGACAAAATAGTTGGCGACCGAGGCGATGATGTCGGCGCGGGAGTTCCACAGATCGATCTTGCCATCGGCGTCATAGTCGCGCGCCCAATTGGCGAAGCTGGTCGGCATGAACTGTCCCCAGCCCATCGCCCCGGCATAAGAGCCGGTCACCTGATCGCGGCCGAGCGGAAAGCGCTCGGCGGGCAGGCGCAGGAACTGCTTGAGTTCGCCGCGAAAAAACGGAGCGCGCGGCGGGTAGTAGAGACCGAGCGTGGTCAGCGCATCGATCACCTTGTACTTTCCGGTGATGCGGCCATAACTGGTTTCAACGCCGATGATGGCGACGATAAGCTCGACAGGTACTCCGGTCTCCGCGCTGACCTGATCCAGCAGAGCGCGGTTTTCGTCCCAGAACTTGACGCCATCGCGCAGGCGCTGCTCGGTCAGAAATATTTTCTGGTAGTCGCGCCAGGCCTTGGTGGCCTCGGCCGGACGACTGATCGCATCGATGACCGATTGCTGATAACGCGCCGAATCCAGCAGGGTCTTCCACTCGGCCCGGGTCTCGCGATCAGCGCCGGTCTCGGCCGCCAGTTCGCGCAGAAAGTCACGCTGTCCAGGATGGGTTTCGCCCGCATCGACAGCAGCGGACATCAGGACGAAGCAGGCAAGCACGGCTCGGATCAGAATCATGGGGCAGTAATCATCCTCAACAGGAGTAGGGCGACAGTTCGGCGTGCCGGCTGGCGGCAGGAGTTCGTCCAGCAAGCGGCAGGGCGCCAGATCCGATCCGAGACCGCATCGGCGCATCCAAAGCTTGCCGTGGCTGCTCAGTCACCCAGGGCATCGCTGAGGAACTCCGGCGTCGCCAGGGCAGCCTTGTGCGTGTCGACATTGTAATAACGGGTCGCAAACTGCTTGGTCGAAGCTCCACGCTCGCGAAAGGTGCCGAGATCAAGGTGCTTGCGCGCCATCGTGCAACTCCACCATCCGGTTGGATAGCAGGGCTGTGGAAATGGCAGGGTCTTGAGGCTGTCGAAGCCGGCATTGCGCATGGCGCTGCGCATCGCCTTGATCAGATCGACATGGACCAGGGGTGATTCGCTCTGTTGCACCAGGATGCCGCCGGGCCGCAACGCCTTCAGGCAACTGGCGTAGAACGACTGGTTGAACAATCCCTCGGCAGGCCCGACCGGATCGGTCGAATCAACGATGACGACGTCGACCGATTCGGGATCGAGCGACTTCATATAGGCGATGCCATCGTCGAACATCAGTTTGGCGCGCGGATCGTCGTTGGAATCGCAAAGCTCAGGAAAATACTGCTCGGCCAGGCGGGTGACACGCTCGTCGATATCGCACTGGACAACCGACTCGACTTCACGGTGCTTGAGAATCTCGCGCAGGGTGCCGCAATCGCCGCCACCGATGATGACCACGCGCTTGGGACTGGTATGCGTGTACAGCACCGGATGCGACATCATCTCGTGGTAGAGGAAGTTGTCGCGCGTGGTCAACATCACGCAGCCGTCGATCACCATCAGGTTGCCCCAATCGGTAGTCGCGTAGATCTCGATGTGCTGGAACGGGGTTTTCTCCTCGTGCAGCTTTTCCTTGATCCGAAACGAGATCGCCGAGCCGGAATGCTCATGTGGCTCGGAAAACCAGTTCGTGTTGAGGCTCATTTCGCACTCCAGCGGAATGTCTTGATCGGGGCGCGATTGTAGCGACCCGGGGCTCATTTTGAGCGGAAATTTGAGGGCGAGCGCAATAAAAGATAGAACTCGGCAAACGCGCCCCGGGCCAGGGCCACGACGAAGTCACCGTTCTGTCATCCACGCAGCGAGCGGGCAGCTACAATGGGCCCGCCGCGCCAGCACAGATGACGAGGCTGGCAGAGCATCGCCGCAGCCGCGACCGGTCGATGCGCTGCATCATTCAAGCATACTGATGACTGCGCCACGCTGCGGTTCCAAGCCCACAGCCATTCAGCAGCCGTTGGTCCTCTTTCACCACGCCGGTTGCGGGCGCAGCCGCGGAGCTCGATGCAGCGCTTCGCTTCGCCCTCAGCCACAGGAGTATCCGTCATGAGCGACTGGAATATCGATCGCGCCCGTCACACCTACTCGATCCCGCACTGGAGTGAAGGTTATGTGGACGTCGACCAGGCGGGCCAGGTGCTCATGTGTCCGAAGGGCAGTGCCGGCGCCTCGATCGCTTTGCCCGATGTCGTTCGTGCGGCTGAAGCAGCCGGACTCAAGCTGCCGATCCTGTTGCGCTTCACCGATATTCTCTCGGACAAGCGCACACGCATGCAGCAGGCCTTTGCCCGCGCCATGCAGGCCAATCGCTATGACGGCAGCTACACCGCGGTGTACCCGATCAAGGTCAACCAGAACCAGAGTGTGGCCGGCGAGCTCGTTGCCAGCGGCGGCGCGGGCTTTGGCCTGGAGGCCGGCAGCAAACCTGAGCTGATCGCGGTGCTGGCCCTGTCGCGCGGGGGCGTGGTCATCTGCAATGGCTACAAGGATCGCGAATACATTCGCCTGGCCCTGATCGGCCGCAAACTGGGCCTGGATGTGTTCATCGTTATCGAGAAGCCGAGCGAACTGAAACTGGTCATCGAGGAAGCGCGCGCGCTCGGTGTCGATCCCCTGCTCGGTGTGCGCATGCGGCTGGTCTCGATCGCTGGCGGAAAGTGGCAGAACACCGGCGGAGACAAAGCCAAGTTCGGTCTCAATCCCGGCCAGTTGATGAACCTGCTTGATGAACTGCGCACACACAAGCTCGATCACGCACTCAAGCTGGTGCATTTCCATATGGGCTCGCAGATCTCCAATGTCCGCGACATCGCCGGCGGCATGCGCGAGGCGGTGCGCTACTACGTCGAGCTCACCAAACTCGGTTTCGATATCCGCTACATGGATGTCGGCGGTGGCCTCGGCGTGGACTATGAGGGCACGCGCTCGCGCAGCTACTGTTCGATCAATTACGGACTCGACCAGTACGCCAGCACGATCGTGCAGCCGGTCGCCGAGGCGTGTCGCGAGCACGGCATCGCGCCGCCGCATCTGATCACCGAAGCCGGTCGCGCGATGACCGCGCATCATGCGGTCCTGGTTGCCAATGTCAGTGAGGTTGAAGCGGCACCGGTCGGCAGGGTGCCGCCAGTGTCCGCGGCGGAGTCACACGCACTGCAACATCTGCGTGAAATCCAGGGAGCGATCGATCAACGTCCGCCGCTGGAGCTCTACCACGAGGCCTTGCATTTCCTCGCCGAGGGTCAGTCGCTTTACGCGCTGGGCAATATTGGTCTGGCCGAGCGCGCGGCACTCGATGAGATTTTCCATGTGATCGCGCATGCGGTGCGCGCGCGGCTCAAGCCGGATGAGCGCTCGCATCGGCAGGCGCTCGATGATCTCAATGAAAAACTGACCGACAAGTACTTCGTCAACTTCTCGGTGTTCCAGTCGATGCCGGATATCTGGGCGATCGACCAGGTGTTTCCGATCGTGCCGATCGAACGGCTCGACGAGGCACCGAGCCGGCATGGCGTGATCGCCGATCTGACTTGCGACTCCGATGGCCGCATCGACCAGTACGTCGACTCCGAAGGTGTCGACGCGAGCCTGCCACTGCACAGCCTGCGCCACGGTGAAAACTACCGGCTCGGCTTCTTTATGGTCGGCGCCTATCAGGAGACACTGGGCGACATCCATAATCTGTTTGGCGACACTGATACCGTCGATGTGCGCCTGCGTGAGGACGGTTTCGATCTTTCCAAGGCGCGGCGCGGTGACACCTCGGACAAGGTGCTCGGCTATGTCGGCTTCGATGTGGAATGGCTACGCGCGGCGTTCCGAAGCCGCATTGCTGCCGCAGGGTTGGATGCGCCGATGTCCGAGCGGATTGCCGCCGACCTCGAAGCCGGACTGACCGCGTATACCTATCTTGAGGAAACCCCGCACCAGGACTGACCGCGGTCAGCGCTTGCCACTGCCACGCTCATCGGCGTCAAACAGGCGCAGCAGATCCGCTTGCGCCTGCTGTGCCGAAGCGACCAGGGCGGCTTCGTCGTCATAGATCAGGTACTGCTGCTGCAGCATCTCTTCGTCATGCGCACGGAAAGTCTCGGCGCGCTCGCGCGCCAACTCGGGCGGCACGCCCAGCGACTCCATGATCTGGCGACCCATATCGATCGAGCTCAGAAAAGTCTCGCGGGTGACCGAGGCCACGCCCATATCCATCAACTTGAAGGCATGTTGACGATTGCGTGCCCGCGCATAGATCTTCAGATGCGGAAACGCCCGCTTGACCACCCGCGCGGTGCGAATATTGGCCTCGGGATCATCGGTCGCAAGCACAAAAATCTCGGCATGTTCGGCGCGTGCTGAGCGCAGCAGATCAGGCCTGGCCGGATCACCGTAGTAGATCGTGCTGCCGAACCGGCGTGAGAACTCGACCTGTTCGGCGCTGTTCTCCAATGCGGTGAAGGGGATTTTCTGGGCGCGCAGCATGCGCGCGATGATCTGGCCGACACGACCGAAGCCGGCGATGATGACGCGCGGCGTATCATCCTCGATCCGATCGAATTCACGCTCGGGCTTGGCCTCGGGAATGGACTTCAGCCAATGGCTGGCGAGCAGGATCAGCAGTGGCGTGAACGCCATCGAGAGACCGACCACCACAACCATGCGATCACGCAGCGCAGCGTCGATCAGGCCGTGCTTGAAGGCATCGGCAAATACGACAAAGGCGAACTCGCCGCCTAGCGCCAGCACCGAGGCCAGCATCAGCGATTCACGGGAACCAAGTTTCGCGACCCAGCGGCCAATCCCGAACAGCAGCAGCGCCTTGATCCCCAGCAAGCCCAGGGTGGCAGCGAGCAGCAGCATGGGCTCGTCGCGGATCAGGGAAAGATCGATGCCCATGCCGACCGCAATGAAGAAGAGACCAAGGAACAGACCCTTGAAGGGCTCGATATGCGATTCAAGTTCGTGACGGAACTCTGAATCGGCAAGCAGCACGCCCGCGAGAAACGCGCCCAGGCCCATGCTCAATCCAGCCCATTGCATCAGCCAGGCAGCACTCACCACCACCAGCAGGGCGGTGGCCGAGAACACTTCCACGATGCCAGCGCGGGCGACGAATGGAAACAGATAGCGCAGCAGGACCCGGCCGAGAAAGACCACGGCCAGAATGACGGCAACCGCGCGCAGGACCAGATGCGAGATCGGCTCCACCGGCCCCGCGGCGACCTGGCCGAGCAGGGGAATGGCAGCCAGCAAGGGGATTGCGATGATGTCCTGGAACAGCAGGATCGAGAATGCCGATCGCCCGTGCGGCGTGGTCAGCTCCTTGCGCTCGGACAGGATCTGCAGCCCGACCGCGGTCGACGACAGCGCGAGCGAGAGGCCGATGACGATCCCCGACTTGATGCCCAGCGAGTAACCCATCAGCAGGGCGGCAATGATCGTCGCCGACAACAAGACCTGCAAGCCACCGACCAGGAATACCGGCTTGCGCATCAACCACAGTCGCGCCGGTGACAACTCCAGCCCGATGACGAACAACATCATCACGACGCCGAGTTCAGATACGGCAAGCACCGCTTCGGTATCACCGACCAGCTTCAGCACACTGGGTCCGATCACCACGCCGGCAGCCAGATAACCGAGCACGGCACCGAGACCGAAGCGACGGAACAGCGGCACCGCGATGACCGCGGCGATCAGGAAGACGAGGACAAGTTCGAGCGTTCCACTGGCATGCATGGCTCGATTATGCCCGAGCGCGCTGCAACTGGATAAAGAAACTTCTACGCGCGCGGCACGCCAGCGGGCCGCAGTGCTGGAACTCAGCGGCGAATCGCCTTACGGCCAGATTCGGACGCCGGGCGCATCCACGAGATCCACGCGCGCCTGAACTACACAGAAGCGCTGACCGGTCGGCGCCTGCATCACCCACCAGCGCGGTCCTCGTTGTTGGCGGCTGGCGCCTTCGGTCTCAAGTCGGCGGACCTCGGCTTCGATATCGTCGGTCTCGATATCCAGATGGACGCGACTGTCATGCTCGACCTGCTGTACCTCGATCGTGAGTCCATGTGCAGTCGCGTCGAGCCGGACATAACGCGGACCATCTTCGCCGAGCACGGGCAATCCCAGCGCAGCACTCCAGAAATTTGCCGCCGCATCCAATTGATCGGTACGACAGTCGATGATGAATCCGGCCAGTCGACTACGGTGCATGGCAGCGCCTCGTTCTCGGAGGGCTGCCATTGTAGGCGAACGGGTGTCGGCCTGGATTTACTCGAAGCCGTTGCGGAACAGGATCGGGCTCGGATGTTCGAAGGCCCCGATATCGCAGCGCGCGATGCCGTCGCCATCGCCGTCCACAGGTCTCGCCGTGCCACGCGCGTCGGCGGCTTCGCACACCGCATTGTCGGCGGCGTCGATCAGGCTGCTGCCATCGAATCGGATGATCGGCAGCGGCGTGCTGGCCTGTTCGATCGAGATCGTTCCGAAGTTCGGATTGGCCAGGGCCGCTGTTTGCAAGGCAGCGCTGCAACTGGCCGGTGCGGCAAATGCATTGGCCGCCACATTGTTCGCGGTTCCCGAGACTGTGCCTTCGCAGGCACTACCGGCAAAGGTCGCAGCCAGCGCATTGGCGCTGAATCCGAAGATGCTGACGTCGGTGGCGAAGTACAAATGCGCGCCCGCGGCCGCGTCGTTGTTGTAGAACGTGTTGTTGACCGCGCGCAGGCGCGCCCGGAACAGCGCCAGGGCGCCGCCCTGGGCGACCACGCTATTGTTGTAGAAGCTGGAATTGGTCAGCGACAGAAAGACGTCGGTGACATCGCCGCTGGCACGCCGCATCAGAATCCCACCGCCGACATTGGCAGCATTGCCGCGAAAATAGCTGCGGTCCACCAGAAGCTCGCAGCTGTCGCAGGAGGCGTAGATCGCGCCGCCGTTGCCGAATCCGGAGCTTCCCGGCGAGGCAGCATTGTTGATGAACCGGCTATCGGTTACAGAAAACGTGGTGTCAACGCCGCCACTGTTGACGGCGCCGCCGTAACCACGTCCGAGTACGCCGTTGTCCTGCAGCAGCGTCCGGAGCAGAACGATGTCGGCGCGCGCCGAGATCGCGCCACCACCACCCTGACCGCTCGGACTGGTGACATCCACCACATTGCCAAGAAAAACGCTGTCCTGCACATAGAGCAATCCGGCCGATGGTTCCCATTCGATCGCACCGCCGAACACCAGGCTGGGCCCGGTCACCAGGCAACTTTCGAAGCGGACCGTATCGACCGTGAGGGTCGCCGACGATCCAGCGCTGCCGCTGGAAATGCAGGCACCGCCCTGATCATCGGCGCCCCGCAGCAGGGTCAGGTTCTCTACCGTCAGTGCCTGCAGATTGCTACCCGCGACCAGGATCCGGAAGGTCTGGCCGCCGTCTACGCGCGGCGCGCGTGCCAGTCCGCGGATGGACACCTGGCTGGCGTTGATCGTCGGCAGGGCGCTCAGCAATTCGATCGTGGCGCCCAATGTATAGGCGTTGCTGAACTGGATATTGTGGGTTCCAGCCGCTTGCGCATTGGCGTCGAGGATGGCCTGGCGCAGCGAGCCGGCGCCGCTGTTGTTGTTGTTGTCGACGGAGAAGTTGGCCGCAGCCGTCAGGCCAGAGAGCAGCAGGAAACCGAGGGTGAGAAAAATTCGTGACATGTGCAGCTCCGATGTTTGGAGTGCATACGGCTCGGACCATCCAATCCGGACATCGATCCCGCCATCCCTCGGCCCAGAAACTTCAGCCGGGAGCGCGGCTGGCCCATTGCTGACGAAACCAGGCCAGTCTTGGGTGGCCGGAGCCGAGTTCGCGCGAAATCAGGACCTGGGCGCGCTCAAAAGCCGCGCTGTCACGCTGGACCAGGGCCAGCAGGCTGGCAACATCCAGCCGCTCCATGCCGGCGGAGTCCTGCAATCCATCCAGCGCGGCGTCTGCGCGCGCCAGCGCGGCAACGGCTTCAAGGTCTTCGCCCAATGCAAGCGCGGCCTCCGCTGACCAGAGCTCGGCGCGTACCTGCACACTGCGCAGTGTCGCCGGCGCGCCGGCGAACGCGGCCGCAATACGACGAAACTCCGGGAACGCCCGCGCGTCACCTTCCCGTAGTTGCAGCAGGCGTGCCAGGCTCAGTTCGACGCGCAGTCGCAAGGGATGGGCCGGCGCAAGCCGCGAGCGCGCAATCGTGGTTGCAGTCGCAGCCAATTCTGCCGCGAGCTGCATATTGCCGGCCTGGATCGCACAGTCGATACGCGTACCCAGTACGCCCAGGCGATCCGGACTCTCGGCACCGGTGCGCGCACGCAGGATGTCCTCGGCCTCTTGCGCCAACGGCGCCGCCTCGGATTCGCGCGCCAGCGTCAGCAGAATGCGGGCACGGGCGTTGAGCAGGGCGGCATGGCTCGGCATCTGCGCGGTATTGCCGGCGGTGGCTGCGAGCGCGTTGTCGTAGTGGCTCAGTGCCGCGCGCGGTCGACCCTGCATGGCGGCGATGTGACCAAGATTGCTGAGCACGACAGGCAGATTGGAGTTCATCGACAACTCGGCGCGTTCCCAGGTCGCCAGTGCGCGCTGGTTTTCGCGCTCGGCAGCGACCAGATCGCCCGATTGCATATAGCCCATGGCGAGATTGGATTCAGCGATGCCGAGTGCGCGTGCAGTCGCCTCGGGCGCGGCGCGCATGCGAGCAACGCTGTGCAACTGCAGGGCCAATCCGCCGGCGAAGTCGCCGCGCGCGCGCAGCAACTGCGCTTCCGCCATTCCGATTTCAGCCGACAGCGCGCGCGCCGCCGGCAGAACCGACAACTCCACCTTCGCGGCCTGAAGCGAAAGTTCGGCAGCATCCAGATCGCCAAGCCGCGTCTGCGCCAGCGTCAGCTGATAATAGGTCCGCGTCCGATGCAACGGCGAATCCAGTAGGTCAGGTTGTGCCGCCAGCGACTCCAGCAGTTTGCGACTGGCGAGATAATCACCAACGTGAAAATATAATTCGCCCAGTGCGAGCATCAGATCGCGGCGGAGATCGGGCGCATCACGGTAGAGCTGGTCGATCCCGAGCACGCTCTGATCCAGCACCTGGCGCAGATCGCCATTCTGACCACTGGCTGCCTCGCGCAGCACCAGCAGGAAATGTTCTCGCAATGCTTCCTGAAGTCGCACCTCGCTGCGCGCCTGATCACGCTCGCGGGCGGCGACCTGGGCCTGCCAGAGCACGCCGCTGGCACCGGCAATCAAGGCAGCGACGCTAAGCCCGGCCAGGCTCATGGCCAGCCAGTGCCGACGCATCCAGCGACCGGTTCGATAGCGCCACTGTCCGTCACGCGCCTGCACCGGAAGATGGGCGCGGTGGCGGCGCAGATCGGCCAGTAGCTCGGACATGCTCTCGTAGCGCTGCGCCGGCTGCTTGGCGAGACAGCGGCGCACGATGGCATCGAGATCACCGCGCAATCGCTGGTGCGGATACGGTAGCGCCTGCTGATCGGCATGCTCGCTGAGTGTCGGCGCTTCCTGATCGCAGATCGCGCGCACGGCATCGGCCACGCTGCGATTGGCCAGCGGAAACGCCGGCTGTCCGGCGAGCACCTCATGGATGAGGAGACCAAAGCCATGCACATCGGTCTGGGTCGAGACCGGTTGACCGAGCAACTGCTCCGGCGCTGCGTACTGTGGTGTGAACGGGCCGAAGGTCGCGGTGGCGTCGGGCTGCTCGCCGTCGATCAATTTGGCGATTCCGAAATCCAGCAGCTTGGGCCGACCATCAGGACCAACACGGACATTGGAGGGTTTGAGATCGCGATGCACGACCAGGCTGCGATGCGCGGCCGCGATGGCCTCGCCCAGTTGCTCGAGCAGGTCCAGCCGCATCGGCAGTGTCACCGTCTGATCCAGCCAGGCGCCAAGATCCCGGCCATCCACCCATTCCATCACCAGGTAGGGGCCACCCGCGGCATCCAGTCCGCCGTCGAGCAGGCGGGCGATCGCCGGGTGATCCAGGCGTGCCAACAGGCTGCGCTCGCTGCGAAACCGGGCTTCGAAACCTTTGCGATCCACGCTCATGCGCTTGATCGCGACGGTGCGTTCAAACGCGCCATCGGCGCGCACCGCGCGGTAGACCTCGCCCATGCCACCACGACCCGCAAGCGCCTCGATGCGCCAGGGACCGATCCGGGTTCCGCTGGCCCAGGGCGAAACCGGCTCGGGATCGGCACGGAATACCGGTCGATCGAGTGGTGAGTCCTTGCTCGCCCCGCTCAGAGCGCGATCAAAGGCGCCGAGCAGTTGCGGATGCCGGCCGGCCAGTTGATCGCGCGCGGCGGCCACGCCGGCAGAATCCGACTCGGCGGCCAACGCGACCAGATCGGCCAGTTCCATCAGCGCACGACCATCCGGCCAGGCCGAATCCCTCATGCACTGCCGCCGGTGAGTGCCGCACTCATCCAGACCCGCGCCTTGTCCCAGTCGCGCCGGACCGTCCGATCGGTGATGCCGAGAATCTCGGCGGTTTCCAGATCGCTGAAGCCGCCGAAGTAGCGACAGGTCACGACCTGGGCGAGCCGGGCATCGAAAGCCTCCAGACGACGCAGCAGGTCATCGGTTTCGATCAGGGCCTGCGGATTGTCGAGCACCAGACCTTCCAGCTCCTCGTTGCCACGGGCCTCCGGTTTGAGCACGGCGCGGCGGGCGTGATCGGTGAGTATCTGGCGCATGGCCAGCGCCGACAAGGCGAAGAAGTGGCGACGACTTGCCACCTCGACACCTCCGGACTGGATCAGGCGCAGATAGAGCTCGCTGACAACCGCCGTGGTATTGAGCGTATCTGACGCCTGCGTCCGTCGTCGCTGCGCCGCCGCGAGCCGATGCAGATCGGCATACAGCAGCGGCAGCAGGGCGGGTAGCGCCTGATCGAGCTCCTCGCGCAAGCGCGCGAAATCCTGCGCCAGGGGATCGGTTTGGGCGCCGTCGTTTTCATACATGTGGCTGGAGTTTAACCCGACAATCCTGCTCTGCCGCGTGAACAGATCCTGCGGCCGCGACGCCCATGTGCCAATGCGGCTAATCTTCATGCTTTGCTGGTGTCGCCATGCTGCCCGAACTGCCGACCATCGAGGATATCCACGCGGCCCAACGCCGGATCGCCGGCCAGGTCCGCAACACGCCCGTGCTCACCGCCGAGGCACTGGATCGTTTGAGCGGCGCACGGCTCTCCTTCAAATGCGAAAACCTGCAGCACATCGGCGCCTTCAAGTTCCGCGGAGCGAGCAATGCCGTACTGTCGCTCACCGACGAACAGGCGCGGCGCGGCGTACTCACCCATTCCTCCGGCAATCATGGCGCGGCCCTCGGCCTGGCCGCCCGTGTGCGCGGCATACCGGCCCATATCGTGGTCCCGGACAACGCGCCGGCGATCAAGATGGCCAATATGCGTGAAACCGGCGCGACCCTGCACCTCTGCGCGGCAAATATTCTGGCGCGCGAACAGACCGCGGCGCGTGTACAAGCCGACACCGGCGCAGAGATGATCCACCCGTTCACCGATCCGCGGGTGATCGCCGGCCAGGGCACGGCTGCGCTGGAACTGCTCGATGCCGAGCCCGATCTCGATATCCTGGTGGTTCCGGTCGGCGGCGGCGGCCTGTTGTCGGGCACCGCAATTGCGGCGCATGCGCGCAATTCCGCCATCAGAGTGTACGCGGCCGAGCCCGAGGGTGCCGCCGATGCCTTCCGCGCCATGCAGAGCGGGCTGCGCGAGCAGAACCCCCGCGCCGACACGATCTGCGATGGCCTGCGCACCGGAATCGGCGAGATCAATTTCGCCATCATGCAGGCTGAGCGCGTGCGCGTGTTGACCGCGCCCGATAACGAGATCGTGGCCGCCACGCGCCTGCTCTGGGAGCGACTCAAACTCATCGTCGAGCCATCGGCTGCGGTCTGTCTCGCGGTGATTCTGCGCCACCCCGACGCGTTCGCCGGCCGTCGGGTCGGAATCGTGCTCAGCGGTGGCAATGTAGATCTCGAAACGCTGCCCTGGCTTGCCGCGCGCGCATGAAACAGAACGCCCCCGAAGGGGCGCGCTGAAATCCTGCGAAAAACGAGCGGACTTATTTGATCAGACGCAGCGTAAATGGATAGCGATAGGTCTCACCGTTGTTGGTCTTGACCGCGGCGATGATGCACAGAATCACATCAGCAAGCACCACGGCCATCAGCAGCAGGAATCCGATCAGGATCACGGTCAGGACGCCGCTGACGAAACAGGCGATCAGCACGGTGATCTGGAAATTCAGCGCTTCCTTTGCATTGTCTGCCAGGTACGGCGACTGGTCTTTCTTCAGCAGCCACACCACCAGGGGCACGATCAGGCCAAAGAAGATACCGGATGCATGGGTGAGCGCAGCGAGGGTCTTGTCATCGGTCCCCGAGCTGGCGGGAGGTGAGGGGGGCATGTCGGTCAAGGCGAATTCCTCCGGGTTTGGGCGCTGAAGTGCGCGCGGCGAAGTGATACCACGGCACAACACAGCCCGCAATCACCACCCCGTGATCCGGGCTAGGATTCTGCGCCAGCGCGGCGAATTCCCGCCGGAAGCATACGTGCCGCGATCAATCCGACTTCGTACAGGATGCACATCGGGATCGCCAGCATCAGCTGCGAAACCACATCGGGCGGGGTAAGCACGGCGGCGACGATGAAGGCGCCGACGACGACATAGGCGCGCGCATCGGCGAGTTGGCGGTGAGTGACCCAGCCGAGCAGGGAAAGGATCACCACGGCGACAGGGACTTCGAAGCAGAAGCCGAAGGCCAGAAAGATGACCAGGACGAAATCGAAGTACTCACCTATATCCGTCATCACCGCAACACCGGTCGGGGCAACACTCTGCAGGAAAGCGAATACGGTCGGCAGGACAAGAAAGAACGCGAACGCGCAACCGAGATAGAACAGCACGATCGACGAGGCCAGCAGGGGCACCGCCAGGCGGCGCTCATGGCGATACAGCCCCGGCGCGACGAATGCCCAGATCTGATACAGCACCACCGGGATTGCAACCAGGGTGGCGGTGAAAAGGGCTAGTTTCATCGGGATCAGGAACGGCGAGGCCACCTGGATCGCGATCATCTGGGTGCCTTCGGGCATCTTGGCGAGCAGGGGCCCGGCAAAGACGGCATACAGTTTGTTGGCGAACGGAAGCAGGCAGAGAAAAACCACCAGGACCGCGGCGACTGCCTTGATCAGACGTGTGCGCAGCTCAACCAGATGCGCAAGAAACGGCAGCTCGGCGTCGTCTTCGGCACTCATGTCGGATCGTTCTTGCTGATGTCGCGGGCAATGGTCGCGACTTCGTCGGCGGCTTCCTGCACAACACGGGTCGGATTGGCCTCCTGCACGGCCTGCGAGACGTCACGCAGGCTGCGCTTGAGTTCATCGGCAGCGACTTCACGCTCCAGTTCATGGCGGAGGCTGGACCAGCTGCCGCGCAGGCGGCGCAGCAGCGCACCGGCCATCCGCGCCGCCTTGGGCAGCCGTTCGGGGCCGAGCACGATCAGGGCAACCACCCCGATCAGCGCAAGTTCGCTGATACCGATATCAAACATGATCGACGCGCGGCTGCGGAACTACTCGGCTTTCTCGCGCTCAGCCGCTTTCGCGGCCGTGGGATCGGTCTTGTCGGCGTCGAGCTTGTCGGCCTGCAATTTGTCGGACGACTCATCGGTGTTGAGCGCCTTCTTGAAATCGCGCACGGCGCCGCCGAGGTCGCCGCCGACATTGCGCAGTTTCTTGGTGCCGAAAATCACCAGGACCACAACCAGCACGACCACCCAATGCCAGATCGAGAAGCTACCCATAACCACACCTCATTGATGTTGCAGAACGACAAGGATACTGCCGCGCGCCATTTACTGCGCGGTGTGCTCCTCAAGACGGTCGCGAAAATCGACGACACGCTCGGGAACGCGGCCAACGCCGCCTTCGAAGATCCGGCGCGGCGTCATCTTGCTGCCGTAGATTTTCTGGTTGGACTTGTGGTCGATCTTGATGACCGAACCATCGAGGGCGACGCCGGCGAACAGTCCGCGGCTGCGCGAGTAGCTGTAGATCTCGGCCTTTAACTCACCATCGGTCAGTGCCTGGGCATTGCGACCGACCGGACCGGCGGCCACAGCGGCGTCGGCGCCGAGGGTAAATTTGCCATTGACGATCGAATCAACACCACGGCGGGAGCGGAAGACCAGGACGACGTCCGTCGCCTGCACGCCGGCCTGGAAGCCGACGCTGCCACCGGCCAGACTGACATAACTCGGATTGGACCAGGTGCCATCGGCACTGCGCACACTGATCAGCCCGCGGCCGTGGCGTCCGCCGAGCACCAGACCGGCCTTGACGACATTGGGTATCACCGCGATCGCCTCGGCCTGCGCGAACATCTCGTTGGGGATGCGCCGATCCGGCGACTGCATGATCTCGGTCAGTACACGAATGGCTTCGTCGGCGCGCTCAAGCTGGGCTTCCTGGGCGCTCGCGCCAAGGCTGCCGAACAGGAGGGCGAATAGCATCAGGCTTCTGGTCATCGGATGGTTTCCACTGTTTGTCTGGGAGCGTGCCGCGGTCTGGCGCATGCACCGGTGGTTGCGACGGCGGCTGAATGACACCGGCAGTGCGGGCGCATGGGGGCGCGAATAAGGTGATGATCGCGCGCAGCGGATGAATCAAGCTTAAGGAAGCTCTGGGCCGGGCATTCCTGCCGCGGCGTGCGCTACAGACGCCGCGAACGCACTCGAACTCAGCTCTGGCTGCGATAAAAGCGGATCATGCCGATGCCGAGCAGGATCAAGGCCAGCAACGCCAGACTCAGCTCACTGCTGACCGGCACGACCGAGATCGCTGGTGGTGGTCCGTTCGGTGCGGCGCAGGCCGGTGGACGGCCGATCGCCAGCCCTTCCACTTCGGGGAAGGTCTTGGACACATAGGTGATCAGGCCAGTCTGCGCATTGACCCGGACCAGGTCGCTCTGCTTGCCGAGGTCGCCAGGGCGACTGTCCGGCGGCGGATTGTAGTCGAGCACGGCCCAGAGATTGCCGGCGCTGTCAGCATCCATTCCAGCGTCCACGAAGGGCGAGGTGTTGCCAAGTCCGCCAACACGGGTACCGGCGCCAGTCTCGAGATTGATCTTGTAGAGGCCCTGTGGCGCATTGACGCTGATGCCATAGACACCATCGGGCGCACCAGCCAGCCCTGAGATGTTGGCACCGACAAATCCGACAAAGCGCGCCTCACCGGTATTGCGATTGACCTCCCAGAAGCGCCCGGTGGTGTCCGAAGACATCCACAGGCGGCCATCGCAGGAGAAAGTCAGACCAAAATCCATCGGCGTGGCATTGCTGATGCCCTGGCCCGAAAGCCCCAGGTTGCCGTTGCCGATACCGACCGCGGTACCGCGGCCAAAGGACGGGTCAATCGTGATCAGGGTCTTGTTGGCGTCCGAGACGCCATAGAGCGTGCCATCGGGCGCAATTGCCAGGCCCTCGACATCGAAGTATCCGATACGCCCGACATTGCTGCTGACGCCCGTGGCCAGATCAACCTGGATCAGGCGATAAGTCACCTGGGTCTGATCGGGATCGGGGGTAATCGCGTAGGCAAACGGGTCCGCCTGCGCAGAATTCGCGCACAGCGCAAGTACAACAGTGGCGGCGAGCCCGATAGCGCGACGCATGGGCGATCCTTTTATAGGTATGTGCTGCTGTAATCGTCAGCCACGAGGGCGGTCGTGACAGCTTCGATTCTAGCCGCGCGAGGCGCAAAATCAAAGCCTGAACCGACAGCCTGAACGGTCCGGGGGCCAGCCCGGTCGCCGTACCCACTGCTTGTGGCGGAAACGCCCCGGCGACACAGGATATGGTATGCAGCGCAGCAAATTACCAGGATGAGCCGATGAAATACCAAGGGCGCGCCGATTTCAGCCATGGCCAGGCACCGCTGGCCGCCGTTGTACTGGTCAATCTGGGCACCCCGGAGGCGCCCACGGCCTCGGCCGTCCGTCGCTATCTGGCCGAATTCCTGGCTGATCCGCGCGTAATCGAGCTGCCCCGGCTGCTCTGGCGGCTGATCCTGCACGGGGTGATCCTGCGCATCCGCCCGGCGCGCTCGGCGCGGGCCTACCAGAAGGTCTGGACCGAACGCGGCTCGCCTCTGCTGTTTCTCAGCCGCGATCTGACTGCGGCGGTGCAAGACCAGCTGGCCGCTTGCAACCATCGCGACGTCGAAGTGCACCTCGCGATGCGCTACGGCGAGCCGGCGCTCGCCAAGGTGCTCGATCAGCTGGCACGACGCAATCTGCGCCGCCTGCTGATCGTTCCGCTCTATCCGCAGTACTCGGGAACGACCACCGGTTCGGTTTTCGACGCCGTGGCGGCGCGGCTCCGGCGCTGGCGCTGGATCCCCGATCTGCAATTTGTCAGCGACTATTACGCCGAGCCCGGCTACGCCCAACTGCTTGCCGATCGAATCCGCGATAGTTGGCAGCGTCATGGCCGCGGCGGCCATCTGCTGTTTTCGTTCCATGGCATCCCCGAGCGCTATCTGCGTGCAGGCGACCCCTACTACTGCCAGTGCCTGGCGACGGCGCGAATGACGAGCGAGCTCCTGCAGCTGGAGCCAACCGAATGGAGCGTGGCGTTCCAGTCGCGGGTCGGTCGCGAGCGCTGGCTGCATCCCTATACCGACCAGGAACTGGTCCGCCTCGCCAAGGCCGGCGTAAGCAGCGTCGATGTGGTCTGCCCCGCATTCGCGGTCGATTGCCTCGAGACCCTCGAAGAGATCGCGATCGGAGAGCAGGAACGGTTTCTGGCCGCTGGTGGAAAACATTTTCAGTACATTCCGGCGCTGAACGCCGAGCCCGACCACGCCGCCTTCCTCGCCCGCTTGATTCAACGGCAGACCGCGCACTGGCCGGAATGGACCGCGACCGACGGGCAGACCGCACTTGCCCTGCAGCAGAGCGCCGAACGCCACGCGGCGGCACGGCCGAGTTTTGATCGGGATGCCCAGCAATGAATCCGTCGAGCGAAGATTTCGCCATCGCCCTACCCCACCTGCGCCTGGCGGCGCGTCGCAGCGGCAATCGGGCGGGCCCGAAACTGCTGGCCATTCATGGCTGGCTCGACAATGCCGCCAGTTTCGATGCCTTGGCGCCCTGGTTCGCCGACTACGATCTGGTCGCCATCGATCTTCCGGGCCACGGTCAATCCGATCATCGTCCGCGCGGCGCCTGGTATCACTATATCGATTACCTGCACGACGTGCTCTGCTGTGTCGAGGCACTCGGCTGGGCGCGCTTCAGCCTGCTCGGCCACTCGCTCGGCGGCGCAATCAGCAGCGTGCTCGCCGCCAGCGTGCCCGAACGGGTCGAAGCACTGTTCCTGATCGAAGCCCTCGGCCCGATCAGCACCGGCGCCGAGAAGACGCTGGCGCTATTGCGTGCAGCGCTGCTCGATCGCTCGGTGATCGATTCCAAGCAACTGCGGGTGTTTCCCGATCTCGAAGCCCCGGCCGCGGCGCGCCGGCAACATCCGCAGATGCCATTGACCGCCGAGGCAGCCGAAATCCTGGTCACGCGCGGCACCCGGGCGGTCGAAGGTGGCTATGTCTGGAGCAGCGATCCGCGGCTCACCTTGACCAGCGCGATGCGGATGACCGAGGAGCAGGTGCGCAATTGCCTGATCGGCATTCGTTGTCCGGCTTCCCTGGTACTGGCGGAACCCGCGATGCCCTTCGTCGAATACAGCCTGATGGCGGAGCGGCTGGAGCTGATCCCGAATCTCGCGGTCACGCGGCTGGACGGCTCACATCATCTGCACATGGAAATCCCCGAACAGGTCGCGCGCGCGCTGCGCAGCTAATCCATGCGGACGCCGATCCAGCGCGATATCTCATGCTTGATGCTGTGTCCCTGATCATTGAGCCAGTCGCGCTGCTCATCGACCTCCGGAAACACTTCGGCGACGCGCGCCCAGAATCGTGGTCCGTGGTTGCGCACCCAGAGATGACACATCTCGTGGACGATCACGTACTCCAGCGCCTCTGGCGGCGCCAGGATCAGGGACAGGTCCAAGGACATCCGGCCGCCACTGCTCAAGCTGCCCCACAGGGTGCGCATCGGGATGAATCGGTATGCCGTCGGTGTCTTGCCGACCAGCAGCGCGTAGTAGGCAACCAGACGCGAGACTTCGCGGCGCATCTCGCTGAGCAGAAAATTGCGCATTGCGCGCTGGGCATGCCGCGCCACTTCGGAATGCCCGAGGTTGAGACTGATTACCAGTTCATTGCGTTCGATTCTGACCCGCGGAAATGCGCCGTATTCCCAGCGTACGGGTAGTTCGACGCCACGGAAGGCCAGGGTTTCGGCGCGCCCCGGGATCGGCGCTGCCAGTTTGCGCGAAGTAAGGTCGAGCTCACGCAGCTTCTTCTGCACCCAGAGCGCGTTCTCGCGCAGGAAAGCGCGCATCGTCGAATGGTGGGTCCCGGCCGGCGCCGACAGCCGGGGGCCGCCCGCGCCCACCGTCAGCGACAGCCGGCGCGCGCGCGGGTTCAGCCGCGTAAGGACACGAACGGTCCTGCCGTTGGGCGTTTCCAGATCAACGAATTGTTCGGCCTGCGGTTCCATTGTGCCCTGTTCGCGTGCAAGGACCCGGCCACCAGGGAGGATTATCCCCCGTGCGGGCGCGGTACCCCGAATATCGTTTCGATTGCACTGAGAAGTAAAGTCAATTCGTGCGACATCAAGGCAAATCGGGCGTCCAGTTCAGCATTCGCCGAGGCCCGGTCGCCACTTTCCAGGGATTCGGTCGCGATATCCAGCAATTTGAACTTGCGCACAGTGAGGTTTTCGTCAAGAACGAAGCGCATCCGGTCCTCGAACACCAGGGCGAGTTGGGTCACCTGCTTGCCGCTCTTGAGGTGCTCGCGGACCTCGTCGCTCTCCAGTTCCTGGCGCCGGCAGCGCACGATGGCGCCCTGATCGGCCGGGTCTTTCAGCTCGCACTCGTCGCCGAGCTGCCAGCCCTTGGGCAGACGGCCGTCGATCAGCCACTCGGTCATCACCGCACGCGGCGATTCTTCGGCTTCGGCCTGCACCGCCGGGAAACTACCGAGCGCCTCGCGCAGCTTGCTGACGAAGGTTTCCGCCGACTTGCGCGATGAGCTGTCGACCGCGATCCAGCCGTTCTCGGTATCCAGATAGCCAAGCAGGCGACTGGGCCGGGCCAGCGCACGCGGCATCAGCTCGGTCAGCACTTCGTCCTTGAGCTTGCGGCGCTCGCGCCCGCCGACCGGCTTGCCGCGCTGCTTCTCGAGTTTTTCGAGCTTTTCGCCGAGCGCCTGATTGATCACCGAGCCCGGCAACAACTTGTCCTCGCCGCCCAGGTTGAGCAGGACGTAGTGACCGATTGCATGACTCAGTACCTCCTCACCGCGACCGAACGGCGATACCCAGCCGCGCGTGGACAGCTCAAGCGGGCCGCAGGGGCGCAGCGCGTGCTCGGCCAGTCTGGCTTCGAGGTTTTTGAGCTTGGCGAGGTTTTCGACCGGAAAGCGGAACAGGGTGACATTGCGAAAAAACATGCGAACTCCAGGGCACGGCCGCGACCGCACCGACAGCGAAATAGCGAGGAATCAGTCCTGGGCGACCAGGGCGATCGGAAAGGGCTTGCGCCCGGCGGGTGTCGGTTCGTCGGGCAACCACTCGGCAGCCTCGGCACCTGCCACCGAGCCCAGCGCGGCAAAATCGAACAGCTTGTGGTCAGCCAGTTGCGAGGGACGGATATCGCCGATCCCGCGCAGGATATTGTCGATGCGACCGGGCGTCTGGCGCTCCCACTCGCCCAGCATGGCCTTGATCGTCTTGCGCTGCAGGGTCTCCTGCGAACCACAGAGATTGCACGGCATGATCGGGTGCTGGCGCGCCGCCGAATACGCGGCGATGTCGGACTCCGCGCAGTAGGCCAAGGGCCGGATCAGGATGTGCTTGCCATCGTCGGACTGCAGCTTGGGCGGCATCGCGGCGAGTTTGGCGTGATAGAAAAGATTGAGAAACATCGTCTCGACGATATCGTCGCGATGATGACCGAGCGCGATCCGGGTAAAACCCTCGCGCTCGGCAAAACTGTACAGCGAGCCGCGGCGCAGGCGCGAACACAGCCCGCACATCGTCTTGCCCTCGGGCACCACGCGCTTGACCACACTGTAGGTGTCCTGCTCGAGAATCGTGTACGGCATGCCGATCGATTCAAGGTAACGCGGCAGGATGCCCGGATCGTAGTCGGGCTGCTTCTGATCCAGGTGCACCGCATGCAATTCGAAGCGCACCGGCGCCTTGGCCTGCAGCTGGCGCAGAATATCGAGCAAAGTGTACGAATCCTTGCCGCCAGACAGGCAAACCATCACCCGATCGCCCTCGCCGATCATGCGGAAATCAGCAATGGCCTGGCCAACCTGATGGCGCAGGCGCCGGTTGAGGCGAGCGTGTTCGACGGTGTCAGGGGATTCGGTGGCGAGGCGCATGGCGGCCTCCAGCAAGCGGGTCGGCATTGTAGCGGAGCGCATCGCTACGGTCGCGATTGGCAAGCCCGGATCGTTGGGCCGGCTGAACAGGGCAAGCCCGGCGCGGCGTCTGGGAAACGCACGCCAGCGCGGAGAACTGGCGGGATTTTCACGCTAGACTGATGCCAGTCGATCGCCCGAGCAGCCATGAACGACAGCACCGATTCCGCCACCGCAGCGCGCTCCCTGATGGAGCTGAAGGTCGAGCATCGTGATCTCGATCAGGCGATCAACAAGCTTTCCACCGACATCGCCACCGATCAGTTGCACCTGACCCGAATGAAGAAGCGCAAGCTCAAGATCAAGGACATGATCTCGTTCTACGAGTCAAAACTGATCCCCGATCTGGACGCCTGAACTTCGACCGGGGCGAGGCTTTGCAACGGCGCCAGCCGGCCAGACTGGAATGGGCTGCCACGGCGTGGCGTCAATCCGGTTGACGGAATCCGACTCAGCGACGCTATGGACGCCCGGCAGGCAACTGGCGATCGGCCCAGAGCACCAGCAGCAGCGCGACCGGCAGCCGCAGCAGATGCAGGCCAAGGCCGATCTGTAGGGCTTCGAATGTGAAGATCAGGGCGCTGAGCAGGACGACGGCGCGCAGTGCGTGGCGGCGGCGCGCCAACAGCGCGACCAGGGCCAACAGATGGGCGCCGCCGAGGCCCAGATACAGTATCCAGGTGTCGGCCAGGCCAGGGTGGGCGATGAGCAGCCATTCGCGCCGAATCCAGAGCGCGACCACGCCCAATACGCTGGCAGCAGCAAGCCCGAGCAGGATGCCGCCAGCGATCCAGCGCCGCCAGGGCAATCGCCGCCAGGCCTCACGTGCCGGCGGGCGCATCAGGCAGGCAAGGACCGATGCAAGGGGGACTGGCCTCGACGCATGAGCGCGCGTCCTAGGCAGCCACTTCGTTGCTGCGGTCGGGATCGCCCGCGAGCTTGAGGATCGAGTGGCGCAGTTCGCGGCTCAGGATCAGCTTGGAATCGCTCGCCATGGCGCCGAGTTCATCACCGAAATCGAGCTTGGCCTTGTCGTTCAACCAGACGATGCGGCGTTCGCGCAGCACCCCGATAAAGCCGCGGAACAGTGACTTGTCGAAGAACTCCGGTGCCGCCTGGGTGTGCAGCAGGGACAGCCGCTGCGCGGTGTGTTGGCAGTGGTTCTCCAGCTCGGACGTGGACAATACGCCGGGACCGCTCTTCACCAGCAGGGCCAGGGCGATGTAGTAGCGCTCGAAGGCCTGCAACAGGCTCATCGCAATCACTCGCAGCTGATAGGCCTCATCCGTCTGACCGATGCGCCGACGCAGATACTTGCCTTCCTCTTCGTACTCGAGCAGGCCCATGCCGACGAATACTTCGATCGTCTTCTGCACTTCCTGGGCGAAGCCCTCGGCATCCCAGGCCAGGAACAGCTCGGCCTGCAGGAACGGATAGATGAAGCGGCCGAGGCGCTCGACGGTGGCACGCTGCAGGCGTCGATTGTTGAGGAAACAGCAGGCCACCCAGGCCGGGGTCGCCAGCAGGTGCAGCACGTTGTTGCGGAAATAACTCAGCAGCACGCCATTGTCACCCTCGGCACGCAGCACATCGCCGAGCGGATGCTTGACCCGCTCGATCACTTTCATGCGCTCGCCGTAGGCGATGATCTCGGCCGGGTCCATCGCGGTCATGGTGACCCGATCGGAATACGGCAGGACTTCAATCAATTGTTTGAACAGTCCGAGCTGGCGAATCAGATCATCCTCGGCCATGGCGTGCTTGGGTGTGGCGAGCAGGGCCAGGGCAAGCAGATTGACCGGGTTCACATCAGCGCTGCGATTGATGTTGACGGCGATGCGGTCGGCCAGGGCATTGACGGTTGCACCGAACCACTCCGGTCGATCACTGTCACGCGCATCCTGCCGCCAGTTCGGCGCAGCGGCGTCGAGATAAGAGACCAGATGGATCGGCTCGCCGAAACTGACCGCGACCTTGCCATAGCGCTCGCGCAGCAGCTTCAGCGACCGCAACAATCCGAACAGCGATTCTTTTTCCTTGGGTTTGCCCGACAGCTCACAGATATAGGACTTGCCCTCGAGCAGGCGCTCGTAGCCGATATAGACCGGCTGGAACACCACCGGACGCCGCGACTCGGACAGAAAACTCTTCACCGTCATCGCCAGCATGCCAGCGCGTGGATCGAGCAATCGGCCACTACGGCTGCGGCCACCTTCGACGAAATACTCGAGCGAAACCCCGCGCCGGAACAGCTGGGTCACGTACTCCGAGAACACCGCCGAATACAAGGCATTGGCCTTGAAGCTGCGACGCAGGAAAAACGCGCCGCCCTTGCGCAGCAGGCCGCCGATCACCGGCAGATTGAGATTGACGCCAGCAGCGATATGCGGCGGCACGATGCCGTTCTCGTAGAGCAGATACGACACCAACAGGTAATCCATATGGCTGCGGTGACAGGGCACATAGATCACTTCATGCCCCGGTGCGACCTGCTTGAGCGTGTCGAAATGATGGATCTGGATGCCATCAAAGAGCTTGGTCCAGACCGACTTCAGCAGGAACGAAGCCGAGCGCACTGCCGGCGGCGAGTAATCGGCCGCAACCTCCCAGGCATAGGAACGCGCCCGACCTTCGACCTGGGTCGTCGACAGCGATTCCTTGCTGGCCGTGGTCTGCATCGCCTGACGCACCGGATCGGCATTCATCACCGCATCGATCAGAGTGCGTCGATGGGAAAGATCGGGACCGATGACAGCCGTACGCAGTCGCGAAAAATGCGCGCGCATGACACGGCTTGCCTTGCGCACGGTGCGCTCGACATCCATGCCCTCGCTGACCACGTCGCGCAGACTGATGGTCTCGGAAAAATGCACGATGGTGTCGCGACCATTGAGCAGGACCGACAAAAAACGACGGAAGCGACCGACCATCGCCCAGTTCTCGGAGAACAGCACGCTGAACCAGCCCGATTCGCGCGCCGGGGCGCGGCCGACAAAAATCGATACCGGCACCACACGCACATCGAGATTGGGGTTGGCGCGCACCGCCGCGACCAGTTGGGCCAGGCCCTCCGAGTGCGTGCGATTGCGCGGACGCCCGAACCAGCCCGAGCCTTCACGACGCGACAACGCCAGCAATGAACGCTGTTTGCGCAAATAACCGCCCGGCATCGGCAACAGCGGCGGCGGCAACTGATGTTGCCGACACGCTTCTTCCAGGATCAGGGCATTGGAAAGCCCGTAGCGCTCCAGCAGATAGACCACCGGCGCATCACTGGATTCCAGCCGCTGCTCAGGTTGCGGCGGCTCGGTCTTGATCTTCAACCAGGGACGGATCAACGCCCCCAGTATCCGCCACAGGAACGGCGCGCGGGCCTCGGGCACCGCAGCGCCGGGCATACTCATAGGATGAATGGCCATGGGCTTGTCCCTCCACCAGGACAGGACGATCCGTGATCCATCAGCCCTTGGATTCCGATCCTTCGACCGCAGCGACCTCGCCTTCGGCCGCCTGCTTCTGCAGATTGCTCAGCGACTCCTTGCCGTACCAGCGCCCGTCGAACTTGACCATGTCAGTCTCGAAGTTCAGCGGCGTGCCGAACATGTCGTAGCTCACTTTGACCTTGGCGGTGTCACCACTCTCGGAAACCAACTCGGTGCGGACGCTGTCGAACGTCTGATTGAGCGAGAATCCATAGACCTCAAACAACTGCTTCAGACCATTGAAGGCGATGTCGCCCTTGGCCAGCGCCTGATCGAAATTCAAGGCATGCACGGCGTCAAGCGACTGCAGATCAAGATCGCGCGCGGTCTTGCATACGACGCCAATCGATTTCTGCGCCAGCGCCGGATCGGTGAACTTGGCGGTCTCGGCCCACTTGGCAAACGCGTCCACGGCGGCAAGCGCCTGGGTCTTCTGCGCCTCGGTCAGATCCTCGCGCTGTTGTACACCGGAGGCGATCACGCCACGACCGATGCCGATCATCATCGGCATCTGCATCGCCAGCTCGGCCTTCTTCTGGACCAGCACCGGCTCCAACTCGGCCCAAAGCTTGGCTTCGGCGTCCGCGGCGGTGAATTTCTCCATGTTCTCGGTGAACTCGGCGCGATCGGCGTCGGTGATCGGATCGGCACTCATCTTCTCGGTCCACTTGCCACGGACCTGATCCAGGTACTGCGGCGGGACGCTCGACTCGACAATGGCCTTCAGATTTCCCGCCCGCATGTTCTTGGCTGCGGCCTCGATCGCTGCCTGTGGCGAGGTGGCGGTGGCGGCAATGGCAGCCTTGGCAGCATCTGCGGTCTTGGACTCCTTGTCACCGCAAGCGGTCAGCGAAAGCGCCACGAACAGGGCCACAGTCAGCGTGCTGAGTTTGAGATTCATGACAAAACGCTCCATCGTTTCAGGGCCGGGAATGGTGGGCCGAGCGCGACCCGTTGGCAAGTGCGCTGGATAGCCGCGCGCAGAAGGCTTGCCCCTGTCCCCAGTGATCAGGTCGCGGCATTTGACACCAAGGCGCGTAAAAAACGCGTTATCCGGACTTCGGTAGCGCGTCGTGCGCCCTTATGGCTGGCTTCTTCGTGCCTAAACCCGGGTTTTCTGGCGCCCAAAAAAAATCAGATGGCCCTTTCGAACCATCTGAACAACCGGCAAAGCCGGGAGGGGGAAGTTGGGCGCGTTGTTTATAGTTCTCGGGCTTATCTTGAGAAGCTTGTGTTGCAGAAAGAGTAGCTTGGAACCTACAGTTAATGCAACACCTCACTAAACACGCTGCAACACATTGATATCAATACATTTAATAGCCGGCTAGAGTCTGTATCGGCTCGTCGAAATCCCGGCTGGGCACCGTTTCACGACGCCGAATCGGCGAACAGCTGCCGGATGCTGGCCTGAATCGCTTCGGCAGCGGCACGCGGATCCGCCGCCTGTCGGATCGGCCGACCCACGACGATATAGTCAGCGCCATTCTCGAAGGCCTGAACCACGTCGACCGTGCGCTTCTGGTCATCGGAATTGGCCACCGGGCGGATGCCCGGACAGACCACGATCAGGCGATGATCCAGCTCACGGCGGAGCTCAGCGACTTCAAGCCCGGATGAGACCACGCCGTCGCAGCCGACGCCGAGTGCGGCGCGTGCCCGCGACAGCACCAGTTGGCGCGGATCGCATTGGAATCCTAGATCGGCGAGATCCTGTTCATCGAGGCTGGTCAGCGCGGTGACGCCGAGCAGCTGGATCGAGCCCTTCACTGCCACTGCAGCCTTGAGCATGGCATTGTTGCCGTGGATGGTGCAGAAATCGACCGGATAGCGGGTGAGTCCCTTGACGGCGGCGGCAACCGTTGCCGGTACATCAAAAAACTTCAGGTCGACAAAGATGCGCTTGCCACGCTGCGCCAGATCGTCGAGCACCTCGAAGTAGGCGCCACTGGTCAGCAGCTCCATGCCGATCTTGTAGAACTGCACGCTGTAACCCAGGCGATCGATCCACTCGAGTGCCTCGGCTCGAGTCGCGACATCGAGTGCGAAAATCAAGCGCTCGGCTGCGGCGATCGGTTTCTGCGATTTCAAGTTCAGGCTCATGGCTTCAGGCAATCCCGGTTGCGGCAGTCTTCAAGTTTGTTCTGCTTCAGTTCGCGCACATAGGCAGCGCGCTCGGCGCTCGTGGCGAAGTCATCGGGACGATCGACGATGCGCCCAAGAATCTCATCCCAGCTGCCGTAACTTGGGTTGGGCAACATGAACCAGCGCTTGCCCCACCAGGATTTCCGCTCGGCGACGACGCGGTCTCGCTCGGCCTCACTGCCACTGATGTTTCCTGAAAAGTCACCGAGGTTGTCGCCAAACAACAGGATCACGCGATAGCGTGCGGCGATCTGCTGGCGGCGCGAGACCTTGTCGCGGCCGCGACCGGCGTCTTCGTTGCGGGTCAACACCTGCCTCGCGCAATCGCTGAGTGGAAATCCGGCGCTGCGCAGGTTGGCGCAGGTTGCCAGCTGCTCATCATCCTTGCGATTGGTTACGTAAAAAATCTTGGCGCCACGCAAGCTCGCCGCCTGCATGAATTCGGCCGCACCGGCCAAGGCCGGGGCCTCGGCCGATTGTACCCAGTCGCGCCAGCGCAGGCCCCAGGCATCGCGCGCCTGCGCCGGCGTCTGACACCTCGCGACCGGCTCGCGCATCTCGCGCACGGCGAAAGCGGAATTGTCGACCAGGGTCTCATCGACATCACTGATGATGGCGACCTCGCTGCTACTCGGCGCCGACTGCCGCTCCGCTTCGGGCAGCGCGTTCCATTGCGCGTCTTCGAGCGCGCGATCCAGGCTGTCGATGGCGCGCGCAAAAACCTGAAGGCTGAGCGCGTCGTATTCGGCAGCGCGTTGCTGCCACAGCGTTGCCAGGAAGGCATCGTGCGCCGCCGCTGGTTGTGCGCAGACGGCAAGGGCTGGCGTTGCCGGCACTGCCGGCATGGTTCGACAGGCGCCGAGCAGGACCATGACAGAGAGCAGCAGTACCGCCCGCAATGATGACTTCATCGGTTGTCCCCTGAATGCAACGGGCATTTTAGCGCCTTCGCGGCGAATCCGCCGAGCATCGCGGCATGACCAACCGAACACGGCGTCAAGCCTGCAGTCGTTTACACTTGCCAACCCGCTGCTGCTTTGGAATCGTGCATGCGCCCGCTGACCGCCCTCCTCCTGACCTCCGTCCTGGTACTGACCGCACCCATGAGCCTGGCCGCCGAGCTGACCATCGACCGCATCTACGATGCGCCTGCCCTCTCTGGCCCGACCCCGATGGGACTCAAGGTTTCGCCCGATGGCAGTCGCGTCACCTTTCTGCGCGGCAAACCCAGCGACCAGTATCAACTCGATCTCTGGGAGTACCGCATCGCGGACAAGGAGACCCGCCTGCTGGTCGATTCCAAGGTCCTGTTGCCTGGCGACGAAGACCTCTCGGACGCAGAGCAGGCGCGCCGCGAACGTGCCCGCACCGCCAGCCTGAAGGGCATCCTCGAGTACGATTTTTCTCCGGATGGCAAGCATCTGCTGTTCCCGCTGAATGGCGAGCTCTTTCTCTACGACCTCGGCAAGGAGGGCGCCGAAGCGGTCCGCAAACTGAGCAATCGCGAGATCGGCTTTGCCACCGATGCGCGGGTCTCCCCCGGTGGTCGCTATGTCGCCTTCGTCCGCAACCAGAATCTCTGGGCGATCGAACTGGCCAGCGACCGCACCCTGCAACTGACTGGCGATGGCGGTGGCCTGATCAGCAATGGCCAGGCGGAATTCATGGCGCAGGAAGAAATGGGACGCGATACCGGCTACTGGTGGTCACCGGATGATTCGGCGATCGCCTTTACCCGCGTCGACGAAGGCCCGGTGCCGGTGCAGCGCCGTTTCGAGATCAATGCCGAGAGCACTGATGTTGTCGAGCAGCGCTATCCCGCCGCCGGCGAGACCAATGTCGGCATCCGGCTCGGCGTCATCGACATGACGACGGCGCTGCCAGCCGAACTCGCCGCCAGTGGCGGCATCGCGGTGCCAATGCCGGCCAGTGTGGCGGTGCGTTGGGTGGATCTCGGTGCGAACAAGGACATCTACCTCGCCCGCGTCGACTGGAATGCCGATGGCAGTGCGCTCAGCTTTCAGGTGCAAAGCCGCGATCAGCGTCGGCTCGATCTGCGCCTGTGGAATCGGGCCGAAGGCATCGTCAGCACCCTGCTCAGCGAGAACAGCACGACCTGGGTCAACTTGCATGATGAACTGCGCTTCCTCAAGGATGGCTCGGGTTTCATCTGGCCAAGCGAGCGCGATGGCTACAAGCGCCTGTACCTCTATGGCAGCGATGGCAGCCTGCGCCATGCACTGACCCCTGAGGGCTGGGTGGTCGATCAACTGCTCGCCGTGGCCCTGGATGCCGACCACATCTTCTTCGCATCGGGCGGCGACGATCCGCTGCAACGCCAAGTCTACGCAACCACATTGTCGACGCCCTCGAACGAGACCCGTCAGCTCAGCGTCGGCGAGGGAATGCACGCAGCCGTTTTTGCCGAAAGCGCCGACGTTTACATCGACACCTACAGCAGCCCATCGGCCCCACCCTCGGTACGACTGTACGACGCCAATGGCCTGGAACTCGCGATACTCGAGGCCAACCGGCTGCAGGAAGGGCATCCCTATTGGCCGTATCACCAGGATCATGCCGAGGCCGAATTCGGCAGCATCATCGGCGCCAAGGGCCAGAAGCTGCACTACCGACTGGTCAAGCCCAGCGATTTCGATCCGGAAAAACAATACCCGGTGATGATCACGGTCTATGGCGGCCCGCATGTGCAGCGCGTACAGAAGAGCTGGGATGATCCGCTGGCGCAGGTGATGGCGCGGCGCGGCTATCTCGTGTTCAGTCTCGACAACCGCGGCAGCGACCGCCGCGGCAAAGCGTTCGAGGAAGCCCTGTTCCGCAATATGGGCGGGCCCGAGGTCGAGGATCAACTCGAAGGTGTGAAGTGGCTGAAGACGCAGCCCTACGTGCACGGCGATCGCATCGGCGTGTTCGGCTGGAGCTATGGCGGCTACATGACGCTGATGATGCTGGCCAAGGCCTCGGACCAGATCGCCGCGGGTGTTTCCGGCGCGCCGGTTACCGACTGGCGTCTTTACGACACCCATTACACCGAGCGCTATATGGATCATCCCAAGGCCAATGCCGCGGGCTATGAGCAGAGTGCCGTGTTCGCCCATCTGGCCGGACTGAAATCTCCTCTGTTACTGATCCATGGCATGGCCGATGACAATGTGCTGTTCACCAATTCAACCAAGCTGATGAGCGCACTGCAGGAACAAGGTACGCCGTTCGAGCTGATGACCTACCCCGGCGGCAAACACGGCATCTCGCTACCGTGGATGAAGAAGCATGCCTACAACGCCCTGGTCGATTTTTTTGATCGCAAGTTGAAGAAGTAGCGGCGCCGTAGGCAAGGGCAATGCGCCCTGCCTACAGCTTGCCCAGCATCGCCGCCAAATTGGCAATATGCGCGCCGGCGCGTTCACGGCGTTGTTCGGCGTCGCGTTCGGGATCATCGCCTTCGCGTTCGATTTCGGCGGCGGGCAGTTCGTCAATGAATCGGCTGGGTTTCTGCCGTTCGATATCGCCGAACTTGCGTTTGTGTTCGGCGTAACTGATGGTGAGGGTGTCCTTGGCGCGGGTGATGGCGACATACATCAGGCGACGCTCTTCTTCGAGGCGGCCTTCATTGATACCGCCCTCGTGCGGCAGGGTGCCGTCTTCAAGCCCTACCAACCAGACGTGATTGAATTCCAGTCCCTTGGCGGCATGCAGCGTTGACAAACGCACCGCATTGCCGGGTTCATCTCGAGCGCTGTGCGAAAGCAGGGCCAGCTGTGCCTGCAGATCGGCCAGGGCATCACGGCCCTTGCCGTTGTCGCGCATCCACTGCACCAGTTCCTGCAGATTTTCCTTGCGATAGGCGACCGCCGAGGGCTCTCGCACGGTGGCCTGGATATGCAATTCGTAGCCGGACTCGTCGATCACGCGGGCGACCAGATCGCCGGCGCTGAGTGACTGGCCGGCGCGCCGCCAGCGCTCCAGCATCTCGGCGAATTGCATCAGCGCCGCACCGGGCCGCGATGCCAGTTGCTTCTGCACGTCAATGCGTTCGGCCGCGCGCAGCAGACTGATGTGCTGACTGCCAGCGAGCAGGGCGAGTTTCTCCAGCGTGGTCGTGCCAATCTCGCGCTTGGGCACCTGCACGGCACGCAGAAACGCCGAATCATCGTCGGGATTGCAGAGCAGGCGCAGATAGGCCAGCACGTCCTTGATCTCGACACGCTCGAAGAACGCGGTACCACCGCTGACGTGATAGGGCACGCTGACCAGGCGCAGCGCCTTCTCGAGTGCGCGCGCCTGATGATTGCCGCGATAGAGAATCGCAAAATCATGCCAGCGCGCCTTGGTCTGTGCCTGGCGGTGCGCAATCGCTGCCGCCGCGCGTTCGGCCTCATGTTCTTCGTCGCGACAGGCCAGCACCCGGATCGGATCCCCATCGGCGTGCGCGCTCCACAATTTCTTTTCGAACAAATGAGGGTTATTGGCGATCAAGGTATTGGCGGCACGCAGGATGCGGCTGCTGCAGCGATAGTTCTGCTCCAGCTTGACCACTTTCAGGCTCGGAAAATCGCGCGCCAGATCATTGAGATTTTCCGGATTGGCGCCGCGCCAGGAATAGATCGATTGATCATCATCACCGACCGCGGTGAAGGCACCACGCGGACCAACCAGATGGCGCACCATCCGGTACTGCGCGCGGTTGGTGTCCTGGTACTCATCCATCAGCAGATAGCGGATGCGGCCCTGCCAGCGCGTCCGCAGCTCGGCATCTTCCTCCAGCATCCGCGCCGGCAGATAGATCAGATCATCGAAATCGACCGCGTTGAAATTGCTCAGCCGACGCTGGTACATCGCATAGATCGAGGCCGCCTCCATCTCGCGCGGACTGCGCGCCGCTGCAATCGCCTGGTCCGGCGACAGCCCATCATCCTTGGCCTTGCCGACCAGATTGCGCAACGCATACAGGGCATCGTTCTTCAGGCCCTTGGGCGCCAGCTCCTTGAACAGGTTCAGCGCATCATCGGCGTCGAGCACCGAGAAGCCGCGCCTGAGTCCCGCGGCAGCGTGCTCGATCTGCAGGACCTTGAGCCCGAGCGCATGAAACGTACACACCGTCAGCGGCTCGGCGGCCTCGCGCGAAACCAGTTTGGCCACGCGCTCACGCATTTCGCGCGCCGCCTTGTTGGTAAAGGTGATCGCAAAGATATGCTCGGCCTGATAGCCACTCTTCAGCAGATGCGCGATCTTCTCGGTGATCACCCGAGTCTTGCCCGAGCCGGCACCGGCAAGCACCAACAAAGGCGAAGAAATTTCAGCAACAGCCTGGCGTTGGGCGGAATTGAGGCTCACGGGAACTCATGACGCGGCTTGGCCGGGCATTCTAGCGAGTCAGGACTCCTGGACCCAGCGGTGGACAGAGTCAGACGGTTGAACACAGCGCCTGACGCGTTCTATTCCCAGCCGGAGGCATCGCAGCGGGCGGTTCACTCAAACCCATTGGCAAATACGAAGGCTGCATCGCGGCCAAACACAACGTAGCTGCGCCCGGATTCGTTGCCGGCAGGATCGGCGGTAGACGCACCGATGAGCAGGTCGTCGATGCCGTCGCCGTTGACATCGCCGACGCCACTGACCGAAATGCCGGACTCATCATGCCCCGCTTCGCCATCCAGCTTGAATCCGCTGGTGCCGTCCAGGCTCGACAACGGTACGACCGCAGCGAAGGGTTCGCCAGAGCCAAACACCACGTAGCTGCGGCCCGAATAGCTGCCATTGGGGTCGGCGGCAAATGCGCCGATGATCAGATCGGCGAAGCCGTCGGCATTGACGTCGCCAGCGGAGCCGACTGAAGTACCGGATCGATCAAATATCTCCTCGCCACCGAGCTCAAATCCGTTGCTGCCGTCGAGGTTCGCCAACGATAGTGCGGCCGGAAATCCATCACTGGAGCCGAACACAACGTAGCTGCGCCCAGAGTTATACTGAATGTGGTCTGCGAAAGGCGCGCCGATGATCAAATCATCGAAACCGTCTCCGTTGAAATCGCCCGCGCTCGAGACAGAGATGCCGGACTGGTCGGCTTGTGCTTCGCCATCTATCTTAAATCCGTTGGAGCCGTTGAGGTTGAACAATGAAGCGGCGGCCGCGAAGCCGCTATTGGAACCGAACACCACATAACTACGCCCGGAATAGCCACCGTTTGGGGCCGCGGCGGTGGCGCCAATAATCACATCACCTATGCCATCGCCGTTGACGTCACCGGCGGCGCTGACTGATCCGCCGGAGTAATGTAGGGCCGATTCCCCGTCGAGCTTGAATCCATTTCCGCCGCTGAGACTGGATAGAGGGACGCTACTCGAAAAGCCGCTGGCGGAGCCAAACACCACATAGCTACGCCCGGAATTCGGACCGTTGAAATCGGCGCTAAAGGCACCAATGATCAAATCGTCGATGCCGTCGCCGTTGACGTCGCCGGCAGCACTGACCGCGCCACCGGAAAAATCACGTGCGGCTTCCCCGTCGAGCGCGAAACCGTTCGTCCCATCAAGGCTCGACAACGGAATACTCGCCGCACGGCGGCCTCTGGCGCCGAACACTACATAGCTGCGCCCGGAATAACTGCCGTTTGGATCGGCTCCGTCCGCACCAATGATCAGATCATCGATGCCGTCGCCGTTGACATCGCCGGCGGCACTAACCGAACTGCCGGATTCGTCAAACATGGCCTCGCCATCGATCCTGAATCCGTGCGTACCGTTCAAGCTAGACAGCGGGAAGATAGCCGCGAATCCGCTACTGGAACCGAAGACCACATAGGTTCGCCCAGATAATTGGCCATTGGGGTCCGCGCCGGGTGCTCCTATAAGCAGATCGGCAATTCCGTCCCCGTTGATATCACCAGCGGCGCCAACTGAGCAGCCCGATTTGTCGCCCACCGCCTCACCATCAAGCTTGAAGCCATTGCTGCCGTCCAGACTGGACAAGGGCAAGGTGGCCGGAAACGGCTGAGCCACGGCGGCGGGATTCAACGCCACGGTCAGCGCTCCGCCCAGCGCCCACGCGACGGCCAAGGCCAAGGCCCGACGGCGATGCTTGATGCGCAAGCCGGGGTCGGCCAGAACTGCAAGCGACTGCCACGTCGCCTGGATTCGCTTGCAATCCGCTCTCATTACTCGCCACCCTTTCATCTCACGTCCTTCACCGGATTTCAAAGGATACATGGGGCCGGGGGTTCTTCGATTCGAGGCAGCTGCAGGTAGGCGCGGAGCGTGCCGTACTGAGTTATCGTCCCAGGCACATTGAGCGGCCGTCCCGTCTCGCGCAGGCCCCTGTCGCGGACACTCTGGGTGCTGCTGCCACTGCACGACCGCACACTTTGCGACCGCTGCAGATCAGCCATTGCTGGCGAGGAAGGCTGGGCAACAGTGGGTTCCTCCGCTGGAAGGGTCGACACACCAACGATTCTGGCGAGACGATCAAGCGGCCTTGCGCTACGCTGGGCCTTGCCAAATTCCGACCGAACGCGCCATGGCCAAGCTGTACTTCTATTACTCGGCAATGAATGCCGGCAAGACCACGACCCTGCTGCAGAGCGCGCACAATTATCACGAGCGCGGCATGCGCACCTTGATCCTGACGCCGAAGCTGGATGATCGCTATGGCGTTGGTGTGGTGCAGTCGCGGATCGGGCTGAAAGCGCGCGCGCGCATCTTTGAGCGCGAGGACGATCTGCTCGCCCTGGTCAAGGCCGATATCGCCGCGCAAGGTGCCCTGCACTGCCTGCTGGTCGATGAGGCGCAGTTTCTCAGCAAGGCCCAAGTCTGGCAGCTGACCGATGTGGTCGATCAGCTCGATGTACCGACCCTGGCCTATGGGCTGCGCACGGATTTTATCGGCGAGTTGTTCGAGGGCTCGCAATACCTGTTGGCCTGGGCCGATTCGTTCTCCGAGATCAAGACGATCTGCCATACCGGTCGCAAGGCGACCATGGTGGTGCGTGTCGATGAACATGGCCGCGCGCTGCAACAGGGCGCCCAGGTCGAGATCGGTGGCAATGATCGCTACGTCTCGGTCAGCCGCGCCGAGTTCAAGCGCATCTTCGCGGGTGACTCACGGATCGAGCCGCAGCAGCAGATTCTTCCGCTCGGCGAATAGCCGCACGTCGACGTTGACGTTGACGCAAACAAAAACGGCCCGCAATGCGGGCCGTTTCTTCATCTGCGTGCAGGCGAATCAGGCGACCAGCAGAGCCTTGATCTTCTTGAACGCATTGGCCTCGAGCTGACGGATGCGCTCAGCGGAAACGCCGTACTCGTTGGCGAGTTCCTGCAGTGTGGCCTTGTCTTCGGCAATCCAGCGCCGACTGACGATATCGCGCGAACGTTTGTCGAGTTGCTCCAGGCCCTCGCGCAGCGCATCGAGTTGGTGACTGTCCTCATCATCACTCTCGATCAGGTCGTATGGGCTCGCGCTGTGATCGACCAGAAAGGCCGACGGCGACGGACGCTCGTCCTCATCGCTGTCGTTGGGCAGATCGAAGGCCATATCGCGACCATTGAGGCGCGCTTCCATCTCCCGCACGTCGGAAGGCTGCACCTTCAGTTCGCGTGCGACGGTCAGCACCTCTTCGTGGTTCATCCAGCCCAGGCGCTTTTTCGACTTGCGCAGATTGAAGAACAATTTGCGCTGCGCCTTGGTCGTGGCCACTTTGACGATGCGCCAGTTCTTCAGGATGAACTCGTGCATCTCGGCCTTGATCCAGTGCACGGCGAAGCTGACCAAGCGCACACCCTGCGCCGGATCGAAACGCTTCACCGCTTTCATCAAGCCGATATTGCCTTCCTGGATCAGGTCACCCATGCCCAGCCCATAGCCCTGGTAGCCGCGCGCGACATGCACGACAAAGCGCAGGTGCGACATGATCAGGCGCTTGGCCGATTCGATGTCGTTGTCCTCACGGACCTTCCAGCCGAGGTCGACCTCTTCTTCCGGCGTCAGCATCGGAACCCGGTTGACCGCCGTGATATAGGCGTCCAGCGAACCCAGTGCGCTCGGAATCGGCAGGTTGTTGCTCATCAATGCAGTGGTCATCAAACCCCTCCTTTCTAGGTGGTGATGTTAGCAGTCGGGCACTTAGAGTGCTAAGTGAGGCTGAAGTTCAAATAAACAAGTGCTTATCATTCAATGCCTTGGCGATCCTGTCCGGCCTGCTCGATGACCTTGGCTCGGGGCGGCAAGGCCAGACTCAGGGCCATGCTCAGGGCCAGGATCGCGGCGACCACGCCGAGCGACCAGAACGCCGGCACATGGAACCAGTGCACCAACAGCATCTTGGTGCCGACAAAAATCAGCACCAGGGCCAGGCCATAGCTGAGCAAGTGGAAGCGCTCCTTCATATCGGCCAGCAGGAAATACAGCGCGCGCAGACCGAGGATGGCAAACACATTGGCGGTCATCACCAGGAACGGATCTTCGGTAATCGCATAGATCGCCGGGATCGAATCGACCGCAAAAATGATGTCGGTCACCGCGATCAGGATCACCACGGCGAACAAGGGCGTATACCAGCGCACGCCTTCGCGTTGGATTGCGAATTTATCCGCGTGGAATTCCGCCGTGATGCGCAGGTGTGAACGCATCCAGCGCAGTACCGGATTCTTTTCAAGATCGGGCGCCGCGTCGGCGAAGACTAGCATCTTGATGCCGGTGACCAGCAGGAACAGACCAAACAGATAGAGCACCCAATGGAACTTGGCGATCAGTACCGCGCCGAGCAGGATCATGATGGCGCGCAGCACGATGGCGCCGACCACGCCGAGAATGATCACCCGCTTCTGCTGTTCCAGCGGAACCGCGAAGTAGCTGAAGATCATCAGGAACACGAAGATGTTGTCGACCGACAGACTCTTCTCGATCAGATAACCGGTCAGGAACTGGGTCGCCGCCTCATTGGCGATCGCACGACCGGCGCTGCCATCGAGGTAGTACCAGAGCCCGGCGCAGAACAGCAGCGCCAGCAAGACCCAGATCAGGGTCCAGACCGTTGCCTCACGCAGCGAGACCCGGTGTGCGCCCTGCGAGCGCAGTACAACAAGATCGACCACCACCGCGACCACTACAAAGCCAAAAAAAGCCAACCACATCCACCATTCGCCGAGCGTTTCCATTGCAGTTCCTCAGACCGGACAACCGAGGCGCGGCGGGCACAAAAAAGCCCGCCGCGTCGCACGTGGCAGGCCTCGAGACGCAAACGAGACCGTCGCCCACGGCGACAGGGTCTCGCTCGCAATGAATGATTCATTGCCCACAGGACCGGGAGTGCCTCGCGATGAGATACCCCGTATTGACGACCCTGTGATCGATGCTGCAGATACCGCCGCAGCCATCTGGAGCTACTCCCCCTGGGAAGGCATTCGGCATGGCCTTCCAACAAGGTAGCTGCAGTCTATACGAGGCGCGCCACGGAATCGTCAACTTTTTGCATTGGCCGCTTGCTCGGGCAGTTGCCAGTCGATCGCAGTGCGCCCGCGCGCCACGAGCAGACGGTTGGCCTCGGAGAAGTGGCCGCAACCGATGAATCCGCGATAGGCCGATAGCGGCGAGGGATGCGGCGCCTTCAGTACATGGTGGCGACTGGTGTCGATCAGGCGACCCTTGGCCTGGGCATGACTACCCCAGAGCAGAAAGACCAGACCCTCGCGTTCCTGGTTGAGCAGGTCAATGATCGCATCGGTGAACGACTCCCAACCCTTACCCTGATGCGCGCCGGCGTGGCCGCTCTCGACAGTCAGTACCGCGTTGAGCAGCAGAACGCCCTGATCGGCCCAGCTCAGCAGACAGCCATGGCGTGGTCGCGGATGGCCCAGATCGCGTTCGATCTCGGCAAATACATTGACCAGAGATGGCGGCGGCGTGACGCCCGCCTGCACCGAGAAGCACAAGCCATGTGCCTGCCCCGGGCCGTGATAGGGGTCCTGGGCGAGAATGATGACTTTGACCGATTCAAAGGGCGTGCGGTCAAGCGCGGCAAAAATCTGTGGGCCGGGCGGAAAGATCTGCTTGCCAGCAGCTTTTTCCGCAGTCAGGAATTCGCGCAGGCGCTGCATGCCTGCCGAGGCGAATTGCGTGGCGAGGCGGAGCTTCCAGGAAGGATGCAGACGGATCCGATCAGTGTCCACGATCACTCACTCGAAATCGAGTAGTCCACCGGGCGAGGAATCCGATCCCGTCCGGCATCGGCGGGATGTCACTTCGCGTTGCGCAACTCGCGCGCATGCTTGGACACCCGCAGCTGGAACATCAGCTTGGTGATCAGGATTTTTTCTTCAACCGGTTTATTGACCAGGTCGTTGGCGCCGGCGCGGATCAACGCTGTCTGATTGCGCGGATTGTCATCAGCAGTCATCACCAGAATGGGCAGCTGGCCACGGCTGTAGCCGTATTGTCCGCGCACGGTTTCGAGCAGTTCCTTGCCGGTCAGGCCGCCCTTCAGGTAAACATCGGTGAGCACGATATCGGCGCCGGCGCCCAGACCCTGCGCCTTGGCGGTATCCAGCAGGGCGAACGCATCCTCGACGCTGGTGACGTGGGTGACGGTGAGGCCGTACTTCTCCAGCATGCGCCGGGTGGCCAGCGCGACAACGCGGCTGTCCTCGACATACAGAACGGCGCCGCTGGCCTGCTCCTGTTCGCTGACATAGCCGCGAATGAAAGTCGCAAGGGCATTGAATCCCAACGACTTGTCGAAGTAATCGGTGACATCGTCGGACAGCCCGCGACTCTCGAGGCGCTCGTGCACCGAACCGGAAACCACGATGATCGGGATATACGCCTGCGGCGAGTGTTCGCGTACATGACGCGCCAGTTCAAGGCCGTCCATATCCGGCAGGTGCAATGACATCGTGACCAGATCGACGATGCCGGCCTCCATGGCCTTCTTGGCCTCGGCGCCAGTCTCGCAGGCTGTCAACGTGGCGTTGGGCAGCTCCGCCTTCAATACCTGTTCGATCATCCGGCGCGCCACTTTCGACCCATCGACGACCAGCACGCGCGGGTTGTCACTCGAGATATGGGAGGTGAGTACAGCCGTCATGTCGTAATCAGGAAGCCCGGTCGGAAATCAGCTGAAAAGTGGTAGCAATGTATGCCCCGGCGCAGCCTAGCAGAACTCCGCCGACCAGCGTTGTCAACATCAGCACACTACCCGGACCGTGCAGATCAAAGGCCGAGCCATAGCTGGTTGCGAGCGCGCGCACCGGTTCGGAAAACCAGGCGCGGACACCGAGACTGATCGCGATCGCGATGACCGCGCTCAGGCCGCCGAGCCAGAATCCACACCAGAGAAAGGGACGCCGAACGAAGGCATCGCTGGCACCGAGCAGTTTGACGATACCGATCTCCTCGCGGCGTGCAGCGACTTCGAGTCGGACACTGTTGGCAATGACCAGCAACGCGGCGCAACCGAACAGAATGAGACTGGACAGCGCCAGGCGGCGCAGCAAATCGAAGACACGATCCAGGCGCTGCCGCCATTGCTGATCGTGTTGTACCTGATCGACCTCGGCGACGGCGATCAGCGCGGTCGCCAATCGAGCGGGCGGCGTGTCCGGCTTTGCCTGCACGAGTAGTAGATAAGGCAGCGGGTTGCCATCGATCGCCGCGATCGCCTCGGCAAATCCTGCTGCATCACGCAGTTCCTGCAGACCTTGGGCTGGTGTCCGCATCTCCACCGCAGCGACGCCATCGAGCTTGCGCACGCGCTCAGCGACCCGGGGCGCGCTGTCGGAGTCGAGGCCGGGATCAAGGAACACTGCAATCTGACCACTGCTGCGCAGGCCCAGCATCAAGCTCTGCAGATTGTGCGACAAGGTCGCCAGCATCAACGGCAGGGCCAGCGCCAGACCACCGAGGACCAGAGTCATCAGCGCAGCCATCGGTTGCCGGACCAGTCTGCTCAGGGCATCCGCAGCCGCATGGCGATGATGCAGCAACCACTGCCTGGGTCCGAAGCGCGCCCGGGCATGGCGCGCCGCCGACCCGCCATTGGCCCCGGCCTGGGCCGGCGCGGCCGGAGCTGGCGCAGGCTGCACACGCCGGTTCACGCGCTCACTCCGGGGCGGTAGTCGTCAATCAGGATGCCGCGATCAAGCACCAGAACACGGCGCTTGATGCGCTGGATCAGATGCAGGTCATGACTGGCAACCAGGACCGTGGTTCCGGTCTGCGCCAGGCCGACAAAGAGTTGCATGATCTCGGTGGCCAGTTGCGGATCGAGATTGCCGGTTGGCTCGTCGGCGACGATCAGGTCGGGTCGGTGCACCACGGCGCGCGCGATACCGACACGCTGCTGTTCACCACCGGACAGGGTCTCGGGAAGATGCTGCTCGCGACCCTGCAGTCCGACCTGATGCAGGGCGGCGCGGACCCGACGCCCGATTTCCTCGCGGGCGTGACCGCCGATGGTCAGCGGCAGGGCGACGTTGTCGAACACCGAACGATCACGCAGCAGTCGATAATCCTGGAACACCACACCCAGGCGCTGGCGATGACGCGCGATGGTTCGGCTGCCGGCCCGCGCCAATGCAGTACCGGCGACCCGCAGTTCACCACGGGTGGGTGATTCGAGCACGGCGAGCAACTTGATCAGGGTGGTCTTGCCGGCACCGCTCAGGCCGGTGACGAAGACCATCTCGCCGCGCGCCACTTCGAAACTCAGCTGACTGAGTCCCTCGTGTCCGTTCGGGTAGCGCTTGCTGACTTTGTCGAACTGGATCATGGCGCGCCGATCAAGGTGTTGATCTCGAAGATCGGCAGCAGGATGGCCAACACGATCGCCAGCACCAGCGCGCCGACGAACAGAATCACCAGGGGCGCCAGTACCGCGCGCAGCAGATCGAGCGCGGTTTTCACTTCGCGCGCCTGCTGGACTGCGGCAGCGTCGAACATTTCGGCCAGCCGACCGCTGCGCTCACCACTGGCAATCAGCCGCAGCGCCACCGGTGGAAAAGCCTGTGACTCGCCCAGTGCCCGCGCGATCGCGGTGCCCTCGCGGACACGCTGTGCAGCCCGTCGCATTGCCTGTTGCAGGGGCAGCCGGCGCAGCGTCTGCGCAGCAAGTCGGAGTGCTTCCAGCACCGGCACACCGGCGCCGGTGAGCACGGCGAGCGTGCGCGTCACTCGCGCCGTTTCGGAGGCGCGCAGCACGCGGCCGATCAGCGGCAGACGCAGCCAGAATGCATCGACCCGATGGCGCAATTCGGCGCGTCGCATCAGCAGGCGCCAGAGCACAATCGCGGCGATCAACAGGATCACCAGCAACCAGCCGAACTGCGAGAGAAATCCGCTGATCGCAATCAGGATGCGGGTGAGCAGGGGCAACTGACCACCGAGATTGCTGAAGACATCGACCACCCGCGGCACCACGCTGCTCATCAGACCGGCGACCACAGCAAATGCCACCAGCAGCAACAGCACCGGATAGGCGAAGGCCGAGATCAGTTCGCGATTGAGACTGTCGCGGGTCTCGGCATAGTCGGCCAGACGTTCGAGTGCCTCGTCGAGCGCGCCACTCTGCTCGCCGGCCTGGACCGTGGCGCAGACGATCTCGGGAAAACTGTCCGGAAACTCGGCCATGCTCGCCGCCAACGTGCTGCCCTCCATCACCCGTGAGCGCAGGGCGGCAACGATGGCGCGCAGCCGCTGATCGCTGGCCTCATCGGCGAGTGCGGCGAGCGCCTCGTCGATCGGCAGTCCGGCACGGATCAGGACAGCCAGTTGCTGGGTCAGCACGACCAGATGCGTCGACGACAGGCCGCGGCTGCCGAGTCCGGCCATGCGACCGGCGCTCGCCAGTTCGCCGGCGGGAGAAACCGAAAGCGGGCTGAGCCCCTTGTCACGCAGCAGGCCGCGCGCCGCCCGAACGGTATCGGCCTGCACCACCCCGGTCTGGGTACGTCCCTCTGCATCCAGTGCCTGATAGGCAAATGCACCCATGCGATCGACTTCGACTGCTGCCTGCGGAAGCGTCGATTATGACCGGCAATGCCGTCGCGTGCGCTGTGCCGCGCTGCTCACGTTTGCACGGCCGCCCGGCGCGGCAGCTCATCGCCCAGCTGGACCCAGCTGACATGACTGTCATGAAACACATGCACCTGTGGGCTGCGGTCGATGGCCCCGTGCAGATTGGCCAGGGTGATGTGAACCTCACCCGGCCAGCGCTCGGAGCGGAACAACAGGCTCGACCCGCAATCCCTGCAGAAGCCGCGATGGGCACCAGGAGAGGAGTTGAACCAGACCAGGGGCGCCCCATCGACCAACTCGAACGCGGGGTCGGGCACGCCGACCCAGGTCACGAAGGCGCTGCCGTGGGCGCGCTGGCATTGGCTGCAATGACAATGCGCGCACCAGAGCGTCGGCAGGCCGATCGAGAATTTCAGCGCGCCACAGAGGCATGAGCCGGATACCCGTTTTTCCATGACCGCTCCCGTTCGCGCAATCCGCAGCGCAGACGGTAATCTCCGGAACCGCTGGCGGCAAGTCCGCCCAAGCACCCAGGAGGAACCACTCAATGGCTGGCATTCAACGCGAAATCACCTTCCGCTTTCTTGCCGAACCCACCGACGTCAACTTCGGCGGCAAGGTACACGGCGGCGCGGTGATGAAATGGATCGACCAGGCCGGCTACGCCTGCGCTGCCGGCTGGGCAGGACGCTACTGCGTAACCGTCTATGTCGGCGGTATCCAGTTCGAGCGACCGATCCATATCGGCCAACTGGTCGAGGTGCACGCCGAGATCGTCCATACCGGAACCACCAGCATGCACGTCGCCGTCAATGTATCGGCGCGCGATACCACGGCGGAGCAATCGGAACGCACGACCCATTGTCTAATGGTCTTTGTCGCCGTCGATGATGCCCGTCAACCGGTCGCCGTGCCGGCTTTCGTAGCCGACACCCCCGAGGAGATTGCCCTCTCCGAATACGCGCGTCGCATCATGGCGATGCGCCGTGAAATCGAAGCCGAGCGCAAACGCTTCCTCGCTGCCCAGCCCTGATCCCCCGCCCGGGTCCGATCCCCTCTCCCGCCGCGCGGAGTTCCTTGGTCCCCTCTCCCGCTTTGCGGGAGAGGGCCAGGGTGAGGGAAATCTACGAATACGCCAACTTTTCGCAGCGACCATCATACGGCCCGGCATCGCCACACATTTCCCTCATCCGCCGCCAACGGCCGGCCTCCCGCATGGATCATTCGGAGAAGACCATCTTCGGATTCGCGCCTTACTTCGAAATATCTACGTCCCTGGTCTCCGGCAGGAACAGTGCACCGATCACGGCCGTCATCAGGGCGATGATGATCGGATACCAGAGACCGAAGTAGATATCGCCGCTGAACGCAACCAGAGCGAACGCCGTGGTCGGCAGAAACCCACCAAACCAGCCATTGCCGATGTGATACGGCAGCGACATCGAGGTGTAGCGGATGCGCGTCGGGAACAGCTCGACCAGCCAGGCGGCAATCGGCCCATAGACCATGGTCACGTAGAGCACCAGGATCACCAGCAGCAACAGCACCATGCCCTTGTTTATGCCTGCCGGATCGGCCTTTGGCGGATAACCGGCAGTGACCAGCGCAGCAGTGAGTTCGGCGCTGAACTTTGCGCTGGCGTCCTTGAATGCGGTCGCATCCAGGGCACGGCCGTCCAGCGAGCTGATCACGGTATCACCGACCTTGACGCTGGCGACCGACCCAGCCGGCGCCGGAGAATTGCTGTAAGTCACGCCGCTCCTGGCCAGCGCGGACTTGGCAAGATCGCAACTGCGGTTGAAGACTTTCTTGCCGACCGGATCGAACTGGAAGCTGCAGTCGGCAGGATCGGCAACCACGACCACAGGGCTGGATTTGCTGGCGGCCTCGAGCGCGGGATTGCCGTAATGCGTCAACGCCGAGAAGATTGGAAAGTAAGTCGCCGCGGCGATCAGACAACCGGCCAGGATGATTGGTTTGCGACCGACACGATCGGATAGCCAGCCGAATACGATAAAGAACGGTGTTCCAATCACCAGGGCCGCAGCCATCATCAGGTTGGCCGTAGTGCCGTCGATCTTCAGGGTCTGAGTCAGGAAGAACAGCGCGTAGAACTGGCCTGCGTACCAGACCACAGCCTGGCCCGCGGTCGCACCGAGCAGGGCGAGGATCACGATGCGGCCGTTTTTCCAGTTGGCGAAGCTCTCGGTCAGTGGCGCCTTCGACTGCGTGCCCTCTTCCTTCATCTGACGAAACAGCGGCGACTCGTTCAACTGCAGACGGATATAGACCGACACCACCAGCAGGATCGCCGACAGCAGGAAGGGAATCCGCCAGCCCCAGGCTTCGAAGGCCTCTGCCCCGAGCGCCATCCGGCAACCGAGAATCACCAGCAGGGAAAGGAACAGCCCAAGCGTTGCCGTGGTCTGGATGAAACTTGTATAGAGACCGCGCTTGCCCGGCGGTGCATGCTCGGCGACATAAGTCGCCGCGCCGCCGTACTCACCACCGAGTGCGAGACCCTGCAACATGCGCAGACCGATCAGGATGATCGGCGCGGCAACACCGATGCTGGCGTATGAAGGCAGGATGCCGACCAGGAAGGTCGAGATGCCCATGATCACGATGGTGATCAGGAAGGTGTGTTTGCGGCCCACCATATCGCCAAGCCGACCAAACATCAGCGCGCCAAACGGCCGCACCGCAAACCCGGCGGCGAAGGCGAGCAGGGCAAAAATGAAACCGCTGGTCGGATTGAGCGCGGAGAAAAACTGCTTGGCGATGATCGCGGCCAGCGATCCATACAGGTAGAAGTCGTACCACTCGAATACCGTGCCAAGGCTGGATGCAAATATGACCTTCTTATGGCCCGATGCGATCCCGCCCGAGCCTGCAAGCGATTGTGGAATGACGGCAGCCAAAGGGGTGCTCCTCAGAAGTTGTACTTGACGTGGAAGTGCAGGCGATCGAGATCGCCATCGGCTCCGCTTTCGAGCTAGCGCTTGGCAACAATCAACTCGGCACCGACATCGAACTTCAGCACCGGCGAGTAGATCAGGTTGGCATGCAGGGAGTGCGATTGTGCCGTGGCGCCGCCGCCACTGGTACTGCTGCGACCGTACCCGGCGAACGAGCCGAACAGACTGCCAGGCCGCTGGGGCGAGAACGACCAGTGGGCCGACGCTCTGCCTCGATCCACTGGCCAGCAGGCCCACCGCTAGCGACGCGGCTGAATCTCGCGGTTTAATATCGACTACGCAGGCCTGCTGTGGCAATGGCCGGGCGGGCTCGCGGACCAGATCGATTGACCTTGGTTCTCCCGCCCCGGCTGGCGGGGACATGATGCGTCACTGCGCCGCTGTGCGATATTCACCTTTGGTCGAAATCCCGGCGCGGCTCATTCGCGCTGAAATGCGACCATCGACTCATTGCGGGATGGCGCTCAAGCTGTTCCGGACCTTCGGGAGCCCAGCATGTCCAAACGCTATCCACCCTCAGCCGAATTCGCCGGCAACGCCCGGGTATCGCCTGGCGATCATGCTGCGGCCAGCGCGCTCGCCCGCGACCAGCCAGAGCGCCACTGGCAGCAGCTCGCCGAACGACTCGACTGGAATCGCCCACCCACGCGGATGAAGAACGTCAGCTTTCATCGTGAAGACTTTCGCATCCGCTGGTACGAGGACGGCACACTCAATGTCTCGGTGAATTGTCTGGATCGGCATCTGGCAACGCAGCCTGACAAGACCGCGATCATTTTCGAGGCCGACGATCCGGCCAAGCCTGCACGCCATATCAGCTATCGCGCCCTGCATGCGATGGTCTGCCAACTCGCCAATACGCTCGCCAGCCTCGGCGTAGTCAAGGGTGATCGGGTCACCCTGTATCTGCCGATGATTCCGGAAGCGGCGGTCGCCATGCTGGCCTGCGCGCGCATCGGTGCGATCCACTCGGTCGTGTTCGGTGGCTTTTCACCCGATGCGCTCGCCGGCCGCATCGCCGACTGCGCATCCAGCCTGGTCATCACCGCCGATGGCGGCTGGCGTGGCGGCAAGATCATTCCGCTCAAAGCCAATGTCGACGAGGCGCTGCAGCGTGCAGGCACCGATTGCGTGAAGAATGTGCTGGTGCTGCGTCATGCAGGCAACGAGGTGCAATGGCAGGCACGCGATCGCTGGTACCACGAGGCGATCGCTGAGCAGCCAAGCCAACACGAAGCCGTGGCGATGAATGCCGAGGATCCGCTGTTCATCCTGTACACCTCGGGCTCGACCGGAAAACCCAAGGGCGTGCTGCATACGACGGCGGGCTATCTGGTCTGGGCCAGCTATACACACGCGGAGTTGTTCGACCTCAGACCCGATGACATCTTCTGGTGCACCGCCGATGTCGGTTGGGTCACCGGGCACAGCTATGTCGTCTACGGGCCGCTATCCAACGGTGCGACCACAGTAATGTTCGAAGGCGTGCCGAGCTACCCGGATATCTCGCGGCTCTGGCAGACCGTCGATCGACTCGGCGTCACCTTGTTCTACACCGCGCCGACCGCAATCCGCGCGCTGATGCGCGAAGGTGATGCGCCGGTCCAGGCGACCTCGCGCAAGAGCCTGCGCCTGCTCGGCACCGTCGGCGAACCGATCAATCCGGAAGCCTGGGAGTGGTACTACCGCGTCGTCGGCGAGATGCGTTGCCCGATCATCGACACCTGGTGGCAGACCGAAACCGGCGGCGTGCTGATCTCGCCGTTTCCCGGCGCCATCGATGCCAAGCCAGGCTCGGCCACCCTGCCCTTGCCGGGCGTGTTTCCTGCCCTCGTCGATACTGTTGGCGCCATCATCGAAGGTGCGGCCGATGGCAATCTGGTCCTGCTCGACTCCTGGCCCGGCCAGATGCGCAGTGTCTACGGCGATCCGCAACGCTTTTTCGATACCTACTTTGCGACCTATCCGGGCACCTACTTCACCGGCGATGGCGCGCGCCGCGATGAGGATGGCTACTACTGGATCACCGGACGCGTTGATGATGTGATCAATGTCAGCGGTCATCGGATCGGTACCGCCGAGGTCGAGAGCGCCCTGGTCGGTCATCCTGCCGTGGCCGAAGCCGCCGTGGTCGGCGCACCGCACGAGATCAAGGGCCAGGGCATCTACGCCTACGTGACGCTGAAGTCAGGCATTGAACCTACTGAGCAGTTGCGCAAGGAACTGGTCGCCCAGGTGCGTCATGACATCGGCCCGATTGCCTCACCGGACTGGCTGCAATGGGCGCCGGGTTTGCCGAAAACGCGTTCGGGGAAAATCATGCGCAGGGTGCTGCGCAAGATCGCCGAGAATGCGCCCGATCAGTTGGGCGATACCTCCACCCTGGCTGATCCCGGTGTGGTCGATTCCCTGCTCAAGGAACGTCTGAATCAGTGATCCGGAAGGATCGTCTCGTCGTCATCGCCGATGATCATCCGCTGTTTCGCGAAGCGCGCTAGGGCGCTGTACTGTCCGTGCTCGACGGCGTGCGCGTCGGTCTCGCCGACCACGTCGGCAGCCTGCTTGAACTACTCGCCGCCGAGCCCGATCCGGAATTGCTGCTGCTCGATCTCAAAATGCCGGGCGCAAACGGATTCAGCGCCCTGGCCCATGTGCGGACCAGCTACCCGACGCTGCCGGTCGTCGTCATCTCCGCACGTGACGATGGCGATACCGTGCGCCGCGCGCTCGGCCATGGCGCCGCCGGTTTCATTCCCAAGTCGGCCGACAACGCAACTTTGTCCAGGGCACTGCACAGCGTGCTGCGCGGCGAGCCTGGGCACCCAACGGCGAGTTGGATGCGCGCCTGCCTGCGGCCAAACGCGAACTCGCCATCACCCTGGGCAGCCTGACACCGGCGCAATTCCAAGTGCTCAGCCTGGTTTCCAGCGGCCTGCTCAACAAGCAAATCGCGCACGAACTCGACATCAGCGAGGCCACCGTGAAGGCGCATATGAGCGCCGTGCTGCGCAAACTCGGCGTCAATACCCGAACACAGGCCGTGATGCGGCCGCGCGGCTGGCGCTTGATCCTCAATCGGTCGCGGTGGCGGTGGCCGACGAACCCTGCTGAACCGCAGCGCGACAGCCTTGGCGGAAATCACTGTCTGGCAACCGCCCCGTGCGCTAAGCCCGATCAGAAGGTCAAGCTGCGGGCCATACGCCAGAAGCGCAAACCGGACAGAGAATTCCGGATGCCAGCGAGTCCAGTCCACCGCTAACGGAGTGCAATGATGAAGGGCTGGGCGGAGCCGAGATAGCCGAACTCCGGCGCCCAGCAAGTAATGACTTCGGCGTGGGAAAAACCCACGGTGCGCAAATCGTCCAGCAGGTCCCAGCCGAAATCCTGATAGCACAGCACCCCTTCGCTGCTCATCGGATCGCCGTGGTACATCGCCGGCAACAGGTGCTCTATTTCCTTGTTCGCGCCGACTCGAGCCCTGACTACCGTCTGACGAGCATCAAACACGAAGGGGGCGGTCAGCAGCAGCAATCCACCCGGCGCCAACACGCGCGAAAATTCGCGCAGCGCGGCCCGGTAGTCGGGCACATGTTCGAGCACGTCGTAGCTTTGAATCATCGCCAGGCTGGCGTTGGCCATCGACAATGCGGTGACGTCTTCGTGCCGGATCTCACGGTCATGGATAGGGTAGACCCGACCGCCCTGCGCATCGGGTGCCACGTACTCGCTGCCGATCAGCTCCGGAATTCGCGCTTGCAGCCAATCAAACAATGGAGTGGTCTGTTCGGTGACATAGACCGGACCGGCGATCCGCTGAGCTTCGAGCAGGGACGCCAGATGCAGGCTGGCACGCCAGCGATTGATCAAACCGCAGAGCGCACACTGGAGATTCTCGCGCCAATTCGGAATCTCTTCGCCGATCACCGGATACGCAAACTCCGACTCGAGCCCGCAGGGCACGCAATGGCCCGAGATCTCAGCTGCGGTGGAATTTTTCAGCAGATGCGCCTGGAACGCCTGCTGACCGCGCCATTCCAAGGTCAGCAGCGGTGCCGCCGACTGCACCGCGGCAAACGAGTTCCAGCGCTTGAAGCCGTGTGGAAGTTGCAGACTGAATGGAGCTGCTTCGTTTGACGTCACGTGGCGGTAACCAGAGCGCAGGCGGGAGGCGCAGCGTAGCGCATTGTAGCCCTCGGACTCGCCGGATGGGCCGGCGTGAAACTCAACCGGCGCGCGCTGCTCCCCTACCCAGCTGTCCAATCAGCGCACGCAGGGCCGCCGATCGCACTGGCCTACGTAACAGTGGGCAGCCCAATGCACGCGCACGCTCGGCCAGTGCCGCGCTGCTATCGGCAGTGACGAGCGCGCCGGGCGTTCCATCGGCACAGAGCACGCGCAGGGCGTCGAGGCCATCGACATCACTCTGCAGATGATAATCGGCAGGCACGAGATCGGGCCGCGCGTAGCGACAGGGCGAGATCGGTGCTCAGACCCAACCGGCGCGCAGGCTGCCCATGGCCTCAAGTATTCCCGGTTCATTGTCGAGGCAGAGCACATGCAGAACAGGAAGTTCGGTCGCGACTGGCGGCGGCAATGCGGTCCGCGGCGCTGGCGATGCTCAGACCGGTACGCGCACCGAGAACGCGCTGCCGGGTCCTGGCCGTGATGCCAGTGGATGCTTGAGCAGGCGCGCGATCCGTTCGCAGATCGACGGGCCAAGGCCAAGCCCCAGAGCTTTCTGATCCTCAGTGCTACCGGCTTCAAGCCGCCGGAATTCCTCAAGGATCAACGCACGATGCTCGAGCGCAATGCCGGGACCGGAATCGATCAGCTGCAGCTCCACTTCGCCACCTCGACGACGCAGCCCGAGCAGGACACCACCGCGGGCGGTATAGCGAATCGCATTGGCCAGCAGATTCTGCAGTCCGCGGCGCAGCAACCGACGATCGCTGCAGACCGCAAGCCACGTGCAGAGACTGAAGCATGGGCGCCAACGCGATCGGCGCCAGATCAACTGGAGGCGCCCCGGAGTCGAGCCTGGAGATATCCAGCAATCCATCGAGCAGTTCCTCGGCCGCGCGCATCCCGGCATCAACCTGATCGGCAAGTTCGCGCGCGCGTGGATCAAGATTCCCTGCCCCTGCCAGGAAGACATGAACAGCCGCGCCGCTTGCAGCGGCCGCAATAGATCGGTTTCTGGCGCAGCAATGGACCGAGCTTGGAGACATTGGCGGTCTGGACAGTCCGCTGGGCAACACCCCTATCCGCGAATTATCTGCCGTCGTGCCCGTCCGAGCGACAGTCGCGCCATTGCCATGATCCCGTCAATATCACGGGCGCGCCCTGCGCATCTGGCGATCTTCGAGTCCCTGCACGCCCCCTTGAGTAGTGACAAACCATGAAACTCGACCTGGGTTGCGGCCCCAAGAAGAAGGCTGGATTCATCGGCGTTGATCAGTTGCCGATGGCGGGTGTAGACGTGGTAGCTGACCTGCGCGTCACGCCCTGGCCCTGGCTCGACGACAGCGTCGACCAGGTGCATTGCGCACATTTCGTCGAGCACCGCACCGGAACGCATCCCGTTTTTTAACGAGCTGCATCGGATCATGAAGCCCGGCGCGACCGCCGATATCATCACACCAGACTGGTCCAATCCCAGCGCCTATGGCGACCCCACCCATCAGTGGCCGCCGATGTCTTACTGGTACGTGGTCTACCTCGACAAGGCATGGCGCGATGTGCAGGCGCCGCACGTACCCTATACCTGCGATTTTGCCTATCGCTGCTCGTACAGCGTCGAGGAATGGCTGGACAAGCAGAGCGCGGAGACCAAGAAATTCGCGCTCGATCATTATGTCGGCGCGGCGCGCGATCTGCAGGTGCAACTCACCAAGCGGGCAATCGTCGCTGCGCAGTAGGCACCCCGCGTTCTCGGGCGCCCATTGACCGTTTCCTGCCCGGGGAGTCGGCTTCGGACCGCGACGGGCGCGGTGTACCTCGCCGCGAGCTGGCCGAGTCCGCGATGGGCAGGCGCGAGCTCAGCGATCGCGCGGCAGGTCAGGCGCGAGTGTGGCCAGGCTCATCCCGCCGCCGCCATCGGCAGCCGATCCAGACGGCGATAGCCGATCGCTTCGGACAGGTGTTCGCGGCGGACGGTTTCGCTGCCCGCGAGGTCGGCGATGCTGCGGGCGACACGCAGGATGCGTTGATGCGCGCGTGCCGACAGACCGAGTCGCTCGGCGGCGCTGTCGAGCAACACGCGATCGGTCTGCGACAGTTCCGCATCGCGCGCCAGCTCGAGCGTGCCGAGCTGGGCATTGGGCTTGCCGGCACGGGCGATCTGCAGGGCGCGCGCGGCGAGTACACGCGCACGCACGGTGGCCGAGTCTTCGCCCGGTTCGCGCCATTGCGCCGGCGGAACCCGCGGTACCTCGACGTGCATATCGATGCGATCCAGCATCGGCCCGGAGATGCGGCCGCGGTAGCGCGCCACCGTATCGGGCCCGCAACGACAGCGTCCGGAGGGATCGCCGGAATATCCGCAGGGACAGGGATTCATCGCCGCGACCAGTTGGAAGCGCGCGGGGAATTCGGCCTGCCGCGCCGCACGCGAAATCAATATTCGCCCGGATTCCATCGGCTCACGCAAAACTTCCAGCACGCGGCGGTCGAACTCGGGCAACTCGTCGAGAAACAGCACGCCATTGTGCGCCAGCGAAACTTCGCCCGGCCTTGGAATCGAACCACCACCAACGAGGGCAACCGCGCTCGCCGAATGATGGGGATTGCGAAAGCTGCGGGTCGCCAGAAACGGCCGCACGTCCATGCCGCAGATCGATGCCACCGCCGCGCTCTCCAGAGCCTCGGCCTCGGTCATTGGTGGCAGGATGCCGGGCAGACGCGAAGCCAGCATGGTCTTTCCGGTGCCGGGCGGCCCGATGAAGAGCAGGTTGTGGCCACCGCAGGCAGCGACTTCGAGTGCGCGCCGCGCCATGCCCTGACCGCACACATCGCGCAGATCAGCCAGCGTTGGATCGATCGTGATCGGATCGGGCTCGGCACGCGCCAGTGCACAGTCGCCACGCAGAAAGGCGCAGACCTGGAGCAATGAACGCGCGGTATAGACTTCGGCCTCACTGACCAGGGCCGCCTCGGGCCCGTTGTCGTGCGGCAGCAACACCTTGCGCCCGGCGCGATGCGCCTGCAGCACGGCGGGCAAGACGCCGGTGATCGGACGCAGTTCGCCCGACAGCGCGAGTTCACCGAAAAATTCGAACTCGGCGAGTGCCGTTTCAGGAATCTGGCCGGAAGCGGCCAGGATGCCGAGCGCAATGGCCAGATCGAAGCGACTGCCATCCTTGGGCAGATCGGCTGGAGCCAATCCGACCGTGATGCGGCGCTGGGGAAACTCGAACATCGCATTGATCAGGGCGGCCCGAACCCGATCGCGGCTCTCACGCACGGCCGCCTCGGGCAGACCCACGATACTGGTTGCCGGCAGACCGCCGGAGAGATGCACTTCGACCGAAATCAGTGGCGCTGCCACGCCCAGCTGCGCGCGCGAATGGACGATGGCGAGGCTCATGCGGACTCCTGGTGCAATGCGGCGAATGACCAGCGACAGCAGGGCGCAGCGTCTGGCATCGCGTTCAGAGGTTCAGGGCATGAAAGATGCCCGCTTGCCGGCAGTCCGGTCCGGCAAGCGGGCCGCCATCCTTGACGTCACGACGCGCCACTCCGTGGCGGCGGTGCGAAGCCCCTGGCGAGTGGGGTCCGCGGCATGCAGGCGGTCGCGGGGAACGACCTTCGATCCGGGGGAATCGAATGCTGCCAGCATCAGCTCCGAGGTTTGGCCGAACCCAGGTTGGACTCAATGCGCGCCAGTTGCTTCTCCAGCGCTTCGAGTTTCTCGCGGGTGCGCAGCAGAACCAGCCGCTGCACATCGAACTCCTCACGACTCACCAGGTTCAGCCGTTCCAGGCCTGATTGCAGGGTGGCGCGAAAGGTCCTCGCGAGATCCTCGCGGGCGCTGTCGAATCCGGGTGGCACCAGGGTTGCCAGGCGCGTGGCCAGTTCGTCGATAGCGCGTACATTGATCATGGGTTTTGCCTCCTCGATGGGCTGATACCTTAAGCCCGGGCGGCTTCATGCCGCATTGGCTGATTGCTCAAATTGCTCTAGGAAATATCCTAGATGGCGACAGGGCGGCAAAAATCTCAGTCTCGACCGCCCGTCGCGCTCATTGTCGCGGTAGCCAGCGCCGGTTCAAAGGGAATTCTTCGCGACTTTCCTGGTCTCCTGCGCACGCGACTCACTTTTAGGCGCCAGCGCCCTACACTTGGGGTCGAATCGTCAGCCGCAGGTGCCGCGTAATGAAAATGATCATGGCCATCATCAAACCGTTCAAGCTCGACGATGTCCGCGAGGCGCTGGCCGAAGTCGGTATCGCCGGTATCACGGTGACCGAGGTCAAGGGCTTCGGCCGCCAGAAAGGCCATACCGAGCTCTATCGCGGCGCCGAGTATGTGGTCGATTTTCTGCCCAAGATCAAGATCGAGGCCGCTGTCGATGACAGCCTGGTCGATCGTGCCGTCGAGGCGGTGATGAACGCCGCCAACACCAACAAGATCGGCGATGGCAAGATCTTCGTCTACGATTTGCAGCGCGTGGTGCGCATCCGTACTGGCGAACTCGACAACGACGCTTTGTAGTCCTCGGCTAGCGCGCCTGCGAAACCCCCATATCCTGGAACATGCGCAAAGGCGCTTGCATTTCTGCGCCGAGTAGGGACACTGCGCATTGCTCTGGGGAGGGTCACATGTCCAATCAATTCCTGCGCGCGGCCGTGCGCAATACAGTTTTTTCAACTGCGGTGCTCGGTCTGGCGGCCTGTCAGACGATGAATCATTCGGCGTCGTCGCCTGTTGGCGACTCGGCCGCGGCCGCCGAGAGCCCCAAGCCCGGCAAGATTGCCGATATGGGCGACTACTGGGTCAATCGCGTCGCCTATCCGACCGGACACTACAACCCGGCCTGGCAGATCGAGTCGGCGCGTCAGCTCTCGCTCATTCAATCAGCCGTCCCTGCCGGCGCTGAACTCGTCCGCCGCAACAGCAGCGGTGGCGGACTCGATCCCATGCAGTTCACCGCCTTGGGTCCGCGCCCGCTGGGCAGCGGCGGTGGCATCGCAGGGCGCGTGAATGTCGTGATCAGCCATCCGACTGATCCGGCCATCGCCTGGCTCGGCGCCGATGGCGGCGGCATCTGGAAAACCAGCAACTGCTGCACTGCCAGCACGACCTGGGACATCAAGACTGACATCGCGGAAATCCAGGCCAGCGCGATCAGCGACATGACCATTGATCCGAGCAACCCCGATGTGCTCTACGCCGGCACCGGGGATCTTCGTTTTGGTTCGTTCTCGTTCGGCAGCAATGGCGTGCTCAAGAGTGTGGACGGCGGCGAGACATGGACGGTGAAAGGCGAGGACGTGTTCAATCCGTTCTATCCGCCATCGGCCAACGGATTCCCGCAATACCAGGCCATCGGCCAGGTCGAGGTCGACCCCAACGACAGCAACAACATCATTGTCGGCACCAAGACCGGCCTCTATCTCAGCTACAACGCTGGCGACAGCTGGACCGGCCCCTGCCTGACCAATGCCTTCAACACGCAGCGCCAGGACATCACCGGCATTGTCTTGCGCGATCTCGGCGCCAGCACCCAGATCATCGCCGCCGTTGGCACCCGCGGCTTTGCCACCACGGTGCAACCGGATCTCAGCCGCAACGGCGCCAACGGCATCTACCGTGGCAGCTTCCCCGCAACTGGCTGCCCGGTGGATTTCACAGTGATCTCGCGCGGCGACAATGGTTTCCCAGCGGGCTCGGGCGGCGGCGTTCCGACACCCACGAATACCCTGGGACGGATCGATCTGGCCATCGCCCCATCAAACGATCAGGTGATCTACGCGCAAGTGGCGCGCATCCTGCCATCGGGCCCCAACATCCTCGGCGTCTGGCGCAGCGACAATGCCGGCGACACCTGGGTCGCGGCGACCAATGGCGATGTCAGCGGTGGCGGTACCCAGAGTTGGTACAACGCCGGCATGAGCGTGCATCCGACGACACCAGCAACGGTCGTGCTGAGCGCGTTCCGGACCTTTCGCTCGACAACCGGCGGCGGTGGATTCAGCAGCATGGGCAGCGCACCGCATGTCGATCACCACGCACGCAGTTGGGTCAATCTTGGTGGCGGGAATTATGGCCTCTTGATCGGCACCGACGGTGGCGTCTATTACAGTGCCAATCCGCTGGTCACCAGCCCGGCGTGGACATCGTTGAACAGTACGCTGAACACGATCGAATTCTACTCGGGCGGCATAACGCCGAATTTCGCCACAGCCAGCAGTTCAGGTGCGGTCGGCGGTGCGCAGGATAATTCCTCGATGGTCTCGACCTGGACCAATGGCAATTTCGCCGCGCAATCATGGGCCAGCCGTTGGAGTGGCGACGGATTCTTCAGCACGATCGAACCCATACTCGGCAATCGCTGGTACTACACATCCCAGAACGGCGTGATCCAGGTCACCAGCACGGCACAGGGAACCGGCACAGTTTCAGCGTCACCGAGCGGCTGGGGCGCGGACCGCAAGAGTTTCCTTACTCATTTTGATCTCTATCGATTTGGTGGACCCACAACGGGCTGCCCGAGCGCGACCGGCTGCGGCCGCATCCTCACGGGTTCGTACCGTGCCTGGGAGAGCACCAGCGGCGGCGTACCCACCAGCAGCTGGGTTGCCAATAGTCCCGACCTGACCAAGGGCAATGGCGCGGGCTCGCTGATGGATCGTGCCTTCATTAACCAGATTGCCTATGCGACCAGTACACCCCAGGTCGCCATCGCCGGCACCAATGATGGCAATGTCGCGATCGGTTTTGGCATGGGCCAGGGCACTGCCAACTCAGCCACCTGGGCGCCGCTCGCCGCTGGCAATGCGGTTCTGCCCAACCGGCCGGTGCTCGACGTGTTCCTGGATCCAGTCAATCCGCTGATCGGCTATGCCGCGATCGGTGGCTTCGCCGAGAATACGCCGAGCACGCCGGGGCATATCTATCAGGTCCAATGCGCCGAGCTTTGCGCAACATTTGAATGGCGCGATGTCAGCGGCAACCTGCCGAACATTCCCGCCAACAGTGTCATCGTCAATCCAAACAGGCCGAATCAGGTTTTTGCCGGCACCGACTGGGGACTGTTCTACACCGACGATGTCAGCGCGGCGTCACCGGTCTGGCAAAAACACGCCGGCCTGCCGAGCGTGATGATCTGGGACATGAACTTCGATCGCGGCTTCACCACCCTCGCCGTCTGGACCCGCTCGCGCGGTGCCTGGGTATGGCCGTTGCCGGCGGACAACTCGTTCCTGTTTGCGGATGGGTTCGAGTAAGCCCGGTCGTCCGCACAAGCCGAGGCACCGCCAGGGTGCCTCGCATCCAAAGCGCCTTCCCGTAGGGCATCTCTGCGAGAGATGCCGGCTCTCCTGTAGGGCATCTCTGTGAGATGCCATGTTGAATCCACCGCGGTGTTGGGATGGCATCTCACAGAGATGCCCTACATGGGCGCTCTTCTGTAGGGCATCTCTGTGAGATGCCATGTTTAATCCGCCGCGGTGTTGGGACGGCATCTCATAGAGATGCCCTACAGAAGTGCTGACATCTCACAGAGATGCCCTACAGGAGATCGCTTCCGCTCAAACAAAACCACTGCGATGCGCGAGCATGGCGGCCTGGGTGCGGTCGTTGACGCCGAGTTTTTCGAAGATGGCGCTGACATAACCTTTGACGGTGCCTTCGGTGAGGTCGAGGCTGCGGCCGATTTCCTTGTTGCTCTTGCCTTCGGCGATCAGGGCGAGCACATCGCGTTCGCGTTCGGTCAGGCGGCCAAGCGGACCTTTGCCGCTGGCCTCCTCGATGGCCTGACGGGCATCGGCATGCAGATAGGTCTCGCCTTCCATCACGGCATGGATAGCGCGGCGGATCTCTTCGCGGTGGGCATCCTTGAGCAGATAGCCGTGGGCGCCGGCATCGAGCAGGGCACGAACCAGCCGGGCCTCGGCGAAACTGGTGAACACGATGATGCGCAGAGCCGGTACCAATTGCAGCGCCTGACGGACCAGGTCGGCCGCGGGCAGGCCCGGCATTTTCAGATCGGTCATCAACAGATCGGGCGCAATGCGCGGCAACATCGGCAGGGCGATATCGGCACTGGCGGCTTCGCCGACCACCGACATCTCGTTGAAGTCTTCGAGCAGGGCGCGCATGCCCTCACGCACTACCGCGTGATCATCGACCAGCAGAATGCGGATCGAGGCAGGCATCGCCGCCTCAGGGGCCGAAGCCTTCGCGCAGGATCACCTCGACCCAGCGCGCATACATGGCGGCATTCGGATGCAGGCCGTCTTCGGCCAGCATGGTGATGTCACCGCCGCGATCACGCGAAGTAGGTGTGATGTCGATGAAGCGCACGCCGTTCTTGCGGCAGACATCGGCCGCCTCGGCATTGAAGGCGTCGATCTGCTTGGCGATCCTGCGCGCCCCGCGCTTGTCGTTGCGCGCGAACGGGGTGACCCCCCAGTCCGGAATCGAAACGACCAGGACCTGCTTCTTGTCGCGTCCAGCAAGCGCGATGGCATGCAGGAGCAACTTGGAGAACTCGCTGCGATAGCGACGCAGATCGCCGCCACGGTACTGGTTGTTGACGCCGATCAGCAGGGTGACCAGATCGAACGGCGCGCGCGGCTTGGCGAGGTCGATCGCCTGCTGCAGTTCGGCCGTGGTCCAGCCGGTGCGGGCGATGATCTCGGGCGCGGCATAGACTTCGCCACGCTCCTGCAACGCCGCCACCAATTGCAGTGGAAAGCGACCGGACTCGGCCACCGATTCGCCAATCGTGTAGGAATCGCCGAGGGCGAGATAGCGCTTGGCCGGCGCGGCAGTAGCAGTCATGCAAATCCCCAGCAGTACGAAAACGATCAGACGCATGGTGATGGCTCCGCGGGCGCGCCGCAAGCCACTGGCGCAAGATCGCCCGAGCTTAGTCGTTGTTGGCCGGGAAAGGTGAGCTCTTCCGGTTCGGTTGCGGCAACGATCACTTCGCTGCACTGACGCACAATCGTGCCCCGAGCGCAGCGCAGTGGATTCGCGGTCAGGCGACTGCGCGATGCGCCGCGTGGGAGGCGCGATCAAGGGCGCGTTCCATGCGTACGAAGACCTCGTCCATGATCTCGGCCTGCGGCAGCAGGGTCAGCCGGAAATGCGTGCGGTAGGGCACGTTGAAGCTGCTGCCGGGGACCAGCAACAGTTGTTCGTGCTCGAGCAGGTCGAGCGCGAAGCTGTGATCGTCAAAGCCCGGCAGCAGGGTCGTGTCGACCCGTGGAAACGCGTACAGCGCTCCATGCGGAATCACCAGGTCGAGGAAGCTGCTCCGCGCCACGCCATCGATGACGGCCTGGCGGGTGCGATGCAGACGACCGCCCTCGCTGGTCAGCGCGCTGATCGTGTCCGGCCCGTAGAGCGCCGGTTCGATCGCCCATTGCGCGGTGACATTGCTGCACAGACGCAGCGCGGCGAGCAGGTCGAGCGCGTGACGATATTCCTGGGCGCGCTTGAGATAGCCGGAAAGACTCATCCAGCCAACCCGCCAGCCACAGGCACGGTGGACCTTCGAGAGTCCGGAGAAGGTAATGCAGAGCGTTTCGGTGGCGAGTTCCGCCATCGGCGTGTAGGCCGTCTCACCGAACAGCACACCGTCGTAGATCTCGTCGACCATCAGCACCAGCCGGTGACGCGCTGCGATATCGGCGAGCTTCTGCAGCAATTCGCGCGGATAGACCGCGCCAGTTGGATTGTTCGGATTGATCACCACGAGGGCACGCGTGCGCGCCGTGATCCGCGCTTCGACTTCATCCGGATCGGGCAGGAAGCCATTGGCGACATGACAGGGATAGTGCTGAACCACGCCACCATTGAGGATGACGCTGGCCGTCCACAGGGGATAGTCCGGCGAGGGCACCAGCACCTCATCGCCAGGATTGAGCAGTCCGCGCAGGGCAAGGTCGATCAGCTCACTGACCCCATTGCCGATGAATACCGTATCCGGTGATGCATTGGGCGCCCCACGCGCAATCTCGCGCATCGCGATGGCTTCGCGCGCCGCGGCAATGCCCTGCTGATGACAGTAGGGATCGCTGCGTTCCAGATTGTGTGCAATCGCCGCGCGCAGATGCGCCGGCGCCTCGAATCCGAACAGACCCGGATTGCCGATATTGAGCTTGATGATGCTCTGACCCTGCTGCTCCATCTCAAGCGCGCGCCGCGCCAACTCGCCACGAATTTCGTAACGGACTTCATTCAGGCGCGTTGCTGCGGTGATCTGACGATGCGACATGGACATCACTTCAGTGGGATGACTGTTGCCGGATGCTAGTGCGCAGCGCGTCGAGTTGCCATTCCAATCCGGCGCGCGTCTGCATTGCCCTCGTTTCGACCGCGCACTGCTTGAACTGGCCCGATTTATTCAGCGCCGGTGCGGCTCACAACTGTCAACTTGGTGGGTGACACCCGTGTCTGATGGCAGGGGGAGGAAACCTTCATCCTTCTTGCCGCATCCAAGTGAGCACAGGGTGGCTGCACCGCGCCCGGTCCCGGAACCAGAAGGTGACTTCCAGCATATGGTGTCTTCCTGATCCGGTGTTATAGTTACCTACAACACCACAGCAACACAACAAGGAGCAGGTCATGGAAGTCTTTGAGAAGGTCTTGTTCAACGCCCTGATGGACGTCATGGACAGAGTGTGGACCGACCAGGTTGACGCCGACAACGGCGCCGAATCCGGTACCAACGTCGTCGATAATGAGATTATCTGAACAAAATGAAGACTCTACGCACTACGCTCATGCTGGCCCTGCCCCTGGCCTTTGGCAGCTCCCTCTTTCTGCAGGGATGTGGAAGTTCCGATGCCGCGGCCGCCAAGGCCGAGGCCGAACAGGAAGTCTTCCGCTCCGGGGTGCAGGTCCAGCGCGTCGAACAGGGTGATCTGGTCCGCGTATTGACCAGCACCGCCACACTCGAGGCCAAGCGCGCCGCAACCATCGTCTCCGAGACCGGTGGCGAAGTGCTCAGCCTGCTCGTCGAGGAAGGTGACCACGTACAGAAAGGTCAGGTGCTGGCCCGGCTTGATGCCGAGCGTGCCCGCCTGAGTCTGGCCCAGCAGGCTGCTACCGAGCGCCGCCTGGCCCATGAGAATGATCGTCAACACCTGCTCCAGGAACACAAGATGGTCAGCGCCGAGGCAGTGGAGCGCAGTCGCTTCGACCATGCCGCGCAGACCGCCCAGGTCAACCTCGCCCGCCTGAGCGTCACCCGCTCGGAAATCCGCGCGCCGTTTTCCGGTGTCATCACCCGTCGCCACATCAAGCCCGGCCAGATGCTGACGACCAGCACACCGGCCTTCGATATGGCTGATTTCTCCGAGCTCGAGGCACGCCTGTCGATTCCGGAGTCGGCCTTGATCGATGTCGCAGTCGGCCAGTCGGCCGAGCTCAGCGCCGATGCGTTTCCAGGCCGCAGCTTCGGCGCGCGCGTCGATCGCATCGCCGCGGTCGTCGATGCCAAGAGCGGCACCGCGCCGATCACGCTGGATGTTGCCGAGTCCGGCACACCCCTGCGACCGGGTCAGCTGGTGCGCGTCACCATTACCCTCGATCGCATCCAGAACACCTTGCTGCTGCCGCGCGCTGCGGTGCTCACCCACAAACAGATGCCGGTGGTTTTTGTGATCGCCGACGGCGTCGCGCATCGCCGACCGGTAAAGCTCGGCGCCAGCCAGGGTGACATGGTCCAGGTGCTGGAAGGGCTCGAAGCCGGCACTGAAGTCGCCGTGCTCGGCCATGGCCAGCTCAGCGATGCCGATCCGGTGGAAGTGGTTCAGGGCCTGAATACCTCGGCGCGGATTGCTGCCGCTCCCTGACCGCACCAACAACCGCCACATTTTCCCCAAACGGACACAAGGATGTGTCCGTTTTTTTATTGGCGACGCAAAGTCAACGCATGCCCGGCAAGGATGACAGGCGGTCCTGCAGATAACGGATCAGCGCACGCACGCGTGCCGGTACAAAGCGCGCCGAGGGATACAGGGCGTGCAACTCCAATCCATCGAGTTCGTATTCGCTGAGCAAGGGCTGCAGCGTTCCCGCGGCGATGTCTGCGTCGACCCAGGCACGCGGCAATGCGGCCAGACCGTGACCGGCCAGCAATAATTCGCGCAGGGCCAGCCCATTATTGACCTGGATGCGGCCGCGCGCGCGCACGCTCTGGCGTTCGGTCGCTGATCCGAAGACCAGGACATCAGCTTCACCACTCGTGTTGAGCCGGATGAACTCATGCCCGGCGAGCTCGTCGATGCGCGTTGGCATACCAGCCCGTTGCAGATATCCGGCACTGCCGACCAGGACCCGCTGCAACACCGCAAGACGGCGCGCCACGTAGTTGGAATCAGCGAGTCGCCCGAGCACGACGGCCACATCGACACCGGCCTCGACCAGGCCGGCACCATGATCGGACAGCATCAGATCGAGTTCGAGTTGCTCATGCTGTCTGGCAAACTCGCCAACCAGTCGGGCCAGATGCAATTCGCCCAGGGTCACCGGTGCGCGGATGCGCAGACGACCGCGCAGCGGCCCGGCGCCTGCCTCGCTGAGGTCAGACTCAAGCTCATGTACATCCTCAAGCAGGCGTTTGGCGCGCTCGTAGTAGCGCCGCCCCGGCTCGGTCAGACGCACGCCCTGCGGAGATCTCAGCACCAACTGTGCATTGAGCAGAGATTCCAGCGCCTGCAAATGCTTGCTGATTGCGGGCTGACCCAGTTGCAGATCGCGCGCCGCCGCCGACACGCTGCCGGTCTCGGCGACGCGCACGAAGGTCTGCATCAGGCTGTAACGATCCATGGCGCCATTATTCCCGATTGGAATGGTCAGTATGTGGCTTTCGGCCATTCCAGCCGAGAGAGCGGCCAACTAAGGTGCGCCGATGTCTCCCGCCCACTTCCCCCTGCAGGGTCGCCACGTCGCGATCATCAATGGCTGTTCCGGATTCGGACTCGCCCTCGCCCGCCTGATCCGCGATAGCGGCGGCTATGTCAGTTTGCTCGGTGGTGACGAAGACCATCTCCACGACGCCGCCTGCGCCCTGCACGGCGCCCGCATTGTGCTGCGCCGCGGCGATGCCTTGCGTGATCTCGAGGACCTGCTGCAGGCATACCCCGCTGTGGATTTCCTGATCATGCCGGCCATGGTCGCCGGACCCTGCCAGGGCGATGCCGGACGCAGCCACTTCGATCCCAGCCCGTACCGGATCAGCGAACTGGTTCAGCGCGCACTGAAACTGACCGCGCCGCAGTGTCAAATCGCGCTATGCGGTCCCGAGCACGAGGCGATCGAGGACGATCTGCTGCGTCTGCTCGCCGAACACGCCAGCCCAGCGCCCCTGATGATGCTTGCCGACAGCGATATGCCGACGATCGCTGCGTCTGTACTGCGCGAATTGCTCAGTCGCCCCGCCCGCCTGCAATTGCTGCGCGGCCAGGTCGCATTGATCGAAAACAACAACTGATCGTGACTGGAGACCACCCTATGACGCGCCTTGCCAACCTGCGCCCACTACGCCCGATCCTGCTGGGCGCCGCACTGGGTCTTGCCCTCGCCGCTTGCAGTGGCCCGCCCGAGGGCGGCATGCAGATGCCGCCGACTGAAGTTTCCGTGGCGCCGGTGCTGATCAAGGAAGTCCAACTCTGGGACGAATTCAGCGGCCGCATCGCCGCCGTCGAGCATGTCGAGATCAGGCCCCGCGTCGCTGGCTATCTGGATCGGATTGCGTTCAAGGAAGGCGGATCGGTGCAGAAGGGTGACCTGCTTTTCGTCATCGACCCGCGCCCGTTCCAGACCCAGCTGAGCAGTGCCCAGGCTGAGCTGAGCCGCGCCCGCACGGTCGCCGGCCTCGCCATCGATGAGCGCGAACGCGCCGACAAGCTGGTTGCGGTCAAAGCGATCTCGTCCGAGGAATACCAGCAGCGACTCAGTGCCGAGAAGACCGCCCAGGCCGGCATCGCCGTCGCCGAGGCCGCACTGCGTGCTGCCCAGCTGGATATCACCTACTCACGCATCGAGAGCCCGATCAGCGGACGCATCGGCGCCTCGGCATTGCGCGAGGGCAATCTGGTCGATGCCGGCACCTTGCTGACCACCGTGGTCTCGGAGAATCCGATGCACGTCTACTTCGAGGGCAACGAGTCAACGTGGTTGGCCTATGCCGATCGCGCCCAGACCGGGGCCGACAGCAATCCGGTCGAAGTAGGACTGGCCAATGAGGAAGGCTATCCGCATCATGGTCTACTCGATTTCGTCGACAACCAGATCGATCCCGCCAGCGGCACGGTCAAGGTGCGCGCGGTGATCGACAACAGCGGCGGCAAGCTCGCCTCGGGCCTGTTCGCCCGGGTGCGCCTGCAGGGCAATCGCAGCCAGCAAGCGATGCTGATCGATGACAAGGCGGTGCTGACCGATCAGGACCGCAAGTTCGTTTACACCCTCGGCGCAAAGAATGCCGCTACCCGAAAGGACGTCGTGCTCGGCCCGATGGTCGAAGGTCTGCGGGTGATCGAGAGCGGGCTCAGCGCTGGCGACCAGATCATTGTGCACGGCGTGGCCAAGGTGTTTTTTCCGGGCATGCCGGTGGTGCCCGTCGAGATCGCGATGGGCGATCCGGCGCCCGCTCCGCAGGCTCCGCCCGTCGCAGCGCCGGCAGCTGACTCCGAGCCGGAATAAGGACAAGCACCGATGGATTTCTCCAAGTTCTTTGTCGACCGCCCGATCTTCGCGGCGGTTCTGTCGACGCTGATTTTTCTGGCCGGACTGATTGCGATTCCGCAGCTGCCGATCAGCGAATATCCCGACGTGGTGCCGCCGACGATCCAGGTGCGCGCGGTTTATCCGGGTGCCAATCCCAAGACCATTGCCGAGACCGTTGCCTCGCCGCTTGAAGAGGCGATCAATGGCGTCGAGGACATGATCTACATGAAGTCGCTCGCCAGCAGTGATGGCGTGTTGCAGCTCAATATCACCTTCAAGGGCGAGACCGATATCGACAAGGCCCAGGTCGAAGTGCAGAACCGGGTCAGCCAGGCGCTGCCACGACTGCCGGAAGAGGTACGCCGACTCGGTGTCAGCACGGTGAAGTCTTCTCCAAACCTGACCATGGTCGTGCATCTGGTCTCGCCGAATGGACGCTACGATGCCAACTACCTGCGCAACTACGCAACCTTGCGCGTCAAGGACGAACTCGCCCGCATCGAGGGCGTCGGCCAGGCGCTGGCGTTTGGTGGTGGCGACTATGCGATGCGGATCTGGCTCGACCCAGAGAAAGTCGCAGCGCGTGGTCTGAATGCTGGCGAAGTCGTCAACGCCATTCGCGAACAGAACGTCCAGGTATCGGCTGGTCAGCTGGGCGCATCGCCCAGCGCCGCCACCGACTTCACCACACCGATCAATGCCATCGGCCGACTCAGCGACGAGGCCGAATTCGGCGAGATCATCATCAAGACCGGTGCGCTCGGCGAGACCACTCGCCTGAAGGATGTTGCGCGGATCGAACTCGGCGCCGCCGATTACACCCTGCGCTCCCTGCTCAATAACAAGCAGGCCGCGGCGATCGCAATCTTCCAGGCGCCGGGCTCGAATTCGATCGCACTGTCGGACGCCGTGCGCGCGCGGATGAAACGACTGAGCCGTGCGTTCCCGGAGGGCGTCAAGTACGACGTCGTCTACGACCCGACCGTGTTCGTCCGCGACTCGATCAAGGAAGTGATCTATACCCTGCTGGAAGCCATCCTCTTCGTGGTGCTGGTGGTGATCCTGTTCCTGCAGACCTGGCGCGCCTCAATCATTCCACTGCTCGCGGTGCCGGTATCGATCATTGGTACCTTTGCGGTGCTGCTCGCGCTCGGCTTCTCGATCAATGTACTCACGCTGTTTGGCATGGTGCTGGCGATCGGCATCGTGGTCGATGACGCCATTGTTGTGGTCGAGAATGTCGAGCGCAATATCGAGAACGGATTGACGCCACTCGCCGCTGCGCATCAGGCCATGCGCGAAGTCAGTGGACCGATCATCGCGATCGCGATCGTGCTGTGTGCGGTATTCATTCCGATCGCCTTCCTGTCCGGCGTCACTGGCCAGTTCTATCGCCAGTTCGCGGTCACCATCGCGATCTCAACGGTGATCTCGGCGATCAATTCGCTGACCCTGTCGCCGGCGCTGGCTGCGGTGCTGCTCAAGCCCCATGGAAAAAAAGACAAGGTCCAGCGCGGGATCGACTTTGCGTTCGGTTGGGCTTTCCGACCGTTCAACCGCTTCTTCAAACGCTCCAGCGAACGCTATTCCGGCATGGTCGGCGGCCTGGTGCAACACCGTGCCTGGGTGTTCTTCGTCTATGCCCTGTTGATTGGGCTGACCTTCGTTGCGTTCCGCCTGGTCTCCAGTGGCTTCATTCCGGTACAGGACAAGCAGTATCTTTTCGGCATCGTGCAATTGCCGGCCGGTGCCTCGCTGGATCGTACCGACGCGGTGATCCGCAAGATGAGTGATATGGCCCTGGCAACCGAGGGCATCGAAAGCGCGGTAGCGTTTCCCGGCCTCAACGGTCTGCAGTTCACCAATACGCCGAACCAGGGCGTGATCTTCTTTGGACTCGATCCATTCGATGATCGCGAGCGCAAGGCGAGCGAGATCGTGCGCGACTTGAACGGCAAGCTCAGCACCATCCAGGAAGGCCTGGCGATGGCCTTCGAACCGCCACCTGTGCTCGGCCTTGGCAATGGCAATGGCTACTCGCTGATGATCCAGGACCGTGCTGGCGCAGGCTATGGCGAGCTGCACAACACAGTTGGCGCACTTCAGGGCCAGCTGATGCAGACACCGGGATTTGCCCTCGCCTTTTCGAGCTTCCAGGTCAATGTGCCCCAGTTCGACGCCATCGTCGACCGCACCAAGATCCAGGATCAGGGCCTGACGCTGAGCAGTGTCTATGAAACCCTGCAGGTCTATCTCGGCTCGCAGTACGTCAATGACTTCAATAAATTTGGCCGTACCTATCAGGTCATCGCACAGGCCGATGCGCCCTACCGCGATCAACCCGAAGACATCGCGCAATTGCGCGTGCGCAACGCGGCGGGTCAGATGGTGCCGATCACCACCGTGGTCAGTCTGCAGCAGAGTTTCGGGCCCGATCCGGTGATCCGCTACAACGGCTACCCGGCCGCTGACCTCACCGGTGAAACCAATGCCGCATTGATGTCGTCGAGCGAAGCAATCGATGCGGTCACCCGCATCATGGAGCAATCCCTGCCACGCGGCATGGCCTTCGAATGGACTGACCTCAGTTATCAGCAGGTCAATCAGGGCGACACTTCGCTGATTGTGTTCCCGCTCTGCGTGCTGCTGGTGTTCCTCGCCTTGTCGGCGCTCTACGAGAGCTGGTCGCTGCCACTGGCGGTGATCCTGATCGTGCCGATGTGCATGCTGTCAGCGATTGGCGGGATCTGGCTGGTCAATACTTGGGAATTTTTCAGTGTGTGGCTCAAAGGCGCCGGCACCCCGCCCGAATTCCTCGACAACAATATCTTTGTCCAGGTCGGTCTGGTCTTGCTGATGGGTCTGGCCTGCAAGAACGCGATCCTGATCGTCGAGTTCGCCCGCGAACTGGAACACCAGGGACGCAGTGTCGTCGACGCCGCGCTCGAGGCCTGCCGCCTGCGTCTGCGTCCGATCCTGATGACCAGCTTCGCCTTCATCATGGGCGTGGTGCCATTGATGATCGCGAGCGGCCCCGGCGCCGAGATTCGTCGCGTCATGGGCATCACCGTATTCAGCGGCATGCTCGGCGTCACCCTGTTCGGACTGGTGCTGACACCGGTCTTCTATGTTGCGATTCGCACCCTCGTCAAACGTCGTGAAGACCGCGCTGCACTGGAGGTGGAGCATGCTTAAGCCGCAGACACTCGCGCGCGGTATCGCCTTGGCTCTGCTCGGCGCGGGCCTGTCCGGCTGCCTGCTGGGCCCGGACTATGTACGGCCGAGCTCGGAACTTCCCGCGGCATTCGAGAACGCCGCAGTCGAAGGCGTCAGCCAGGGCGAACTGCTCGCCAGCTACTGGACCGTGTTCAACGACGAAACGTTGAACTCCCTGGTCGCGGAAACGATTGCTGCCAACCATGATCTGCGCATCGCCAAGGCGCGCCTTGCCGAAACGCGGGCATCGCGGCGGGCGTCGCTGTTTGAGCTGTGGCCGATCGTGACTTCCAAACTCGGCCGCGAACGCTCTTCGATTTCTGTCGCCGAAGCGCCGGGTGCACCGGGCGAGCAATTGAACAGTGATTATTACGAAGCCGGTTTCGATGCGAGCTGGGAAGGCAGCGTATTCGGTCGCGGCACCCGTGGCGTGCGCTCGCAGAATGCGTTGCTGGCTGGTGTCGAAGCGGACTACTGGGGCACCCAGGTCGCGGTGACCGCCGAAGTCGCGCGTCAATACTTCGAATACCGCGGTCTGCAGGCTCGACTGGATGTCGCCAGGCGCAATGTCGCCAACCAGGCCGAATCGCTGAAAATCACCGATGCCCGGCTCGAGGCTGGACGTGGCACCGAACTCGATCGTTCCCGCGCCGAGGCCCAGCTGGAGATCAATCGCGCCAATATTCCACGGCTGGAAACTGCGCTGAGCCGAACCCGCTACCGGATCGCGGTGCTGACCGGACACAATCCGCAATCGGCACCGGCTATTCCGGATCGCGATGAGGCGCTGAGGGCGCTACCGGATATCCAGCCCTCGGGCGACCCGGCCGATCTGCTGCGACGCCGTCCCGACATCATCGCCGCCGAGCACAACCTCGCCATGCAGACCGAGTTGATCGGCTATCGCATGGCCGAGTTGTTTCCGCGCATCTTTTTCAGCGGCAGCGCAGGATTTGCCTCCGAATCATTCAGCGATCTCGGCGACAGCGCGACCCAGACCTGGCGCTTCTCGCCCTCGATCACCTGGTCGGCGTTCGATCTCGGCCGTGTATTGGCGACCGTCAAGGCACAGCGCGCGCGTACCGAAGGCGCACTCGCCGAGTACGAAAAAAGCGTGCTGCTGGCGCTGGAGGATGCCGATGGTGCACTGGCCGAGTACCGCAATAGCGCGGCCACCCGCGAACACCTCGCCCTCGCCGCCAAGGCCAGCGCCGACGCCGCGCGATTGGCTCGGCTGCGCTTCGATGGCGGCATCGCTGATTTCAACACCGTACTCGATGTCGAAGCCCAGCAACTGCAAGCCGAAGACCAACTCGCCCAAGCCCACACCCAGAGCGCCACCGCCCTGATCGCCGCCTTCAAAGCATTGGGGGGTGGGTGGGCAAGTAACGGCGCTCTCGACATGCGTTGAAGCGCATGTCGAGCCGTGACTTGCGCCCGCGCTGACGCGCGGGCCGGATGTAGTGCGCCATGGAAGGCGTCTGCCGCACTCTCAAACGAAGGCCCCCAGGCATCGTCAGCCGAGCGGAACGCCCGCGCCGCGAGGGCATGGATGCCCGAGGTAGAGCAATGCAGGAGCAATTGCCGGACGCGCGGGCCGGATGTACTGCACCAGGGAAGGTGTCTGC